>NC_008942.1:1203308-1804962 GCF_000015765.1 Methanocorpusculum labreanum Z | reverse complement strand
AAAAAAACATCTGCAATATCTTAGACTTCCATCACAAACATTCATGGTAAATCACTTCTCCTAAACAGGAGAATAACCTATTATCTTTGAACTCATACATTTCCCTCATGTCAAGAGAACACCGTGAAGATATTTCGGTGAAAACTGCAGTGATCACTGTTTCAACGACCCGCACGGAAAAAACCGATCTCTCCGGAAAAATAATTCAGGAAGCATTTGAAAAAGCCGGTATTCCAGTTTTCCCGGTGAAAATCGTTAAAGACGATATTGGGGAAATCAGATCGGCCGTTATGGAAGCGCTCGACTCTGCAAACTGTATTGTCGTGAACGGAGGTACGGGTCTTACACATGACGACTGCACGATTGAAGCCGTCTCGCCGCTTTTCATAAAAACCATGGACGGATTCGGCGAACTCTTCCGGCAGAAAAGTTATGCCCAGGTGGGAAACGCCGTCATTCTTTCTCGTGCCGCAGCCGGTATAAACAAAGGCCGGGCAATATTCTGCATCCCGGGGTCCCCAAAAGCCGTCAAACTTGCAGCCGAAGAGATCATCGTCCCAGAAATCGTCCACATCCTGACCCATGCAAACCAGTGACCCCCGCATCCTGCTTACACCCGTTCGAACCGCTGAAGAGATTCAGACTGTTGCCGATCTTGCAGAAAAGGTTTGGACCGAACACTATACCTCTCTGATCGGTTCGGCGCAGGTTGTCTATATGATAGAAAAGTTCCAGTCGGTTCCGGCAATAACCGAGCAGATCCAAAAGGGATACAGATATTATCTGATGCAGTACAACGGCATATCCGTTGGATATACGGCAATACTCTTGGAGCCTTCGGAAAAATCGCTTTTCCTTTCCAAAATATATGTGGAAAAAGCCTACCGCGGCAAACACATCACCTCCCAGACGATTTTTGCTCTGAAAGAAATCTGCCGTGAGGAAGGACTCGAAAAAATATGGCTGACGGTGAACAAAGGAAATCACTCCTCCATTGCCGTATACGAACATCTGGGGTTCGTCAAGGTCCGTGACGTCGTGACTGACATCGGAGAAGGCTACGTCATGGACGATCACATCATGGAAGCGACCATTTCATAGGTCTCTTCCCTGCTGTAGGACCCGGTGTTGATCACGTCAAGTTCATCAAAGTAGGCATAGCAGGTTTCCATATACTCGTTATAGCTGGTGAGATTTTTCTCATATTTTTCGTAAACCGCCGGATCGTACGCCTGAGCGAGCTGAACCTCCTGTCCCATTATCTCGGTTTTAAGTGTTCTCATCTCCTGACTCAGCGAGTCGATGGTCTCAACAATTCTATCCCGCTGCTCTAAGATCGTGTCCACCTGCCAGGAGACCGTGTAGGCTGCCGTCCCCCCTCCAACAAGAATGACCGAATCCTCTCTGACCCTCGTTCTGTTTTTGGTTCTGCTTCTGATGACTGCGGCGTTCTCGCCGATGTATGCATATCTGGTCGTTTCGATCAGGATGTAGCTGCTGATCACCTGTCCTGCCTCCTCCGCTTTGATCGCGGCCGTCATATGGTTTGCTTCGCTGAAGACCGCGACTCCTGCCGCATAGCCGGATTTTGCAAGGAGCCCTGAGAGAAGAACGCTTTTGTCGTCACAATCCCCTTTGTTCTCGATTACCGTTTCGATCGGGAAGTTCACCGCGGCCCCGACCGTTTTGTAGGGGATGTTCTGGACGTAGGTGGTCAGCAGTTCGACGTACTCGTCGCTTGTGAGATTATGCTCCTTGGAATACCCTTCAAAAAATCCGAGAAGTTCTGCATACATTTCATCCTGGGCCGGGTCATTTACGATCGCAGCGTAATACTGCTTTGGGGAACAGCCGAAAAGAGGGATGGATTTTGCACCTTCTCTTTTTGCACCGTTGTAAGGAGAGAGATGAAGGGTGACTTCGCCCGAAACGATCCCGTCCTTAAAGGGAAACTCGATTTCGACGACCGTTGTCGAGGTGTCGGACGGATCCGCGGCGATTGCCGGAACCGTGTTTTGGATAACCGTCATGCCAACGGCCGATGAGGTTATCATACAGAGGATAAGCAGGAAAAAGAGTATTTTATTGAGTATTTCCATTCGATCTATGGAAATGGATTCTCTTTTGCATTAATCGTTTCGTTTGGTTTTTCTGCCGACCCTTTCAGTTCTTCAATACAGGCCCGTGATGCCCCTATTTCATGGACTGAATCGTCTGATACACCTTCTCTCTGTTGTAGGGTTCTGTGTTGATCATATGCAGCGTCGCACGGATTTGATTTCCCGCCTCGATCCCCTCGTCGTACTCATCGAGATGGAGATCATATTCATCGTGAAGGGTCGCGTTCGATGCATACTCCGGGGTTTCGAGCATCGCCTTTTCCGTTGTGATAGTTGCACTCAGACTGTTTAGATTGTGATACAGGACCTCCAAAGCTGCGTATGCCGCATCCCGGACATTCAGGATCGTGCTGACCTGCCAAGATGCCGTATAGAGACCCTTTCCTTCCCCGATCCGGTAGAATTTGTAATCGCCGTGATCGGTTCCCGAGTGCAGCAGTGCGGGGACTTCGCCGACATATGCATATCTGGTCGTTTCGATGATGCTGTATCCGCTGTTTTCATACTCGGTCTGATACCCTCCTTTCACTCCTGCAGCCATGTGATGGTCTTTTTCGAAGACAAATACACCGGCATCATAATTTTTTTTGGCGAGGAGACCTGAGAGAAGAATACTTTTGTCGTCACAGTCCCCCCAGTTTTCGATCACCGTTTCAATCGGGAATTTAATCTCCGTCTCGGATGTTTTGTAGGGAATGCTCTGCACGTAGGTGGACAGAAGTTCGACATACTCATCGCTTGTCAGATTATGTTCCTCTGCATAGGTATCGAAGACTTGAAACAGTTCTGCATACATCTGATTTTGGGCCGGATCATAGGCGATCGCGGAGTAATACCGTTCCGGCAGACAGCCTATCAGCGGTGTTACCTTCACTCCTTCCGTTGTTGCTCCGTAGTAGGGAGCAAGGTCGAGCGTGATCTCGGCTATGACCGTATCATTCATGAACGGAAAATCTATGTGGACGACGGTTGTCGAGGTGTCGGATAGATTCACCGGGATCTCCGGATATCTGTTTTGATCAACGGCCAGACCGATGCCTGCCGCAAGTATCAGGAGAATAACAAGAGAAAAAAGGAGTATACGCGGTGTTTTCATCGGTTGTATGGAAATACACCGTATTCTCAATTAATTGTTTCGTTTGGACGGTTATCGCCATGCATCGAGCATAGCGACCCGTTCTATCACAAGTTCGCCGATCCGGTCCTCGCCGACGACGCCGATCTCCTCTTCGGTGATGGAAAACTCCCGCATGAGGGTCTTTGTGTCGGCGGTGACTTCATTCGACTCTTCGATGAGCTCCCGGATCTCTTCCTCCGCTCTGCCGGCATCGCCGTCGAGAATCAGGACATACACCTGATTTTGACCTGCCTGCAGACCGAATCGCGGGGCAAGGGAACACTGTCTCTGCCCGGATGCATACAGCAGGATCTCCATCGAAAGAGTGCGGGCAATATTTTTTCCTTCGGCAAAGGACCGCTCTGCATGCATGACCGCCGATTCTATGTGGGGTTTTCCGGCGATCTTTGCCGCGTCGAAAAGAACGATGGTTGACCCTGTGTCTTTCCCGATGCCGTTAATCGTTTTCAGCGTGCCTGCAACACTCTCAACATCCAGTTTTCCTGAAAAAATCTTCATCGTCATGTTTATCCTCCAAAATCGAAAAGGGTAGCCTGCGGTTTTTTCTCGGTCGGCAGATCCTCTTCTTCGTGCTCATCCTCGCTCTCTTCAAGTTCCTGCTCTCTCTTTTTTGCGGATCTGCGGCCCGCCTGTTCGAGAACATTTTTCGCGATGGTCGCTCCAAGAATCGAGACGACCTCATCTTTTTCTGCGGCCATCAGCTTTTCCGGGCTGGTGATACCTCTGTCAAAGATTCTGCGGGCCCGAACCCGCCCTATTCCTTTGAGGGCGATCAGGGGGAGAAGCTCCTCTTTTACGCCGTGGGTCACCCGGAGTTCGAGATCCCGCATCTCGTCATCGCAGTCGGCGGCGAACTCATGACAGATCCTGCCTGCCGCATGCATGAGCCATCTGAGGTTTTCAACAACTGCATGGATATCGCCGGCGCCTACTCCGAACCGCTCGCAGATGGAGTCCTCGCCGATCTCGGAGATCCACTCCTCGGCGACGAGCGCCGTCTTGATCGCCGCAAAAAACTCCTCGGACAGATCATCGAGCAGGAGTTCTTCGCTTCTTTCCTTGAGGATTTTATCCACGAACTTCTCGTCCGAGGCTTTCAGATAGAATCTGAACATATCCGGCGTCATGCAGAGAAGGTGCAGCATCCCAAATGCCGTGAACTTTTTCCCGGCAAGGCCGTCTTTGATCATCATGGCAGATTCGGGGTCGAGGTAGAGCCGGGACGTCAGCGCTCCAAACAGGGTCCCATGGATCTCGTCTCCTTCCCTCTCGACCATCCCGGACTTTTCCAGATAGGCAAGCGTCTTCTCGATGTTTTTGTCGAGACGCCGGTGAACGGACTTCTGGCTTGCGTAGAAGGATTTTTCCATAAATCCCCTGACTTCGCCATCCGTCTGGGCAAAACCCGAGGTGATGAGTGCAAGAAGATGGCTTCTGAGTTCGTTCTCTCTCTGACACTGGGAAGTGATGTCTTCGGCCGGTGCATCGATGAATTCTTCGAAGAGCCGGTCCACGTCACGTTGCTGCTTGGCGATAAGGACCGCTTCTCCGTAGGGATCGAGTCTCGGTCTGCCGGCCCTTCCCGCCATCTGCCGGTACTCGAGGACCGGGATCGGGTTCATGCCGGCCCCCCGCTCATACCGCTGATAATCCCGGATGATCACCCGCCGTGCTGGCAGGTTGAGTCCGGCGGCAAGCGTCGGGGTCGATGAGATGCAGAGGATGTCTCCGTTCCTAAATCCCTCTTCGACTGCCGCTCTCGCTTCCCGGGGCAAGCCTGCGTGATGGAACGCGGCTCCGGATTTTACCGCAAGGGCGAGATTTTTCCCGGACGCAGTCGTGTCGGCTTTTCCGATCCGTTTTGAAAGTTCGTCGAGCGTGGGTGAGGTTTTTTTCAGCGTGACTGCGGCCCGCTTTGCGTATGCCTCGGCCGAACGCCTTGACGAGACGAAGACCAGGCACTGCCCGCCTTCGTTTACCGTATCCAAGAGAAGATTGAGATCATCGTCCTTTTTCGGGGTTTCGAGCAGACGTTCGGTTCCGTGGAAATGGATCGCTCCGTCATAGTAGACTCCTTCCCGGAGATCGACCGGCCGCCACTCGCTCGTGATGAGGGCGGCATCCAGCCATTTTGCAAGGCTTTCGGGATTGCCCATCGTGGCTGACAGGCCGATGATCTGCATGTCTGGGTTCTGGAACCTCAGCTGCGCGATCACCATTTCAAGAGTGCCCCCGCGTGATTCGTCACCGATGAGGTGGATTTCGTCAACGACGAGAAGAGAGATGCTTTTCAGCCACCCGGCTTTGTTTCTGATCAGCGAATCGGTCTTCTCGGATGTGGCGACAATGATGTCGTACCGCCCGAGGTACTCGTCGCGCTGATCCGGGTCCCCGGTCGCGATCCCGACCTTGACGGATTTGCCGCTGAAGTCTTCGTATTTTTCCGATGCAAGGGCTTTGAGGGGGACAATGTAGAGACACTTTCCCCCCTCGGCAACCTCCTTCTGCATCGCCATTTCTGCGATGAGTGTTTTTCCTGAAGCCGTAGGGATGGCGGCTAAAATGTTTTTCCGGTTGAATAGTCCGGCATTTACACATTCGGCCTGCGGGGGGTACAGCTCCTCGATCCCATTTTTCGCGTACGCCTCGCGCAGGTGATTTGGGATCGGCATCTCGTTTATTTTCATGAAACGAGTCCGGATCCGTTTAGACCCCTTTGTTTCCAGTGGAACTTTGCAGAATCACTCATGATATTTAACAGTTGCTACTTATGCTGTGCCTTAGTAGTAATAGTTCAGAACATCCAGCTTTGCTTCCTTCTTTTTGCGATCCAGGAAGTTAAAGACGGTATTGTGGTCCGAGCCGTTTATGAGCATGGTTATCGCGGTGTGAGCGTCGTTCATCTGATCCGGCATGCCGATGATGCCGACGGTCTTTCCGTATACGGAGATGAGTGCACCGGTCATATTTTCGATCTGTTCACGGGCTTTTCCTTCGCGTCCGATGATCCTTCCTCTGATGCGTGCGAGTTTCTGGGGGGTGTCTGCGATATCCGAGAGGTCGATCAAGGTCAAGATCATGTCGTCGTCTTCGAGGAGTTTTTTCGCACGTTCGGGCGAGAAGCCGCGGCCGATCGCTTTGATGACTTCCATCGAGCGGATCTCTGCAAGCGTATCTTCTTCGTTGATGATCTCGATGAGTCCGGTCTGACTGTCGATTTCAAGGGTTACGTTGAGGGATTTCTCAAGGAATTTTCTGGTCTCGCCGCCTTTTCCAATGATGGCGCCGATTCTGTCGTTGGGGATCTTTACTTCCTGTGTCATGATTTATATCTCGAAAAATTCTTCACCGACGATGTTTCGAAAAAGTTCGTGTTCGTCGGTGGTTTTGCATTTGTTTGCAAAAAATCTGTTGATGTTTTTGATGTCCCTGAAAAGGAAATTGTAGGCTCTGGGGTGTTCGGGGGTTACCGCCTGGGCCATGTCGATTAAAATGAGTCCGTCTGGTCCGGTGAGGATGTTGTACTCGGAGAGGTCGCCGTGAACGAGCCGTGCTTTCTGGTAGAGATCACGGATAAGCCCGATGGTTTCTTCGTAGGCTTCGGCGGGGGTTCCCGGGAGACACTGCCGCATCTGGGGGTAGGGGATGTTTCCCTCGCCAAGGAATTCCATGACGAGGATGTTTCTGTCGAATGCGTAGGGGGTCGGGCAGGGAATGCCGGCTTCTTTGGTCCGTGAAAGGTTGCTGTACTCTTTTTTGGTCCAGGCAAAGATGATGTCTTTGTGGGTCCGGCGGATGCCGGCGAACCTGGGATCACCGAGGATGTACTCGCTCATGGTGGTGAAGTTTCCTGTTCGAAGCCGATAGATTTTGACGGCGGCAGAGATTTCTTCACCGTTTTCATCGGTTTTTCCTGCGAGGAAGACGTTTGCCTCCTTGCCGGTGGAGATGGAGCCACCCATCGAGGAGATGATCTTTTTGTTGACGAGTTTGTATAATGCTAAAAGAGTGACTTCATCGAAGACTTCGCCGGTGACTTTTTGCGAGTCGGCGTCTTTGATCCGGATACCGAACTCGGCGAGTTTCCGGTCGAGGTACTCGATCCTTCCATCATGTTCGTAATGGCGGTCGGCTGAGGATGCGGATCTTGGTGGTGAGCTAACTTTGGATTTGCGGGGTTTTTCGGGGGACATAATAGGGGTTGATGTTTGGTTCAGCTGTGCTGCTCTGGTATATGTTTCTTTTGTCAGGTATTAGTTTTTGGGGAGAGGGACGGGTTTTTGGAGAGACCTATACAGAGAGCAGAATTTCCGACCGATGGTGAAATTTGGGGGCACGATGTATGTGCCCCCGTTTTTTTGTTTACTTTGCGGGGGCAGGTTTCAAAAATCTCCGTGCCCCCGAATTCTGTTGATTTGCGGGTTATTTTTGCGAAAAAAGCTGATATGCTGAGTTTTCGGTGCGGGGGCACATTTTTTTCAAAACTCTCTATTTTATAGTAATTAGGCTTATATTCGGGGTTTAGAAAATTTTCTGAGGGTTTTGAAAAAAATGTGCCCCCGAAATGGAGTTCTGTTAAGAATGAGTTGATCGACCCACACTCACAATGAAATGCGGGTGTTGAATTTGGACACGTTGTATTTGTTGATACCTGTCCAACTCGTTTCCATCTCGTTTTTGCCGGATGGTTTGGACACGTTTTGAAAACCGGACGTGTCCACGAAAATCTTTGTAATTCGGGTTTTTTGTCAAAAATGGATGGATATAGGGTTTTTATTATTTTGGACAGATTTTTTCCAAAACTCTGTTTTTCTGTAGTAATAGGGTTAGAGGTAGATTTTAAAGATTTTCCCAGGGTTTAGAAAAAAATGTGTCCAAATGTATTTTGGGTTTTTGAGTCCTCATGGAAAGGAGTTGGTCTGGTGTGAATACATGAAATATTCAACCGCGAATCTCCGCGAATTCCCGCGAATCGCATTTTTCTTGCGTCGTCGTGCTCTGCTCCGGCTGATCGCCTGCGCAGGAATCGCACGTCGCCTGGAAAAATGCTAGGGAAAAACCGGCGTGCCGGTTTTTCTTAACTGGGATTTCTCATCTTGAGCAGGTTCTGAGGTATAATTATATGGTCAGGTGGCCACTCTATGATATTATGGGGAATGAGAATGAAAGACCGAAAGGTTGGAATAAGGAATTATATGATAAGCTGAGTTTTGAATATTTGATCGAGTGTGCTCAGTATCGGAGGATCGAAGAATGGAATCTGGCGTATGAGAAATATCTGAAATCTGAATGGGAGAGGATTCTTCCAGATGAGGGATATAATTTGGAAAATATTGGGAAATTGTTTTATTATGGTTCTGGTTTTGTACGACCTGGTTTTCAATGTAAGGATTTTACCAATGCAATTCAGGAGGGAGCCGATTTCTCTAGTGCACATCTTTATGGAGCCGATTTCTCTAGTGCACATCTTTATGGAGCCGATTTCACTTATGCATCTCTTTATGAAGCCGATTTTATATGTTCACATCTTGAGGACACCAATTTATTTGAGACAATTCTTTATGGAGCCAATTTATCATGGGCATCGCTTATTGGAGCCGATTTTATATGTTCACATCTTGAACGAGCAATTTTTCACTTCTCTATAGTAAATGGTGAGACCCAATTTACAAATAGCACCATAGATGATAAAACAGATTTCACCGGGACTTCTCTTTCATCGGCCCGCATCGAACCGGAACTTAGAACCAAGCTTGAGAGAAACATCCGGCAGATACGCTGGGAAGAATGGTATAATGATAATAAACTGCTCGAGATACCGGCGAGAATATTCTGGAAAATTTCCGATTACGGCAGCAGCACTCGTGCAATTTTGTTCACCTTTTTATTTTCGAATGTTATCTTCATGATGTTCTATCTTGCACTTCGCGATGCGGGTCTCCTGGAAGGATCGATCCTTTCCTCAGGGAACGATCTCCTCTTAGCCTACATGCAGACGACGCTTGTCCCCTTCGGCATTTTGGGCATTGACCTTACGACCCTCTCGCTCTTTCCCGTATTCATCATCTTCCTTCAGGTGATTTTCGGCTACACCATTCTCGCAGCTTTGGTCACCAGAATGGCGATCATGTTCCAGAACCTGAGTCCCTAGACTCTTTTTTTCACGAGACTCTATAGAGAATAAAAGGAGGATATTTTCACGGTGGTCTCGATCTGAAAAAAAGAGGCGGGTATGCTTGGATGCATGAGATAAACCAACCGCGAATCGGCGCGAATCCCGCAAGCCGTTGGCTTGCTCCCAGAATCGGATTTGCATACCCTCACTTTCGCAATCCAGCTTCGCTGTCTTGCTCATCCCTTCATCGGGAACGTTCGGGCAAATCCTGTCGGCGCCCCGGCGGCTCCTGTGAGGGAATTATTCATTGAGCAATCCTAAATGTGAAAAAATGTTCTTAGTAAAAACAATCCAAAAATGAGATGGAGAGAGGGAAATCACCATTGGGAGGCGCTGGGGCGCCGACAGGATTTGCCCGAACGCTCCCGATGAAGGGATGAGCAAGACAGCGAAGCTGGATTGCGAAAGTGAGGGTATGCAAATCCGATTCTGGGAGCAAGCCAACGGCTTGCGGGATTCGCGCCGATTCGCGGTTGGTATTATCTCATGAGCCATAAGATAACAGTAACACCTCGCTCAGTGATTTGAGAATCTTTGCGAACGCGGTTAAATATTTCCTGAGTCCTCTCACCACTCGATCGTCAGCCCGACCCCCACTTCATGCACCGGGATCACGTAATGGACTGCTGCTTTTACCGCAAACGAAGTACAGTGACAGGGATACATCTCCGTGATCCCCTCTTTTTGCATATACTGGATCGTCTTCTCTGCCCGCTCATCCATCTTCTTCATATGCCAGCCGCCGATGATCCCAAGGATCGGTTTATTCGTCAGCTCCTTTGCATACGCACAGATATTACAGATCCCGGCATGCGAACAGCCCGTAATAATATAGATGCCGGCATCCGTTTCATAGAAAAGCGCCGAATCCTCCAGAATGAAATCCGGGACATATCCCTCCGGGGTTTTTCGCATGTCCATCTTCGGTCGCGGTTCGAACTCCTGCGTGATCGGGATCTCGCCAAGGAAGGTTATGTGTTCGCTGATTTTTATCGGAGCCTTCGAGAGATGCAGAAGTGTCTTTTCCCGCATCGTCTCTTCGGAGACCGGCGAACCCGTCAGCAGATCGCCCCGGCGTTTCTCGGCAAACGTATCCGGATGGGTGACCACTTCGAACGACGACGTATCGAAGCGTTCCAGTAGATGCGGCAGACCTCCGGTGTGGTCGTCGTGTCCGTGAGAGATCACGACCTTTGTAAGGGCTGAAAGATCGGTCCCGAGTTTCTTTGCGTTCCTGATAAAAAGATCCGAGTAGCCCGTATCAAGCAGGATTTTTTCCGTTCCGTCCTCGATATAGAAGCAAAGACCCGGCTCTCCGTAAAAATATTTGTCGATAAAGGTGTTGTTGTCAACGAGTACAGTGAGTTTCATGTTCTCTTCCATGGTTTTTTCCCGGCAAACCAACCGTTTTCCTTCCAGTATATCGCCTGCGGCTCATCAGACCAGAATTTCTTCTGAGCAAATCTCATCAGATAGAAGATCATCTTCACCTTGAGACGGGGCTTTGCTCCCGTTTGTCTGCGAATCTTTTTTGAGGTCTGTTTGATCTCTTGTGCAAATGCCGCTTTTCTTTTGTCGGAAAGCCCACGCCATCCTTTCATCCCGACCGTTTTTTTGAAGCGGTAGATCCGACCGACTCCCCACCAGTCGAGGGAATTTCTGACATCCCGCACTGTCTGCCGGATGCCGATACGTGCCCCTGTTGAAATAACGAGTGCCTGTTTATGGAAATAAACATCTTTTGGCTTATGCGCCATCCACTGAAATCCGAAATGATCCAAAAGTGCCTTGACCTGGCCTGGTACATGCAGTAAATATACGGGCGTTGTGAAAATGATCAGATCCGCACTTTCCATGGCCTCCTCTATCGGCTGGACGTATTTGTAGTGAGGACATTTTGTGCTGTCCGACAAACAGGTCAGACATCCGGTGCAGAACACCGGCATATCCCTTGGGAGATGGAATTCGGTGACGGTATCACCGTCTGCGAGTTCTTCTATGAACTGCCTGGCAATATTGTACGTACTCGATTTTTCCGTCCGGTTCGTTCCGTAGATGACGGTGATTTTCATTTTCCTCCTGCTGTTAGTTGGTTTCTTTTCTCATCTCTTTTTTGTATGGTATTATGTTTTGTGTCGATCTGATCGAGGTTATGCAAATAATGAATGGACGGCCACGTATTGTATTTGAAAATGGAAGGTGAATACTGGAGTCCGATCATAGGATTCGAGAGTATTTAAAAATGATATTTTACACAAAAACATGTGCATATAAACTAACTTAGTATTATAAAATATATTATTAGTAATATTTAACACATACAAAAAACAAACAAGTAACACGCACGAGATATACATCTTCGGTATAACTGCCGTTGCCAAAATTTTCCGAAAAGCTGTGAACAGGAACCCAAACAGATTATAAAGAGGACACATTATGAAATCACTACTGCAAGACGCCGCCAATGATCCATACAGAGCATGGGAACTCGTAAAATACGCCAAAAACCCAGAGCAGATAATAGAAGGATTGACTGCTCTCAATCGGGAAGAAACCATGCACCTCGGCATGAACTTCAAAAAATTTCCGCTCGGCTGCGATCTAACAGAAGTATTTGTCGGAACATGCGCATCCGATCTTGCCCTGCAGGATATTTATGGGAACTGTCTTTTGTCCGACACGATCGGCGCTTCGATTCATGTTTGTGCCTACGCATTTTCTGACATCGCCGAAGCGAACGGAATGCGGGGTATTGACCTTATGCGAAAAATCAGGGAAACAACCGAGGTCCCTCTTGATTTAGACCATTTCGGTATGTATGGTCCCATGCGGTTTCCTGAAACAATTGTGGGGTGTCCCGGTCAATGTTATAATCAGGGTCCGCCGTTTGACGGATGCCCACGCGGAAGAATTCATGCCCGGCTTATAGAAAAGGAAAAAGAGGCACTCGAGGATAAAGAAGAATGGATCAAACTCTCTTCGTCTGTTGCCGTAAACCTCACCAGTATACAGGGCGGCGAAGAACATGCTGCGTCGCTTGATGAAGCTGAAGATATCGTCAAACTCGCACGTAAATATAACAAAGGTATAGAAGCCATCATGTTTGTCGGAGATGGCTATGAAGATCTGATTGCCGGGTTTGATGCAGGTCTGAAAATGGGTGTGGATGTTTTTGTGATCGAAGGAGGCCCGTTCAATAGAGCAAAAGACAGGCTGGATGCATTTTCACGTGCGGTGACCGCTGCACGAATTCTTGCTCCAGGCAAGGTCGTCGCAACAAACGGAGCTTATGAGGATGAATGTAGGGTCGGGCTTCGTTCAGGTCTGAATGCAGTTATCAGCGGTTTTCCCAAAAACCACCATGGATATATGTGCGGATACTCGCCGGGAACTGCAAAACGCGGAAACTTCGGGCTGCCGCGGGTGATGCAGATTATTCATGATGAGGCAGCAACACAATGGACACATGCACCGATACAGAAAGGAGAATTGGAAGCTCTGGCACGGGCGGTAAAAGTAGTCGGACCGCAGAATGCCTATCCAAAAGTGATCGGAGCAACCACCCTTGGTGATGCCCACTGGGCATGTTTGTCCCACACTCCTCTTTACAGGCGGGTAACTGTAAACCGCACAATTAACGATATCACGCAAATGGCAGAAAACGGAGAATTTAACGAGACTGTTGCTCTTCTTGGAGGAAGATTTGTATCATGGGCGGTAGCAAAAGCGCTTTCCGGAAAAGTAGACAGAATACTTATCAGTGATGCAGATCCATGGGTCGAAAATATTACAATAGAAAACCTTCGAAGCGTAGTGGATACAGAAATCTGTTCCGGAAATACAGATGATGCAGGTTCTGCTGCATCAGCCGATAGCACGATTATCTGTTCAACAGTGCCGGAGATTGCCGGAAAAATACAACATAAGATCGGTAGAAACGCAATAACATTTATATAAACCACCATAAAAATGGTTCTCTCTTTTTTAAAGAGAATCATTTTCATTAATATTTCATGAAGTCGCCAGTTTCATAGGCGTTTTTTGAATATACACTGAGGGGGACAGATAAGAATATATTAAGCAGATATGCCTGAGAAAAAATTGATTTTACTGAAATTACAGTAAAAATGATATCCTATCTTCTGAAATCATCGAGAAGATAGTATCATGGTAGTTTGGGTGTAAGCCGAATTTTACTGAAGTTTCCGTTTTTCCAGTGCTGTCATCACTGTCGGCAGGATTTCGCTCAGTGCGCCGAAGTTCATCGAATCGGCTGTACCAAGGAATACGCCAGGGTCAAGACTCTTCTCCATATTGGCAATACCAGTCTTTTTCATAAGCGCAGTAATCTGTTCAAGTGACTCTGCTGCCATCATCTGAGCGAAGCCTGCCGGAGCACCAAGAACATTCATCACGGATTCGCGATAGGTCAGAAGGCCTGCATAGGTAACTGCAGTCAATGCTGCGCACATATCACAGACAGGACCGAGAAGTTCTGCCGGAAGTTTGTATGCCGTGCCGCGGGCTTTGTGACCGAGGTCAACAAGCTTCTGGATTGCCGGTTCTGCGGCGTACCCTTCAGAAATAAAGACCTGTCCTTTCATCTCAGGAACTGCTCCCGGGTGATAGGAAGTGACGTTAACCTTCTTGTTCTCGACTAACCCGAGCTCATTAAAGATGTTATAGAACTTGGTGGTTGGAATCGTGCAGGCATGAGTAATAATTGCGCCTTCCTTGATATCGCCGGCGAACTTTTCGATAATGCCTTTCTGCATATCTCCTTTCGGAAGCCATGTGATGATCAAGTCAGCATCAGAAACTGCCTCGCGGTCGTCAGTCGTAACTTTAATACCAAGAGTCTCGGGGTGGGTGAAATGAATCGCTCCCTTAGGCGGTTTTGGCAGATCTTTTGCTACTTCCTTAACCTTTGCACGAATCGCCGGCATAATCGACTCTGGATTGGTCTCATGTGCCTTAATCACATCTTCGTAAGCAAAATCGTCAATGACGGTGAACTGATTGTCAAATACCGGGTCTGCAATGACAATATCATTAATACCGGCGAGGTACTTCAGCTCTGCAGCCATAATACCTGTTGAATGCGTCATCGCAATCTCTGGTTTGTTCGCAAGCTTTGCAACTTCACATGCACGGGCGAAATTTGTAATTCCTGCTGCCGCATGCGTTCTATAGCATCCTGCTCCTAAAATTGCTACTTTCATGTATGTAATCTCCAGTTTGTACTGCCATCAATATGTGACAACAATAGTGTATTTAATAATATTCGTAATAAATCTTTCTAAATATGTTAAAATCAATATGATTAATGTAGTTATAATATTAATATTAATAGCAATTTGTGTTACTAATTATATGTATTTATTATAACTATCGGGGAACTCCCCCTCCAACAAAAATTCCTCAAACAAACGCAGTGCAGTAAAAACACCTGACTTTTCACGCTGCATCAGTTTTTTTGCATCTGAAGTCCTGAAATCTGCATCAATTCTTGTGACTTTGGAATAGATTTTATCCTGAGAGGCTATTGCCACTGCGCCTTTCCCGATGCCTGCAGTAGTTCCTATACCAATATCTGCCCCGGTCACCCGCATAACGGCCTCCGCCATCCGGCATGCCATAATACAATCCTGATCCTGTTCATAAACTTTCACCGTGTCTATAACCAACCGCGGTTCCAGCGGCTCAAAATGCAGAAGAGTTCTGACACCTGTAAGTGTTGGAATAAACATCCCGGCCACAACGGAAATATCAACTTTTTTCCTATCTATAGAAAAGAGATATTCATGCGGATACCCGCGGGCAAATGCATGGAGCTCATTTGCAACTTTTCCGTGGGTAAAGCATTCGGCAGTCGATATCGTCGGCATTATTTCCCCTCGGTCAGACGCAGTATTTCTGACGACATCACTTCTGCAATTTTATCCATGATATACGGAGTAACAGGTTCCCAGTCACGAATCAGTTTTCCAGTCCCGACAAGCATATGATGGGAAATCCCGTATTCAAGCATTGCGGCAACAATTGGATTATCTGTATTTGCTTCTTCCAGAGGAACGGCATAAACATTATCGCCGGAAATACCAAATACACCCATCGTACTGATAGTCTTCATGCCCAAAGACTGGGCATGCCGGATAATAGCCCCGGTAGTAGGCAATGTATCACCGCCTGCAATCTCGACACACGCAACATCCCCTCCGGTAATCAGAGACAGATTTTCCTCAGAAATATACTCTGGAACTGATATTATTTCCCTGCTGTATCCGGGGCCTGCAAGCCGTTTGAGGAAATCTGTTTTATATTCGCCAATTTCTCCACCCCACATGCGGAATATCAGATCATCGGCAGATATTTTTTGTCCGTCATACACAGTTATCCGAACTGGTCCGCCCCGATTGACATGCATGAGATTTAGGGCTGTTCTCAGACCAAGACGGCCAAGACCAATGAGGACAACTTCACCGTGCGGTACTTTTTTTTGTTCTAACTCAGTAATTTTCATAATAGGTTTTCATTCTCCATGGAACAGAAGTATCAAATACCGCTGACTCGACTCCAAAGGAAGCGATTAAATCTCGCAAACGATACAGTCCCGGAAGTTCAGTTGCATAATGCGTAGCATCAATCAGCGGAATTGTAAGGCTTTTTGCAAGAATGGCACCCGGGTGCGTCAGGTCTCCTGAAAGAAAAACATCTGCTCCTTTTTGTTTTGCCAGTTTGATCATGGATGGATTCAGACCAAACCCCGAAACCACTGCAACTGTTTCGATACTTATGTCGGGGATCTCGGAAACGATCTGCAGATATGGACGTCCCAGTTTTTTTGCAGCCTGTTTTGCAAACTCATCCAAAGAAACTGCCCCGTTTGGAAGTTTACCAACTCTTCCCAAACGAGTTGATGCATCCAAAAGAGCTCTTTCAGTCAGCTCGAATACATCGGCGAGAGCATCCCCTGCACCGCCCGGAAAAGCATCCCAGCCGGAATGAAGAACATACGTTGGGAGCGGTGGAATTCCTGTTTTAGGGGGGTGGTGGAGAACAAGAAATTCAGTATCTTCAGGAATTATCTGTCCAGAATAATAATCCATCATCACAGTGACTTTGCTGATATCTGTTTGCAAGGTCTGAGATGAACCGAAGAACTGAGGTTCATCACCGACCATGGAATAGATTGGAGGCACACTCGTCTCGATTTGTGCAATCAGATCAGCAACGATCATCGGTTTCTACCTCGATTATCTCTGTACGGATAAGGGACAGAGATTCCCGCAAAACTGCATCTACATCTATCTCCTTGAGGGAGGATATCCGAAGCGCCGGCTGACTCATTACAGCCTGAAACTGCAGCATATCCCGTTCTTTAAATAAAATACGTTCAGGAAAGTCGGCTGCAGAAACTGCATAAAGCGTTCCGCATAATTTTTCTGCTTCAGCAGCGGCATGGCGTGCGGCCGCGACCGTCAATGTCATTGTACCTGATGTTTTCGTGTTGAGTCCGGTTGTTGTAAGAAGCCCTTTTTTCGGTGCTGAATGATTCATCAGAATTTCCCGACGATTCGATGCTGAACAGATGCACATATCACTTGCATCTGAACACGGGTCTTCAACAATAAGAGCATCGCAATATAAAGAAGAAAGTGTCTGTTTATCTACACCGCCAAGACCGGTCGTATCAATAATAAGGCTCCATCGCCTGCACGGAACCTCGGAGATATGTGTGAAAAAATCTATTCGACCGTTAATGAGTTCTGCAAGATGAGGGTAGATATCAATAACAGTAACCTTTGCTTTCTTGTCCAATCTTGAAGCCAGAGCGGCTCCTGTAAAATATAGACCGAATATAAGTACATTGGAAAGTGAAAGATGTTCCTTCTCGATCCATGCAAGAACTGTGTCTGCTTTTTTTGCGGCAATTTCATTAGCGAGGTCATATTCTCTCAGAGTAGATGTGATGGTAATGACTGAAGATGTTATACCTGTTTCCGTCATATTTTCTCCTTTTGAAAACCGACGCGAACAAGTGCCTCCTCCATTTCATGAGTTACTGCATCAGATATGGATTTTGCGTGATAGAGATGAGACGGAGAAAGAGACGCTGAAAGTATGCGGCCGCGTGAATCCATTATTACAAGCATGGAACCGGAACCCGGAACTCCGAGCCTTCCACGTGCAATGACAAGATCGGCACCGGTTATATCAAGAGCCATAAGAGCCTTACTGACTGCAGGTGTTCGTGTGAGGTCCGGGCTGTTTGTCGGGATGCAAAGATGAACAGCACGGGGCAGACCAAACGAAGAAAGAACTGAATTAATTACTGCGATTTTTCGGTCATCATGATTCGGGACTACGATATGCCGTGAAGATTTGATGTATTCACGAATCGACATGGTTTCTTCTGCCGTGTCACCGAGCCGTGTGCCGTTGAGAGACTGAGAGTATGCACTGGAAACGCAGCAATCAATGGAGTCAAGATTCATTGGACTGATGCACCATCTGTAAATTTCTGGGTTTGATACGGGAAATTCGGATTCAACTGCGGAGAAAGACCAAGATTGTAAATGGTTGTCAGGACATCCGATAAGTTGCCGCAGACTGGAGATCCAACTCCCTTGACATCTACTGGATAATTTTCCGGAATGACCGTTGCGACATTCGTGGCGCCGGCTTTGAGCGAATAACTAACATTTTTTGGTCCTATGGTCGGGGTGGGAACAGTGATACGTATGTCTGGATACATCAGCCTGACAACAAGAATCGTTTTAATCTGTTCAAGCAGCGAGCATGGAGGATGATTGGCCATGGGAGTTCCAGGATACGGGTTAAAACCCATAATCGGGATCTCTCCAAGATTTTTGTATCGTTTCAGAAACTGAAGATGATTTAATCTATCCTGATGGCTTTCCCCGACACCAATCAGCAGACCGGAAGAGAGTTCAAGACCGATATCATCGGTCATCTGACAAACATGAATGCGGTTTGCAAGATTTTCTCCAGGTTTTAATTTATGAAAGAGCTGCTCATTGACGGTTTCAAGGTTGCAGCAGATGGTATCCGTATTATATCTTGAGATTTTTTCAAGAGATTCTCGGGTAAGATCAGCACCCACGTTGATAAGGAGTTCCAATGATGTGGTATTTTTTACAATACGTGCTGCAGAAACCGCTTGTTCACCGCCGTAACCGTGAGCTCCCGAACAACTAACGCGTGGAATGCCCGATAGTTCGATTGCTTTGGCGATTGTTTCAATTTCGCTGTCTGTCTTATGGAATGGAGTATAATATCCGTTTTCTGATGTTCCGGCAGCGAATCCGCAGTATGTGCATTTCGGAGTTACATGACATTGATTGGTAAGATGGATGGTGGACGTCAGTTTGATAGGTGAATGTCCGGATTTTTGTCGATCATAAATAACATTTATCAGCGGCTCCAATTCAGCATAGGAGGAACTGGAAAATATATTCAAATAATCATCCGGGGCAAATCTACGTCCGCTCTCCACTTTTTTCAGAATTTTTTCATTCATGATTGTAACCCACGTAATATGATACATTTATTAATGCTAATTATTAACATAAATTACTTATGTATTGTTACTAATATTAATATTAATATTAACTAATATTACACATTTTAAAATGATGATAACAAACTAATTTTATTTCCATGTGTTTTTTTTACAACAATAATCGTTTATGGCAGATGACATCGCTGTAAATCCATTGATATCCTCAAAAAAAGAAAAAATCGCCAATTATTTGACTTATATTAATTTGTGCTTTGTTTTAAATTGGTTTCACTTTATGTATAGTTTTTACTTCCATATACTACGAATGAACGGAATTTTTCAATTGTCACACCAGAGAAGAGCATCTTTTATTATCTTATCTCTACTGATTTCCCGATTTCTTTTTGTCCAAAAGATATGTGGCAGGATTCTCTACGTATGTCCCGTGATAGAAAAAACCGATCCAAGAATCTTCGAAAAGATGTGGTGATGAAGGTGTGTTTGTCAACAGGCGCGGTGCGTCTCAGGCGTCCTTCCAGGGTATTTTCCCGTCTAACCAGCCGTTTTCTTCCCAGTATGCTGCATCGGATTCAATAAACCGATATTTTTTCTGTACAAACCGCATCAGATAGAAGAGCATCCTGACTTTGAGCCGGGGTCCTGCTCCCTGCTGTCTTTGGATTTTTCGGGCTGTCTTCTTGACTTCTTGTGCAAACGCCGCTTTGCTTTTGTCGGTGACCTCCGTCCATTCTCCCGCCAGAACCGCATTTTTGAAACCATAGGTCCGGCCGACTCCCCACCAGTCAAAGGAATCCTGAATATCCTTTGCTGCACTCCGCATCCCGGCTTTTGCGGCCGTTATAATAAAAAGTGCCTGTTTGCGAAACATCTGCGGGTTTGGCTTGTGTCCCATCCACCGACACCCGAAGTGGTCTAAGAGTGCCTTGACCTGGCCGGGCACATGGAACACATACACGGGAGCAGTGATAATGATCAGATCCGCATTCTGCATTGCCTCCTCTATCGGCTGGATGTATTTATAGTGAGGGCAGGTTGTGGTGTCGGAAAAACAGTTGAAGCAGCCGGTGCAGAATGCCGGCATGTCCCGTGGAAGGTGGAATTCGGTGACTGGGTCGCCGTCTGCGAGTTCAGCTAGGAACTGCTGGGCGATGTTGTACGTACTGGATTTTTCCGTACGGCTCGTTCCATAAATGACGGTGATTTTCATTGGATGATGGAGTATTGGGTTGTGGAAACATGTACTTTTCCCCCCTCCCGATCCCGGCAGTGAACGAAGTTTTTCAGGTGTCCTTCCAGGGTTTTTTCCCGTCGAACCAGCCTTTCTCCTTCCAGTATGCCACATCTTCCGGATTGTACCGGTATTTTTTCTGCACGAACCTCATCAGATAGAAGATCATCTTCACTTTGAGGCGTGGTCCGGATCCTTTTTGTGCGAGAATTTTCCGGGAGGTCGCCTTGACTTCTTTTGTAATTTTCTCTCTCTTTTTCTCGGAAACCTGACTCCATTCCGAAGCCTGGACCGCTTTTTTGAAGGTGTAGGTCCGCCCGACTCCCCACCAGTTAAAAGAATCCTGAGCATCCTTTGCTGCGTGCCGCATACCTGCTCCGGCGGCCGTTGTAATAACGAGGCCCTGTTTGTGGAAAAACGCCTCAATCGGCCGGTGGGCTATCCATTGATAGCCGAAGTGGTCCAACAGGGCTTTGACCTGTCCCGGCATATGAAACACATACACCGGAGCCGAGATAATGATCAGATCGGCGTTTAACATGGCGTCCGAGATCGGCTTGATGTATGCGTAGTGGGGACACTTCGCCGGATCGGAAAAACAGTTGAAACATCCGGTGCAGAACTCCGGCATGTCCTTTGGGAGGTGGAATTCGGTGACCGGGTCGCCGTCTGCGAGTTCAGCTAGGAACTGCTGGGCGATGTTGTACGTACTGGATTTTTCCGTACGGCTCGTACCATAGATGACAGTGATTTTCATTGGATGATGGAGTATATAACTTCAGGAATATTCTATTTTGCCCCGTCCTTTTTTGCTTCCACATACCAGCAGGGAACGGAACTTTTCATATCATCATACCAGAATAGGACCTCTTTTGCCATTTCTACAGCCGTGTCGACCTCTTTTTGGCCAAAAGGTATCGACCAGGGGATCGAGGAAAGCGTATTGCTGCTGATGTACAAGAGAAGCAGATCCCAGAATTCATCAGGAACGGATCCTTCAAAATATCCGTCGATCCGTCCAGCCGCAAAATAGATACTTCTTTTCGCACACCACACGATCCGGTTGAACTCTTCCCAGGGATCCCCGTAATCGATCCGGTTGAAATCGATGATACAGGGCTCTCCCTCCTCGCTGATTATCAAATTCCCGCAGTGAAAATCTCCGTGCTGGAAACACTGCGGCCGGTTTTGTATCAGATGCCTGTGTTCTTCGATGTAGGCAAGCATCAGATCGTCATGCTCGAAACAGATGCCGCATTCAAGATACCGCTCACATTTCCAGTCGAGTTTTTTCCCAAACCGAACACCCCAAGGTTTCATATCTTTTGGAGCCGGAATCGAATTGAGCCGTTTCTGCAAATTCCCGGCCTTTATCCCAATATTATACTGCTCCTCTTTTGAAAGAAGAGGCAAAACGTCTTCTGCTTCTTTGCCTTCTGTCCAGCTGAGAAGCATGTACACCGAGGCATTGCCCCGGCATCTTCCAAATGCGATCGGTTTTGGTGCCGGAATTTCCAGAGATTCTATCGTTTGGAGAGCTTCGAACTCCTCTTTTTTCCGGTCGTATTTGTCTATGGCAGACACGCGAAGCAGGAGTTTTCGGCCGTCGTCTGTTTTGACACGATATTTTGCATCATCGGACCAGCCTTTGAGGATCGGCGTTATTTCAGTGAATGCCTGATTCGGGATTTCGTCCGGCATAAAAAAGGAAGATTAGTTTTTGTAGCTCTGCACATACGCGTAAGCGTCTGCGAGGAGTTCTGTGAGGGCATCGCCGCATGCAGCTTTGAGATCCATCGGGTGGATCTTGCCGCCGGCGTACGCCGCTTCGAGTTCTGCATAGCTGTGGAACTCGAGGTCCCCGCCGAACTTTTCCGGCCGGCGGATCGCGATCGTGTCCATTCTCGGGAAGACGTTGTACCGGAAGATCTGCAGGATCGGGTTGCCTTCGGTCTCCGGCGGGCAGAATGCCTTTTTCATCTTCTTTTTGATCTCTTCGGGCGAGTCGGCGACCGAGACGACGTTTCCTTTCGAGGAGGACATCTTCTCGCCGTCGAGACCGTTGACAATTGGCGTGTGGATACATACCGGGGGTTTGTATCCGAGGGTCGGCAGGTGTTCGCGTGCGAGCATGTGGATCTTTCTCTGGTCGATGCCGCCGACTGCTGCGTCGACGTTCAGGGTCGGGATATCGACGACCTGCATGACCGGGTAGACCATCTGGGAGACCATCGGATTATCCATCGCACGGCCGACTTCATCCATACTGCGGGTGGCACGGTTCAGGGTGATCTGCTGGCAGAGGGTCAGGACTTCGGTCTGATACTTCGGGGTGAGCTGGACGTCGGTTCCGAGGACGAACTCGGCGCCTTTGAGGCCGACAGCCTCGATGCAGGCTTTGTTGTAGTCTGCAAGCTCTTTGATCTGTTCGAAGGTTCCTTTTCTGTTCAGATAAGCGTGCAGGTTTGCGATCAAGACCACGACGTCAAACCCTGCTGCTTTCATATCCATCAGTTTATTGATGGTCACCAGGTGACCGAGGTGAATCTCGCCGCTTGGTTCATAACCGGTATAGACCCGTTTTGTTGGTTTGTTCAACAAAGCTCTGAGTTCGTCTTCGGTGACGATCTCAGCCGTATTACGGGTGACGAGTTCGTATGCGTCCATATCGGGATATGTTGTCCGTGAAATACTATAAAGGATGTGTGACAATGTGTGGACCGGGCTACGGTCTAACATGTAGACAGGAAGAATGTTCATTCGGGAAATGCCGGATCTCTCCCTGTTATGTCCGGAGTTCGGCTGGGTGATCTCAAATGAAAAAACAGACGTACTTCGATTTCGTGTACGGCATTCTTTTTGACGCAAGAGAAAAACCCACCGCGAATAAGCCCAAGCGGGTTTTCCCGCTTGAGGCGGCACGCAAGCCTTTGGCTTGCACGCCTCCGCGAATAAACACGAATCGCATTTTTCTTGCGCTGTCGTGCTCTGCTCCGGCTTATGCGTGCAAATCGGAGATTTGCGTGCCGCCTCAAATGGGCTTTGCCCATTTGGGCTTCGCCTACGCAGGAATCGCACGCCGTCTGGAAAAATGCTGATGGAAAAACCCGCGTGCGGGTTTTTCTGTTGGACCCCTCACTCAGCATATATTATAATAGAATAAATTTGGAGAAAACCCGTTCGCAAACCTTCGGTTTGCTCTCCGTAAACTTCTCTTTGTGTAATCGAAAAATAATGAAACAATAGAAAAACCCGCACGCGGGTTTTTCCCCAGCATTTTTCAAGAGAGGGTGCGATTCCTGCGTAGGCGATAAGCCGGAGCAGAGCACCCGAACGTAAGGAAAATGCGATTCGTGTTAATTCGCGGAGATTCGCGGTTAAATAATCTCTTGTCTCCACACCCAGCCAACTCCTTCCCCGAATGGGATGGTGATTCCTTCTTGGATTTTAAAGAGTGATAGACTGCAGACGTCGGGTCAGTATCTGCCATATAGACAGGTAAAAAAGAGAGGTGTTTATTGGAAGAATGTCATCTTCCGAACTTTGAACCGGATACGGCGATCGTGATGATCAGGACGACGAGTCCTGCCACGATTTTATCCAGCACTGAGGGTGCGTATTTCATACTAGATTATTGCCGTTATTCTCTCATAAATGCGGCGTTAACTACAAAAATTTTGTTAGTTATCGTATTATTCGAAAAATTTGCGGGAAATTCCCCTGATGGCTGATCACGTTTCCATCACAATGCGTTCACCGCCGCCCAACTCTTCAGGCCCCATCCTAAAATACACATTCATGGCATCCGGGCTGAGCGAGTAGTACGAGATCCCTCCCTCTTTCACCTCGGCAAGTAATCGGCCGTCGAAATTTTTCAGATGAAAATACACGGTGTCCGGAGATTTGCCGATGATCCCGGCGATCTCGTGGCGTGTCAGGTTTGGATTGCGATATAATGTTTTGAAAATCGAATTAGTGGTTTCATTTTCCAGAATGCCGTATATGACCGGTTCTAAGGATTCCTGATCGATCGGGTGTGCAGAATAGTACGTTCTTCCGTTCACTTCGGCTGCAAATATCTTCTGCTCGATCTGGAGTCTGTGAAGCTGATAGGCAACGGATCCCCGTGAACTTTCCACCCCGTTGACGATCTGTTTTTGCGAGCAGAATTTGTGCTGCCGAATGTAGGCGAGGATCTTTGCCGGCGTTGATTTTGGATTTTTTTCGGGAGATTTGCGGCGGCAGAAGACGACGAAGGTACCGCAGATACCAAAGATCGTAGAAAAAACCGGAATTAATATTGTGCTGGTCATGTTTCCAAGTGGCGTTGGTTCAAAGTAATCAAAGTATGAGCCGATATAGATGGGAAGCACCTCTTTCCAGTAAACAAGGTTCAGCCATCCGGTAATAGTCACTCCCTCAATTCCGTCATCGACAGGCACTATCTCATAGTCGATCGGGGTTATTACTAAGTCATCTTCGGCAGGGTAAGTGTAATAGAAGTCAAAGGCGCTTACTGGTCCACATACACCTGCAAGTACGCAAAGGAGCACAACCCATAGGAAAAAGTGAATTTTGTGTCTAAACAGCATAGAATTGCAAAGTATATGGCTGAGTACCGCTCACCGATGCCCCATTAATAGATATTGTCCATAGGCCTGCTGCAAGGTTTCCGCTTATGGCAAGGGGAATCACTCCATTTGCTACTCCATCAAATGAATCGTAATACGGTCCATATGAAGATTCATCCGGTTTTTTTATCTTCATACTGAGAGTATTTTGTGTATTCCCCCATGAGAGAGCAATCTCAATTCTTGATTTACCAGCAGGAAGGAGATATGAGTGACTCTTCCATTCTCCTTGCGTAATGATATTGTAAAGCGGCGGAGCCTTACTACCATCGGTAAACTTGTACCAGGGCGTTATCGTATACTTTGCGGCATTATCAGAAAAATCAGCTGCACCCGCAGGCATTACACAGCATGCGGTCAAAAGGAGCATGCCGATCAAAAGAATCTGTATCTTCATACATTGGTATGTTCTGTTGTTTCTTTGTTATAAATACATTGAGCATAGATTCCAATTCTGCCTCATTCCATTTAACTCTTGAATACATGCGTTGGAATCTATGCTCAATGTATTGATAATAGATGAGGGAGAAAGGGTAGTTTTGGTGGTGGTGTAAAAGCCAGCATCATTGAAGAAATGTAAGAGGATATGAAAAATGAAACAGATTATGAAATTAATTCCAATTCTCATCTGTATATTAGTGATGAGTATGATGTTCGTTTCAGCAGCATCTGCAAATTCAGTTAATTCCGAATTAAATTCAGATACAGTTTTCGTAAATGAAGCATTATCATGTACAAATACTCAGACAAACTCACCTGATGTCTTTTCTTCACCTGAAAATTTCATTACGTATTTGAAATCTTTCGATGGGAAATATGAAAATGTCTTAAATCAGTATTCTTCATTATCAGAGGAGCAACAGAAAATCTTTTTGGAAAAATTAAAGAATTTTGAAGATATAGAGGTCTCTATTCAAAAAGTACCAGTTACCTCAGCTAAATCCTCTGAACAGTATATATCTATGGATGCTCTCTTCTCTCTTCAGGGAATCAACTTGATGTCTATCAAAATGGATGGAAGATATACTACAAGTGGATCAATGGCTGTAAGTCCTCTTTATGCTAATGCTTACGTAACCACACTTTATGTACCTTTTGTCTCCTTGACGAGATCATCGTTGGATTCTTATGTCAGTAATGGTGTATTCTATGAAAATTCTGCATTTACTGCATTGGTAAATGTAGCTGGACTTGGTTTTACTCCCCGCACTTTCTATCTTGAAATGAGAGGGAACGGTTATGGAAGAACATATACTAATACGTGGTAAATAGTTCTTCAAAATAGCATTGGGTATTACATCTGCTATTTGTATTTTATTTATACTATCTGTGGTTACCTCCGGCATAGTTATTATCATTACACAGATGATTCCGTAATCCACATCTGTCGGCAGAGCAAAAATGGCAATGATCCAAAGCGGGCTGTAGTTTTCAACCCGACTTTAAACCATTGCAGCCTCACTAATTGTGGTTATATAGATTATTCCGGGATTAATTACATTTTTATTAATGGTTTATTTTTTACAAACAGGAGTTCTGATGTCTGTAAGTAAGGATAGATTAGATTATCTTTTTTTACCATAGTATACCACCAGCATTGGATTCTATGCTCAATGTATTGATAATAGATGAAAGAGAAGGTATAGTAATGATGGTTGTAAAAACCGGCCTATTATGAAATGTACGAGGAGATATAATGGTGAATGATAAAGAGTATTTCAAAGATGTTATGAAAATAGCATTAGGTATTGTATTAGGTGTTGTATCTGCCGTTTGTATTTTATTCATATTGGGTGTGATTGCGTCCGGTGTAGGTCTTCTCGTTGCCCAGCTCATGTCATGATCTGCACACGTTGGCAGATCAACAATGGCAATTATTGCAGTTATCTGAATGAATTATAAATGGATTAATTAGATTTGGCTTAATCAGTTTATTTTTACAAAAAGAGTCCTGATGTCTGTAAGTGAAGATATATTGGGCTATCCATTTTTAATCAGGGTACACATCCGGCATTGGATTCCTGGCTCAATGTATTGATTATAGATAAAGGAGAAGGTATAGTTGTGGATCGGGATCCAGTCTGCACGATTATTACAAAGAGAAGTCCCCTCTGCTGCTTACGTACCTTCGGGAAGAAAATCTTCTAACGAGATTCAAATGATGAAATTCAGTATAAAAATTCTTACTGGATGCATATGCATACTACTGTTGACCCTTAGTGCCGGCTGCATCTTACCGGATCACTACTCAGAAAATAATAGCCTGCCTGCCTTCATGCCGGGTATGTTTGATTTTGGGTTTTTGATATCACCCCCCGAAGTAGTGTCATATACCACTCCTGCTCTTGACTGGTACTACGATTTGGATAATGCAACGGGTTTTGTAAGCGTCCAAAGACGGGATGACCGGTCAAATCAGATTCCAATTTACATTACAGAACCGGGTGTTGAGGGAAGAATTGCCATAAAAATCACGGCATCCGGAGAGGATATTATTGTTACGCTCAATAGAACATTTCCTATGTCTCCTTTGTCGGAAGGGATGTCACTCACCCTCGAAGGTAAGCCGATCTACGTGAAGGACGGTGAAACGGCAGATGCAACTCTTATTCTCCAGGTAGATCCCTCTACAGTGAATACTGTTACGCACACGGTGGTCTGGCTGGAGACGACGAGTGGGTGGGGACGGGCACGTGTCTGTCAGTTGTATTCAGCTGCTGATCCAAACAGACCGGATATTTGAATATACAATATGCGGATGTGAGATTCCTCCCTTTATTTTATCACTATTTTTCTCACGATCTCGAAGGATACTTCGGCATTGGATTCTATGCTCAATGTATTGATAACAAATCAAGGACGAATTGGTAATTATGGTATTACAGTAGATTCTACAATATCATAAATAGATTTAATAGCTATTGCTCCTTGGGGTTAGATTAGAAAGATATCTATGAACACTAAAAAAAGTATACTCATTATCGTCGTGTGTATAGTGGGGCTGATATGTGCCTCTGCGATTTGGTTTTCAGTATTTGGTCTTCCGTTTACTGAGACAAAACCGCAAATACAGCACCCGATAAATATCGACATAACATTTCCGACAGAAGGGGGGACAGTAAACTATGATGTTGTTCCGGCAGGCCATGGGGTTTTTGGAACAATCCTTTCGGATTATGAAATAGAATCAGCATATGTCAAGAGTTTTGGTTACGGTGAACCGGAATTAACAAAAATAACATCATATACAGGTATGCTTTGTGGAGTTCCGACAACACCTGGAAAAACAAACATTACAGTTGTTGTTACTGATGTTAAAGGAAACACAGCAGAAAAGACGATTAACTTTACTGTAATAACAGGTCCGCCTGCTCCTCCAAAATAAAAATAGCAAAGCTGTTTGGATATTATTTCCATTGACATCAAACTTTTTTAATAAAAACCAAATTACAAAAATTCGCTGAAGAATGAGATCGAGATTAAACCGCTGAGAGTATGGGCGGAGAGTGTCAAAGTCAGGATAGAAATTGACCTGTTTTCTATTGCCCATAATATTCACGATTCCAACAGATATACCCATCATTGGATTCTGGGCTCAATGTATTGATAAGAGATGAGGGAGATAAGATAATTTTAGTGTTGTTGAACGTAAACCACGTATAAAATCTCTCAAAGTCAGGTACACATAATGGACGAAAAATCTGCCAAATCTAAAAAAATCATTTTAGACATTCTTATTCTGATCATTGGATTGAGCATCGGCTATGCCATTATATTTTTTGCGTTGGGTCTTGGAGATACATGGGGGATGACATTGCATTATATCCCAGATTATGATAGCAATAATAGTACCTTGGAACTGGTTGTTCTGACAGAGGATGATTTCCAAAAATATCCTGCATTAAAAGAGGCTTTCCTTACCAGAGATACAAATGTCGACACCTCGGATCCTGAAAAAAGACTATATGAGGTTAATTTTGTCGTGGTACAAACCAGACAGCAGATCAATGAAATTAGAGAATATATATTGAACAAGGTTTTTTATTGGGAAGGGGGATATTACTCGGCGATCATGCCTATAGAATAGAGAGATATCCTCTATTTTATCACTCTTTGTCTCACGATCCCTAAGGATACTCCCGGCATTGGATTCCAGGCTCAATGTATTGATAATAGATGAGGGAAAAGGTGTAATTATAGATCATAGAAACCATCTCCACAATCATAAACAATTTCATACACCTTGCCTGATCATGACTGAACAAACCAAAAATGCCCAACGAAGTGTCATCTGCATGGCACTCATCTATCTACTGCCGCTATGCATATTTCCCTCACCTTTTTTATGGAGTGTCTCCCGGCCGATATTTCTGTCAAACCCAATTGCCGATGGGCTGTGTGCGAGTCTGCTGTTTATTCTGCCGATTGTAGCTCTGATAGGGGTGATAACGTATAAAAAAACATTCGGCAAGGAAAAAACGACATGGTTCACGGTTCTTTTAATTGCCCTTGCTTTTTTGCTCGTCATCAATACAGTAATGGGCATCATGTATCTCATCTATGAAACTTTGCTTGGGACTCCTGCTTGGAATACCTTCATCTATTTCATCCTGATTCTTGCCCCTCTCCTCTCTCTTGCTGTCCCGAAGCTCTGCGAAGCACGAAAACCGCAGAAGATCCTGTCGGGAGTCTCGAAAGGATTTGCTGTATTCAGCATCTTCTATCTGATCTATGCTATGTTTCGTGGAATAGCAGGAGATGCATACGATGTTGTTGTCCCCGGCATGCCTCCCGCTTATCCTTGGTATATATCCCAGGTGTTTATGTTGAGCCTTAGCATAATCTGGGCCCTCTTCGGTCTCGCGGTTGGAGCCTGTATGATTTGGTTGTGTCGAAAATCTGAAAATGATGTATGCATGTGTAACGAATGTGATGAAAAATGAACAAAGACCCAAATCACGCGAAAAAATATGGGTATATATTATTGGTAGTTCTCATTCTCTTACTGTTCATACTTTTTGCCCCTCTTATGGTGGAATCCACCGGTATCTTGGACAGTAAGTCAATGATATTAACCTATTCATCATATCCTGAAAAACCGATCAACCACGTATGGAACGAATCCGGATATGCGATATTGAATATTACTGATGATGATTTCGAAAAATATCCTGAGATAAAGGAGTTGTTTCTGACTAAAGATACCAGTATAAAAAAATCGGACCCTAGAACAGATAACCCTGTATTGAATAGTGTCCAGGTTCTGACTCGACAACGAATCGATGAGATCCGGGAAAAATACTGTATTCACAGAATTCTCTACTGGGAAGGAGAGTATTATCAGGCAGGCATCCCGTATTCATAATTTATTCTGGTTCTTTGATGAATCGAGTGGAAAATAGATGTTTTGAATCTATCATCTCCCTCATTATTTGTTCCCTATAGAAATTGACCTGTTTTCTTTTTCCCGCACTATTCACCGCCCTGTTCAACAGATATACTCAACATTGGATTCTGGGCTCAATGTATTGATAATAGATGAGGAAGAAGGTATAGTTATGGTGGTGTAAAAACCGACCTATGATGAAATCTACGAGAACATATAATGATGAAAGATAAAGAGTTTTCCAATGGTGTTATGAAAATAGCATTAGGTGTTGTATTAGGCATTGTATCTGCCGTTTGTATTTTATTTATCCTAAGCGTGATTGCCTCCGGCGTTGTCCTTCTCGTCGCACAGATCATGTCGTGATTCTGTCAGGGACGACCCCTCTCATGAAATCAACATTCAACGTTATACTGCCCGTCGGGAACCATGACTGACCAAACCCAAAACACCCAACGAAGTGCCGTCTGCATTGCACTCATCTATTTTTTGCCGGTATCTGTATGGCTGCTGTATATTTTATTCACGCAATATTATTATCCTGCAATTTCCGGCAGCTTTGCTCCGGTATTCCTTTTCGGCACATCTCTCCTTGCGGTATTTGCGGTCTCCCTTCTCCTCCTCCCGTTTGCCGGGGCGATACAAGGTCTGCGCCTTCGCACAATGCGTAAACTTCCCTGCATACTGATAATAACGGCAGTTGTTCTCATTCTCGGTATATCAGTATGCTTGATAGTCATTGGAAAGCCCCAATCATTTGGAGAAGCTCTGCGGATATTTTCCTTATCTCTCTTCGACATCTCACTGATTCTCACGCCTCTCTACTGTCCGGCGGCATTTATGCTTAGAGGAGCCTCTTCGAAAAAGGCAGTTTCTGCGAAAACATCAGGTATCTGTCTTGGCATTGCCGGTTTAGGAATGACATATGTGTATTACGGCATCTCTCGCAGCGTTCAGCAGTATGATACATCGCTTAACCTGATAAAGGACATATGGTATTATTCGATCTGGGTATTACTCATCGGTTATGGCATATGGGCAGTGATTGGCGTGATAGCCGGAATTCTGACACTCGCGTCATTAAAAAATAGAGATGATCTGCAGTAGATCCTTCATCCAAAAGGACATGGAATCTGCGGCAGTTTCTGAACTTCCGAGTTATTCCTCTTCCAGAAACATCTCCACGACCTCTTCCGGGAACATCGTTTTCGCGACGATCTCTTCAACGGTCATGCCCTGTTCCTTGAATCTGCGGCAGACATTCATCATACTCTCGCCTACTTCGATGATGTGCATGTCCGGATCATAGAATCTGACGACCCTCTGACCCCAGGCATGTTCGATCACAGGATGAACGTATTTCACATCATACTTCTTGAGGCGCTCAATGAATGCATCGAACTCCTCCTCCTCGAAGTAGAGCTCGGCATCGTTTCCCTGATACCGGATCTCGGCATCGGGTTTATCGATAAATCCTGTCCAGGAACTCTTCGACTGAATCGCAAACGACTCGTCGAACGTGACGTTTGCCCCGAAATCCATGGTTATTTCCTGACCAAGGACCTCGGTATAGAACTTTTTCGATGCTTCGATATCATCGACTACGATTAACGGGCATATAAACTTCATAATTTTGTCTCCTTCCCTCTCCACCAGAGGTACCATATTTCATTTTTTCTAAATAAAATGCATCCGTCCAGAAAACCTGTCCAGTCATCCGTGAAATCATACTCGGTCAGCGTAGATACAAATGCACAAAGAAATACATCATGGGTCACACAGACCGCGATGCCGTCCTGAAATGCCGTACTTTTCAGGAATCCGAGCAGTCTGTCCGTTCCCTCCCTGATCGGATAATGACCGGGCAGCGTGCCTGTTCTGATATATTCAAGAGCCACCGTCTTGGTCGGATTTTTCACATAGAAGCCGCGGGTCAGCTCGTCATCAAAAACGTATGCCCCGGGATCGCCGAGAAAATCGTTTGCGCAGACATTTTCAGGCTCTTTTGCTCCTGCAAGGATCAGCTCGGCGGTACGCATGCACCGAAACATCGGGCTTGCATACGCTTTGATCCGCCGGCCTCCGATTCTTTCGCCAAAGGTCAGTGCTGCCCGCTCCCCCCGGATCGTGAGTTTTTTGTGGGACCCCGGCTCTCCTTTGATGAACGGCTCCCGTTCGGCATGCCTGACGAGAACGACCGCCGCATCCCATTCGGTCATCTTCAGAATAGTGGGGATCGGGCTTTCCGTTCCGATGAATCTGACCATTCCTGAAATAGGATATTCATCCTCGGGGGGATCGGCCCGGTGAATTTCCTTTCCCGTCATATCGATAACGAGCCAGCCGTCCTCGTCTCTGACGAGTGCTTCGCCGTTGACGAATCTTCGGGCATCGAAGTACCAGTCTCCGTAAAGCATCTCCCCTCCGGTCGTGATGTGGGTCGCTCCGTAATTTTTCCGGTAGATCACCGCCGTCCCTTCGAAAAACTCCTCGGCATAGAGATAGTTGTTGTGCCCGATCCGTTTTCCCTCTTCGTTGATGTGGAAATACTCGCCGTCTGCCGTTTTGACCACTGCACAGTCATACGAAAAATCCCCTGCCTGGGCGTATCTTTCTTCATAAAGGGGGCTGCCTGAAAAATCGATATGATACGCTCCCGATTCATCAACTACGGCGGCAAGGCCCGGGAACCGGAACGGTCCGACGGCCTTGAACCGTTTTTCATAGATAGGCGCACCGCCAAACTCGTGATACGTCCCGTCGGAACTTGGTAATGGAAGATCCATAAAAAAAGTCAGCGGATGGCCGTCAGACCAACAGCCTTGTTTGTCATTGCGATCGATTCCATGGCGGTCTTCACATCTCCGGCCATTGCCCGGATACAGTCCACGGTTTCCACGACGACATCCGCTTCCTGATGGATCGCCTGGAACAAATACAGATCCGTTCCGTCGAGGACCGACAGCGAGTCGGCAAAGATCCCGTTCTCCCAGAGGTCTCCTCTTGGACGGAGCAGATCGGAGGTGAACTCTTTCAGCTGGGCCGTGCTCGTGATCCCCGTGCTCTTTTCAATAAGGCCGAGACGGGAGTGGGCTTTGATCAGCTCGATGACCTGCTCTTTGGTTGCCGGGTTTTTCAGTTCCATATTGATGAAATGCATATGCATAAGTGTCGTCGGCACGATCATCGCCGAGGTTATGATATTGATATTCGGGAGAACGCTCTGCACGTCCGGACCGTGGTGGGACGGGATCGTGACCGGGTTCAAAACGATCGCATCGATCGGTCCTCGTTTGATATCCCCGGGGTCTCCTCCCCGGCGAACCATGGTTGCCCGGACTTTTTTCACGCCGAAAACGGAGTCGATGAGTTTGATGATCCGGCAAAGGCCGGTGGTATTACAGGACACGACCCGTGCATACTGTCTGCCGATCGCCTGCTCGTAATTGCAGGATGCGTTGAAGGAAAATCCGGCAACTTCGTGCTCCTCTCCTCCTTCCCAGATCGCTTTTTTCTGGTACTTTTCGTAGAGGGCTTTGTTTCCCTCACCGACTCCTCCGGGCGTTGCATCGACGACGATATCCGCCTTCTGGATCATCTCCTCGACCGAGCCGGCGACCTGTATGCCTGCTTTGGTGAAAGCGTCTTTTTTACTGATATCTGCGATGTAGAGGGGGTATCCTCTTTTCTGGGCAACGTAGGCCTCTGCGCCCGGTTTGGTTTTGGAAACGCCGATTATTTCCATATCCGGCTGACAGGAAACCGCGTCGGCAACGCGTTTTCCGATCGTACCATATCCATTGACTGCAACCTTGATCATTACAGTATGCTTTTCTTTTTTGATACATAAAAGGGTAGGTCATCCAGACTTCATCTGCAGAAAATGACTATGGACCCTGCCCGTTGGAATGGCATTTTCCAGGCTCTCACCATGTTAGCATAATATGATTTATTTTTCAATTAATTTGCGAATAGTATTTATCAGTTATCCGACAAATCAATTCTATCAATTCTGGAGTTTAACATTATGGATTCTCTTATCAACTGGCAGGCTCTGCAAAAACTGAGTATGCCGCAAATGCCTTCGCAGCAAAAGAACGGAGAAAATATGTGGGACACGGCCGCGACCATGTACAACAAAATGGCGGCCCTTGAAAAATCTCACACATTGAACCAGATCAACGCCATCCCTCTCAGACCAACGGACACAGTTCTTGATATGGGATGCGGACCAGGCCGTATCACGGTCCCCGTTGCTCAGCGTGTGTCCTCGGTTACCGCCGCCGATTCTGCAGAGTCGATGCTTGCTTACTGTAAGGAGAACGTAAAAAAGGCGAATCTTACAAACGTTGATCCGGTATTTCTCGACTTCAATGATGCCGTTATCGGTGAAAACCTTAAAAAACACGATGTGGCAATCTGTTCACGTTCCGCCGGTCTTCAGGATTTGAAAAAGCTGAGCTCCTTTGCAGACAGGATCGCAGCTATCGTGATCTGGGCAAATGCCCCAAGTATCCCGGAACTTCTCGAAAAACTGTTTACCGGAACCGGCAGCGAAGGCCGCAGACCCCATCCCGGAGGAAGAGATCGGCGGGTTGGCTACAATCTTTTCTATAATATCGTTTACGATCTTGGGTACGAACCGAACGTACATGTCGTCGATGACGGATTTACCTGCGAGTACGCCTCCCGCGAAGAGGCCTACAGAGATCTGTCGATCCTTGGCCAGATCGATCCGGATAAAACGGATGTGTTCCGGCGCAATGTGGATCAGTTCCTCACAGAAAATGCAAACGGTGGATATACTTTCCTTTTGGAGACCAGATCTGCGGTCATCTGGTGGGACGTCTCTTCAAAAACCTATTAACTTCCCGCTCTTTTTTTTCTTTTCGCTGCTGAAAATAGTTTTGCCTCGAAAATCGCAATTTGCGGGAATAGTGGGAATATTGGAATATGTAATATGCCGCGCTTTGTTAATTATTATATGTTACTTTTTTCAAAATTGACTGCAAAAAATTAATATTATTTAATTAACAGTTTTATTAAAATGAGTTAACTATATCTATGGCACAAAACTTAACATAAAAAGATAAAATGATGAAAAAATTTCTATTAATTCTCGTATCTCTGGTTCTGATACTTACCATTTCAGCAGCAGGGTGTGTCGATGTCTCTCAATCTCCCTCAAATCGGACCATTACCGATATGAACGGTGCCGAGGTTGTCATTCCTGCAGAAATTAACACGGTTGTGAATTTATGGCCGGCATCCAACTCCGTTATGCTCTGTATGGGTGCGGGCGATAAACTCATCGGAACGACATCCTTTACCAAATCGCTCTACTGGTCCCAAAAGGTGTATCCGGCAATCGTCGATGTACCGGTTGGAACCGATAATGTTGAGGAACTTCTCGCTCTCTCTCCCGACTTAATCATCACGCCTCAGAAAGCAACTGCCGAAAAACTCCGTGCAGCCGGTCTTCCTGCTATCTGTCTGATGTTCAGTGATTATGACACCATGAAACAGGCATTCGGCATCCTTGGCGAAGCGTTAGGCGGAGACTATGTTGAAAAAGCTGCAAAGTGGTCCGATCTTGTGGACGAGAACAAAGCCCGTGTCCAGGCAGCAATCGGCGACATCCCTGAAGATGAAAAACCCGTGGTTTATTACATCCAGGGTCAGTCGAATCAGGGTCTTTATGCGACCTTCTCTGCAAACTCCATTATGGAGGACTGGACGGAGACCGCAGGAGGCATTTTTGCATCAACCCGTCTTAATCTGACCGGCAATACGGCATCTGCAGAGGAAGTACTCGCCTTGAATCCTGATGTCATTATTATCGGCGGCCCTGCTCAGCATGAACTCTATGATGAACTGATGGCTTCTGAGGAATGGAAAGAGATCAACGCCGTCAAAAACGGTCGTGTTTATACGAATCCAAACGGTCTTTTCCCCTGGGAGCGGTTCGGTATGGAAAGCGCTCTGCAGATTCTCTTCGCTGCATCGGTGATCCACCCCGATTTATTCCAGGTTGACATGGTATCTGAAGTTCAGGACTTCTACAAAGAATTTGTTGGCATTGATCTAACAAAAGAAGAAGCTCAGAACATGATCAACGGTTACGGACCGAACGGCGAAACGTATACGTGAGAATAGATAATGGGAAATGATATTGCCGGAAATCTGAGCGGCAGAATAATATCCAACGCAAAATACCGGATGATCTTCATCGGTCTGGTCATAATGGCTGTTGGAATATTTTTCGTATCGCTTGCCGTTGGCAGATACAACATCCCCATTTTCGATACTGTTGCAATTCTTCTGGCCCAGATCTTTCCGATCCAGCCGACATGGACCCAGACGATGGCGGCGGTCATTTTCAATCTCCGTCTCCCGCGAACCATCGCAGCGGTCCTCATAGGCGGCGGTCTTGCACTTTCCGGGGCCGCATACCAGAGTATGTTCAAAAATCCTCTGGTATCTCCCGATCTTCTGGGTGTTTCGTCAGGAGCCTGTATCGGAGCATCCTTAGCTATACTTTACAGTCTTGGTCCGGTTATCATTCAGATATGGGCATTTATAGGCGGTCTTGTCGCCGTGTCGATAACGGTTGCCATCCCCCGTCTGATGCATAACAGTTCCACGCTTATGCTTGTTTTATCCGGTGTGATCGTCGGCGGTCTGATGTCCTCGATCATGGGAATCATCAGGTACGTCGCCGATGCGGATACTGCCCTTGCAGAAATGGTTTACTGGGCGATGGGTTCATTGGCGAATGTCGATATGATCGATCTGTATTATGTGGCTCCCTGTATGCTTGTGGCGGGTTTCATCCTTCTTCTCTTCAGATATCGTCTCAATGTTTTGTCTCTTGGCGAGGATGAAGCAAAGACTTTGGGCGTTGACGTCCGCAAAGTTCGCGGCGTTATCATCGTTTGTGCAACGCTTTTAACGGCAAGTGCCGTCTGCCTTGCAGGAACGATCGGGTGGGTAGGTCTTGTGATCCCTCACCTTGGAAGAATGCTTGTTGGACCCGACAACAGGAAGCTTTTGCCGGTTGCCGTGGTTCTTGGAGCGATATTCATGATTCTCATCGATATCACTGCCCGTTCTCTGACCAGCGCCGAACTGCCTCTCAGCATTATCACCGGACTTATCGGAGCACCGTTTTATTTCTATCTGCTTATACGGCAGAGGATGTCCATCACATGAAGCTGGAATTATGCCATCTTGGCTTTCATTATCCGAAACAGGAACGGATGATCTTTTCCGATGTCTCCTTTGGTCTCGACAAGGGAGAGATCATCTCCATTCTTGGAACGAACGGTGCAGGAAAAAGTACCTTACTGAACTGCATGGCGAATCTGTACCGGCCGATTACTGGTGATATCTTCATCGACGGGCGGAATATGAAGGAGATGCGTCAGCAGGAGGTCGCAAAATACATCGGCTATGTTCCTCAGGTTCATAATCCCGCATATGCCTATTCGGTCCTTGATTTTGTGGTCATGGGAAGAACGCCGTATATCGGCGTTTTGCAGACGCCTCGTGAAGAAGACTACTCTATCGCAGAGGAAGCCCTGCGCCAGATCGGGATATCTCATCTGATCGACAAGCCTTACACCGAGATCAGCGGGGGCGAACGGCAGATGGTGACGATTGCACGGGTCCTTGCCCAGCAGCCGGATGTCATTCTTCTGGATGAGCCGACCGCCCATCTGGATTACGGAAATCAGATCCGTATGACCAAGCTGATTCGAAAACTCGCCGATTCCGGGTATGCTGTTATTCTGACAACGCATATGCCGGATCATGTGATCATGCTGCAGGACATGGTTGGGATTCTGGATCATAATGGTCATTTTACCTTTGGAAAAACCCAGGATATTTTGTCGGACGCTCTTCTTTCAAAGCTCTATAGTATTGAGCTGAAACTGGTATACGTTGACGAAGCGAAACGCGATACCTGTATCTCAATCGTGGAATAAGAATATATCATCACTTTTTTTCTGATTTACTTCCGTTAGGTGTCGTCAGAGACGTGTTTCCCGGATGAAAAATAGAGGGGAGCTGTCAGTATTATTTCTTTAGAATCACTGCAATGATTCCTGCGGTGATTATGAGTCCGATAATCATTCCTATGAATGAAAAGTCAAGGGGTGAACTCACTGGTGTGTTTGTCTCTGCCGGAGTATTTGTTGAAAGTGTTTCTGTTTTTTTCCCGGTTTGCTCTGTTGGGATCGTTGTGGTAGTTGATGTGGGCGTTATCTCCTCTTCCTCCTCGAACGGGAAGGAAAGACCCTCAGTACGGTAGGCGATCACGAAAGGAGATGTACTGTTTGTCTTTACCGAGAAGGTAATCATCCCCTGATTTACCGTCAGATTCTCAACATGCAGCTGATACCAGGTTTCATTTTTATAATGCAGAACAATAATGTCTTCGGTTGTTTTGTTCGAGGGAATGTCGGTTAGCGGTACCGCGAAACAGATTTCAATTCTGCCGGCGTTTTCCGGGGTATGTACATCATATATCCCGTAGTAGCTGCCAAGATTCTTCGGAAGTTCAACATCGCCGATTGATCCAATTTGAATCGTTACGTTTCCGGTGGTATTCTGTGGAAACGTGATGGTCGTGATACCCGTTGTTGTGTTTGTGGTGAATATCCCGCTCGCATTAATCACACCTTTGCTTATATTCTGGGTAGGTGTCGGGGTTGGCGTTGGTGTTGGAGTACGGGTCGGCGTGATCTGACCGCCGATGTAGATGTTGATCTTGTTTACCTTCTGTCCGGAGATTCCGGTCGTTGTTGGATATTTTCCCTGATAATAATACCATTCAGATTCGTACATCGTTTCTTTCATGTCCGCAACACCGAAGATGTTATTTCCCCAGGGATTTACCGAGGTGTCAGGCCACCAGAGAAGACGCATCCCTTCGTCATACCCTTCTGAGACTTTGATCCCGTTCTTTTCCCATGCAAGAAACATCGGCCCCATTCTGGACGGCGGGTTTATGATGTAACTGGACGAAAATGTCTTGCGCCATCCGTCCGTCGATACAATCTGTACTGAACTTCCTTCGGGGATTCCTCCGACTGGTGCTGCAAGCATTTTAATCGTTGTTCCACGGACGGCTCCCATATCTTTTTCCAGAACATTGATCGATTCCGAAGGATCCCAGTATTTGGATTCATCCTCGTCACCTGCAAATACAGGACCCTGGAGATAAATATGGGTTACCCCGTCCCCGATATTTCCAAGAGAAATGATCTCTTCAAGAGTGTACTTTTTTGTTTGAAGAAGTGTTGATTTGTCTGAAGCGTAGAGGTTTACTTCTAACGCCGTTACTGAAATGGTGGGAGTTGGTGTGGGGGTACGCGTCAGCGTAGGAACGATGGTTGGCGTGGGATTGGGTGTTGAAGGTATCGAATAAATGGGACTTGACGTAGCCTCGGCTGCAAAGGTGAAGTATGAAAATCCCGGTGTTTCCACATCATAGGCGTATTCCAATACGGTGTCTGCAGTCTGATTATATTCTGTTTTCAGAGGAACCTGTACCCATCCCAAATCATTTTGCGTGTTTCTGTATGCTGCAACCCTGGTTGGATCGCTGCCTGTTAAAGAATTTACTGCCGTTTTATTCAGCAGTATCTGGAAGACCGCCGTATAATTAAGATCGTCGGGGTTGGCGGCATTGGTGAGGTTGATACGCAGAACCGACAGTATTCCATTATTTTGCGGGAGAGTGGCGTATGTTGGATCGCCGGACGCAGTCTGAGATGTATCTTCGGCAAGGATTATCGGAATACTGCCCGTTTCAATATCCGAGAGGTCAATGATTATCTGTCTGATCTCGGTTGCATTCCCACCGGATGTAATACCTATCGAGGTATCGTTCATGACAGGGCTTACGGGAAGGGATTTTTCCGGGTGTACTGTTACTGGAAAACTCTCTGTTGTTATGACCGTTCCTTCGCTGTTGAGAACAGATCCCCGAATGACAAATCCCGTCTGCTCGTCTGCGCTGAATGCATGGTACGCCGTTACGTTTCCACCAACAGCGGTATACACGATGGTCGTTCCGTCTCCAAAGTTTACGTTGATATGCGATGCATTGGGATGCTGAAAGGTGTATGTCCCCTCCACGTCCGAGGTGAGAATCTTTGGTCCGGATATGATCAGGGCAGCAGGTTCTGATGGAGTATACGCCGTTTCCTCGGTGTATATCATAATTCTGTCAACCGATCGTACCGACAGGCCGCGTGTTGAAGGATAGATACTCGAGTAGTTGTACCGATCGCTTTCCGGCATGGTCTGGAACATATCATAGTTCCCAAAGACACCGTCATCGGCGAAGAAGTAGATCCTCATCCCGTCTGATGCATCGCCGCTGCTTCCTGCTGCTGAAACGTTTACGCCGTTCACTTCCCAGACAAGGACTAACGGTCCCATTTTGGTTGTTGGGGAGATGAGATAACCGGAACTGAATGTTCGGGAAAGCCCATCGGTTGCAATGATTTTAACGGTGCTGTTTTCGGGAATTCCGCCCACAAGAGAGGCAAGATCAAGAACGGACGTCCCTCGCAGAGCACCCGCATCGTCGGTGTTGATGATCTCCTGCGGGTCCCAGGGATCGTCGTAGTAGCCGGAGGCTTCCTCAAACACCGGTCCTTGGTGACCGTAATGCGTTATTCCGTCACCGGCGATCGGAAGATTATCCTTCATCCATTCGTATGTCACTGTCTCGTTTGCGAGAACGGTTGTTCCGTCGGCAGCGATCCTTGAGATCTCGACCGAAGTCGTAGTATCCGCGCTGACCGTTCCAACGAGCAGTCCGACACACAGCAAAAGGAGAACCCATCTATAAATAGGGTAAGCAGATGACCGTACTTGATAATTTGTTCTATTTGACTTAATCAAAATACCACTTTCTATGAATTTTATTATAGGAGAAGAGCGCACGTCGCGTGTCTTCATACACAAGCATGTATCATTTGTCTCCCGCGAGATAAATAAGAAATGTTAGCCATGTATATTAGATTAAGTTAACAAACATGCTGTTTTTCCTGAAAAATGAAAGTTAAAGAAAATGAGAAAAAAATGTTATTTTCTCCTGAGAATCAATGCTCCAATTCCCAGTCCCGCGAGCAGTCCTGCAAAAGGCACAGGTGATTGCGTCTGTGTTGGTGATGCAGTTGTCGGAACTGAGGTCGGAGTCGAGGTTTGTGTTTGTGTCGGCGTTGATTGCGTCTGTGTTGGTGATGCAGTTGTCGGAATCGAGGTCGGCGTTACCGTAGTTGTTGATGTTACAGACGAACCTCCGCTGGCTTCAGTGTCTCCTCCGCTTGATGGAGGGTTTGTCGAAGAGACAGGACTTGATGCGGCAACTGCTGCAAAGGTGAAGTATGAGAATCCTGGTGTTTCTACATCATAGGCATATTCCGTTGCGGTGTCTGCGGTCTGATTATATGATGTCTTCAGAGGAACCTGAACCCAGGCACCATCGATCAGTGTGTTTCTGTAGGCAGTGATCTTCGTTGGATCGTTGCCTGTAAGCTGATTTACTGCTGTTTTGTCAAGGAATACCTGGAAGGTTGCCGTGTAGTTGAGATTGTCCGGGTTGGTAATATTGGTCAGACTGATATTCAGTACTGCAAGAAGACCGGCATTTTCAGGCAACTGTCCGTAATCCCCGTTCGCAGGTACGGAGGATGAGTTGTCTACGACAAGGATCGCAGGAACCGCTCCAGGGGAGATGAGATCCGACTCATCAACGGTGATGCCGGAGATCTGCGTTGCATTTCCGGTAGTTTGTGTAATTACTTTTGTACCGTTGGTTACAACCGGGTCAGCAGGCTTTAATTTTGCGTGTTCTACCGTAACTGAATATTCAGCGTTTTTCAGCAATGTTCCGGCGCTGTTATATGCAGCTGCCGAAATCGTGTAGGGTTGTTTGGCATTTGTCGTATAGGTGTGCTTTACAACAACAGCCCCGTCAGTCGCGGTATACGTTGTAACAGTTCCGTCACCAAAGTTTACCGTGATACGTGCTGCATTTTCACATTCTAATGAATAGGTACCTTCAATTCCGGAAATCAGGGTAGATGGACCGCTGATGGTTAATACATCGGGTTTTGTTACGGTGATGGTGAATTCCTGAATGACATTGCCGGTGGTCGTGTCGCTAAACGTTCCGGTGATCACATCTCCCGGTTTGACCTCGTAGATATTGACTGCTACATTCTTCGTTGCATCATTATATCCGTCGATCGTCGTTTCGTTGTTCACCATGATTGTCCATTCAGCAGTGTCACCGCTTTCATATCCGGTGAGTCCGTCGAACAGCAGAATTCCTGCAATATCCCACTTCTTTGTCCCGATTACCGGCTCCAGTCCTGCTTCGAGTATGACACCGAGCACTGTGTTGCTTGTGACATCATACGTCGTTCCGCTTACGTCCAGTGAGAGCGTTGTGTCTCTTAAAACGACAGTCTGATCGTAATCAAGTCCGGAATCTGTCACGGTTATTACAAACTCCTGGCTGACGGTGACTCCGTCATTTCCGAGGAATTTACCAGTGATCACATCTCCCGGTTTGACCTCGTAGATATTGACTGCTACATTCTTCGTTGCATCATTATATCCGTCGATCGTCGTTTCGTTGTTCACCATGATTGTCCATTCAGCGGTGTCACCGCTTTCATATCCGGTAAGTCCGTCGAACAGCAGAATTCCTGCAATATCCCACTTCTTTGTTCCGATTACCGGCTCGAGTCCTGCTTCGAGGATGACGCCGAGTACTGTGTTGCTTGCGACATCGTACTTCGTACCGCCGACGTCCAGAGAGAGCGTAGTGTTTCTCAAAACTACCGTGTCATTATACTCAAGTTCTTTCTCGGCAACAGGCTGCAGGTCAAGGTTAATTGCTTCAATTCCCTTAATCTGCATATCTCCGGTCACGTTTGCACCGACGAGTCTTAAAGGCCAGCCGTCATCTTCTTCGAGGATAGAACCGTTCAGCGTATTTGCAACAATATAATTGTTGCTCATATATGCATCGCGGCTGTCGATGATAACTTCTGAGCCGTCATCAGACACCACAGTGATGTTGTACCCCTTTAATGCAAGGGTTCTGTTGTAGGAATTACCGGTGTGTGAGTTTTCGTCATCGACGAATCCGGTCAGGATCCAGAGAGGCATTCCTGCCCAGACACGTCCTTTGCTGTCGGTATAGTATGCCTGATGGTCGGATACCGTTCCGTTTGCGAATGTGCAGGTCAAGCCGCTCTCAAAGTAGCCTTTGTCTATGGTCGCATTGATGGCGCCGTTAAGGTTAATCGTCCAGCTGTCTGCTTTTGGAATGATCTTGATTACATCCACCATCTGTGCTGAGATGCCTCCTGCAGATGCCCGGCCGCTGTTGTAGTGCCAGTAGGATTCATCCAGAGAGTAGTACATATCGGCGTGACTGAAGACGTTGTCGTCGGACGTGAAGTACAGACGCGGACCCTGCGAGTACTCGGGGATTGTTTTACCGTCGGCATACCAGGCAAGGAAGGCTGTTCCCTGTCTGACCGTTGGTGTATAGATGTTCGTGTAGTTCAGTGTGGTTGTCCAGCCGTCGAGACTGCAGATGAATTTGATCTCATCGGTTGTGTTCATGCCGCCGACAAGATCGGTCAGATTCTGAACAGCAGTTCCTTTAACTGCATTGGAAACTTTGTAGTTGCCGGTGAGATATTTCTCGTCAAGATCCCATCCAACACCCTGACCGATCTTCTCCCCCTCCTCTTCCATTACAAGTCCCTGGAAAGCATATACCGTTACCCCGTCTCCAATTACTGGATACGTGGCCGGATCAGCCCAGATGTCGGACCATAATACTTCTTCGCTTGCTATGATGTTTCCAGCCGTGTCGTACTTTTCGATGGTGAGTTTGGGAGATTCTGTTTCCGGTGCAAACTCTTTGAGTTCGATCTTTACCAGGCCGCCTACGGCGATACTGGTGAATTTGGAGGTGTTTGCATCTCCGGTATCCAGATAGGTTCCGCTTCCGACAAGTCTGAGCGGGTATTTGTTTTCCTTCAGGTTGTCGGATTTGAAAAGATCTTCTCCGTCGACTTTGTTTGCAATAATGTATCCATTTTTGTTGTTTGCCAGATCTTTGCTGTCAACTTCGGCACTGTAACCGTCTGCTGCCGTCAGGATGATGGTGTATCCGTTCTCTGCAAGCTGGAGATTGAACGATCCCCCGTGGTTTGAACCGACCGGCATCGTTGTATCGTCAACATATCCAACGAGCGATGCAAGCGTCATACCTGACCATACTTCGCCGGTATACGGGTCGGTGAATGTTTTGTAATGCCATTCGCATCCGACCGCCTCTTCAATCTCGGCCTTGCTTAAGTACACGCCAAATTCAGGTCCATCCAAGAGGATATACCAGTCATCTCCCTGATAAGCATCTCCTTTCAGTTCGATGGACTTGACGTTTTCAAAGATGGTGGAAACACTGTTTCCTGTGAGTACGAGCGATCCGTCAGCTTTCTGGGCAATGATGTAGTTCAATGCTCCCGTTTTTCCTGATGCGATCTCGCTTGATGGAATCTCACGCGTCTGTCCGTCGGTGCTTGTAATGAGGATTGTGTATGGTGAGGTTGAAATGATACTGGTGTTTAACGTGAAATGACTGCCTGAGTAGGTTCCGGGGATTCCCGCCTCCACGTCATCAATAGTTGCGACGAGCGTGTACAAAGGCATGCCCTCATAATCGCCGTAGGTCACGAAGTGATGATTGCTTCCGTCATATTGTTCCTGGGTTAAATACCGCTGCATCTTTCCTGAGAGGAAAAGCAGGTTTCCATCTTCCGGAACATCGATCAGTTCAATGGTTCCGATATTCCCAATAAGCTGTCCAGCCGATACACCTTTCATCTGCAGGGGGGCACACGGCTTTCCGGCAGTTGTTAATTCGGGGATCGGATCTCCATTGAGCGTGTTTGCAACGATAATCGAGTTATCATTCGCGATCACTGCGCTGTCAAAGTTTGTCGAGTATGGCGTTGCCTGAGAGTCGGTTACGCGGATACTGTAGCCGATTCCGGCAAGAACTTCGTTAAATGAGGATGCATCGTCATCATCGACAATTCCTGCAAGAACGTAGAGCGGGACACCGTTCCAGACACCGTTTTCATCCGTGCAGGGATATGCAGTGTATTTCGTTGCAAGCGTTTCGAACTCGCTCTGACTGAGGATCGTTTCCGTCTCTCCGTTGATCAGTTTGACTGACCAGCCTGCAGTTGTCCCTCCTTTTGTCGTGAAAAGGTATTCGTAGCTGTTTCCGGTTGATGCTTCATCGAAGAATAGACGTATGACCTGATCATCATAAACGGTGACGTTTGTCCAGTTTGATTCGGTTACTTCAACACCATCGATATAGACATACCATTTATCATTCTTCGTCGGGCTTTTGTGTGTATGGCCGTCGTAGGAGTCAAGGTTGAAGTATGCTCCCTGATTCCCTCCTTTGAAGAATCCGATACCGTCGATTCCTGAGAGAACGCCAATGAGTGATGAACCTGGAACGTTTACGTCAATATCGCTTCCTGAAATATCTGCTGCAGGAACAATCACATCTCCGTCAGTAATCGGAAGGATGGTTCCAACAGGTACCGTCTCAACGGTCATGTTGAAGTAGGAAACGGTGCCTGCTGTCTGATTGTCAAACATAAGGGAAACAACGTCTCCGTCTTCCACAGTTATCAGACTCCAGTCAGGCTCGGTTTTACCTAAGGTTACACCATTGACCGAAAGGTACCATTTATCATTCTTTGTTGGAATTTTGTGCGTGTTACCGTCGTATGATTCTATGTTGAAATAGGTTGTTGTATCCCCGCCATAATAGAAGAGAACTCCAGGCAAGGTGTTGTAAAGTACACCGATAACAGATGCGTTATCGACTTCTTTGGAAACGCCTGCAGTGATCTGGTCTGCCGGAATCGTCACATTTCCTTTAATCACAGCAGCAATCAGATTTGGTGCCGTGATTTTGATAGAGTAATTGTAGGTCTTGCCATTCGTGCTGTCATCGTAAAGGAGGCGAACCGTTTCACCGCCCGTTACGGTTACTTTGTCCCATTCACTTTCAGTAACCTCTGCGTCGTTGATGTATGCGTACCACTTGCCTGGACTTTTGTGGATGTGACCGTCATATGAATTGAGGTTGAAGTACGTTGCCGTCTGTCCGACTTTGTAGAATAATTCCGCTCCGTCAAGCGTGTTATAGACCGCACCAATCAGAGAGTTATTGGCTACCGTCTTTGGCACATCGCTACCGGAAATAACCGATGCCGGGATCTCTACCTGCCCAGTGTCTGCGGTATACTCATATGTGACGTCGGTTTCACTAACGATGATTTCCAGTTTATTGATCTTATAGACAGAGAAGTCGGCTGGTGTCGGGTAAAGGCCTGCATAGAATCCCCAGTCCTCTTCTGCCATACTCTCATGCATATCCCAGAGACTGAATATATTGTCGTCGGACGTCATGAACAGACGGAACAGAATATCATAGCCGGTCGGCCCGTCGATACCGTCATCGGACCATGCAAGGAACATTGTTCCCATTCTCGCATCCGGGTTGTAAATGTACCGGTATCCGTCAACGAATGTCTCTGATTTCCCGTCGCTTGCTGTGATTTTCAGCTGATCGCCTTCACTCATTCCGCCGACAAGATCGGTAAGGTTTATGATTGCCGTTCCTTTTACCTGATCATTGACTTTGAACCGCGGATCATCGGCGGTTCCGCATGGCGGGAACTGTTCATCTTCATCCCAGTTACCGTATTCCCCGATATAGTCGGGCATGATCGGACCCTGGATACTGTAGTTGTAGGTTCCGTCCCCGATTACTGGGAATGTGTCACGCATTTCCTGCCAGGAAATATAGGTCTGGTTGATGATTGTACCGTCAGCGGTTTTCTTGATGATGGTGAGACCCTCGATTTCCGGCGGGGCACGGTAGTTGGTGAACGTAATGGTTGAAACACCGGAGATACGGTCTGTTAACCCTACAACCTCACCAATGAACGTTGGAGTGATCTTTTCTCCATTTTTGTAGATGGCAATGATTGCTTTTTTCGTATCATCTTTGAAGATATCTGAATCTATGGTTGTGCTGTCGCCTGCACTGTTTGCAAACGTAATCGTAACACCGCCGGACAGCGTCTCGGATGCAAGTGCGTGGGGATGTTCGTCGTCGACCCATCCAAGGAACGTACTCATTCCCATTCCGAAATACACATCGCCGTTTGTATCAGTGTAGGTTATATTGTGGGTCGGTGCACATCCACTGTCCACCGCTTCGTAGAGGAACGTGTCTGCCAGTGTTCCGTTAATATTTCCAAACAAATCGATCGACCAGTTTTCTTCTACGGGTTCGAATGCAGAAACATCCATATTAATCGTACGGACATCCGTCAGTTTTGCAGGTACTGCTGAACCGACGAAGGTAAGAGCGGTCTTGACACCATTGAGCGTATCTGCAATCAGATATGCATCGGTATACGTCATATCACTGTTACGGGTTGCAGGCAAAACATCTGCGTTGACTGATGCGGTCGTCCCGTCGCCGTTCGTGAAAGTAATCGTATAACCGGCTGCGGCACGGGTTGCATTGAAGGTATAATGTGAAACTCCGTTTGCCTCGATATCATCGACCATACCAGTAAGAATTCTCAGCGGGACGCCGCTCCAGACATCACCATTTCCATCAGTGTAGGTTACACGTGCGTGAGTTGATGCATCTGCTTCGAAGTAGTCCTTGTCTAATGGAATATCAACAGCACCGTTCAGGTAAAGCGGCCATGTAGCGGTTTTGCCTGGTGCATATATTTCAGCACGGATTACTGCAGTTGAACCTTCAATTGTGTACTTATTCCCGCCGAACTGAATGTAGATCACATCTCCGGGAAGAATCTCCGCATCCGCCGGGAGTGTTGCAGATAAATCAGCGGCATTGTAGACATTAATGTAGTCATCCGCATAGACTATTCCAGTTTGCAGATCTGTGAAAGAATTAAAGTAGATGTTTCCGTTCTGTCTGACGAGATACTCAGTATCGAAGTCAAGACTCTTGAGAACTCCTGCAGGCGAATACCAGGGAATTTGATACTGGACATCGTTTATTGTCTCGGTAAACGTACCTGTTTTTCCGATGTCAACGACATTGTCGTAGATGTACATCGGATCTTCTGACGCTTCCATCCTAACGGTGAAGTTTTCAACGCCTACAGTATCTGATTCGTAAACAAGTTCAACAACCTGACCTGACGTTACGGTAAGATCAGTTGCCCAGCTTGAGATACTCTGTTCTGTACTGTCGACGAAGAGATGCCAGTAGCCTCCGGATTTGTGGGTTTTTCCAAGCAATGTATCCAGATTAAATTTATTTCCAGTCTGCCCTCCTTTCCAGAAGGTTACATCGCTGCCAAAGGTGTTGTAAACCATAGCAGCAACTGAATTATTTCCAGCAGTTGTGTCTGTTTTCAACGTGCTGCTGCTGCCGAGTGCTGCTGCAGGGATAGTGATTTGGCTAGTGTCAATGGTGACCACACGGTCAAATCCGGAAAGATCATATTCCGGTTTGGGCGTGGGAGTTACGGTTGGTGTGACTGTAGGTGTGATTGTGGGTGTGACTGTAGGTGTTGGGTTATACTCCGTTTCCTCGGTGTATATCTTAATTCGGTCAACCGATCTCACCGATAGTCCGCGTGTTGATGGATAGATCGTTGAGTAGTTATACCAATCACCTTCCGGCATGGTCTGGAACATATCATAGTTCCCAAAAACACCATCATCGGCGAAGAAGTAGACCCTCATACCGTCTGATGCATCGCCGCTGCTTCCTGCTGCGGAAACGTTTACACCGTTCACTTCCCAGACAAGGACCAGCGGTCCCATTTCGGTTGTTGGGGAGATGAGATAACCGGAACTGAATGTTTGGGAAAATCCGTCACTGGCAATGATTTTAACAGTGCTGTTTTCCGGGATTTCGCCAACGAGAGATGCAAGATCAAGAACAGACGTCCCTCGCAGAGCGCCGGCATCGTCGGTGTTGATGATCTCCTGAGGATCCCAGGGATCTCCGTAGTAGCCGGATGCCTCCTCAAACACCGGCCCCTGATGACCGTAATGTGTTATTCCGTCACCGGCAATCGGAAGATTCTCTTTTATCCATTCGTATGTCACCGTCTCGTTTGCGAGAACGGTCGTTCCGTCGGCAGCGATCCGCGAGATCTCGACCGAAGTTGTAGTAGCTGCGCTGACCGCTCCAACGAACAGTCCGACACACAGCAGAACCAGCAGAATCTTCCATGCGTGCTGCATATTGGATTCTGCATGTTTTTTCGTGTTTTTGTTCATACCATTACTCCAAATACTCTCCTGTCTTATTTGGTTAGACAGCAATAGGAGCCAAAAAAGATCTAATTCTCATGACCCCGTTGTTGAGCATGCGCATTATATACACTTTTTTATTAGAATAATGTGTGTGAATTAAGTAAATTTAATTAACTAAACGTGATGTACGCAACCAGTTGTTTCTCTATCTGATATATGAGTTGATATACTGCAACCTCGCGTAATTGAAGTACAAATGTTTAAGATTTTACATATCAAATGCGCCTTTGAGGTTATGTTCGCCCACCTTTAAAAAATTGGTCAGGAATCATGCGGCAACGTATCTATGAGAAGTTTATTAGCACAAATTCTTGAAAAAAAGAGGTGAGAGATCAGGTTCTCTCATTACCGATCTCTTTAACGTATGCATCAAAGGTATCGGTAACTTCTTTTGTGGGCGGTGCCGTGATCTTCGTAACAATGAAGATAGCAAGAACGCTTGCCGCTGCGCCCGGGATCATCTCATAGATTCCTGTTGGGGCTGCAAGGAACATGTACCAGAGGAATGCCGTAACGCCTCCGACGAGAATTCCGGCAAGAGCTCCCTGCCAGTTCATTCTCTTCCAGAAGAGTCCGACGAGGATCACCGAACCAAACGTTGCTCCAAATCCTGCCCAGGCAAAAGAAACGATGCCGAAGACGGAACTGGAGATATCAAGCGAGAGGAAGATCGCGAATATTGCGACGACGAGAACCGTTACGCGGGATAACCAGAGTAACGATTTCTGGGATGCTTTCTTGTTGATGAAGGTCTTGTAGAGATCCTGGGAAATTGCCGAGGATGCAACAAGCATCTGACTTGATGCCGTGCTCATGATAGCTCCAAGAATACCGCAGTAAATAATACCTGCAAGGAAGCTCGCGAGCGTCTCTTTACTCATTTCGATAAAGACCGTTTCGGGGCTTGCGAGAGGGGTGCTGAAGAAGACCTGACCTAAAAGACCGATGAAGATTGCAGCCGCCAGTGTCAAAATGACCCAGATCATGGCAAATCTTCGTGCCTGCGGGATCTCGTCGGGCTTTTCGATCGCCATGAATCTCGGCAGAATGTGCGGCTGACCAAAGTAACCGAATGACCATGCAAGACCCGATACGACTACAAAGACCGAGATGAACTCTCCGGTGGACGGATCTTTAAAGAGGGAAAGCATGTCCGGGTTGAGGGCCGCAGCGGATCCTCCGCCGGTCCCGAACATGGTGACGATCGCGACGATCGGGACGAGAATCAGGGCGAAAAGCATCAGCATTCCCTGGATTGAATCCGTCAGACATACGGCTTTGAATCCTCCGGTGAAGGTATACAGGACGACGATCGCTGCACAGACGAGCATCGCCCATGTGTAGTCAACACCGAAGATTGCATTGAAGAGTTTTCCGCCTGCAACAAACTGTGCTGCAGTGTAAACAACAAAGAAGACGATGATGAAAACCGAGGAAAGTGCCGATATATAGGCTTTTTTGTCGCCGAACCGGTTAACAAAGAACTCGGGAAGAGTGAGCGAGTCTTTTGCTTTGTGCGTGTATATCCGCAGACGTTTTGCAACCAGTTTCCAGTTCAGATAGGTACCGATCGCAAGACCGATCGCGGTCCATCCGGCCGACGAGAGGCCCGATACATACGCAAGACCGGGCAGACCCAAAAGAAGCCAGCCGCTCATATCCGATGCTTCGGCCGAAAGTGCCGTAACCCACCGGTGAAGGCCTCTGCCTCCAAGAATATAGTCTCCAACGGTCTTGTTCTTCTTCATATAGAAGAAGCCTATGTAGATCATTATGCCGAAATATATGACAAATGCGGCAATGATCCCGATTAAATTCCAGTCTACCACAAGAATACACTCCCTATTTTGGATCTTCGACCCACACCAAAGGTGATGAAAACCCAATTAGATACGAGATATTAGTTAAGTTCCCATAATATTTATGTAATATGAATCAACAGATTAGGTGATATGATCGAAGAAATGACAAAAGAACGGGCATACAGTATCCTCGGGCTCCCTATGGATGCGGATTTTACCACAACATCGCTTGCATTCCGAAATCTTCGCGATAAATACCATCCGGATACCAACCCCAGAATGCGCAGGGAATATACCGAAGTGATTGCCGCGTTTGAGTATCTTCAGCGCATGTTTTCAGACTGAACCCCCCTCAGCAAAACATACGAAAATACGGGAAAAATAGAAAAAATGTGAGCCTATCTCTCTGAGAGAGAACGGCATTTCTGCTGAATCCTGGGGCATTATCGCACCGCGCGGTCAGGGGTATATATACTCCTAGGTTGTATTATTGATTGTAAACCCCCGGGATGAGACTTCTGACAGTACCCTTTCGGTTTGGTCCTTCAAAAGTCCACCCACTTTTCTCAGGAATCATTTATTATATCTCTGTCCCCTATGAATCACTAACAGATCATGATCGAGATATACTCCTCCGTAAACGAGAGCAGACTCCCGGTCAAACAGGACAGCATCACGAAAGGCTGCTGGATCCGTCTCATCAGTCCAACGGATGAGGAGGTGTCGTATGTTTGTCAGGAACTCTCTCTCGACAGAGACGATCTTACGATCCTTTTGGACGAAGAGGAGCGTCCGCGTGTCGAACATGATACGAACGCCTCCCTCATCCTCATCGATACGCCGTATTTCCTGACCGAGGATGATGTCGAGTCGTACACCACTATTCCTGCCGGTTTCGTTCTTTTGCCCGACTGCCTCATCAGCATCTCGCTTCGGAAAAATCCGATCCTCGATCAGTTCGCATCCGGGAAGATCAAGAATTTTTCAACAGAGAATAGGGTCAAGTTCATTCTGCTGTTTCTCTACAGAAATGCGGATCTTTTTGTGCAAATCCTTCGAAGGATCGACAAGAGGACGAGTGAAATCGAGAAGACCCTCAAAAAATCCACGAAGAATGAAGAGATCTTCCAAATGCTCGCCCTCTCGAAGTCTCTCGTCTATATTATCAATTCACTCAAGGGAAATGAATCCGTTCTGGAAAAACTTTCCAAACTCCAGATTCCGGCAGGGGTCGTAAAGGAAGAGGACCGGGATCTTCTTGACGATGTCATCATCGAAAACCATCAGGCTCTGGATATGGCAGAGACCTATTCCGAGACGATCTCAAGCACGATGGGAGCATTTGCCTCGATCATCAATAACAATGTGAACTTTATCATGAAACTCTTCACCTGTTTTGCGGCCATTATGGCCATCCCGATGGTCGTTGCAGGCTTTTTCGGCATGAACGTTCCGGTACCGATGACCGAGTATCCGTTTGCCTTCGTCTCCATTGTAGTTGCCTCCCTCGGTTTATCGGTGCTCCTGATCTTTGTGATGTTCAAAAAAAGGATCCTCTAACCCTGAAACACGAAGCAGCTCCAGTCCATGAATTCCCTGCCGTAGGCAAGGTATTCATCCTGGATATGTCGGAGATATTCATCCATATTTTCAGATGCCGCATTCTGCCAGACCGCAGATTCATACCGGTCCCAGTCGTCGGATGAGGCCGAAATCATGCCGGTGAGGGTGAATCCAAGTTCCCTTGCCGTGGAAGTAAGTTCGAACGCGGTCGGGACCTCAGGCCATTCTCTTGCAAACTCCGGCGGCACCATTGTTTTCTTCCAGACTCTGTCTCCGATAACAAGACAGCCTCCTTCCTTTACATGTCCGGCGAGATGTTGAAGAGCCGCTTCCGCCCCTCCGAAGATGAATGCCGTGCCAAAAACGCTCACGACATCAAAAGATTCATCCGGGATATATGCAGCGGCATCTCCTTCGATCACCGTAATCCCGGTTCCCTGCAGAAGATTTCTTGCGCGGGAGGCCGACTCCTTCTGCAGCTCGATGCCGGTTCCGGAGACGCCAAACTCCTTATGCCAGAGATTTAAGAGGGTCCCGTTCCCGCATCCGATATCCAGCACCGACATTCCAGGTTTGAGACCGGCATAGTTTCCCGCAAGGATAAGCTTTGTTTCGGAAACTGGATTCATAATTTTCAGATTACTCTGGGTACGTTTGCCAATTTCATCATCGTCCATGACACAATAATGGTTGTCAAGCGTTAAAGCAGTCTTGCACAGATATCTTTGCGTGTTACTAAAGTAATTTGTACTTATTGCAAAATATGCATAATTTATTATAGATTCTTCAGCCTAATTTATTGAAAGGAGTCTTCTGTGGATCTGAAAAAATTATCAAACTCGGTTGTCTTTTGCTCGCTTCTGGTGCTTCTGGCATCCTGTTCGTATGCAATCCTTTCAACTATCGTAACGCTCGCCGTAATGAACGGTTTTGGAATCCCGGTCGTTCTGGTCGGTAAATTCTTCTACGGCTGGATCATTCTTCTCGTTCTAGTAGCTCTTGTCTGGTTCATCTATCAGAGAAAGCAGCCGAAGCATAAGCCAAGCACTCTTCCGCTCTGGAAACGCGTGATTACTCTCGTCATCACCGGTATCGTGATGGCTCTTGTGACGGTCTGTTACTTCCTCTCGCTTGGATACCTGCCGATTTCCCTTGCCGTTGTTTTACTCTTCCAGTACTCCTGGATCGGTGTGGTCATCGAGGCAGTTACCCGAAGAAAACTTCCGTCGAGAAACAAAGTGATCGCCTGTCTGGTCATCCTCGTTGGTACGATCCTTGCAGGCGGCATCATCGGTTCCGGTCTCTCGCTTGCCGAGATGAATCCGGCCGGTATTGCCCTTGGACTTCTCGCAGCATTCTTCTACGCTCTGTTCGTCTATCTGAGCGGCAGAGTCAGCCCGGAACTTCCGCCGATGAACCGCAGTTTCTTTATTGCTACCGCCGGGATGCTCTTTGTTCTGCTGTTCGTCGGAACGGTCTACGGAGGATCTTCCGTCATCGAAGGAATCACGAATGTGAATGCTCTTGCCTACAGTATTCCGCTTGGTCTGTTTGGTATCGCGATCCCGATCTTCTTCCTTGCAGTCGGTGCTCCCAAAGTCAGTACCGGTATGGCGACCATCCTGAACTCGGCTGAACTTCCGGTCGAGGTCCTTGCAGCCGCAGTGATCATTCTCGAACCGGTCGCCGCACTTCGCTGGGTAGGTGTCATCATCATTCTTCTGGGTATCGCTCTTCCGTACATCCTTGAACGAAGGATCACCAGCGGTCTGGAAGCGTAAAACCATCTAAAAAATATCTCATATCTTTTTTTGCCCGCTTTTTCAAAGGAAGGTCTTCTACCTCTAGCATTTTATATCCTCGAATATAACACAGATTATCATGCGAAAACTGCCTATGATCCTGTTAGGGACGGCGCTGGTTTTTCTGCTTTTCTCTGCAGGGGTCTCAGCCGATCTGCCCACCATCTCAACACTTTCATGTGATGGGATCACCACCGGTTCATGTACGTTTCAGGGGAACTTACAGAAAAACGGCGGCTTCGATGTAACTGACGTTGGCTTTGTGTATGGGACCTCAGCCTCGAACCTTGCATTTACGGTGTCTGAAGGATACCGCGGTCATTCGTACGGCAAGTACAGTACCACCGTTTCGGGACTTGCCGCCGGAACGACCTATTATTACAGAGCTTACGCGGTAAATCAAGACGGTACTGCCTATGGACCGGTCATGAGTTTCACAACCACATCTGCCGGTCCCGGTCCGTTCAGCATCTCGGCACCATACCAGAATCAGAACTGCGTGCTGAATGACGGAAATTGCGTGAATGCCCAGTGGAGTGCTGCCCCGGGAGCCGCAGGATACCGTGTTACGCTGAGAGATATGACGACGAATACGCTGTGCTTCAGTAACCGGGAGCTTGGATCCGCCACGTCGTATGGCATTCCCTCGGAGAATCTCACCGCAGGTCACGCGTACTGTTTATCGATCTGTGCGTATTCCGATGCGGGAGAGACGTGTCAGGAACAATGCTTCTCTGTTCAGGCCGCAAACGGTGTGACGCCGACTCCTGTTGGATCAGCGAACCAATACGGGAATCAGTATCAAAATGCCAGGATACTGGATTTAATCGCATCCGGAGAGGTCCTGCCTTTGCAGAGTAATGATACGTCAGGCACGCCGATGTACAGATACACGTTTACCGTCAGGACCAATCCCGATGCCGACCAGGTCTGTCTTTATCTCTATAACGGGACCAACAGCAGTCTGATCGGGGTCAACTCCACCTACGCTGTGATCGGTTCACCCATCCAGATGCGTGAATTCACGTTTACCCGGACGATGCTTTGGGAAGAGGTACAGAATTTGAGTGCCGAGGCATGCATCTATCATGATGGTCAGCCGATCAGGGACAGGGAAGGAGCTTACAAGTTCATCGCCGTTTCTTCCCCGGGTCAGGGTCAGACCTCGGTCTCCGGCAGTACGAATCAGTTTATGGACCGGGTCATGAATTTCTTCAGGAATCTGTTTTCCTGGAACTTCGGCAGATCGTCCGGCAACTAATCCAAAACATCATCTCTCTTTTTTCCTGATTTGGTATTCATCAGCCGCGTTCCAGAATTTTCCTACCCGGGCCATTAATCTGCGCCGGCCCTTTCCCTCTCCGTGAAGGTCGTTGGAATTGCACAATATTTCTTTCAAACCTCTCAAGCCGACTACTCTTTGAAACCAACTTTACTTGCCTGAGATCTGGAATTTACCTGAATAAAACCCTATAAAATGACATTTTACTTGTTAAATCAGCAAATAAATTTGTTTTTATTTATAGTAAATAAAATAGTTTATAATCTCCAGCATCCTGAAGTAAGGGTATGACAATCGTTGAAGATGCAAAAAAAGGCCTCATCACTGAAGAGATGAAGGTCGTGGCAAAATCCGAAGGGGTCACCGAAGATTTCATCCGCAGGGGAATTGCCGGCGGTCATATCGTCATCCCGATGACGCCCTACCGGAAAGTAAAACTCTGCGGTATCGGCTCGGGACTTCGCACAAAAGTGAATGCATCGATTGGGACCTCGTCTGATATCGTGAATGTGGAAGAGGAGCTGGAAAAGGCACGTCAGGCAGAACTCGCCGGGGCAGACTCGCTGATGGAGCTTTCGACAGGCGGGGACTTCCTCGATATCCGCCGCCGGGTCTGTGAACAGTCGAACCTTTCCGTTGGATCCGTTCCGCTCTATCAGGCGTTCATCGAAGCTGCCAGAAACAAAGGCGGCGTCGTTTTCATGGACGAGGACGATCTCTTCAAGATCACCGAGCAGCAGGCAAAACTCGGTACGAATTTTATGGCGATCCACACCGGAATCAACTACGAGACCGTGAAGAGACTGAAAAATCAGGGCAGACACGGCGGTCTCGTCTCCCGTGGAGGGGCATTCATGACGGCATGGATGCTGCACAACGAGATGGAGAACCCTCTCTACCGCAGGTTCGACTACCTCGTCGAGATCTTAAAGGAACACGAAGTCACCCTCTCCTTTGGAAACGGCATGCGGGCAGGGGCCTGTCATGACGCCACGGATCGTGCCGCCATCCAGGAACTTTTGATCAACGCAGAACTCGCCGATCAGGCACACAACGCCGGTGTTCAGTGCATTCTCGAAGGTCCGGGTCACATCCCTCTCGATGAGATCAAAACCAATGTCCAGCTGGAAAAACGGGTCACCAACAACAAACCGTTCTATATGCTCGGTCCTCTGGTAACGGATATCGCTCCGGGATACGACGACCGCGTTGCTGCGATCGGAGCTTCCGTCTCGTCCGCCGCAGGTGCAGATTTCATCTGCTATGTAACCCCGGCCGAGCATCTGGCTCTTCCGACCCCCGAAGAGGTCTATGAGGGAGTTATGAGTTCACGCATCGCGGCCCACGTCGGCGATATGGTCAAACTCCCAAAGACCCGTGAAGCCGATCTCGAGATGGGGCACGCCCGCCGCGACCTCGACTGGGAACGCCAGTATGCCGTCTCGATAAACGCAGAGAAGGCACGCTGCATCAGAAACTCCCGCATGCCGGCCGATTCCGATGCCTGCACGATGTGCGGCGATTTCTGTGCGATCAAGATCGTCCAGAAGACGTTTAATTTCTGAAGCGGGTTCATCCGCAGGATGGACCTTAGCGGAGAAAACCGGAGGTTTTCGTTAGGCATGTGAATATGCATGCCCTTACGGGTTCATCCGCAGACCATCCGGTTCAGATCTGCGGCACGATCCCGTACACGGCGATGTTTTCTTTGTCGAGTGCCCGGACAATTTCGGGAATCTGCTGGGCTGCAATCAAAACAACAAACCCATTTTTTATCTCCGTTATCTCTCCAGCAAACCCTAGTCCCTTCACGATTTCCTTGGCAGATTGTTGATCTCCTACCGTAAACGACACGGATATTTTTGCATCGCTGTAATCGGCGGGTTTTTCTCCCAATGGATTATCAGCTATCATTTGCTCACCCTCTCCCTGCCCTGAATCAGTTTCTCTTCCTTTTTCATATCTCATCACTGCCCCGTTCAGCTGATCCTTGACCGTCTTTTCCATGTATGCTACGATCATCTCAGGGGTAAGATCGATCTCGCCTAAAATCCAGCTCTCCACAATTCCTGCAAAAGCTACGGTATAGAAATGCGTGAGATACTCGACATACCCTTCGGAACGTGGAAGATCGCGCCCGTAGGTCAGCACGACATCCCGGACGACCCTCTCCAGATCCGCACTAAAGAAATCCTTCAGCGTCTCTCGGCTCAGGGAATTGAGCGTGCACACGCACATCTCCCGGTTCGCGGAAATATAGCCGAAAAGCTGCAAAATCTTATCCTGCCAGCAAAACACCTCCTCACTGCGCATAAGGAGATCGAACGCATCCTCCTCGTACATCCATCGGACAAGATCGTGAACATCCTCGAAATGATAGTAGAACGTCTGCCGGTGCAGCCCGCATTTTTCCGTGATCTCCTTTACGGTGATCGCATGGAGAGGTTTTTCACTCATCAGTTTTTTCAGGGATGCCGCAAGCATCTTTTTGGTGATATTGCTTTGGAGAGCTGCGTCTTTGGACATGTGTCTATACATATGTCTTGTCGGTTCGTCATAAATTCTTTTTCAATAAGATAGCATTAAATATAACATCATTAGACACCTGTCGCATTTTGTCGAAAATTCAAGATGTTTATCACAAATTCAGGGAGACATATTCAGACAACCGGTTAAACGGCTGCTTTTCCTATGATAGACATATCCGGAACCATCCTGCAAAAAAGAAAACAGGTTATTATCATAACCCTGCTGATCGCCGTTCTCTGTCTGATTCTGATACCGCAGGTCTCCGTAAACTACAATATCATTGATTATCTCCCCGATGAAGCTCCCTCGACCATCGCTCTTGATGTGATGAACGAGGAGTTCACGCAAGGGGTGCCCAATGCACGTATTATGGTGCCGGACATCACGATACCGGAAGCACTTGAACTGAAAAAACAATTCGCTGCCGTCGACGGTGTCGAAGAGGTAACATGGCTCGATGATGCCGTCTCTCTTGACGTACCGTTCGAAACCCTCGACACAGATGCCGTCGAAGCGTATTACAAAAACAACACCGCCCTTTTCAGCATCACCCTCGACAATGAAAAAGCCACTTCCGCCGTCAACGAACTTGCAGAACTTGCCGGTGACGATGCCGCCATGTCGGGCCTCTCCGTCTCCTCGACCTTCTCGAAAGGAACGCTTTCAAGCGATATCGTCAAGATCTTCCTGATTGCAATACCTTTCATCCTTGCCATTCTCTTCCTGACGACCACTTCATGGTTCGAACCTTTTCTCCTGATGTTCACGATAGGAGTTGCCATCGTCATCAACATGGGAACCAATATCATATTCGGAGAAATATCGTTCATCACGCAGGGAGTTGCGGCCATTCTGCAGCTTGCAATCGCTCTTGATTACGGAATCTTCGTTTTGTACCGGTTCACCGAGATCCGCAAAGACGGGATCCCGGTCTTTGAATCGATGAAGCATGCCCTCGTCAAATCCATAGGCTCGGTCACCGCATGCGGTATTGCCACGCTGATCGGTTTTGCCGCCCTTATCCTGATGAGAATCCAGATCGGTCCGGATCTTGGCCTTGTTCTGACGAAGGGAATCGTCATCAGTCTTCTCTGCGTTTTCACGCTTCTGCCGGCGCTCACGCTTGTCTGCAGCAAACTCATCGAAAAGACTCAGCACCGTCCGTTCATTCCCGATCTGAGAAAACTCGCAAAGTGCCTCGTCAAATTAAGCTTCCCCGCTCTCATCATCTTTGCCCTGATCGTGATACCTTCGGTTATCGCCATCGAAAACAACGATTATGTCTACTTCGATCTCTTCTCCGACGAACGGACAGCTATCGGTCAGGATGCCATAGCGATCACTGATACCTTCGGTGGGGCCTCCTCTCTTGTCCTCATGGTCCAGAAGGGGAATCTCGCAGAAGAGCAGGAAGTGCTTGATCAAATCGAAGAGATACCCAATGTTGTGTCGGTGATATCCTACGTGGGCACAGTCGGTGCGGAAATTCCGCAGGAGTATGTCCCTGGAAGCACCCTGTCCGAACTGGAATCCGCCAACTACAGCAGGATGATCATCACCGTCGACACCTCTCTCGAAGATCCCGAATCCTTTGCGGCGATTGAAAATATCCGGGCTATCGGTGAAGAGCATTATCCCGGGGAATGGTATCTGGCAGGAGAGATCGCCAACGCTTACGATATGAAATCGTTTATCGAAGAGGATAATATCAAAATCGAGGCGGTCGGCATCATTGCGATCTGCATCGTCATTCTGATAGCATTCCAATCCATCTCCCTCCCACTGATCCTCGTTCTCGTCATCAAATCGGCGATCTGGATCAACTGCGCAATACCCTACTTCCAGGGAGAGCCGATGTTCTACATCTCGTATCTGGTCATCAGTTCTCTCCAGCTCGGCATTACTGTCGATTACGCGATTATGTTTACCAGCCGGTATGTTGAGTTTAGAAAGCTTCACCCCAAGCGGGAGGCCGTCGAGCTGACCATCTCGAAGGCGGCGGTCTCGATTCTCGTCTCCGCCTTCATTCTTCTGGTAGCCGGTCTTGCCTTGTGGATCTTCTCCTCGAATGCTCTCTTAAGCGAAGTTGGGATGCTTGTTGGCCGAGGGTCAATCCTTTCGATCCTTGCAGTACTGTTCGTCCTGCCGGCTCTTCTCCTGATCTTCGATAAGATCATCCAGAAAACATCTCTGAACATGCAGTTTGTGCCTGATACAACAGGAGTATAACATGAAATCATTGGTAAAAATTCTCATAACCCTGATAATAATCACATTATTCATCGTCCCGGCCGCTGCGGCCGGAACACAAAAAGAAGAAGTCATCTATGTCAATCTCAACGGTGACGGATCGGTCAGCCACGTATATGCCGTAAACATCTTCGATATGCAGACCGGCGGCCGCATCACGGATTACGGATCGTACGCCTCGGTCAGAAACATGGTCACGACCGACCAGATCAATGTCAACGGCGACGAAATAACAATCGATACAGATCCGGGAAAACTCTACTACGAAGGAGATCTTGGATCCGTTCCGATCCCGTGGGATGTCGATATCACCTATTATTTGGACGGCGTTCCCTACTCTGCCGATGAAATCGCAGGTAAAAGCGGAAATCTCGAGATGCATATCGTCATCACCAAGGATCCGTCGGACAAGGAGGACTTCTATGAAAAGTATGCCCTTATGATGACAGTGACTTTGGATGCGAACAAATGCAGCAATATTGTTGCATCCGGCGCAACGATGGCAAACGTCGGAAGCGACAAGCAGCTCTCCTACACCCTCTTCCCGGGCAAGGGTGCCGATGTCGTCATTACTTCTTCAGTTGTCGATTTCGGGATGGATGCGATCTCGTTGAACGGCATTCGTCTTTCGCTCGATGTTGACCTTGACACAAGCGAAATGGAAGATGATCTTACGGAACTTCGCGACGGGATCGTCGAACTTGACGACGGCGCATGGGAACTTCGCGACGGTGTAAACAATCTTTCCCGGGGAATTATCAATGCGTCTGCAGGGGGTTATAAGGTTCAGGCCGGTGCGGCAACTCTTGCATCCGGGACGAATTCCCTGTCTTTAGGTCTTGCCTCGCTCGCAGGACAGAATGCCGCCCTGACCGGAGGTGCCGATCAGATCTTTAGCGGCCTGCTGGCGTCCGCAAACGCACAGCTTTCCGGATCAGGTATTCCGACGCTGACGAAGGATAATTACGCCGCTGTTCTTACCGCGGCCATCAGCTCAACCGGCGATCCGACCGGGCAGCTCACGCAGCTTCTCACGCAGCTTACCTCGTATCAAACCTTCTACACTGGTCTGGTGGCATATACGACAGGAGTCGGTTATGCGTCCTCGAACGCCACTCTTGTGGCATCCGGATCTCTTACCCTCGCCAACGGGGCATCAGCCTTATCGTTCGGTCTTTCGGAACTGACCGACGGGACGAACGATCTCAAAGAGGGCGTGGCAAATCTGACCGACGGCACGGGGGAACTCAGAGACAATACGACCGGGCTTGACACGAAGCTTACCGATAAAATAAATGAAGTGCTCGATCCCATCAGAGGCGGAACCGACAACACGAAATCCTTCGTTTCCGAGAAGAACACTCAGGTAAGTTCAGTCCAGTTCGTTATGCACACCCCGGAAATCAAAGTGCCCGAGGAAGAAACCAAGGTGGAAGAGAAGACAGAAAATCTGAATCTTATGCAGAGAGTTATGAGGCTTTTCGGCCTCGCATAATTTTATAATTATCAGATCTCTGTTCGACCATACACGAAACATACCCGGTCGGGGTCAGATAAATACCTTTTTTACTGGTGAAAAATACAGTATGTGTATGATCTTTATTCGATTGGAAAACAGTAAAAAACGATGTTTTTCTCTTGGTTTCCTCCTTCTTCTTTGTGTTTGTTTTATTTTTACATCAGGCTGCATCAATACTGAGCCTTCCGAACAGAACAGCGAGCCTGGGAATCTTATAGATACCGGGATCGATTACTCCGATCCCTACAACTGGCTGTCTCTTCCGAACGTCTCCAAAGAGGTGGATATTTTTTACGTGTATCCAACCGTAAGCAGCAATGAAACCGGTTCGATGTCCATCTCCGATGAGGGGGACCGGGCCCTGGCCCAGGGTATTTTTGCAGCGCAGGCAAGCGTGTATGAGCCGTACGGAAACGTTTTCGCTCCGTATTACCGGCAGATGACGACGAACGTCAAGATGGATGACGGGATGCTCGCGACCGATACCGCAGAATTCAAACAGGGAGCGGCTGACGTCGAGGATGCGTTCGAGTATTATATCAACAATCTTAATGCCGGCCGGCCGTTCATCATTGCGGGACACAGTCAGGGAACTATGGCCCTTATCGAGTTGATCAAGAATAAATTCGGTGACGACGAAGAACTCCGCAGCCGTCTGGTCGCCGCGTATCTCATCGGTTATACCGTAACGGATGACGATCTTGCCAAAGCCGGACTCACCGCCGCCGAGGGTGCATACGACACCGGCGTTGTGATCACCTACAACACCCAGTCCCCGACTTCGGTCGGCGGGCCCATGCTTATGGAAGGAGCCCACTGTATCAATCCTTTGAACTGGAAGACCGATTCCACATATGCTCCCGCCTCCGAGAATCTCGGCGCACGGTTTTACAATGATTCGACCGGGGAATTTATTCGTGAAGTTGTTGGCTACTCGGATGCCCAGATCGATTTAGAAACCGGAGCTCTAACAACCACGATCCCTGAGGGAGAAGATCTGGATATCGGAGCTTATCCCGAAGGAGTCTATCACAGGTATGATTATGCATTCTGGTACAGAAATCTGCAGCAGAATGTCGAAGACAGAATCAACGCCTATCTGCTGAAAACCTAAACGCATTTCTTCTTTAACCCCCATTTTTTCAGGATAAACTTCCCGGTTTCACAAACACATTATATACCTGAGGAGCCTGTATTATCTGTAAGGTCTTCATTATGTTAGAAAACGCAGGCGTCGATTATTCCGATCCGCAGAACTGGCTGTATTTCCCGGAGATCGCGAAACCGGTGGATATATTTTATGTGTATCCAACTGTAAGTAGCCATGAATCTGGGTCTATGCCCATCGCGGATGAAGGGGACAGGGCCCTTGCCCGGGCTTTTTCCACAACCGAGGCAAGCGTGTATGAACCGTACGGGAATGTATTCACGCCGTATTACCGTCAGATGACAACGCGGGTCAAAATGGAGGATGAAGATCAGTTCATCACCGACACCAAAGCGTTCAAGCAAGGGGCCCGCGACATTCAGGATGCATTCGAGTATTACCTTGAGCACCTCAATGCTGGTAGGCCGTTCATTCTTGCCGGCCACAGTCAGGGAACGATGACCCTTATCGAACTTATCAAAAACCGGTTCGGGGACGACGAAGAACTGCGAAGCCGTCTGATCGCCGCGTATCTGATTGGTTATACGGTAACAGATGACGATCTTCAAAAAGCAGGTCTGACCGCGGCAAAAGGTGCGTTTGATACCGGTGTTGTGATCACCTACAACACCCAGTCTCCGTCGGCAGTCGGCAGCTTCGTTCTTATGGAAGGAGCAAACTGCATCAATCCGCTGAACTGGACGACCGATTCGACCTATGCTCCCGCTTCGGAAAATCTCGGCGCAAGGTTCTACAATTTTGAAACGGGAGAGTTCCTGCGTGAAGTCATCCATTACGCCGACGCCCGAATAGATATGAAAACCGGGGCACTTACGGCCACGATCCCGGCGGACGAGAAGCTGGATCTCGGACCGTATTTCCCGGATGGCGTCTATCATATGTTTGACTATGCATTCTGGTACAGAAACCTTCAGCAGAATGTCGGCGACAGGATCAACGCGTATCTTCTGAAAACCTAAAAGCGGCCCTTCTTTACCCGCCCTATTTTTCCCGGCCGAAGGGCCCGCTGATGAATTTTGCGGTTTTGCAAATAGATTATTTACCAGAGGAGACTGTATTAACTGTAAGGTCTTCATTATGTCTGAAAAAGCAGGCGTCGATTATTCCGATCCTTACAACTGGCTGTATCTCCCTGGGATCTCGAAAGAGGTTGACGTTTTTTACGTATATCCAACGGTGAGCAGCCATGAATCAGGTTCGATGCCCATCGCTGATGAAGGGGACCGGGCCCTTGCCCGGGGATTTTCTGCAACCGAGGCAAGCGTCTATGAGCCGTACGGGAATGTATTCGCGCCGTATTACCGTCAGATGACATCACGGGTCAAGATGGAGGATGACGATAAACTCATCTCCGACACGAAAGCGTTCAAACAGGGAGCCCGTGACATTCAGGACGCATTCGAGTATTACCTCGAACACTTCAGCGGCGGCCGGCCGTTCATTCTTGCCGGACACAGTCAGGGAACAATGACCCTTATCGAACTTATCAAAAACCGGTTCGGGGGCGATGAAGAACTGCGAAGCCGTCTGATCGCTGCGTATCTTATCGGTTACACGGTAACGGATGACGATCTTCAAAAAGCAGGTCTCACCGCGGCTGGTGGTGCCTACGACACGGGTGTTGTGATCACCTACAACACCCAGTCTCCGTCAGCGGTCGGCAGCTTCGTTCTTATGGAAGGGGCAAAATGCATCAATCCTTTGAACTGGAAGACCGATTCCACGTATGCTCCCGCCACGGAGAATCTCGGCGCACGGTTCTACAATGTTGAAACTGGGGAGTTCCTGCGTGAGGTCATCCATTACGCCGATGCCCAGATCGATCCGAAAACCGGAGCGCTTATGGCCACGATCCCGGCAGATGAGGATCTGGAGCCCCTACCATATTTCCCCAAAGGCGTCTATCATAGATACGATTATGCATTCTGGTACAGAAACCTTCAGCAGAATGTCGGCGACAGAATCAATATCTATCTCCAGAAAAGGTAGGGGGAGCGGTTCATCCAGGCCCTCTGATTTTTTGAGGAAACCGGCTTTTTTGCAGAAAACCCGGTTAACCGGATTTCTTTTCCCGAGAGCAACTATTTAACGCCCCTCGCCTATAAGTAGTATATCAGATATGTTTGAATTACTCCTCAGCCCTACAGTTTTACCTTGGGTTTTAATTGCGATTGGAGCAGCACTTCTTCTTATCGAAGCCAGCTCGCCCGGATTTTTCATGGCAGTTCCAGGAACCGCCATGATCTTTCTCGGCGTCATGGACTTCTTTTTCGGGTTAGAGTTCCTTGCCTCCCCCCTGGGCATCACGCTGACCGTGCTTGCAGCGATCTGTGCTGCGGTGATCACGGTCTTTTTGTACAAAAAACTCTCCCCCGATCAGAAACCCACTACCTCGGGACAGGACTCGATCGTTGGAAAATCCGGTTTTGTTACGGTGGAAATCGTTCCCGATTCCATCTCGGGCAAAGTAGAGGTCGACGGCGTCGTGTGGAGTGCAAAATGTACTGACGGGACCATCCCTCCCGGAACAAAAGTCGAGGTGACCGCAGCAAGCGGGGTTCACCTCACAGTAAAAAAGGTCTAATTTATGGATGCATTTACATTACTTGCAATAATTTTAGTTGTCATCATCCTTTTCCTGTTTGCAAAAGGTGTTGTCATCGTTCAGCCGTATCAGAAAGGACTAGCTGTCCGTCTTGGAACCTACACGGGTCAGGTCAATCCCGGTTTCAAATGGGTCGTCCCGTTCATCACGACTGTCTACAAACTCGATCTCAGGACCCAGGTCATCGACGTTCCGTCCCAGGAAGTCATCACCAAAGATAACTCTCCGACCGATGTGGATGCGATCATTTATGTCCGCGTCATGGATCCGGAACGTGCCTTCTTCGAAGTATCGAATTACCGTCAGGCAACTGTGGCCCTTGCCCAGACGAGTCTTCGTGGAATCATCGGCGATATGGAGCTTGATGAAGTTCTCTACAACCGTGATATGATTAACCGCAGGCTCAGAGATATCCTCGATAAGGAAACCGACCAGTGGGGTGTCAAGATCGAACGCGTCGAGATCAAAGAGGTCAACCCGATCGGCGCCGTCAAACAGGCAATGACCGAACAGACCGCAGCCGAAAGAGAACGGCGTGCAGCAATCCTGCGTGCGGACGGAGAAAAGCGTGCTGCGATCCTCAAAGCCGAGGGTCTCAGACAGAGTATGATCCTCGAGTCCGAAGGTGAACGTCAGAGTAAGATCCTTCGTGCGGAAGGTACCAGGCAGAGCCGGATCCTCGAAGCCCAGGGAGAAGCCCAGGGTCTTCGGATCGTTTCGCTTGGTTCCCGCAGTCTGGATAAACGTTCGATCACGGTCCTCTCCTTAAACACCATGCAGAAGATGGCCGACGGTCAGGCGACCAAGATCATCTTCCCGTTCGAGCTTACCAATCTGGTCAAGCAGGGTGCAAAGTTCCTCGGCGGGGAAGATCTTGCTGAGGTCGACGAGATCCCCGATATAACTCTGGATGAAAGCATCTTAGGAGACCTCCCGAACAAGGAAGAGATCGCCAAAGCCGTCGAATCGGTGAAAAACGCAAGCGAACTTGCAAAAACACCGGAAGATATCGCCGACTGATACCTCTCCTTTTTTTCGTACCTTTTTTCGTATTCGGTACTGCAGGGCCGGAAAATACACGTCCCGCCGGCCAATGAAAACTAACTTACCCCGATACGACCTACAGTAAATATACGTCCGAGGAGCATGAACATGGCATTGAAAATACTCCATTCCGGTGGTCGGAAGAAAGAAAAAGAGACCGTTACCTACGAGCACGATAACGGGAGCGATCTCAAGCAGTTTGCATACGGCAGATTCCCGATCGACTATGCGGTCAACTTCGAAGGTCTCAATCTTGCCGTTGATCTGGACAGAGGCATGTATCATTACAGACGGGCGCTTGGGGACTGGAAAACCGATATCAACATCTCCGTAAACGGCGGTCATATGCTCATCCATCCCGTCGAACCGCTCAATCTCCCCGACAACCTCACCGATTTCATGGAGATCAGATTCGATCCGATCAAGATCGAACCCGACGGAATCTGCGTCATCTTTGTAACCATGCCTATCGAGATCGGCGTTTTTCTCGAGTCGCCAAGCGGCTCAACTGATGTCATCGACATCGTCTCCTATGTATATCCCAAATACTCCCTCTACGGGGGATCGAACCGCGGCGTCGTTACCAGATTCAACGAAAGCAAGGTGTATTATTATCCGCCGGCGATGAAAAACTACGAGGCGGGTCTGCTGAAGCTCGAGATCGAAAACAGATCCGATGAATGGGCGACAGTCGGCAGGGCCGTTATATTCCAGAAAGGTCTCTTCCTTTACTTTGACGAAAATCTCGTTGCCGCATCGGCTGAGATGAAGATCATCAGCCCGGACGTGGCGGTCGTCACCGGGGTCGATACTCCGCTCCGTCAGGGCATGACCCGGTCGAACCGGCTCTTTAAAACCCGCAAACTCACGCCGTTCTATAATGTGACCGGCATGCTCAACGACACCGCTTATACAATGGATATGGGGCTGATCTGACATGGCTGACAACACCACCGAGATCCTCGTCGGCAATGCATTTCTGGATACTCCGCTTTTTGGGGAGATCACCTACGGCAATCTGTTAGCGGCCATCCTCATTCTGGTTGGGACGTATGTCGTGGCAAAAGTCCTTTCCGTCATTGTTATGCGTGTCCTTGCCGGCAAAGTCGAGGTAAGCAACAGTACGTTTCTCGCAAAGATCGTTCGATGGTTAACCTACTTCGTCGGTATCGTTGCGGCAAGTCCTTTTCTGCACATAGACTTCTCCGGGCTGATCGTCGCTGGAGGAATTCTGGCGTTCGCGATCAGTTTTGCGTCGCAAAGCACGCTTTCCAACTTCGTTGCCGGCGTTCTGCTGATGTTCGAGAGGCCGGTAGGAGTCGGCGACAATATCAGTGTGAACGGAACCGAAGGCTATGTCGAGGACATAGGCATTTTGTCCACGACGATCCGTACCTACAGTGGTATCTTCGTCCGTATCCCGAATGAGTCGATGTTCACCTCCGATATCACGAATTATGTGGCACATATCGCCCGGCGGTTCGATTATGATATCGGGATCAGATACTCGGATGATGCGGATAAAGCGATCAAAGTCATCAAAGGTATCATCGAGAAGCATCCGTATGCCCTGAAAAATCCGGGCCCTTCGGTATATGTGGACGAACTCGGCAACAACAGTATCAACCTGAAGGTCAGGATCTGGGCCCCGTCCGCCTTCTGGTGGGATGTGAGGACGGACCTTTTGTGGAAGATCTTCCAGGCCCTGCGAAAAGCCGACATCGACATTCCATTCCCGCAGCTGACGCTTTGGTACGGCCAGGAACCGCCGAAACCGTCAAAGGCGGGCAAGGGAAGCGGTTTCACCCCGCAGGAAGTTCTTGGAAAAAGCGAGGTCTCCCCCGAAAACGCCGTGAAGGTGATCAAGTAAATGGATACTGCAGACGTAATTGCCCGGCTCTCTGCTGAAGACCTCGATCAGCGTCACGAGGCAGTAATGGATCTCGCGGCTCTGGGAAAAGAGGATCCTGACAGGATCATACCGGAGATCATTGATGCTCTGAAGACCGGGTCTATGAATCTTCGCTGGTATCTCGGCCGTACCCTGATCAGAATCGGGCCGTCCGTTATCCCCTTCCTTGTCGCCGCTTCGGAAAGGGAGACGGATATGTCTGTCCAGAAGTATTACGGAGCAGTGTTCGCCGTGTTCGGACCCGAGGCCGTTTCAACGCTTGTGGATCTTTTCTCGTCGAAAAACCCGACGACCCGGGGTATGGCGGCCGCAGCCCTTGAAAAGATCGGAGACCCCTCCCTCCCCTCATTGAGGGAAGCTGCCAAAAGTCAGGATGTTACCGTGAAAAGCTGTGCTATCCTGACGCTCGCCAAATTCCAGATATACGATTACTGATCCATGGCGGAACTTGTAACCTCCCCTGCCTACCGGGCGTATCTCGACGGTCTTATTGCCGGACTCGACCGGGCGATGGAAATCGCCAATAAGGCGAAAAGCCTCGGCGTCGATCCGCGGCCATACGTGGAGATACCGATCGCGAGCGATCTTGCAGGAAGAGTGGAGGCTCTGCTTGGATACAAAGGCGTGGCCGCCAAGATCCGGGAACTGGAGGACCGGATGTCGAGAGAGGAGGCCGCACTCAAGATCGGCGACGCGTTCGTCGGCAAAGAGTTCGGCGAATCGACCCGGGAGGATATCCTCGATCATGCGATTCGTACCTCCATGGCTCTTCTCACAGAAGGTGTGGTCGCGGCACCGACCGAAGGTATCGGAAAAGTCGCCGTTCGAAGAAACGACGACGGAACCGAGTATCTCTCGATCTACTACGCAGGACCCATCCGTTCCGCCGGAGGAACGGCCCAGGCACTTTCGGTCCTCGTCGGCGATTACGTGCGCCGGCTTCTCAACATCGACCGGTACAAACCCCGTGAAGAAGAGATCGAACGCTACGTCGAGGAGATCAAGCAATACAACAACATCCAGAGTATGCAGTATCTCCCAAAAGACGACGATATACGTCTGATCATCAGAAACTGCCCGATCTGTATCGACGGAGAACCGACCGAGCAGGAAGAGATCTCCGGGTACCGGAATCTGGAACGGGTCGAGACGAACGTCGTGAGGGGCGGTATGGGGCTTGTCATCGCCGAAGGTATCGGTCTGAAAGCCCCCAAGATCCAGAAAAACGTCGCGAAGATGAATCTCGACGGCTGGGAGTGGCTCGAAGAACTCATCAGCGGCAACACGCCCGCTCAGGAGGTTGAAGAAGAGCCAGGTGTCCACCCAAAGGACAAGTACATGCGGGATATGCTCGCCGGCCGGCCGTCGTTTTCGTATCCGATGCGAAAAGGAGGTTTCAGGTTCCGCCTCGGCAGATGCAGAAATACGGGACTTGCGACCTGCGGGTTCAATCCGGCTACCTTACATATCCTTGACGATTATCTCGCGGTCGGCACGCAGATGAAGGTCGAGCGGCCGGGCAAAGCCTGCGGTGTTGTGCCGTGCACGGACATCGAAGGGCCGACCGTTCGTCTGAAAAGCGGCGAACTCCGCCGGATCGACACGCTCGATGATGCGAATAAATACTACGATCAGGTGGAGTATATCCTCGACATCGGGGAGATCCTGATCTCGTTCGGCGAATTCATGGAAAACAACCATGTCCTGATGCCGCCGAGCTACTGCGAGGAGTGGTGGATCCAGGAAGGAGGACCCCGGCATCCGAAGAACGAAGCCGAGGCTCTTTCTTTTGTTCTCGAAGGAGCTTATCTTCATCCGGATTACACCTGGTTCTGGGACGACTGCAGCGAGGGGCAGCTGATTTTCCTCTCGGACAAAGTCGCCGGGACCGGCTCTCTTCGCGAAGGGGTTTTGTACATCCCGGAAGATCCTGCGGTGAAGTCCGTCCTCGAAGAGCTGCTCGTGCCGCACACCGTGGAAGAGGGCTTTTACGTTGTCAGAACGCCTCTTGCATTGATCATGGGGCTTGGTCTGACCGATACGCTTGCAAAAAGTCCGACCTGGAAGACCCTGCCGCCGTTTTCAAACGGTCTTTCCATGGCGATATCTCTCTCCGGTCTGAAGATGCGGTCGAAGGCCGGGACCCGGGTCGGCGGAAGGATGGGCCGGCCCGGAAAATCCGCTCCCCGCAAGATGAAGCCGCCGGTCCACGTGCTTTTCCCGATCGGCGAGTCGGGCGGGATGAAGCGTTCGATCGACAATGCGGCGAAGATCTGCAGTTCGGATTCGGAGGAGAATTTCCGCGGGACGTCGGTGACGACCGGCCAGGTCGAGGGTCTTATCCAGGTCCAGACCGGAGAGCGCCGGTGTCCAAAATGCGGGACGGTGACGTTTAAGAGCCGGTGCGCCGACTGCGGCACCCATACGGACGCGGTCTATCGGTGTCCCCACTGTAATCAGCTTGGAGAGGAGGGTCAGGAGTCGTGCCCGAAGTGCGGGGCGAATCTGGTCTGCTCGAAGGAGAGCATCGTGAGTCTAGGTCAGGAGTACGCGGCGGCACTGAAAAACGTCGGGATGTCTGCTTCGTCGTCGCCGGAACTGAAAGGGGTTCGCGGTCTTATTTCGCGTGAACGGGTGGTGGAGCCTTTGGAGAAGGGTCTGCTTCGGGCGAAGAACAACATCTTCGTGTTCCGCGACGGGACGATCCGGTATGATATGATCGATCTGCCTCTAACGCATTTCAGGCCGGCCGAGGTCGGGGTTTCGGTGGAAAAACTCCGGTCGATCGGCTACACGCAGGATATGCACGGCGCCGATCTGACGGATGCTTCGCAACTCGTGGAACTCCACCCGCAGGATATCATGGTGTCCGTGGACTGCGGCGAGTATCTGGTCCGGGTCGCCGCGTATGTGGACGAGCTTTTGGAAAAAGTGTACGGGATGGAGGCGTTTTATCACGTAAAAACGCCGGAGGATCTGGTGGGCCACCTGGTGATGGGTCTTGCGCCGCACACGAGTGCAGGGGTGCTTGCCCGGATCGTGGGGTTCACGAAAGCGAAGGCGGGATACGCCCATCCGTATTACCATGCGGCAAAGCGGCGAAACTGCGACGGGGATGAGGACTGCGTGATGCTTCTGATGGACGGTCTGCTGAACTTTTCGCGGTCGTTTCTGCCGAGCACCCGCGGCGGGACGATGGATGCCCCGCTCGTTTTGACGACGACGCTGAATCCAAAGGAGGTGGATAAGGAGACGCTGAACGTGGATGTGATGCCCCGCTATCCGCTGGAGGTGTATACGGCGTGTCTGACGTACCGTGCTCCAAAGGAGGTTGGAAAGTTCGTGGATTACGTGGAGAAGAGGGTTGAGACGCCCGGCCAGTTCGAGGGCTTTTCCTTTACGCACGATACGACGGATATCTCGGAGGGGCCGATCGATACGATGTACACGAATCCGATCCTGAAAGGAACGGCGGATAAGATCAAGGCGGAGCTGGGGCTCGCTGACCGAATCCGTGCGGTGGATACGAACGATCTGGCTGAAAGGATCATCAACAGTCATTTGATGCCGGATATGATCGGTAATCTGCGGTCGTTTTCCAAGCAGGCGTTCCGGTGTCCGAAGTGTAAGACGAGCTACCGTCGTATTCCGGTTTCGGGGAAGTGTAATAAGTGCGGGGGGCCGGTGAAGGCGACGATGCATAAGGGGAACGTGACGAAGTATCTGGAGATTTCGAAGTATATGGCGGAGCATTATACGCTTTCGGATTATACGAATCAGCGGATCCAGGTGACGGAGATGAATATCAATTCAACGTTCGGAGAAGAGGAGAAGGTCCAGATGGATCTTTCGGATTTTTTCTGATAGGACTATAAGAAAACCAACCGCGAATCTCCGCCAATCTTCGCGAATCGCATTTTCCTTGCGTTCGGATGCTCTGCTCCGTCTGATCGCCTGCGCAGAATCGCATCCTCTCTTGAAAAATGCTATAGGAAAAACCCGCGTGCGGGTTTTTCTGTTGTTACATTATTTTTCACTTACAAAAAAAGAGAAGTTAACGAAGAGAAAAACCGGCACGCCGGTTTTTCCTATAGCATTTTTCCAGCCGGCGTGCGATTCCTGCGGAGGCGATAAGCCGGAGCAGAGCACGCAGGCGCAAGAAAAATGCGATTCGTGGGAATTCGCGGAGATTCGCGGTTTGTTTTTCTTATGTTTTCGCACCTGACCCTACACTTTCGAAGGTGAGATTCTCTTACTCCCCCTTCGAAACCAGCAGCCGCACACCCTCCTGCCAGATCTTCATGATCTCCTCTTCGGGCATTTCCGTCATCTTATAATTCAGCAGACCCGAATACAGGGCCACCATAATATATGCCAGCGTCCGTGCATCCGTTTTCGTCTGGATACTGCCATTTTCCTGCTCCCGTTTTACCGCCCCCTCCGTCGCCGCCACCAGAGCATTCAGATACTCCACCGTCGCCCCCCTGATCGCCGGATTCCTGAGGGACAACGCAAACATCTCGTAAAAAAGGGCACGCCGCCCCTCATCGCCGAGATCGAACTGCTCGAAGATCGGGGAAAACAAAATCGAATACAGTGCATCCAGTGAAGCAGGCTTCGGCGAATCATCCGTAATGACCTGCATCTGCCGCTGGATCGTGGCCATAACCTCCTGAAAAAGCGCCTCCCTTGTCGGGAAATACCAGTAGATCGCTCCCTTACTCACGTTCAGCCTTTTTGCGATCGCATGAATGCTCGCCTCCGCATACCCCCTCTCTGCGATCACCTCGATCGCGGTCTGAATGATCTTCTTTTTCGCATCCTCTTTGTATTCGGGAATCACTTTCGGCATGGCTAGATTATATTTCAATCTCCGACGGGATTATTTTTGTCGTCCCTGTATGGTAAAAATACCAGATAGTATTTATACATTCTAATGCGTATGTTTTATTGCAAACGAGGCTGCAGTTCTATGACAGAGCAACCAACCGAAAAAAACGGCCCAAGCAAAATGGCTGAAGGAATCGCCTTACAGCGGTTCGCCGAATCGAAGCTCCCGGAAGACCGACGCATATTCTACGATCCGTATGCCGTCTACTTCGTCGATCCCCGGACGCTTGAGTATGCCAAAAAAAATCCGCTCCAGGCAAAAACCTTAGCAGAAGAGTATGAAAAAAAGATGCCCGGCTGGAGCAACTCGATTCGTGCCCGGGTCCGGTACTTCGACGACCGCATCGAAAAGGCTGCGGCCGAAGGATTCACCCAGCTCGTGATCCTCGGTGCCGGGTATGATACCCGGGCATACCGCCTCCCTGCCCTCAAAGAGGGGATGACCATCTTCGAAGTCGATCAGCCGCAGACGATCGAACGAAAAACCGGCATCATCACCGGGATCTTTCACGAAATGCCGGATCATGTGAGGTTCGTCCCTCTCGATCTCGAACACGACAATCTCTGGGACACACTGAAAAAATCCGGGTATTCTTCCTCGGAAAAAACGCTCTTCGTGCTCGAAGGACTTCTCATGTACCTCTCCCGGGACGCAGTCGGAGAACTTTTCTCAGGCATCGCCCAAAACGCCGGGACCGGCAGCATCGCTCTCTTCGATTTCGTCCCGCAGTCGCTCGTCGACGGCACCTCGGACAGCGAAGGAGGCGCCTACATCCGTGCGTATCTTTCCCAGGTCGGCGAACTCTTTCGCACAGGCTTTGCCGAAAACGAACTCAGACCCTATCTCGCCGGGCTTGGATTTACCGGTGTGGAGATCGTTCCAGGCAGTATATACAAGGGCATGATCTATACCGGCGTCAATGCCGACCGGCCCGTATCCGGCCTGCTCAACTTTGCCGCCGCGGTCGTTCGCGGCTGACACTCCCCAATCTTTTTTACCACACGAACGGGATCAGACGAAAGCGGGTCTTTGTGCAGTACTCCGGGTATCCGGGAAGATTCACGCCGAGGAACTTCTCCTCCTCCAAAAGCCGCAGCACGATCCCGGCGATCACGAGAAATGCCGGGATCAATGCCCAGAGAGAACCGAGAGCAAACGGCGATGCGAGCACAAGAAGGGATGTCCCGGCATACATCGGGTGACGGACCCATGCATACGGCCCGGTCGAGATGACCGTCTGACCGTTCTGCACTTCGACGATCGCGGCCGTAAAATGGTTCTCCCTGAACGTCAGATACACGACGTAGAATGCGGCCAGAATCAGAATATCCCCGGCGATCGCCAGATACGGCGACACCGACGACCAGCCGAACCGGTGATCGAGCCCCGCGATCACGAGGACGAGCAGATACGAAATTCCCCCAAACGTCTGGATGATCTTCTGGCTCCGTTCAGGCTCTGCTGACGGTCCGATCCGGAGTCTGCTTCTGATAAGCTCCGGATCCTTTTTCAGAAAATACAGGATGATGAAGACCTCGGCCGCGAGGAAGATACTCCAGTAGATCCATCCCTGCCAAAAATCCAGGGTCCAGGCGGGAACGAAAAGGATCAGCCAGAAAAAGACGAAGAAGCCTGCCGCATTCAGATAGGTTCTGCGCCGAAGGTGCGTTTCATCCATGTTTTGCCCTCGTTACTGCTGTTCTGCTCCGCCGCACTTCCCGCATCCGGCGCAGTCCTGCGGGCACTCATCCGGAACGCCGAACAGCGTTCTGACGATCTCCACCCACCGGGCGCGAAGCTCCTCTCTTTCGACGCCGAGAAGCATCATCATCCGCATCCCGTTGAACATCGACACGCAAGCAATAGCAAGGGTGCGGGGATCCATTTTCTGCGAGACGAGCCCCTCGTTTTGCTGTTCGGCGATCATTTGTGCGGGCTTCTCGATCCCGTTTTTCATCCGCTCCACGGAAAAATCCCGGATAACCGGCTCGCGGGCGCTGATCGCAAAAAGCTCGAGAAGCAGCGCATGTTCGTTTGGATTTTGCGACATCATCTGATCGAACGTATCGATCCACATCCTGACCGGGCAGCGGTCCGGCTCGTCCTGGTCGGTAACTTTGCGGTACTGACCCTGCAGGATCTTGGCGCTTTCGATAACAAGCTCGTCCTTATTTTTGAAATACCGGTAGAGAGCAGGCTTACTCACATCCAGACGGGCGGCGATGTCATCCATCGTGGTTTTGCAGTAGCCTTTTTCGTACATCGCCTCAAGCCCTGCCTGAACGATCCGCCTTTTCGCCTCTTCCCGGTACTCCGGCACCATCTTTGGCATACCCATTACCTCTTTCATAAAAATAGGCACCGGCTCTATAATAAGGTTACTTAACAAGAATATTAGTTACTATGCAGTAACTTTAATTAGTACACAGTATAATTAGTAAATTGGATTGTGCAGCGTATCCGGGCAGTTTGCTGGAGAGACAATCCGTGATCACCATGACAACAATACCGAACGAAAAAATAACTGCGTTCACCGGCGGCAAGATCCTCACCATGGATCCAGACCGCGGCCACGCTGAGACAGTAATAATTCAAAACGGCCGGATCAAGGATATCGGCGATGCAGAACTCATAAATCAGTATCCAAACGCCGCGGTCGTCGACCTCTCCGGCCGGACCCTTATACCGGGCTTCATCGATTCGCATAACCACCTCTCCTCCTTCGGCTGTTTTTTCCCGGAATGGGCAAACCTGATTGGGATCACCGATGAGACGGCGGTCTTTGCAGCTCTGGCCGAACATGAAAAAGAGAATCTGGGGCCAGGCTGGCTGGTCGGATTCGGCTGGTTCGATGCACAGTGCGGGGGAAAAGAATTCACCCGGGCAGATCTCGACGCGATCTATCCCGACCGTCCGGTCGTTCTGATCCAGGCGACATTTCATAAAAGCGTTGTCAACAGCAAAGCGCTGGAACTCCTCGGCATCGAATCATCGTCGCCGGATCCGCGGTGCGGGATCATTCAGAGGGATCAAAACGGTGTTCCAACCGGCATCCTGATCGAAGAGGCCCAGGTCCCGGTGTTTCAAACGATCATGGCGGCAGACACCAGGCGTCATGCCGATCTGATCGAGGCCCGGGCGAAGGAACTTCTGCCGTTTGGGATCACTGCGGTCCATGATCCGGGCGTCACCCCGGCAGCCGAGGCCGCCTACCGTCTGCTCTATGACGAAGGCCGGCTTCCCGTTTCGGTCCTGATGATGCCGCACGGAAGCGCCGTGCTCGATAATGATCTCGGCTCCCGTCTCGCAGGTCCCTCTACCGGAGCGGGAGACGAAAAGCTTCGGACCGGTCCTGCGAAACTTTTCGCCGACGGGGCAACCTCCGAGACCGTCGCTTTTGCGATGAAGATGCACGGCCAGGTCATCACCAGCGGAAAATACCGGGACGACTTCGCCGATGTCTTGTGCACGGCCGCCAGAAACGGATGGCAGACCTGCGTCCATTCGTTTGGGAACGCCACGACCGACGCCGTACTCGATGCCTACGAACAGGCGGCAAAGGAAACGCCCGCCGGCTTCGTGCTTCGGCCCCGTCTCGAACATGTGACGCTTCTTTCGAACAGCCAGATCGAGCGGCTTTCCAAAATGAACGCCTGCGTCTCCGTCCAGCCGCAGTTCCTTGTTCGGGGCGAGGGCATGAAGCGTGCTCCTCTCGACGAAGGAAAATGGTTTGCATACGGCGATCTTTCCCGTTCCGGCGTAGTTGTTGCGGCAAGCAGCGATGATCCCGGAGGATTCATGGATGCCCGCGATCCGATCAAATGCTCGGTCATGGGCTCGACGATGAGCGCCGGGGACGGCAAAACGATCTTCCCCGAGCAGGTCATGCCGTTTGTCGAGTGGCTGCGTATCTACACTGCGGGCAGTGCCTTTGCCGGAGGACAGGAGAATGAGAGGGGCATGCTGAAAAAAGGCATGGTCGCGGATCTCGTGCTCCTGAAAGGGGAACTCGACCCCCAAAATCCCCCGGTCGTCGATGAGACCTGGAAGGACGGCCGGCTCGTCTACCAACGGGAGGCCCCGGAGAAAACCGTATGACCCCGGACCCCGTTCCCCTTTCGAAAAAGGCCGTCCGCATCCTGCGGGCGAAAGGCATCCTTTCCGGAACGATCCCGGTTCTGATCATGGGCGTGATCCTGTTCCTCTCGGCAGGCACGCTTAACTGGCCGATGGCCTGGGTCATTCTTTGCGTCATGTTTGCGGCGACCGCGTTCGTGACCCTCGTCTGCAGTCCGGATCTGATCATCGAGCGGATGTACAAACAGAAAGGGGAAAAGGACTGGGACACCCGGCTGGTCAAAACGATGAACCTTGTCGGACTTCTGCCTCTCCTGACCGCGGGCCTTGCTCTGCGGTTTGGCTGGACCGGCCAGGTTCCGTTCGTCGTGGAAGGAATCGCTCTCTGCTTTTTCCTTCTCGGCTACGGGATATTCATCTGGGCGATGCTCACCAACCGCTTTTTTTCCCGCGTTGTCCGTATCCAGGATGAAAAGGATCACCACGCCGTGACCGGAGGTCCCTATTGTTTCGTTCGTCATCCCGGCTATCTGGGATTTATGCTGGTCGTTCTTGCCCAGCCTCTGATGCTCGGATCGTTTTGGGCGCTTATTCCAGGCGTTATTACCGCAGGATTATTCATTATTAGGACCAGGCGTGAGGATGCCGCCCTCTTGAGAGAACTGCCGGGCTATCCCGCGTATGCACGGGACGTTCGCTACCGGCTTTTCCCCGGGATCTGGTGAACGGATACCTGGTAAACCACCCTTTTTTCGATAATTACTAAATAACCCGGAAAGCATTGATATAAAAATACGAACTTTTCAGGTACATATAATGACGGAACCTACAATTTTCATCAGGGATGCGGCCGCGTCCGATTTTAACGATGTAATGATTGTCGAAAAAGAGGCTTTCGGTTACGATAAGGAAGCGATCCTTGTTGCCGAACTTCTGGAAGATACAACGGCTCAGCCGGTTGTATCCCTGCTCGCTTTTGCGGGAGACGAGCCGGTAGGGCATATTCTGTTTACGAAAGCGTCCCTTGAGGGGCCGGGTCCTGCGCCCTTGATCTATCTTCTTGCCCCGCTCGCCGTCAGACCCGCGTTCCAGAACAAAGGGATCGGCGGCATGCTGATCCTCGAAGGCCTGAAACGGCTCAAGGATATGGGGGTCGTGCTCGTCTTCGTGCTCGGCCACGAGGCCTACTATCCGAAGTACGGGTTTGTCGAGGGGGCCGAACGGATGGGATTTGCCGCCCCGTATCCGATCCCGGAAATACATGCGGGTGCCTGGATGGTGCAGAATCTAGGTTCCGATGATTATGCGGGCGTTTTTGGCCGGGTCGTTTGTGCGGACGCACTGCAGAAACCGGAGCACTGGAGGGAGTAAGGTTTTCTCCCTCTTTTATATGCCTCATCCCGAAGCTATTTGAGGCTTCTCGCGAAGTTGATAGTATGACGATCTACGTAACGACGCTGGATAAAACCCCGATCGCCGACAATCCCCATAACGTGGATGTCCGCAAAATCCACGGTTCGCCAAGCACCGATGTGGTGGTGATCACGCTCCAGCCCGGCGAGGCGCTGAAAAAACATCTGACCCCGGTCGATGTGCTGTTCTACGTTCTGGAAGGGGATGGGCTGATCGTGATCGGCGACGAGCAGGAGAAGGTCGAGAAGGATTCCCTGATTGAAAGCCCGAAAAACGTGCCGCATCTGCTGATAAACGACAGTGACGACGTGTTCCGGGTGATGGTGATCAAGAAGCTGACCACCGGGGACGGAAAGGAAGCGAAGCCGAGACTGCTCTGAGAGCCCCCGGCTTAGAGCGACGCTCTCTTCTCCCTGTTTTTCGCGAAGAGGGCGGCAAGTCCGGCACACAGCACGAGGATCGGGCCGATTACATACCCTGCCCAGAATACGAGCCCGAGGATCCCGAGGATCAGCAGTTTCAGCCACCGATATTTTCTCGGCTTTTTTTCGGGCCGGAGATAGTATCTCAAGACTAGGCATCCGAGAACGAGGGGGATCAGAATAAAGACCGCCGTTACGCCAAACGATGCCTCGAACCCGGTTTTTCCAAGAGCCATCAGGGCCTGAATAAGCATGAAGAGCGAACCGGCGATGTACAAGAGACCGCCGGCAGATCCGGCGAGCGTCTCAGAAGTGATTTTCACCGGCTCTTTTTTGCTCTGAAGAGATACACCAGCCCGAACATGACGATGAGGAGCGGGAATCCGATCACGAACGCCGGGCTGTTTCCTTCCCAGATGCGGATGTTCGCGATCGAGAGCGGGATCATGACCCATTCGGAAACGGAAAACTCTTCGCGGTAACCGAGGGCAAGACCGTAGTTTCCGGCCCCGGTTCCGTTGTTGACCATCACGATGAAGTAGGTGCCGGGCTCTTCAGCGATGTATTCGTATTCGAGCCATTGGTAGTTTGCGGCAGGCGTGAAGGGTTCATACTCCGGGAGGACGGGGGCTTCTCCCGGGATGAGAATGTATCCCTGTCCGTCCAATGACGCGACGCCGGCCGGGATATCGCCGGAACTTTCGATTCCCGGGCCGATGAGGACCGCTTCGGGAGAGGCGGCCCCGATATCCGGGGTGAATACCGAGAACCAGAGCCGGTCTCCGGTCTCGAGGGTAAATTGGTAGTAGGTGACCGATCCGGCGGCTGGGAATGTGCCGTAGATGGCCCATGATTTGTAGGGGTCGTCGATATGGACGGCGTTTTGGATTCCTTCGTCTGCTCCGACAATTTGCGGGACATGGGCTGCGGCACAGGAAGTCAGTGACAGGATGATGAGTAAAACGGCGAGTGCCGCTTCTCTTTTCCTCATAATAATTTGATTAATGTTCTCTGATGAATTAAATTTTTTCACGAAAAAATGGTGAAAATTATTTCGGATTTTTTCTGAAAGAATTTTGATCTGCGGCCGTTTTGCCTCATCAGTAATCTATTTCGTGGCTGGAACGAAGCAGGATAGTATGACGATCGATACAATTACACTGCCCGAATCTTCGATCTCCCTCATTTTTGGAGGGCTCGGATCATGACGGAAACGATCCCCTATGAGGTCACCGGGAAAGAAGGAGAGATCGAGTTTCGAAAGTATCCTGCACTTGTGCTCGCAACGGTCGAGAGTGCGGGGGACGATTCGGGGTTCAATCTTCTGTTTGCCTATATTTCGGGAAAGAATGCCGCGAAGGATTCTCTGCAGATGACCGCTCCGGTGATCACGTCGGCAAAGATCCCGATGACGGCGCCGGTCGTTTCCAACGCCTCGACGATGTCGTTTGTGATGCCGCCCGGAAAAACTTCTGGCGAGATCCCCGAGCCGCTGGACAGTAAGGTTCGGATCGTTCCGGTGCCCGAGCGGGAGATCGCGGTCATCGCTTTTAAGGGGAAGACCCATGATGAGGAGGTGAAGGAAGTTGAGGGCCGGCTCTTAAAAGGGCTTCGTGACGCGGGGATCGAGGCGGCGGGAGAGGTGTTTTTGATGCGGTATAATCCGCCGTGGATCCCGGGATTCCTACGGCATAACGAGGTAGGGGTGGAGGTTAGGCGGTGAGCCGGGGTCAGAGTTGAAAAGAAAACTCGGGTGATACGCTGCGTCCATTTTCTTCCCGACTCACCACATTTCCCGTCAATTACGTATTTTCTTATATAAAGGCCGTGAATGAATATTCATGGAGTTATTACCGATAGGAAACGTGCATAATCATACGTCTGAAGAGAGTCTGAAGATGCTGCCTTTATGGAGACAGGCAATTAGCGGTATTGATTTCGCAGATGCAGATGACGGATTTTTTACAGAGAAGTATTCTCATTATATAATAACGCACGACCCCCTTTGCGTTACGTTCCCTTCGGGTAAAGAGGAACTGAACAAAAGATTCTGCGCCGGTCTTGGGACTTCCGTTGTCAGCTACATCAGAAAGGAGGGAAATATGCATTACGTGCGGGGGTTGATGGCCGAGAACGGTGCGAATATCTACAGCATCGCTCCGTATACCTATTTTGACCGGGTGGAGGAGGCGCAGTTTCCGCAAAGTTACATGGAGCCGAGGAAGATGCGGGCTTTTGCCGAGGTTCTTCCTCTTCTTTCGGGAAAGAATATCCTCGATGTAGGGTGCGGTCTTGGCACGCTTGCAATCAAAATAGCGGAGGCAAAGCCGGAATCTCTTGTATACGGGATCGATCTGCTTGAGAGTTCTGTCGAACAGTCCAAATTGAATGCAGAGGTTGAAGGTGTGGCGAATACCCGATTTGTGGTGGCCAATACGTATGAGCTGCCTTTCGAGGAGGGATATTTCGATTCTGTGGTCTGTATTTTTATGCTGCATCATCTGGATGATATCCCGGGAGCACTGCGGGATATCAAACGGGTCCTGAAGCCTTCGGGTGAAGTGTTTGCGGTGGAGCCTATCGATCATTTCCATGATGTGCAGCGATATCCCGATGACTGGAAGGAACTTTTCCGTGATGCAGGGTATGAGGTTGAGGTCTGGGAGAAGGATAATATCTCGTTCATCCGTGCTTGTCTGAAATAAGAGGCAAAAACAGTAAATCAGATGCGAGGGGAGGGATTCGAACCCGCGAACTCCTTGAGAGCAGATCTTGAGTCAGCCTCCGTTGGCCACTTGGATACCCTCGCGAAAATACTTTTACATATTGGCTATGGGTTCTAATGAAGTTGTCGTCATTTGGCGGTCTAGGAACGTTTGAAGGGTGATGGGTTGGTGTGGAAACATGAGATTAACAAACCGCGAATAATCGCGAATAAACGCGAATCGCATTTTTCCTGTTTCGCCCTCTTGACCTTCGGTCGCGTCACTACGCTCTGCCTAATCGGCTCCGCGTGGTCGTGACGGCGAAACGAAAAATGCTGGAAAACCCGCGTCGCGGGTTTTCTCCAAATTTATTCTATATTATATAAGCTAGATGAGAGTTTACAATAGAAAAACCGGCTGGCCGGTTTTTCCCCAGCATTTATCCAGACGGCGTGCGATTCTTGCGTAGGCGATCAGCCTGAGCAGAGCACGACGGCGCAAGAAAAATGCGATTCGCGTTTATTCGCGGAGATTCGCGGTTTGTTAATCTCATGTTTCCACACCTGGCCGTACCCCCTTCTGAATTGGATTCACACCAACACCGCGTATGTCCTACTCTAAATTATAGAATTAAACCCGTCGAATTCGACGGGTTATCATCCCTCTACTTCTCTTCCGTCCGCACGACCCACTTCCCCTTCTTCTCCAGCTTCGCCTGCTCCCCTGCCGGATCATCCAGATACGCCAAAACCGCGTCAAGATTCCCGCCCTCCTCCAACTCCTCCTTCACCACATTCTTCATCCACGCGAAATACATCGACCTCTTACTATCCTTAAGACTCGACCCGCACTCATTACAGAACTTCGCCGTCCCTGCATTCACCGTCCCGCAGACCGGGCACACATTCAACAGCCCGATCCGGTTCTGGATCGCTTTCCTGATCCACTCCTGGGCCGTCATCCCCTCCACACGGGCTGCGCCCTCCAACTGTGCCTTCAGCGATTTCGGGAGCCTAATCAAAATCTGATCATCGTTCTTTTCTTCAGCCATAATTACTCTACATACCTATTCGATGTATATCTATAAATACTCTGCTATCTAATTACATTTGTAACTCATGATATCAAAGATATATCAACCCCTAAAAAACAACGGAGGGAGCGAATGGCCTTGAACCAGCCAAACCCTCCGCTTCCGGCGGGCTACACCGCCGAACTCACTGAAACGATCACTGAACCCCTTTCGCCGAAAGAAGCCAAAATCGGTCTCGACGTCCAATCCTACCGGTTCAAGCTCTATAAATTCGGCCAGCTCGTCGACATCCTTACGACCTTTGACACCGGCCCCGACCTTCGGCGCGCTGTCAGGGAACACATCATCGACACCGAACCGGAAGGCCCCGAAAAAGAGTTCCTTCTCCGGTTCTTCGACCCGGCATCCACCCCGCCCTGGGAGCGAAAAACCATGATCCGCGGGCAGCTCCCCACGCCCGACGCTCTCCTCAACTCCCTCAACGACGAAGGAAACGCCGTCCGTTTCGAAAAAGAAGCCGGCGGCAACCTCGTCTACGACATCGCGAGCGGCCAGTGGTTTGCCTTTATCACCAACCACTGGGAACCCGCCAGAGAAAAACTCGGGAAGGTCCTTCGGCTGGTCGGGAAAAGCCTCGAACAGGAACTCGACTACTGGAAGCGCCGGGCCGCCGCCGAAAACACCCCCGAGATGCGAAACCTCGTTGTCCAGCTCCAGAATCATGTGAATCTGAGCAAAAACCACACCAAACAGGTCGCCCTCAGAAAAATGATCGAAGGCTCGTCCATGCAGGTGAATCTTTCCGAGGCGTCCGACGGCCGGTATATCACCTGCAAAAACGGCGCTCTCGACTGCAGGACGGGCGAGTTCATCCCGATCTGGGCGTGCGATTCGATCCGGGAGAAGTACCCGCTGATCTATCTGGACGCCGTCTACACGCCGGGGCTTCGCTCGCCGGCGTTCATCGACCACCTCAAAAAGGTGTTCGATGACAATGTGAGCGGTCTTTCTGAGGAGGAGCGGACGCTCCAGATGATGGAACTCGGCAGGTGTTTTCTGCGTCTGCTGGGTTATCTGCTGTTTCCGGGCAATCCGGAGCAGGTGATTATTTTTCTGTGGGGGAAGGGGAGTAACGGGAAGTCGACGACGATCGACGTGCTGCGGGAGATTTTCGGGTCGGAGATGTCGGAGGCTTCGGTCCGTGAGCTGTATGCGGGGTCCGAGGATCGTCCGGCGTCGGGGGTTGCCCGGTCGCTTTCAAAGCGGGTGATGCTGATTTCGGAGGCGAGCGATGAGGAGTCGCGGGGCGGCCGGATCAGCGCGGATACGGTGAAAGCTTTGACGGGGGACGCGGTGACAAGCCGGTTTCGGGATATGTATGAGAAGTCCCGCCCGCAGCGGGTGGTGTGCACGCCGGTGGGGGTGACGAATGAGCTGCCCCGGTTCGATAAGACGCTGGATTACGCTCTTCTGCGCCGGATTTTTACGATCCCGTTCCCGCATTTGTTTGCGGGGGATGAGCGGGCGCGTGATATCCGGGAGTGTTTGCTTGCGGAGCGGGATGCGGTCTTTTCGATGGTGGCGGATGAGCTGATCGCGTATACGAAGGAGGGGCTTTTGCCGCAGCCGGCGTTTTGCGCATCCACGCAGAATGAGCTGCTGGCGGGGTTTGAGGTGTCGGCGTTTATCGAGGAGTGTGTGGAAAAATCTGAGACGGGGCGTGTGTCCCGTCTGGAGCTGGAGGAGGCGTATATTTCGTGGTGTGCCCGCCATGATATTCCGGTGGGGCTTGCTAAGATCCAGATGCCGGGGTATGATGAGTATTCGCAGGTGAATTTCCGGCAGGGTCTGTCGGAGAAGGAGAAGAGGGGGCTGTTTAAGGGGATGCGGGTGTATGGGTTTGAGGAACAGCGGACGAACAGTCAGCGGTATTTCAAGTGCCGGCTGAAATAGAGGTGAGTTTTGTGTCACGTTGCTTTTTGAAAAACGTGACACTTCTTTTTTGGAGGGAATTTGGTGTCAGGTTTTGAAAAATGATGGTGACACTAAAATCTGGCATATTTTGGCTGAATTTTTAAAAAACAGGGCATATGGTGGATTTATTATGTGGTGTCAGGTTTTTCCCGAAACTCTCGTATTTGTAGTAATTAGGCGTAGAATTAGGGTTTAGAAATTTTTCCCAGGGTTTTGAGAAAAATGTGACACTAATTACTTGGATCGTATCTCAGGAAGGAGTTTGCCGAGTGTGGCTTTATGAGATATCTCACCGCGAATAAGCCCAAGCGGGCCAAGCCCGCTTGAGGCGGCACGCAAGCCTTTGGCTTGCACGCAATCGCGAATAAACGCGACAATTTTTATGATCCCATTTAAGTCCAACTCAGCTACCCCGTTTTGATTTTGGGCAAGTTCTGAGCAATTATATTCACAAGGAATTACCCTATGATCTCAAAAACAATCGTAGGTCAATTCAAATTATGATATTCTAACCATTCAAATGATATTCTTCTGCTATAGATATCATATCATCCATATATGAATTGAATACGATCTGATGTATTTTATAGATTTCATCACTTGAATAACCCTCAAAAATATAACTATTAGGGATTGGATATTCCACGTGAATATCTGAGCAACAGTTTTTCATAAGTGCACAAGCAACTGCATGGAGTTTACATCCTGTTGGAGAAATGATTATCCGATTGGAATAATTATTCTCTTGATAAATTTTAGCAATCTTCTCAAAAACACCGATATAGTCTGTTAATTTATAATTCTGAATACTCTCATAAAGAGGAGATGTGTTAATTATATTTTTATGAATATCAATTGTTGCTTCTTCTCTCCACGTCTCTCTCTCATTTATGGTGTTAATAAGGAATATGGATTCGGGGTTTGTATTATTTAGTAAAACTGTAAGGAGTTGTTCATTAAACGATAAAAATGCAATCAAAATAGATGGACTATTTTGCATAACAATACTTGATAGTTTTGGTGTTTTGACAATGTCATATACCCCTACTGATGAAAGACCAAAATAAGTGAGAATGCTGTCATTATCACAAATATTACGTTTAGAGACTTCCTCATTGTATTTTTCCAGAGATGGGCTCCAGGTTATTGGTTCTGAATAAATAATTGTCAGTTTTTTATTATATCTATTAAGTGAACATAATAGTATCATGATGAGAATCTTTGACATCACAGTGATATCAATTATAATTTCATCAAAACGATCTATTTGAGATATGTGGTTATTTAATTTTTGTTCAAAAATAGTTGGACTAAATCGGTTAAATTCAATCGTGTGTACATTATTGGTCCTGCACGAGACTTCCTGTATCATATCTTGATATTTGGATTTTTTACTGGGTTCATATTTGCAAACCCATGCTTCATTAAATAGACTGCTATTCTTTGGTTGTGCGGTAATCCAAGATAATGATCGTGATTCAAACCCTTCTGAAATAATTAATAATCTTGTCGAAATAGATTTCTCATCTATTCTAGAAGCTTCTTCAATTAGCGGTAATCGTTTCATTTTATTGGTTTCAATCATCCTCATCTCCAAATAATTTTGTCTGTTGTTCCTTTTTCAGTTGATCCTTTTTCAGGCGTTCCTCCTTCAAGCGTTTCCTCTCTAAGTGCTCATTGCTCGATTTTATATATTTATCTGCAAATTCATCTGGTGTAAGAAGTAACTCTTTGAACTCTTTCCAACCAAGAGTTATACTATCCCTTTTAGAAAAAGTAATGTTAAAATATGGTACAAATAAACTACGTAAATATATTCGTGTTGCAATCGAACTTCGAACACTTTTTGCACGCGGATCCTGAACAAAGACGCCATATCGGATAAGGCCTTTATAATAACATTCGGCAATTGGGTCAAGTTTTCCAATTATTGATCCATCTGATATTTCAATTCTTCTAGCTTGTTTTGGAGGATTATAATCACAGTTTCTTGAAGTTTTATTTTTCAAATCATGATTTATGATTTTTTGAAACGCCGATGAGATAGCAAATAGATGATCCCCATATGTTTCCAAACTATTTTTATCGGTAATATTACCATTACCACAGGGATTCATTGCTGTTTTCAATAAATTAAGATAAGTTCCACCCGCCCTTCGAAATACATTATTCTGATTTTTTATCTGAATTATAAACGTGTCATCGGGATTATTTTTAGACCGTACATCTTCAATTCTCTTCCAAATATCCTTTTCTTCCGACACCATTTGTGAGAATATTTTAATTAATTCTCTGATGTCACTTGACCATATATCATAAAAAACTCCAACTCCATAGTAGGAATTTGAGGCCTCATTCTCTATAATTTTACGTGCCCGCTCATTATCTGAAAGTTTATACTCCCCTAGTAACTCCTTTAAATTTGTATTATAATTTGCAAAGAGATCACTTCTCTCTATTCGTCGTTTGAATATAGAGTTAATAATATCTTCGTTTTCGCTATTGTTCTCATTTGTTATCGATTTTATACTGAGATCAATCAGTTTGTAATCATTATTTTCTTCAAGTTTTTTATCATTTAATCCGTAGGGTATAAAACTCGCAACGCTTTCTGTAGATATTTTAAAGAAAACAGACGATGTTCTCCTGAAAATTATTGGATTAAGAATCTTTTGTGTACACTCGTTGATCATTGGGGATGAGTAATCGTCTAAAAAGAGGAAGAAATCTTTATCCTCTGCAAAACAACAATTTTTGATGATAGTTTTTATAAAATCCTCTAAGTAATCGTAATCAGAAAATACCCATGGTAGCTCGGGCAAATATTTGGCACCTAGTTTACATTTTAATAATTCGTTTTCACACCCAGATATCGCTGTATTAATTATTCCCTCATTAGATGTACTGGTAAAATAACAATCTTTCAAATACTGAGTAAAGAATGAACTTATCCAGAAACAATCTATATTTTTATTTTTCTCCACCTCGTATCGTAACCATTCAAGAATTTGAATCGTCCATTTCAGATTGAAATAATTGATGACTTGTTTACGTGCCTCATCTTGTTTTTCCAAAGGTAGCCAAGGAAAAGCTTCAGCAATTGTCCTCGCATTCAAATATAACCCAATAAATCCATCTTCCCCTGGGATACCGGCATTACCCAATCTCTTTTTTAAATCATGACTGACTCTCATAAAAATTGTTGTTTTACCGCAACCGCGTAATCCTGTCAAAACACAAATGTTTTTATCGAATAATTCATCTTTGGCTAGAAATTTAGGTACAAATAGGGCTTCCCAATCCTCAAAGCGCTCACCCATATATTCTGCAACTAAATAATCTCCGATAGATTTTATCTTTTTTTGGGATAATTCATCTTTATTAAATAATTTATACAATGCACTCCGAATTTCTTGTGGATTTTTTACATACTCACCCTCAGTTCTATCATTTTCAAATAATAATTTTGGGAATTCATTTTTTATGATCCGATATTTATTTCTGTCTTCAAGATTGAGAGAATGCATGTCAATTGATTCGAGACATTCTTGAATAATACGTGCAAAGCCTTTGTAGTCATCCATTATTTCTTCGGAAATGATACTGGGGGAGAAAGTACCATATCCAAAATCTGTTATGAATACCCTACGCTGATTTGGATTAATTGATAAGGGATCTGGATTTTCAATTATGATATTTCCGGAATGAAAGTCAGCATGTTGAATGCCCAGTTGTTTGCATGCATGAAAAACAGCTAGTGTTCGATCAATAATGTCGATCAACATCTGTATTGTAACTTTCTTCTTTTCTATAATGGTGGCGAGACTTTCACCATTAATATAGTCCCATATTATATAGAGATATTTTTTTCCAGAGATTTCTTTAAATCCATGATCATGATAACGGACTACTCCCTCTGTTTGTTCCAGTTTAACAACTTTAGTGATTTCTTGTTCCCATGTTGGTTTTTTTAATACCATTTCCTCTGGAACAAATTTAATTGCACGATTTCCGTAATTTTCCCTCTCTCCTCTAAAGACCTTCCCGTAAAATCCTTTGCCAATTTCCTCTTTAATTATATATTCATGTATATTAACATCAATGAAACTATCAGACTCCATTTTTTCATATCCTTTCTAAGACAGTAATTATCTCTCTTTTAACTAAATCTTTACCTTTAATCTGTTTTTTTGCTTCGGGTATAGAATCATAAAATGCTTCAACCAAACGATATTTTTTTGAGGAAATTTCCGTTAACATTTCAGCCAGAGGTATTTTCTGATTTTTATATTGAATATTTATATCTCCAAGAACAACTACACATTTATCACCAGATATTTGATGTTCAGACCATTTTTTGATGCATTGCTTCATCATTAAGATAAAATCATTCCCTTGTGGAGATATTTTTTGATCTAACGAATTCCAATCATCTTTTCCTAAAAACCATAATCTCAAGCGATTATCACGTGCATATGTTAATGACTTCATATAGGGTGGACTTGTAATAATTGTACCAATTCTATCTTGATTGATTTTCATTGATGCAGAATTTTTGTTGTAAACAATGCGCTCTTTAGAAAAATCCAAATTTGGTATGTATTTATAACTTCTTTTTATCTTTGCGTTGAGTTTTTCGTAAACATTTCTATAAGAATACATTTCCGGGTAATTTTCCCGAGGGTATTTGTTTGTACGTAAATAAGGTACCCCGTGACTTGAGGGATAGGACAAAAATCCTGGACGTTGGTGATGCAAAATACCCATGAGACAAGAAAGCAGGAACCATTCCTTATTTTTTCTGAGATAATACGTCCAGGCAATTATTTCCCGAAGTGTCTGAGGATGGTAAAAGGATTGTACCCATTCGGGAATAACATCCAGATTTATTTGACTTGTTTTTTTGGTTACTCGATTATTATATCTATCAAGAGTTGCTAATGCATCAAGTTCTGTTTGATAGGGATATAATTTACCCATTGTTAGAACATAAGCATAATAATTGAGGTCATTGCCCATTACATTGTAACCTTTAGCCCAACCCTCAAGTAATACTGTTCCACTACCACAAAATGGATCAAATAGTATTTCATCAGGTTGAGCATATTGATCAATCAAATACCCTGCGCACTCATAACGCAGTCTCCCGATATATGGTGATAATGAATTAAGAGAATTTTTATATTGATTATTATATTTTATCTCATCCAATTCTTTCAGATTCATATTTCACTCATATTAATATTACCTATCTTCAAGGTATTAATTCGTATCTTTCCCCAGGGGATTCCCCCTCACCCCCTCCATCATCTTCAGCACCCCTGCGATATCCTTCTCGATCAGCGGCCGCATATTCGCATTATACCTCCCCGTATCCGCTGTCTCCAGCGCCTGCCGTATCTCCGGGACAAGATCCCCTCTCGCCGAAACAATACTCTTCAGCGCCGAAATACACTGCCGGGCCGTGATCGGCTTCTCATCTAAAATATGCTCAAGATACTGGGGGAGGACACCGTCCAGCTTATGATCCGTATCCCATTTCGCGTTCGCTGCGATCAGCAAAAGGCCCCGGGTCCGGACATACGAATTCTCATTCTCCATCATCCCGGCAAAATCGTCCCAGAACCGGTACACCGAATCGCCCTCCTCGCTCTCTGCCTTCAGCCGCAAAAAACTCGCATACGCCGCTTTCGTATCCGGAGAATACAACCCCCGGACATCCTCCTCCAGCTCTTCTGCATCCATACTATTCTCCATCACCCGGGAACGAAATAATACTTATCCCCCCGGAATTACCCCTTGCGTCACCCTTATCAGGCCGCATTCATAATTACTCATATCCCCCATGACCTGGACCCCTCCCCTCTCCAAGCACCTGACCGACAGAAACATCAGCCTCTCTCCGTCAGGATTCCGGCTCTTCATCCTGATATACTGGTTCATTCTTGGAATCGTCATCCTCGGGATGTGGACCCTCCTCTCCTACGACATACTCTCGATCGACGCCGTCTCCCTTTCGTCATCCGGCACCCCCGTCAAGGCCCTCTATCTCGCCTCCTTCTCTCATGAAATTCCGCAGCATCTCCTGACAAACGTTTTCACCTTCTTCATTCTGGGCGTTTCCCTGACGATCATCACTGTTCTCTTTCGAAAACTCGACAGCCGGTTTTACCTCTGCCCGTTCATCGCCTGCATCCTCTTTGTAACCATCCTCCCCTTCTCCTTCTCGACCGCCCTACTTCTCGTCCCGGGCCTTCAGCTGGTGGATATCGTCGGGTTCTCCGGCATCATATCTGCCGTGCTTGGGATGACTATCGTTACGATCGCCTATGCCGTCTGGAAAAATTTCGAAAGCCTCCGATTTTTCATCGGGACGATACTCATCTCGGCAGCGGTATTTCTCCTCATCCCGCTTGCAGAATTCAGAAACGCCGCCGCCGCCGTCCCCAATACCGCTCACCAGATCGGATTTCTCTACGGTGTCCTCATCACCTGGCTGATCGGCGCCGCCCTGATGACCGATTCAAAAAAGCGTGTGTATCTCTATCTTGCGGCACTTCTGGCGGCGCTTCTCCTGCCGATCATCATCTTCGGCATAACAGTTCTCTTGTAAACGCCCCTCTCACTTCTTCTCTTCATGCACGTGAACGTGATGCATATCCGCCCCGTGGGGATGGTCATGCTCGAGACGTTCATGCGTATGCTCGTGCGTGTGTTCTTCGAATACAGGCGGCTCATGGACATGCGTGTGATGACCGTCCTCGTGCCCATGCCTATGGTCATGCATCACCGACTCGTGGATATGCTTATGCATATGCCCTCCCTTCGCCGCAAAATACGCTCCAAGAACCATAAGACCGGCCGCCAAAGCGAACAGAGGGGTGAGCGGCGTCTGAAACACCGCGAACGAAATCGCCGCTCCGATAAACGGCGCCACCGCGTAAAACGCACTCGTCCTCGCCGCCCCAAGATCCCGCTGTGCCCGGACATACAGATAGATCGACAGCCCGTACGCGAAAAATCCCAGGACCAGCGCCGCGATCACGCTTACGAGATCCGTCTGCATCCCGGACGCCAGAAACGCGATCAGCAAAGCCCCCGACCCTGCGCCGAACCCTTTCACAACGACTATCTGCATCGGATCTTTTAGGGAAAGCATCCGCGTACAGTTGTTCTCCACACCCCAGCAGACACACGCGAGGATCACTAAAATCGACCCTGCCGAGAACGAAAAACTGCTCAGATCATCGACGGTCAGAAGAACACTTCCTGCCACGATCAAAAGGATAGCGATCCACAAACGCCGGTCGATCGCTTCGCGAAACAGCAGAAGAGCCACCAGAGCCGTCGTCACGATCTCGAAATTATTCAAAAGAGACGCGTTTGCCGCAGTCGTGAGCGAAAGACCCAGCATCAAAAGGATCGGCGCCGCGATATCCAGTACGATCATGCCGATCACAAACGGCAGATCTTTTTTCGAAAGCGGAGCCTCCTTTCGCTCCCGGCTGCGCCGCTGGGTCGCCAGATTCACCGCAAACATCCCGATACCCGCCCCCAGATACAAAAGTGCCGCCATCAGTTCGGGGGACGTCGTTTCCAGCAGGATCTTTGAGACCGGCGCACTGATACCATACAAAAGAGCCGCCAGAATTGCAAATCCGATCGCCAGTCTGCCTGCGGAAACATGCATACTTTCCATTGGTCACGGACCGTGATGAGGTTTTTCCTACTGAGCATGTCCAATTGAAATATCGGTGTGCTGGAGAGAGTTATTATAAATTGGATGAGCATTTTTTGGGTTTTACTTCGGTTTTGTGTATGGAATTCTTTTTTATGGGCGCATTCATCACACGAAATTCACGAAAAAATTTACGAAAACGCGAAAAAGAAAGAATAGGCTGGGTGGGGAAAGATGTAGTTCCCCTCCCCCGTCCCCCACACAAAAACCACAAAAATCAACGAAATGCACCAAAAGGGGGAGGAGGATATGATCTGGAGATCTTAGTCAATTTTAGTACATACCCGAAGGTGTACGTGCAAAGGGTCGTGCAAAAAGTAACATCAGTTTTTTCAGTGGAGACAGAAGAATACCTCTCCTCCACCCCTGTCCCCCCTTTTGGTGCATTTCGTTGATTTTTGTGGTTTTTGTGTGGGGGACGGGGGAAGGGGATCTCATGTGTCCCACCATTTTCATTTTTTTACTTTCGTGTTTTTGTGTGGATTTCGTGCATTTCGTGTGATGAATACGCCACTCGAAAGTCTATCGACTATCTCGGCTGAGGGAGCTAAAGCTCCCCGCCAAAGAAAAAGGATCCCGTACACGAAACCGAAGTACACAAAAAAAACAACATATGAAAAATGAAGAGAGCTTTATATTACAGAATTTACGATTGGACAAATGCAGACTTCTCTCCCCTCATCACTGGATTTATCTGTGTCCGGGGTGATATACTGAATAAATGCCCTTATCCGTTCTTGCCATCACAACTTCACCGCGTCGTCACGGCAATACTGAATCCGCACTCGACACAGTGCTCGAATCGTTTTCCGGGATGTCGGTGGAAAAGGTCGTCCTAAACGACCTCAATATCGCGCCGTGCAAAGGCTGCGGAAAATGCGAAAAGACCGGCGTATGTATCCATCAAGACGACTTCGCCGAACTCGGCGAAAAGATCCGTGCCTGCGATCTTCTGGTCTTCGCATCCCCGGTGTATTCCATGTCGGTCTGTGCCCAGGCGAAGATCCTCATCGACCGGTGTCAGGTCTTCTGGTCGAGAAAGTATGTCCTCCACGATCTGCCAAAGCCGGAGGGAAAAAAGTTCGCGATGTTTATCTCGGCTTCCGGTCAGACCCGCAAAGGGATCTTCGATCACACCGTGCCTGTGGCCCAGTTCCTTTTCGACGTTTCCCAGATCCCGGCGTCACGGATCCGGTATCTCCTTCTTCCGGGTCTCGACAAGATCAGTGATTTCCGGAAAAATCCCGAGATGATCGCCAAAGCAAAAGAGGCCGGGGACGCGATGGCGGCACTGATGGTGGAAGAATGACCACGATGCTCGTGATAAACGGAAGCCCGCGAAAACGCGGAAACACCGAGACGGTAATGAATGCCTTCGTGGAAGGCGCAAAGGAAGCCGGTGCCGAGGTGACGGTCATCCGTCTTGCGGATATCGATCACAAAAACTGCAAAGGGTGTAATTCCTGTCACAAAAACGGGATATGCGTTATCAAAGACGCGCTGACGCCGGTCTTCGATCAGCTCATGGAAGTGGATATTCTGGTTCTGGCGTCGCCGATCTACTCGATGTCGGTGACTGCCGAGATGAAGTCCTTCATCGACCGCGGGCAGTTTTTGTGGGCGCAGAAGTTCGTGACGAAGACGCTTGTCTTCGACGAAGAGCATCTTTCAAAGCATACGGGCGTGTTTCTCGCGACTTCGGGACAGGATCTGCCGTACAGTTTCGATTCGGCGTTTCCGGTGGTCCGGGCGTTTTTCAATGATTCGGGTTTTACCTATACGGAGAACGTGCTGTTCCCGGGCATGGATCTGCACGGCGGGGTGAAGGGCTGGCCGGAGAGCGTGGTCGAGGCAAAGAAGCGGGGAAAAGAGATCGTAAAAAAGATGGATATGAAATTGAAGGCCTGACCCTTCACCTTTTTTATTTAGGAGTAGCGCGGTGTGGAAGCATGAGAAAAACCAACCGCGAATCTCCGCGAATTAACGCCAATCGCATTTTCCTTACGTTCGGGTGCTCTGCTCCGGCTTATCGCCTACGCAGGAATCGCACCCTCTCTTGAAAAATGCTGGGAAAAACCCGCGTGCGGGTTTTTCTGTTGTTTGATTATTTTTATTACACAGAGAGAAAAGTTAACGGAGAGAAAAACCGGCACGCCGGTTTTTCCTTAGCATTTTTCCAGCCGGCGTGCGATTCCTGCGTAGGCGATAAGCCGGAGCAGAGCACGACGGCGCAAGGAAAATGCGATTCGTGGGAATTCGCGGAGATTCGCGGTTAAATTATCTCTGTGTTCCCCACCAAACCGTACCTTTCCCGTATTGAATAAAAACCAACCCCGCACAACTCCTATTTCATCAATGCCGAGTATCCGCGGATCACTTTTTTCTTCCAGAACTCTTCCGGATCGTCTTCCAAAAGTGCCTCGGCGGTATGCATATCGGCACGTGCCGCGGCCGCTTCTTTCGCAAGCGATCGCTTTACTTCGCGTTTCTGCCGCATCGGGGTAAAAGAAAGATCGCAGACCACGTCCCAGAAGACGAGCCCTTCTGCCGGCGCCGGATGAACCCGGGCCGTTGGGGAACTCAGAAGTTCTTCGATGACGTCCGGTTCGCATAGGCCGAGGCCGATCGTCTGCAAAGCACCTGCCATCCCTCTGACCATGTTCCAGAGAAAACTTTTCGCGGCGACCTCGAAGACCGGGCAGCCGTCCTTTCCTTCAAAAACCTCGGCGCGGGTCACGGTCCGGACGGGATCCCTTCCCGCCTCCATTTTTGCAAACCCGCTGAAGTTGTGCGTTCCGATCAGACGGGACGCCGCATCCTGCATTCGGGAAACATCCGCCGGATACGGAAAATAATACCGGTAGCTTCGTTCCCGTGCGGCGTATCTTGGATAGAACTCTTCGTCGACCTCGGCGGCACCGATACACCAGATATCGTCCGGCAGATGAAAGTTCAGCGCCTCAATTGCGAGTTCTGGCTTCTCGGTCGTGATCGAAAAAAGCTGTCTTCTCGCACTCACACCTTTGTCGGTCCGTCCTGCGGTTCGAAAATGCGCCTCCTTTGCATCGGAAAAAAGCCCGAGTTCGATACCGCCGGCCACGAATTCTCCCTCAACGGTCCGTTTATGCGGCTGGTACTGGGAGCCGGCGAAGTTCTGTCCCCGGTATCCTGCAAGGAACGCGAGTTTCATCTCACCCGCCGGGGCTTCATCCGGGAGGTCTGCCTCCGGACCTTTCGGACGACATTGTGGAACGACTGGGAGGTGTAGGTTCGAATCGGCGTCTTTTTACATCTGCTCTCGATCTTTCCCTTTCTGATCGCGTCGAGGACCGACGCCACGGTCCGTTCCTCCGCGTCGATGATATTGATCCCGTAGCCGACGAACTGGCAGGTGTGGGCGTCGGATCCTGCGGTCATGGGTTTATGATATTTTTTGGCGACCTTCGCAGCGCGGGAATTCGCGGTCCCTATATAGTATCTGCTGTTGAACACTTCGATCGCGTCCGCTTCCTGCAGGGCGTCGGGAGAGTGGAGACCGACCGCGTGCCGCCAGCGGTGATAAGGGTGGGGAACGATCGTGAGGCAGCCTTCTGCTTTTGCCTCCCGGATCGTCTCGAGAACATCCTTTCCCTGCTCGAACATCTTCGTCGTGCCGAGCACGAGGAGATGTCCCTGTTTTGTCGAGACCTCGATGCCCGGAATGATCAGGATCCCCGGGTTTTTCAGTGCGAGCGCCTGCTTCGCTCCCTCGGTCGTGTCATGGTCGGTTATCGAGATCGCATCCAGTCCGCGTTCCTTCGCTTTCGCAATCACGTCTTTGACGGGGCACTTTCCGTCCGCTGAAGCGCTCGTGTGGATATGCAGATCGCAGGTAATGAGAACCATCTTACGGTAATTACTATGTAAGTACAAAAACATAAGGATAACATACAATGCATGTTCTCTTTCCCACAGGACGCCAGAGTGCCCCCTCCCTCGTTCTGGCATTATCCAAGGTAACCGAGTTTACCTGTGAGATCGTCGAAACAGGCGAAATTGCTTCTTTTTTAACGCCCGGATCATTAGAAAAGCTGATTCATGCGCACCCCTGCGATCTTGCGGTCGTTTCCGGGATGTGTACGGCGTCTTTTCGCGATACGGAAAAGAGAACGGGCGTTCCCATCAGGAAAGGAACGCGCCACGCGGCCGATATGGGGATGTGCGTTCCGCTGATATCGGCCGGCAGGCTTTCAGCGGATATGCCGGCCGACGATATGCTTGCCGAAGAGAAAAGAAAGGCCGCCCGGCAGAATCTGATCCTTGCCGAGTTCGAGGCCGAGCCGTTTTTTACGATCCGGGACGTGAAGATCGGGGGGACCTCGCGGATCAAGGTGATCCATGAGATCATGGACGCCCACCGGCACCCCTTCCTTCGGGAAGCGGTGATTAGTGCCCATGAAAACGGGGCCGACATCGTGGATCTCGGGTTCGGGTTCGATGCGACCGAGGATGATGTGGTAAGGTGTTTTTCGATGGCGGCGGATCTGGACATCCCGCTTTCGATCGACACGCTGGATCCGATTCTGATCGAAGCCGCGCTTTTCCGTGCGGATCTGATCCTTTCGCTTACGAAAGAAACGATCCCTCTTCTCGCAGAAAAGATCCTGGAGGCGGGAGCGGCGGTTGTTTTGATCCCGCGGGACGATGCATCTCTCGAGGAGACGATCTCGTCGGCTCTGGATGCCGGACTTTTCAAAATCCTCGCCGATCCGCTTCTCCAGCCGCCGCTTTCGGGGATGACCCGGTCCCTTGCCGGTTATCTGCCGGAGACAGTTTGCCCGAAGGTGCTTGGATGCGTGAACGTCGTCGAGATGGTGGACGCGGACAGTCCGGGAATGTGCGCTATGCTTGCGTCGGTCGCTGCCGAAACGGGGACCGCGTGCCTGTTGATTTCCGAACACTCGGACAAAACGCACGGGGCAACTGCCGAGATGCGGCGTGCGGTCGAGATGATGACGTTGTCGAAAGACCGCCCGTATCCAAAGGACGTCGGTCTCGATCTTTTGATCCTCAAAGAAAAACGCTGCCGGCGGGAACCTCCCCTTCTCTACGAAGAGATCCGGGACGCCGGGGTTCCTTCGGACTCCCTCGAGTATGATCCGAAAGGAAACTTCCGTATCGGGATCGAGAACGGATATATCGTCGCCGTCAGAGATGGAAAGGCGATCCGGGGGACCTCGTGGTACGATGTCTTCTCTGAGATCCTCGCTGAAGACGGCGTTTCCCTGCTGGACCATGCAGCGTATCTCGGTAAAGAGCTGTATAAAGCGGAGCTTGCCCTGCGGTTTGGCAGAAGTTTCGAGCAGGACGGGAACTTCTGACCATGCGGTATTATCTGCGAAAGGATGTTTTGATCGTCAGAGGAAACTTTCGGGCGGCAAGCAACGGTGTGGACGGCGGCCTTGCGGACGTCAGATCGATTCTGAACATCTCGGTCCCGCGGCTGTTTTCCGAGGATGCTTCCCGGCACATCAGCACTGTCTCGATGCGGAATGGATTTCTCCATCCGTATTTCGGTCTTCTGACCGCTCTGCCGATCACGAACCTCTGCATCGCCCGCTATGACTACGTTACGGTTTTTGTGACCGCCGCCGTTTCAGACCGGAACCGGACGATCAACATCATCGTGACGTGCGAGCGTCCGCTCACCGACGCCGCTTTGCTTGGGGCTATGATGACGGTCACCGAAGCGAAAATGCAGGTGATCACGGCGAGAAAAGTTCCGGGCAGCGCTTTGTCCACGGACGCCGTGGTTGTGGCCTGCGAAAAAACGGACGGGATCCCGGAGGCGTTTGTGGGACCCCTGACCGAGACCGGCATGCGGATCTCAAAAGCCGTGTCCCATGCCCTGACCGAGGCTCTTGTCCGGTTCGACAACTATCTTCTCTCCACCTGGGGCGTGACCCGCGGCTGGTCCCGGGGAAACCCTGCGATCGTCAAACGGCACCGGCCGTCGTTTTTCATCTACAGCAGGTACGGGGGCGACCACTGGAACGAATGGATCCCGGAGGACTGTCCGTATTATCCGTGCCATAATTATGCCGATCAGCAGTGCAGTTTTTGTTACTGCCCGCTTTACCCCTGCATGGACACGGAATACGGGCAGATGATCGAGACGCCTCACGGCGAGATCTGGAGCTGCATGGACTGCCGCTTAGTTCACGAACCACGGGTGGCGAATCATCTTCTCGCAAATCCCGAAGCCGGTGTTTTGGAACTGAAATCGTTAAAAAAGAAAAATATTTAGAGACCGAGCTTTTTTGCAAGCTCTTCTAATGGGATGCCGTGAACCATTGCGGCCTCGCGAATGGTTTCGTTGTTTGCGATCGCGCAGCCGAGGCAGCCCATACCGAAGCTCTGGAGGGTTGCTGCAGACTCAGGTTTCTCGCGGAGAAGGTCAGCGATAGTTGAATCAAGTGTGATTGCCATGGTACTATGTTGGCGGGATTACTACTTGATATTTCCGAAGAAGATACCAAAAAAGATCAGTGGGAGGAGGTGCCGTGAGCCGAGGATATCGCAGCCGCTTTCTTCTCGAAGGTCAGGACCTCTCTCCACGGTAGATCGACCCATTTGCCGTTTTGAAGCCGCATAACATCATACGACGGATAGGCATCTCCTTTTTCGTCGAAGACGATCGTTCCGGTAAGGCCGACATGTCTGATCAGGTCGAGACCTTCCCTGATGCCGTCCGCCGTGTATCCGCTGTGTTCGATTGCCTGGGACACCACGATCATCGTGTCGTATCCGTAGATCGAGTCGCGGGTCATCATCGCTTCTCCGAAGGTTTCTTCGTAATGCTCTTCGTATGAGGGGTCGGAGATCCTTCTCGCCTGGGAAAAACCGATGAGGCCTTCCGAGTATTCACCGACTTCCTGAGGGACCTGCCGGTTGGTCACCATGTCCGAGCCAAACCAGGTCGGGTCGAGTCCCTCCTTTTCTGCGGCCAGCATGATCTCTATGCACTGGCTCGGGTTTACGATCAGCAGAACGGACTGGGGGTCGGTTTTCTTCATTTCGGCAATGATCTCGGTCGTGTTCACCGTATTAGAGTCGGGGACCGATATGGCGGAGACGATATGCATATCCGGATAGGAACTGTTGGCTTCGTTCATGAAGGCGTATTTGAGACTTTTTCCGTAACTGTTGTCGAGACTTATCATCATCACATTCTGCGTTTCGTTTCTGCCGCCGATGATCTTCGCCATGCCGGCGCCGAGATAGAAGTCGGAAGAGACCGTTCGATATACGTAATTGCCGTATGCCGAGAGACCGGCAGATGTTGCCGATGGAGAGATAAGAACGATCTCGTATGACTCCGCATACGGGGCAAGGGCAAGCGTCACTGTGCTTGTCAATGCGCCGATCACAACTGGGACTCCGCTTTCTTTGATCGCTTTGAACTGGGCTTTTGCGAGCGTGACGTTTCCTTTGTTGTTGTAGTATTCGACCCGGACCGGGACGCCCCGGATGCCGCCTTCATCATTGATGTCTTCGACCGCGAGTTCGATTCCCCGCATATATTCGATGCCGAACTCTGCCATTTCTCCTTCAAACGGCATGGAAACCGCGATGATCACTTCGTCTTTTGGAAACGGCGTGGTAATGATCGTGCCAAACGGGTGGAATGCGACGATGAACATGATGACCGTGAGGGTGATGAGCCCGATGGTAATGTACTTCGCCGATTTCGTTTTCGGCGGTTTTTCGTGATGATGGGACATTTACTTTTCCTCCCTGATATTCACGTCAGTTTCCTTTCCAGTATCTTCATTGGTTTTTTGTTTTCCGCCGAACAGTCTGCCGGTTCCGGCAGCAAACACGAGGTGATCCTTCGCAAAATACGCAAACAGCGCTACTCCGAGAGTATTGACGATCGTGATCGGCAAAAACGTGCTTGCGATGATCGCGATGATTTCATCAATCGTCTGCGTACCCATGATCAGTCCGCATCCCGGCACGATGACGAGGAGGTGGATCCATTCGATGATGACGGTTAAAAGGGCCGCTTTGAAGACGGTGATCCTTCCCTGCCACCAGCGGACGGCAAACCCTGCGATAAGACCGGCCGCGAGAATGGCGAGCGAACAGCCGACAGCGGTCGGTCCGCCCTGGGCGAGCCGGTAGATGCATCCGATAAGGCCTGCAAGTCCGCCGACGATCGGCCCGCCTAAAAGTCCGGCAACGATCGGTCCGATCGCGCTGAAGTTGAAGATAAGGCCGTTAACGTCGATTCCTCTGAACACGCCGTAAATCGAAAGCCCGCCGCCTAATATGACCGTCCATACCTTATCGGGGAGGGTCGCAGCTCCGCTGACGAGCTTTTTGAACATCTCCGTTTTGGTAAAAACGAAGAGCACCACAACGATCACGAGCATACGTTCGATCAAGGGGATGCCGTTTTGCAGGAACGAGGCCTCGATCAAAAGCGCGATGTAGATCGAAAGTCCGCTGCCGACTGCCATGATGGCCATCCAGACTCTGGACCCTTTTGCATACTTCGGCAGTCTGCTGTCCAGATAAATGACGATAAAGCCGAAGATACCAAACAGGATCGCCGAAAGCGCCGAGATATCCCGGATTACCGTCATCGGATTTGCAATGAGCATGGCAAAAATAATCACGCCGGTAAATACGAGGAGCACGATCTGGTAGAGCTTAAACTCGTTCGGCAGTTTTACCCTGCTGTCTTCTCCAAGGTGAAGGACTACTTTCGCAAGCGCCCGTGCCCGGGCATCCATACCCACGACGACCGCTCCAAAGAAGATGACCGCCACAAACATCAAAAACAAATAGGGTCCGTAGGGGATCGAGCCGAAAATATAGAGGACCTGCGTGATCAGCGTATCAAGCGTGATCTCCGCTCCGTGCGGCATGAAGGATACGGCATATCCTGCATATCCGAGGAACATAAAACCGATCGTGATGATCGCGACGATCACGAATCCGGTTATCACGTCGACATTCACACTGCGGATGTATTTTCGGAAAAAAGATTCGTTTAGCAGATTGCATTCCTGTTCGTCTTCCGAGTGGATCTTCGTTTTCTGGGATAGCCAGACCGAATAGAGCATGAGGTTCAGTCCTGACCCGACCACTCCCAGAATTGCGAGGATCGCCATCTCCGACCCGGTTGGGATCGTAGGTTTCAAACCTTCGAGGAGAAGAGTAACGGAAAACGGGAACTGGGTGAGGGCGGCGAGAACGACGACTGCAAGTACGCTGACCAAGACGGCCATGACCGGTTCGAGGATCGCGTATGAACTCGATCTGATAACCACGAGCGTTAGCAACAGGAGGAAAACCGCTATCAGAAAGACCGAGTAGATGCCGGGAAGAAGATAGTCTAAAAATGTTGCAGCGAAAACGAGCATCGCACCGACCGCAAACATCTCCATGAGATAGGAGCCGATGATCAGGTACGAACCCCAGTTTTTCGGGCCGGGCAGACGGTTCAGCGCATCGAAGATGGTCAGGTTCGTCGCGAGCGTATATCGCGCGATCCCGTTGGTGAATGCATATTTGAAAATGAGAGTGATGACAACGACCCAAATCAGGGCCGGCCCGTAATGGGCCCCTATCTCGATTGCCTCAGTAACTCCCGCTTCGCCGGCTGCGGTTATCGCGAGAAGAAGTCCTGGTCCAAAGAACACGAAGTAGTTTTGAAACCATTTTCGAAAGCGGGTAAATACTGAGTCTTTCATTGATTCTATCTAATTTTGCAGGTCTGAGGTTATATACTCTTGGAGTTAGTTACTGGGAGGGGCAGCCAGAATATGCCGATCTTTTTCGTTTTTCCAGAAATACCGTCATAATTTCCTGCGTTCAAGCGCTTTGAACGCAGAGACCGACGCGCCGAGCAGAGGGCCCTTTCCCTCGAGAGCGGAGATCCGGATCTCGGGAATCGTGAGGTAGTGATCGATGTATTCGGTCATTCTTCCGGCAATAAGCGACGGATAGTTTCTGACGATGGGTCCGTCCATTACGATGAGATCGGGATTGTAGGCCGCAATCACCGAGGAAATGCCCCGCCCGTTTATTTTTGCGAGTTCATCGCAGAAAGAGCTAAACAGCGGGTTTCCCCAATTCCCGATGTAGAGGATCTGTCCTGCATTCAGCGAGGATTTCGGTTCGGAATCGCCGCGAGCCTCTCTCCATGCCTGGAAAAAGTTTGGGATGCCCGTTCCGCTCGCGTAGGCTTCCCAGTGTCCGGTCCCTCCGCATCCGCAGGGGAGATTCCAGGTCGTGTCCACGAGAAAGTGGCCGGCCTCTGAGGCATTTCCGTTCGAACCGCACAAGAGTTTTCCCCTCTCCAGGACTCCTGCCCCGATCCCGGTGGAAAAGGTCAGATAGACGAGCGTTTCCGCATCCTTTGCCCCGCCGAAGTAATACTCGCCAAGGACGCCCGCTTTGCAGTCGGTCATCATCGTAACCTGGATGCCGAACCTTTCCTCCAGTGGTCCGGCAAGAAAGATCTGTTCGCATTTCATATTGGGCGAACCGACGACCGAACCGGTCTTCAGATCGACGGGTCCCGCGGTGCTGACGCCGATCGCTTTGGGCGTAATTCCCGAAGTTTCGCCGAGATCCTCGATCATACTGCAGATCAGCAACCGGATATCCACGGCGCTTTGGCAATCTTTGACCTCATTTTGGGAAAATGCCTGGATCTCTCCCTCTTCATCTATGATTCCTGCACGCAGATGCGTCGCTCCCAGATCGACTGCGGCAACATACGAATGATCATCCATCGTACTGCTAGATGTGCTTTCGTTGCTCATCAAGTACTCCGTCACGCGGCTGTTTATTTTATGTCGATTATATTTTATCGATAAACGATAATTTATTAATGTCGTGCAGCAAATATGTGAGTGTGACGAGTTTAATGAATGCCACCCAGACAAAAATAGAAAAAAGCGCACGTATTGCAGATATCGTTTTAAAGATCGCCCGTATCCTTGGATGGATCGTTATTGCATGTATGATCCTCCTTCTCGGCGCGGCCGCGGTCATATATGGAATCGCCGGTCCGGAGCTGTTTAGCGACGTTCTTGCCTCCGAAAATGCGACCATCCTCTCCGCCGGCGGCGAATCCGTTTTAACCGTCGGGATGATCCCGGGACTCATCGCATTGTTCTCGATCGTCTCCTTTGTGTATATGGGACTGTTTATGGCGATCCTTATCATCGCCGGACGCATCTTTTCCGGAATCCGCAAGACGCTCCTTCCGTTTACCGAAGAAAATGCCCAGCATCTCAAAACCATCGCCGTTCTGATTGCCGTAATCTCCGTTGTTCCGGCATTCATCGAAGCGATCGGCGAGGCAATCATCGGCTTTTCGATGGACATGTTCTACTTCAGCATCGAAGGCCTGGTCCTTGCATTCGTCGTGTATTCCCTTGCCCACATCTTCGAGTACGGCCTGAATCTTCAGGAACAGGCGGATGAGACCCTCTGATCATGCCGATCATTCTCAGACTCGATCGCGTAATGGCGGACAGAAAAATGTCTCTTGGCGAACTTGCGGAAAAGGTCGGCATCACCAATGCCAACCTTTCCAAAATCAAAACCGGCAAGATCGCCGCTATCCGGTTTTCGACGCTCGAAGCGATCTGCCGGGTCCTCGACTGTCAGCCGGGAGATATCCTGGAATATCAAAAATGACCCCCTCTTTTTTCCACGTCCCGTGCAGACGGCACAATCCTTAACTATCTATAATCCGAAACTCTGTACTAATTATGATTACCGTCGGGCTTTTAGGGTGCGGAAATATCGGTCACGTGATCGCAAAGAGTCAGGAAAACTTCAAAATTACTGCAGTATACGATGTGGTTTTTGAACGTGCAGAGGCATTCGGCAGAGAGTTCGGCGCATCCCCCTACTCGGATTTTTCCGAATTTCTGAAAGAGCCGACCGATATCGTCGTCGAGGCGGCATCCGTTGCGGCGGCCACGTCCCATGCAGAGAGTATTCTTCTTGCGGGAAAAGATCTTGTCATCATGAGTGTAGGAGCACTTGCAGACATCTCTTTCCGCGAAGAACTCATCCAGACCGCCCGCGAGATGAAGAAAAAGATCCACATCCCATCAGGCGCCATCATGGGACTGGACAATATCCGCGTCGGACAGATCTCGTCGATCGACAAGTTCGTGCTCCGCACAACGAAAAATCCCAAATCCCTTTCGCGTGAGGCCGAGGAAAAGACCTGTATCTTTACCGGCAAAGCCTACGACTGCGTCCACCAGTATCCGAAGAACACGAACGTCGCCGAGTCCCTTTCGATCGCCTGCGGCAGAGATGTGGATGTCGAACTGTGGATGGATCCGAATGAGGACCGGAACATGCATGAGATCTTCTTCGAAGGAGAGTTCGGCGAGGCATACATACGCGTCAGAAACGTCCCGTCCCCGGATAATCCGGCAACGAGTTATCTTGCGGCCCTTTCGATCCTCTCGCTTTTGAAAAATCTTGACAATCCGCTGGTGATAGGCGCATGAACTATGAAAAAGAGATCAAAAAGCTCGCCGCCGAAAAAGGCGCTTTGATCCTTGCACACAATTATCAGCCGGCCGAGATCCAGGATCTTGCCGACATCACCGGAGACTCGCTCGAACTTGCCCGCAAGGCAAAGGAAGCAAAGGAGTCGACGCTTGTCGTCTGCGGCGTCTACTTCATGGCCGAGACGGCAAAGATTCTCTCGCCGGAAAAGACTGTTCTAATCCCAAGACCGGACGGCGGATGCCCGCTTGCCGATCAGCTGAACCCTTCAGCGGTTCTTGCAGCGAAAAAAGCCCATCCCGGTTCGCCGTTTGTTGTGTACGTGAACTCGAATGCGGCAACCAAAGCGGAGTGCGATATCACCTGCACGTCCGCAAATGCCGCGGATGTCGTCCGTTCCCTTAAGGAAGATACGATCCTGTTTGGTCCGGATGCAAATCTCGCGGCATATGCCCAGCGTCTCGTACCTGAAAAAACGATCATCCCCGTCCCGCAAGACGGCGGCTGCCCAACTCACCACCAGTTTTCCGTCCGGGACGTGGAAGCGGCGAGACGCGAGTATCCGAACGCGACGATCATCTGCCATCCGGAATGCTCTCCCGACGTTCAGCTCGCATCCGATCTGGTCGGCTCGACCGGGTACATGATCCGCAGATGCGGCGAAAAGAAAGAGTGGGTGATTCTGACGGAGAAAGGGATCATCCATCCGTTGCAGAAAAAGTATCCGGACACCATATTCCACGGTATCGATACGGCGGTCTGTTCAAACATGAAACTGATCACGAAAGAGGATCTCTACATCACGCTTAGGGACGGCGTCGTTCCGATCCAGGTGCCGGAAAGCATCGCGGACCGGGCCCGCCTTGCGATCGAGCGGATGATCGGGGCATCGGCATAAATGATCCCGACCGACCAGCTTCTCTCGTTCGTTGCCGAGGACGTTTCCGCAGGCGATATCACGACCCTTGCCCTTCTGGAAGACAATGTGGTCTCGGCCCATATCGAGGCACGTGAAGAGATGGTCGTATCCGGCATAGAAGAGTGCGAATGGCTGTTTAAAAACGCCGGGGTTTTTACCGAGGTCCTGGTCAAAGACGGTTCGACGGCCCATGCGGGCGAGAAGATCCTCGACCTCAAAGGCTCGGTCCATGCGATCCTCTCTCTCGAGCGGACGTGTCTCAATCTTCTGGGTAGAATGAGCGGCATCGCATCTTCTGCGGCGAAGGCGTCCCGTCTCGTTTCGGTCGTGAATGATCATGTCAGGGTCGCCGGAACGAGGAAGACGGCTCCCGGCCTCCGCTTTTTCGATAAAAAAGCCCTGATCGCCGGCGGTGCTCTTCCTCACCGATACACGCTTTCGGATCAGTTTCTCATCAAGGATACCCATCGGACGATGATGCCGGTCGATGAGGCGATACGCAAATGCCGGGAATATTCCGATAAAAAGGTGGAGTGCGAGGTCGAGTCTTTAGAGGATGCTCTTCTTGCGGCAAAGACCGGCGCCGACATCATCATGTTCGACAACATGACTCCGGAACTTATCCGCGAAGCGATCGCCGCTCTCGAGGAAGCAGGCCTTCGCGGGGAAGTGACTTTGGAGATCTCGGGCGGCATCACGCCGGAGACCGTCGATAAATACGCCGGTCTCGATGTGGATGTGATCAGTATGGGGGCGCTGACCCATTCGGTCCGCTGTGCGGATGTGAGTTTAGAGGTTGATATATAAATGCAGGTTGAGACGAAAGCAGCTCTCGCTCTTTTCGCCGGATCGATCCTGCTGACTGTCGTGTTTTTCCTTCTGGGATTGCCGTTCTTCTTCCTGTTCCTCTTCGTGCCGCTGTTTCTGTTCTTTCCGGGCAAACGTTCGCGGAAGGTGTGTCCGGTCTGCGGTGTGGTCTCATCGAACGATTCGGCGTACTGCCGGGTGTGCGGGGCAAAACTGGAGGATTCTAAAGTATGACGATGGAATGTACTATTCGAGAGATGCAGGACTATGACTGGCCGCGGGTCAGCGGGATTTACGAGCAGGCGCTGCTGGAAGGGATCTCGACGTTTGCAACGGTATGTCCGACTTTTGAAGAGTGGGACAAGGCACATCTCAAAGACTGCCGCTACGTCATGCTTGCGGACGATATGGTTGTCGGATGGTGCGCTGTTTCCCCGACTTCTTCCCGGGAGGCCTACAAAGGCGTTGTGGAGGTGAGTATCTACTTCGATAAAGCGTTCCGGGGGATGGGCCTTGGTACAAAACTGCTGGATCATCTCTGCAGGGAAAGCGAAGCGAAAGGATACTGGTGTTTGTTTGTGAACATTCTGTCGATCAACACCGCAAGCATCAATCTCCACAAAAAGTGCGGGTTCCGGGAGGTAGGTTATCGGGAGCGGATCGCAAAAGACCTTTTCGGCGTGTGGCAGAATACGATCGTCATGGAACGGCGAAACGGTATCAGTTAGATCCGTTTATCTCTATTTTATATCACCGCTCTCATTCAATGGGAACGGGGTTTTTGTTCAAACCCGGGGCATTATCGCACCACGCGGTAAGGGGTTTATATCATTACAAATCAATCTCTTAACCGGAGATCAAAATGGACGCACAGCAGATCCAGCAGATTACCGACAGAATCTCCCAGAACCTAGTGTCCAAAGGAGTTTCGCCGGACAAGCAAAACATTTCTGAGAAACTTACCCTCTACATCAACGAGTTTGGTGTGGTGCCGTTCGAAGCTGAACGCAAAGTGCTCTCCGATCAGTATAAGCAGTATAATATTCCCGAAGAGGCCAAGCAGGCATCCGGTTCGCCGGCGGGCGACATCGTCAATATCGCCGATATCCAGCCAAATGACTGGGTGACGGTCGAGGTCAAGGTCGTATCTCTGCAGACCCCGAATTCTCCGGCGATCGCGCAGAGCGGGATCTTTGCGGACAGTACAGGAGCCGTACGTTTTGTCGTTTTTTCCAAAGCCTCGGAGCTGCCGAAGCTCGAACTTGAAAAGTGGTATCGTATCGAATCGGCGGTCGTTGATTCTTTTAAGGGCGTTCCGAATCTGAAACTCCACTCGGGTTCCCGCGTTACGGAGATCGAGGATGACCGGTGCCTGGTTCCGTCCGAGCCGACGAAACTGCGTGATCTGAAGCCGGGCGTTGTTTCCTGCGTTCACGTGAAGTTTATCGAGGAGTGGGAATCCAGAAGCGAACGTATGATGCAGAGCGGCCTTTTGGCCGATGAATCCGGAAGGACCAAGTTTGTTTTGTGGCAGGATCCTGAAAAGGAGAAACTCGTTCCGGGCGCTGTATACAATATCTTCTATGCGAGCGTGGATGAGTACAACGGGAGACTTTCCCTGGCGCTGAATTCGGCCGTCTGGATCCAGGATGAAGATGCCGAGATATCCGTTCCGATTTCTTCAGGCAGTTCTGCGCCGAAAGAGCCTCTTCCGATCTCTTCGATCCGCGATCTGAAAGTCGGCTATGCCTCTCTTCGCGTCAAGTTCGTCGAGGAGTGGGAGTCGAAGAGCGAACGTATGATGCAGAGCGGTCTTGTCGGCGATGAGTCCGGCAGGATCAAATTTGTTTTGTGGCAGGATGATTCCAAGGAACGGCTGGAACTCGGACGCGTGTATGAGATCATCAACGCGAAGGTGGATGAGTTCAACGGCCGTCTTTCTATCAGTCTGAACCCGGCGACGTATTCTGCGGCCGAGCCCGAGGCGGATATCGCTGTCGGGACGCGTCTTGATGAGGTGGTCGGGACCATCGTTCAGGTTTCGAAAGGTTCCGGTCTTGTCCGGCGATGCCCGGTCGAGGGCTGCAACCGTGTCCTTTCCCGGCAGAACTTCTGTCCGGTCCATGAGATCCAGAACGCTTTCCATTACGATCTTCGGATCAAGGGTGTTGTAGATGACGGCCGGCGGGCATATAATGTTCTTATAAACCGGGAGGTCACCGAGGCACTTTCCGGTATGACGATGGAACAGGCGATTGAGATCGCCTCGAACAGTCCCTTGGGTCTTGAGGAGATCCAGGCGGTTCTTACCGAGAAGCTGTGCGGACGATATGTGAAATGTATGGGCAACGAGTTCGACGGCAGGATTCTGGTGAAGTCTGCGGAGTTCATTCATCTCGATCCGACAGTCACTGCCGAACTTATGAATCGGGCCGGGGCTGCTGCAGGAGGTAACAACGTATGAATTCGAATAATGTGCCAAACGGGCAGTTCATGTCGTATGAACGTGAGCCGGCAAAGCGCGTTTTCGCCGCTGAACTGCGCGAGGCTACAAAGACCATCAAGGATACCGAGGATGAAAAGAGTCCGGTGTATCTTTTGCTGCCGACAGGTGAGCGGTGTAACCGTGTTCTGATCGCCGGGACGATAACGCAGAAGGACAAGGTCGGTGATCAGAATATTTTGTACCGTGCGCGTGTTTCCGATCCGACCGGGATATTCTATATCAACGCGAGTTCGTATCAGCCTGAGGCGATGCATCAGCTTGCTAAGATCGATACGGCGAATCCGTCGTTCGTGGTGGTTGTCGGGAAGCCGAATGCCTACACGAATCCTGAGGGTAAAACCCTGATTTCCGTGCGTGCCGAGTCGATTCTCGTCGTTAATCAGGAGATCCGCGATCTCTGGGTCCAGGATGCGGCACGATCTACCCTTGATAGAATGGATGCGCTTTTGTCGGATTCTCCGTCTGCGGATGTTCTTCTCGCGCGTGAGACATATCATTTTTCGCCGGAGCACTGGAAAAAGATGGTTTTTGATGCTCTTTCGCGGATCATGCAGCTGTGATTCCCATCAATCCTTTCTTTTTTGAAACATCATTCCGTTTGGTTTATATGCCTGATTGGCTAACATTATTACCTCACAAGTCAACTGATCTCTGAGCGACACAATCCGGGAATTTTTCCCGGACGCCGCCTCACTGTTTCGGTGGGTTTATAAGTGATTGGGGGTAATTATGTTACCTCGCAAGGCTCACGAACTGAGCTCCAAGAACCGGGCAAGTTGCTTGCCTGCGTTCCGGGAAGTCGGTTCGAAGACTATATAAGCATTTGATGCGAATATGGTAGAGCTGTTTAAGTGGAGGACAAAACGCGAATCATCCGGTTGATGCCGGAGTGATTGTTGGTCCTGACGTTGGAATTGTGGCGATGCGGACATTCATTGAAATGACCGCTGATTCCTTTCATACGGTTGTGTTTTTGTGATTATGTCGTAGAAACAACAACTGTGTGCCTATAAGAAAGAAAAGTAAAAAAATAGTAATTCTGGTTGATCCTGCCAGAGGCCATTGCTATCAGGGTTTGACTAAGCCATGCGAGTCGAGAGGTGTAAGACCTCGGCATACTGCTCAGTAACACGTGGTTAACCTGCCCTAAGGTGGAGAATACTCCCGGGAAACTGGGGCTAATGCTCCATAGTGGATATGTCCTGGAATGGTATATCCTCGAAAGATCCGTCGCCTTAGGATGGGACTGCGTCCGATTAGGTTGTTGGCGGGGTAACGGCCCACCAAGCCTTTTATCGGTACGGGTTGTGGGAGCAAGATCCCGGAGATGGATTCTGAGACATGAATCCAGGCCCTACGGGGCGCAGCAGGCGCGCAAACTTTACAATGCGAGCAATCGTGATAAGGAAACCCTGAGTGCCTGTCGATGCAGGCTGTTCATATATCTAAATCATATGTGAAGAAAGGGCAGGGCAAGACCGGTGCCAGCCGCCGCGGTAATACCGGCTGCTCGAGTGATGGCCACTATTACTGGGTTTAAAGCGTCCGTAGCTTGACTGTTAGGTCTCTTGGGAAATCTTCGCGCTCAACGTGAAGGCGTCTAAGAGATACCGGCAGTCTTGGAACTGGGAGAGGTAAACCGTACTTCGGGGGTAGGAGTGAAATCTTGTAATCCTCGAGGGACGACCTATGGCGAAGGCAGTTTACCAGAACAGCTTCGACAGTGAGGGACGAAAGCTGGGGGAGCAAACGGGATTAGATACCCCGGTAGTCCCAGCCGTAAACAATGTGCGTTAGGTGTGTCGGTAACCACGTGTTACTGATGCGCCGAAGAGAAATCGTGAAACGCACCACCTGGGAAGTACGGTCGCAAGGCTGAAACTTAAAGGAATTGGCGGGGGAGCACCACAACAGGTGGAGCCTGCGGTTTAATTGGATTCAACGCCGGACATCTCACCGGATAAGACAGCTGAATGATTGTCAATCTGAAGGTTTTACATGACTAGCTGAGAGGAGGTGCATGGCCGTCGTCAGTTCGTACTGTGAAGCATCCTGTTAAGTCAGGCAACGAGCGAGACCCACGCCGACAATTGCCAGCAGCATCTCCGGATGGCTGGGGACATTGTCGGGACCGCCTCTGCTAAAGGGGAGGAAGGAATGGGCAACGGTAGGTCAGCATGCCCCGAATTATCCGGGCTACACGCGGGCTACAATGGACGGGACAATGGGTAACAACACCGAAAGGTGCAGTCAATCTCCGAACCCCGCCCTTAGTTAGGATTGCGGGTTGCAACTCACCCGCATGAATCTGGAATCTGTAGTAATCGCGTTTCACTATAGCGCGGTGAATACGTCCCTGCTCCTTGCACACACCGCCCGTCAAACCATCCTAGTGGGGTTTGGATGAGTCCCTGGTCTTTGCCGGGGTCGAATCTAGGTTCCGTGAGGAGGGTTAAGTCGTAACAAGGTAGCCGTAGGGGAATCTGCGGCTGGATCACCTCCTAAAGAATGATCCAAACACAACCTGTATGACAGAATTAGCATGGTCATTTCAATGAACCGTACAATCGCCACAATTCCAACACATCAATATCATACTCACGCTGTATGGTTTGTTAAACAGTATCTAACAAACGACTGAATATAATGTGTGAGGGGCGCGTAGCTCAGCTGGAAGAGCGCGGCGTTTGCAACGCCGAGGCCTGGGGTTCAAATCCCCACGCGTCCACTCCGTAACCGGCTGTGACAGAATTTCTGTCACCGGTTGCGGTTACCAATGCACCCGGAAACGCGAGTTACCGGGGAAGGGCCGAGAGTCATTGACTCTTTGAGGCTGTGTATAGGTTTTGCATTTGGACGTTAAATGGGTATCAGCGGAACCTTTCTTTACTGAAAGTATATTTGTCGGTATCGACACACTTTAAGAGAGACAAAGGGACCCTGGCAACAGCACATAAGCATGATGCTGCATATTCCATTTACCACAAATAATACATTGTTGTAACAAACAATCATCAAAAACAATCATCGACATACCCTTCGATGTTCCTAGCTTTGGAACATCGAAGAACAAAGAACCTGGTTCTTATGCCGGTTAGTGAATGGTTCGGTTTGAGAGCTGATGAAGGGCGTGCCAAGCAGCGAAATGCCCCGGGAAGACGCAAGGAGTCTGTGATCCGGGGATCCCCTAATAGGACCTCCCCACGATTTATCGTGAATCCGTAAGGATGGGGAACCCCCCGAAGTGAAACATCTCAGTAGGGGGAGGAAGAGAAATCAATTGAGATTACGTTAGTAGAGGCGATCGAACCCGTAATAGTCTAAACTGAATCCCGCAAGGGACATGTAGTGTATGGCCTTCGTTGTAGTATGTGTTTATCTAATGAAAGTAGCTTGGAATGGCTTACCTTAGAGGGTGACAGTCCCGTACGTGGTGGTAAACACAGCTTAGAAGTGTCCTGAGTAGCGCGGGTTGGAATTCCCACGTGAATATGGGGGTCACCTAACCTCCAAGACTAAATACTCCTCAAAACCGATAGCGAAATAGTAGCGTGAGCGAAAACTGAAAAGTATCCCTGAAAAGGAAATGAAAAGTGCCTGAAACTAACCGGTGATCGTGTGTTACGGCGTGCAAGGATCTTCCGATCGAAAGAACCCGTCGCGAGGCGGTAGTATGAGATTGGTTGCCGACGTCGTAACTTACGTTTTGAAGAACGGGCCAAAGAGTGTATTCCGCTGGCGAGGTTAACCGGAAGGGCAGCCGCAGCGAAAGCGACAAGCGCGTAGTTTACCTGGCGCGGCGTACTAATAGTGCGTGGAGTCAACGGGATACGACCTGAAACCTGGTGATCTATGCCTGAGCAGGTTGAAGCGTGCCGAAAGGTGCGTGGAGGACCGCATGCGGTATTGATATGCAAATCATTCGCGTGACTTGGGTATAGGAGTGAAAGATTCATCGAACCGGGTGTCAGCTGGTTCCTCTCGAAACATGTCTAAGCATGACCTCGACCGAGAATGATAGTGAGGTAGAGCACCTATTGGAAATCCCGGGGAAGAAATTCCTCGCTTTCCTGTAAAACTCCAAACTCCCTATCTTTGTAGACGTCGGGCAGTCCGGGCTACGGGGTAAGCTTGTAGTCCGTAAGGGAGACAACCCAGACCATGGTTAATGCCCCCCAATGTAGGCTAAGTGTCAACACTGAATGAAGTCCTAGGTCAAAGACAACTGGAAGGTGAGCTCAGAAGCAGCTATCCTTTAAAAAGTGCGTAACAGCTTACCAGTCAAGATTTAGGGCGCAGAAAATGGACGGGGCTCAAGCCTACTGCAGATACCATGGCGCACGTTTTTGAACGTGATCGAGTAGAGAGGCGTCCTGTATGGGCTGAAGCAGGGGTGTAAGTTCCTGTGGACCGTATAGGAATGAGAATTTTGGCAGTAGTAGAAGCAAAGAATGGTGAGAATCCATTCCGCCGAAGGGGCTAGGTTTCCTCGGCAATGTTCGTCAGCCGAGGGTTAGTCGGTCCTAAGCTGCATCATAAGTTGCATGCAGCAAAAGGGAAACAGGTTAATATTCCTGTACCGTGCGTTAATATACTGACGCATCGGGTTATGCATAGCGGGACCGTCGTCCCGTCCAATCGTATAAACTCTTGGAGTACCGTAATGGTGAGAATTGAGTGAAAGCGTGATGGCGTAAGTGTGTAAACACCTGGTGCCCGTGAAAAGGTAACGCAATGTCCGTACCGAGAACCGACACAGGTGCCCCTAGTTGAAAAGACTCAGGCGTGTCGGAATTATTTGTGGTAAGGGAACTCGGCAAAATGGCTCCGTACCTTCGGAACAAGGAGTGCCTGCCTAGTGATTAGGCAGGTCGCAGTGACCAGGGAGCTCTAACTGTCTAACAACAACATAGCAGACTGCAACTCCGTAAGGACTAGTATAGTCTGTGAATCCTGCCCAGTGCGGGTATCTGAACACTGATTACAATCGGACGAAGGACCCGTAAACGGCGGGGGTAACTATGACCCTCTTAAGGTAGCGTAGTACCTTGTCGCTTAATTGGCGACTTGCATGAATGGATTAATAAGGGCTCTACTGTCCCTACCGCAAATCCGTTGAACCTTTTATCCTTGTGCAGAGGCAAGGGACTCCCATCGGGAAGTGAAGACCCCATGGAGCTTTACTGCAGCCTGTCGTTGACTTACGGTATTACATGCGCAGCGTAGATAGTAGGTGTTAATGCTCATATTCCGGTATGAGTGGAGCCACAGTTGAGACACTATCCTTGTTCTGCTGTAATTCTCACTCATCTTTCATGATGAGGACATCGGTAGGTAGGCAGTTTGGGTGGGGCGCCACACCCTCGAAAAAATATCAAGGGTGCCCTATGGTCAACTCATGTGAGTCAGCAACTCACAGGAGAGTGTCAAGAGCATAAGTTGGCTTGACGTGATTTCGCATAGCAAGAAATCACGAGTGGAAACACGGGTCTAACGAACCAATACGCCTTTTTGGTGAGGGCTATTGACTACAGAAAAGCTACCCTGGGGATAACAGAGTCGTCGCCGGCAAGAGCACATATCGACCCGGCGGCTTGCTACCTCGATGTCGGTTCTTTCCATCCTGGCTGTGCAGCAGCAGCCAAGGGTGAGGTTGTTCGCCTATTAAAGGGGATCGTGAGCTGGGTTCAGACCGTCGTGAGACAGGTCGGTTACTATCTGATGGGAGTGTTCGAAATCTGAGAGCAAGAATGAAATAGTACGAGAGGAACTTTCATTCGTCACCTCTGGTGTATCGGTTGTCTGATAAGGCAGTGCCGAGCAGCTACGTGGCACGAGATAAAAACTGAAAGCATCTAAGTTTGAAACTTCGCTTGAAAAGAGATTTCGTTATAGAGCACCGGTAAAAGACCGGGTTAATAGGCTTGGGATGTACGCACGAAGGTAACGACGTGTTTAGTCCGCAAGTACTAACGCTCAAATCCAGATTCTTAATGAACTGGTATGCCTCGATGATTACACAATGGATGATTGGTTACTTCAATGGAATGCAGTGGTAGATGGACGTCGGCATCATGAAACAATGTGCCTTTGTTCTTTTAGAGAGCCTGTCTACTACCGGCATATATTGCAGTATCCGCTGTGCCCAGACGTTATCCGAATGCAAAACCTAAAAGTATATCCTTTATAAACAGTAACTGCTTATATATTATGCCAGATTACTGTGCCAAGTTGGCGGAGCGGCCACGCGGTTGCCTGCAGAGCAACTCTACTCCCGTTCAAATCGGGAACTTGGCTTGGGGGATCATGCGGCCATAGCAGAGAGGTTCCACCCGGACCCATTCCGAACCCGGCAGTTAAGCTCTCTTACGTCGGCTATTGTACTGAGATATGCGAATTCTCGGGAAGTTGTCAACGCTGCACCCCCCTTATTCTTTTGAAATGTTTAGTGTGTTTTTTGTATTGAGCGTAAGCTTTTTGCGTTTGTAGTATGGTTTTTGTTTTCCGTCATGTTTTATCAGGATACGGTAACGTATCCCGCATACATCAGGCAGGAAAGGAAAAAAGAAATTAAGAACGCAGGGTTTTGAACAGAAACTGTTCTGTATTCTGTAGCTTCCTCCTGGAAACTTACGGAGGCATAGTGTATCTCTCCTCGAGTATGGAAAATCCGTTCCTGAGCATAGGACACTGCATTGATGGTTCTGTTGTCGTACAATCGCGAGACGAGCTGTTGTCGAACTCGCTCTTGAAGCAAAGAAAAAGAATGAAGAACAGACCATTGTCTTCAATCTTTCAGGGCATGGCCTGCTTGATATGACTGGATATGCAAATCACTTCAAAACCTGTAAACAGCCAGTGATTGAAGTCTAATTTTTTTTGGAAAAAGAATGTGAATCAGACGGCAGTATGTGCCGTCTTGACGAATGCTTTCGTCTTCTCGGCATCCCTGACGTCGTTTTTCTTTACGCCGGTGTGGACATCCACCGCGTAAGGGTGAACCCGTTCGATCGCCGCGCCGACGTTTTCCGGGGTGAGGCCGCCGGCAAGGATCACCGGTATCTTTGATGATTCCACGATCTTCGCACTGATGTTCCAGTCATGCGTAAGTCCTGTTCCTCCAAGTTTCTCGGGCGTTCGCGTATCAAGAATTATCGCGTCCGCATAGGCAGCTGCCTGCTCTGCTGCCTCTACGGCTGACATATCCATCACATGGACTGCTTTCAGGATCCGAATATACGGCAGCGTCTCCCGGATGATTGTAATATCCTCCCGGGTAATCGCGTTCTGGATTTGAACAGTGGTGCATCCGGACCGCCGGATGATATCGATAATAGAAGATGCATCCTGCAGATGGGTGACGGCGACCGGTTCCATGAACGGGGGCAGTGTTTTTATCATTGCCGCCGCTTCTTCGGGAGTCACGGCATCCTGGGTGATGTGGGTGATTCCCATCAGAAAACCTACTGCGTCTGTTCCGGCGTCAACGGCACATTTCAGGTCTGCAAAACTTCCGGTGCCGCAGATTTTACATTTCATTGCTTACCTCAATATCGTACACGGCGTGCCAGCTGGTCGGTGAGTAGGAGCGAAGGAATCGTTCGGTGATTTTCGCGTTCGGAAAAGCACGGAGTATGTCTTCATTATGTTCTCCCTCTTTCTCGACAAGCGAGTAAAGGTGGATATGTGCGCCTTTTGCCGCAAGTTTGGCAGCTCCTGCTAAAAAGCCGTATGCTGCGAAGGGCAGGTTCATGATTATGCGGTCAAACTTCAGCGAATCGAGCATTTCCGGAAGATTCATCGCATCCCCGAGAATCGGAACTACGTTATGCAGATGGTTCAATCTGATATTTTTCTGAAGAAGATAAACTGCGGACGGGTTTATATCGTTTGCAACGACAAGCTTCGCCTTTCCGCCGAGCATCACGGGAAACGGGCCGACGCCGGCGAACATATCAAGAATTCTCTCTCCCTCTTTCATGGATGAAAGAATTCTCTGGCGTTCATTCGAAAGTCGTGCTGAGAAGTATGCGGCGGTGAGGTCGATGATCATCCTGTGCCCGTATTCATGATACATCGTCTCGGTTGTGTTTTCTCCCGCAAGAACTCTGAACGTTTTTGTTCTAAACTCCCCCTCAACCGGAGAGGTGGCAAAAAGGGCCGTGTGGGCCGAAGGCCGCGCTGCGAGAATCTTTTCCGCTCCCGCGATATCTTCCTCCTGAAGAACGACGATCCCGCCGATCTGTTCGTGGCGGGGAAGTTCTTCCCGGATGCCTGTGGTGGAAAACTCTGCCTGAAGGCTGGTCTCTTCCAGAACTGGAACAAGCAGATGTCCGTCCTCGACATACGGCCGAAGGCTTCGGTCTGCCTTTCCTTCGGCAATCAGTTTCCTGCGTCCCTCTTCTCCTTCGCGAACCGGGATCCGCACGCACCACTGCATGACTTTTTCACTCATTCTTTGCACTCCTGATCTTTTGACACAGATCTTCCGCAGCTTTTGTAATATCCGGGGCACTCACAACGGCGGATATGACGCATATCCCGTCTAATCCTGCTTTGATGACTTCCGGAATATTGTCGCAGTTGATGCCGCCGATTCCAAGAACTGGGATATCTTTTTCGACAGCCTGTCTTACTGCGGAAATACAGGAGATCCCATGGCCGGTTCCGGCATCGGGTTTTGATCCGGTTGAAAAAACCGGACTCACCGCTACATAATCCGCTCCGTCTTTGACCCCTTTCAACGCCTCTTCAACCGAGCCGATCGATATGCCGATGATGAAATTCTCCGGAACAAGGCGTCGTACGACATCGACCGGTAGATCGCTCTGCCCCAGATGAACGCCGTCCGCTTTCGAGGCGAGGGCGATATCCAGCCGGTCGTTGACGATGAAGAGGGCTTTGTCCTTGGTGATCATGCGGATTTTGACTGCTTCGGTGAAGAGGGATGCGGAGTCCATATCCTTATCGCGAAGCTGAATCACGTTGGCCCCGCCGTCGACTGCAAGCTTTGCTATCTCTGCATGGGAATATCCGTTCGAGAGATTCTCGTCGGTTACCACATAGAGATCATACTTCATTGATACTCGGAAATCCTCGCAGATTTGATGAACTGCTCATTGGTAAGTGAAGTGACCGCATCGAAGAATGCCGGCTTGAACGAGCCGGGACCTTTGGCGGTTTTTGCTGCTTCTTCGCCGGCAATGCCGAGTGCAGCCATCGCGGTTATACAGCCGTCCATAGAATCGGAAACTGCAGCGCAGGCTCCGCAGACCGCGCTCGCCATACAGCCGGTTCCGGAGATTTTTCCCATGATTGGAACGCCGTTCAACACGCCGGCGATGCGTTTCCCGTCACTTATGATATCCTCTGCTCCGCTTATGACAACGGTGCATCCGTATTCTTTTGCTAAACTGTGTGCGATCTCTTTTGGATCTCCGGAAATATTTCCGGAATCAACTCCGCGGACCGTTGCCGAGACGCCGGCGAGGGTTCCGATCTCCCCTGCGTTTCCTTTGATAACTGCGAGGGGGAACTCGTTCATAAACCTCTCCGCGGTTTGTGTGCGATAGAGGGTCGCCCCGGCGCCCACAGGATCCAGAACGATGGGAATCCCGCATTTCTTTGCTTCGTTTGCCGCGGCAATCATTCCTTCGATCTGTTTTTCATCGAGCGTTCCGATATTCAGAACAAGAGCGCTCGCTATTTTTATCATATCTACAACATCTTCGGGCGCGTGTGACATAACGGGCGATGCGCCGAAACAAATTGTCATATTTGCGCAGTCATTTACGGTAACATAGTTGGTTATTTGATGAACCAGGGGATTTCTCTCTCTGACAAGGTCCAGAATCTGAGCGTATTTCTGCATATGCCTGAATACTATTTGCCCGTTTGACAGAAAAATGTATTAGTCCCCTCTGAACTATTCTATAATTATGGATGAATATATCTCAAAGATCCGTTCCGGCGATCTGAAACTTTATGCCCTGGAAAAGAGTCTGCCGGCAGATGATGCCGTCTCTCTTCGCCGAAAATATATCGAAGAGGAGACCGGCGCGGATCTTTCCGCTGTTGGAACCTATACGATACCCATCGACCGCGTAGTGACCAGAAATATCGAGAATATGATCGGCTGTGTTCAGATCCCGCTTGGGGTTGCGGGACCTCTGACGGTTAAAGGTGAGTATGCGAACGGCAGCTTCTGGCTTCCGCTGGCAACGACCGAAGGTGCTTTGGTCGCTTCAATCAACAGGGGGTGCAGTGCTATCACGAAAGCGGGCGGTACCGAGGTACGTATTCTCAGGGACGGAATGACCCGTGCTCCTATTTTTGCGGCGAAAAGCGTGGCCCACGCAGCCGAGGTTGCCAGATGGGCCGAGGACAATCTCCTTCTTTTAAAAGTCGCCGCCGAGGAAACCACAAACCACGGCGAGCTGATTGGACTAACCACGTATACGGCAGGTACGAGCGTCTTTATCCGCTTTGAGTTCGACACGAAGGATGCGATGGGCATGAACATGGCGACCATCGCCTCTGAAGCCGCGGCTCATTTAATCGAAGAAGAAACGAAAGCAAAACTTATCGCCGTTTCAGGAAACATGTGCTGCGACAAAAAACCCTCCGCGATCAACATTATCGAAGGCCGGGGGAAAACGGTTTCAGCCGGTGTTTTTCTCTCTGATGAACTTGTATCCATGGTTTTTAAAACAAACTCGGCTACCCTTGCCGAGGTCAACACCCGGAAAAACCTGACAGGTTCTGCCCGGGCGGCCTCCTTTGGATTCAATGCCCAGGCAGCGAACGTGGTCGCCGCCATGTTCATCGCCTGCGGGCAGGATCCGGCACATGTGGTTGAGGGAAGCAATGCGATCACGACCGTGGATCTGGTCGAAGGGGGAGTATATGTCTCGGTTACGCTTCCCTCGCTTCAGGTCGGAACGATCGGCGGAGGAACGAGTATTGCCACCCAGAATGCATGTCTCTCAACGCTGGGTGTGGCCGGCGGAGCGGAAAATCCGGGAGACAATGCAAAAGCATTTGCCGAGATCGTAGCTTCCGGGGTTCTCGCCGGCGAATTGTCGCTTCTTGGAGCACTTGGGGCCCAGCATCTCGGCAAAGCTCACCGGGAACTTGGAAGGGGCGAAAAGTAATCTATCAAATCCTCCTTTCTCCATTTTTATTATAATGTTCTTTTTTCTGCGTTCTTCACTGGTTTTATGCGCGGAGATTCTCTTACTCTCGCCTTGGAAGACCTCATTTTTTGTATTTTGTATGGGGTAAATTATCTGGAATATTGTTGATTTATCGATGGTTGTCGTGTAATAAATGCCATATATCTGAATATATCGGCCATAATTTCATTGCTATGTATTATATCCAGAAGATTGATGTTGTCACCGTGCTAATCATTAGCACACATGTTTGGAAAACATATCCGTATGGAACGGATTATCGACCGGAATTCCGGTCGTGCCGTAATTGTACCATTGGATCACGGCATTTCGATGGGCCCTATACCTGGACTCACCGATATGCGTGACACCAGAAATAAAATCTCGATTGGCGGAGCAACGGCCGTCCTTATGCACAAAGGGATGGTTCCCTACGGTCATCGGACATCCGGAAAAGATATCGGTTTGATCGTCCATCTTTCCGCCGGAACCGGTCTTGGAACCGATCCCAACTCAAAAGTCATCGTCACGACCGTCGAGGAGGCGATCACGCTTGGAGCGGACGCCGTTTCAATTCACATCAATCTGGGAGCCGATACCGAACCCGAGATGATCTGCAATGCAGGGGAAATTTCCCGCAAATGCCAGCAGTGGGGCATGCCGCTTCTTGCCATGGTCTACCCTCGCGGCAAAAACATCAAAGACTCGTTCGACGTGGATGCCCTCAAAACCTGTGCCCGAGTCGCTGCCGAACTTGGTGCCGATCTCGTAAAAACCAGCTACACAGGAGACATTGACACGTTCCGCGAAGTGGTCCGCGGAGCTCAGATCCCGGTCGTCATCGCCGGAGGTCCTAAGATGGGCTCTGATTTGGAGATGCTTCAGATGGTTCGCGACTCCCTTGATGCTGGGGGAAAAGGTGTTTCGATAGGAAGAAACATTTTCCAGCACAATGATATTATCGGTATTACCTCGGCCGTATCCGATATTGTATTAAGGGATGCATCCGTAGAAGAAGCCGCGAAACATCTCACCCGGTGAAAAATATATGACAATCCAACTTCCTCCAATCCTGATCCGTGCCGACCACCTGCAGACTTATGACGAAAGAAAGGCAATCGTCGCCTCAGCTCTTGAATCCGGGTATACTCATATTATTCTAAGACCCGAAGATGAGGCTCTCCGTCATCTCGGCAGATATACAGCAATACTTGCCGACGGCAAAAATCTCATGTATTCCGGGGAACGCATCGGCGTTCTTCTGAATCTGACCGGTGCCGAGGAGATGGAGGAGGCGTATAGCCTAAAAAATGCCGTTCCAAATCTTATCATCTCTCCCGAAAACTGGAAGGTCATCCCTCTTGAAAATCTCATCTCAAGGTTCCAGAATGCCGAGACGAGTGTATATATTTGCGTGAAGACCCCCGAAGAAGCCCGTCTCGCTTTCCAAACAATGGAGGTGGGCTGCGACGGTATCGTCATCACACCGGACGGTCCGGCCGATCTTGCCGCATTTTCCGGAATCAGAAATGATGAATACCCAATAGTCGATCTCGAAACCGCAGTGGTTACCAAGATCTCCACGCTCTCTTTAGGGGACCGTGTCTGTATCGACACCTGTTCGCTTCTGGAGAGGGGCGAAGGCATGCTGATCGGCTCCCAGTCGTCCTGCCTCTTCCTTGTCTGCTCGGAAAGTTTTGAAAGCGAGTACGTAAACTCGCGGCCTTTCCGGGTGAACGCCGGGGCGGTCCACTCATATATTCTCTGTCCGGACGGTACGACGAAATATCTCTCCGAGATTGCGAGCGGCAATGAACTGCTTTCCAGAATGCCTGATGGCAATCTCCGGACCGTGAATGTCGGCAGAGTAAAAATCGAGATCCGCCCCATGCTCTATATCGAGGCAAAAGCCGGAGGAAAGACCTACTCCGTCGTTCTCCAGAATGCCGAGACCATACGCCTTGGAACTCCCTCGGGCGCGGTTTCCGTATCCGATCTCGCGATCGGCGATCTGGTCTACGTCAGACTTGAAAGCGGCGGCCGCCACTTCGGGCATACGATGGCGGAAACAATCTGCGAAAAATGACTGCAAATTGTGCCGTTATCGTGGCGAAAGATGAGAGAGAAGTTCGAACTCTTTCAGAAGAAGCGATCTCGAAAGGAGCAGAGGCTCTTGAATTCCGGCTGGATTCCTTCCCGGTTATTCCTGCAGACCTCTCCTTTCTTTCATGCGGGGTTCCATCAATAGCCACACTCAGATCTCCGTTGGACGAAGAGCGGAAGGAGATTTTCATCCGTGCTCTTTCGTCGGGCGCGACATACATCGACATAGAATCAGATTCGGTTCTGAGAGGTCAGTTTCCAAAAGAACAGGTCATCTGTTCGTATCATGACTTTGAAAAAACTCCTGCCGATGATGAAATTCTCACGATCTTCAAAGACCTCCAATCTTCGGGAATCCCCAAAGCCGCATTCATGGTGAGGGGGCCGGCGGATCTGCTTGCCGTCTGGAATGCAGCATCAGTTCTGAGAGAAAGAGGATATCCGTTTATCTTTATAGGCATGGGGGCCGCCGGTGAGGTTACACGTATCCGTGCCGCCGAGCTTGGATCAATGCTCAACTACTGTGCCTTAAGGCCGGAACTTGCATCCGCTCCGGGTCAGATAACACTGGAAGAGGCTGAGAGACTCGGTACCGACCCGCAGATTACTGCCGTAACCGGATATCCTTTGACCCATACCTTCTCGCCGGAGATCCACAACGCAGCGTTCAAAGCCGCGAAGATCCGGGGAAGATATGTGAAGATCCCCGCAGCTTCTCAGGAAGTGCCCCTGATTCCTGATGTTATCAAAAAATATCGGATCATCGGGATGAACGTAACCATTCCTCATAAAGAGTCGGTCATCCCTCTCCTGAAACGGATAGATCCTCTCGCGGAGTCTGCCGGCGCAGTGAACACTATCCGAAATTCTCCCGCCGGCCTTGAGGGGTACAATACCGATATTCTGGGAATAGCGGCGTCGCTCGCTTCGGTGGATATGGATCCAAAGGATGCCGATGTGCTTATCATCGGTGCCGGAGGGGCAGCAAAGGCCGCCGCCGCATATCTGAAATCTGCCGGTGCTCGTCTTTCGATAACCAACAGGACCCATTCCCGGGCAGAGACACTTGCCGAAATATTTGGTGCCCGGGCAGTGAAGCTGGAGGACCTTGCTCCGGAGTATCAGCTGATTCTGAATGCGACCCCGGCTGGAATGAGCGGGTTTGAACACTGCTCACCGGTTCCAAATACGCTATTCACCAAAGACACGGTTGTTATGGATATGATCTATGATCCGGAAGTGACTCCCCTTCTTGCCGCTGCAAAAGCAGCCGGCGTTCGTGCCTGCATCAACGGAAAGACCATGCTTATCGAACAGGCCGCCGCGTCATTCACTCTCTGGACAGGAATTACTCCGAATCGTGATGTGATGAGAAAAGCATTCGAAGCGAGGGCGGCATGATCGGTAAAGGCATGTCCTACGGTGCTTTGTCGGTGATCAATGCGGTATCTACCGGAAAAGGGGCAGCATTCGGCATAGACCTCAAAACCGAGGCGACCGTTCAGCTCATTTCAGAACCTGAGTTCACAGTTGAGATCGACGGCCACCCGACCGAGTCCGTTTCCCTCGCTCGTTTTTCCGTCGAGGAAGTACTTCAGCGGTATCCCAACGCGGGAATGAACGGTGCGGTGATCCGGACCACCTCGAATATTCCCATATCCCAGGGCCTGAAAAGCAGCAGTTCCGCTGCGAACGCTATTATTTCGGCCACTGCCGCGGCCCTTGGGGTTACGATCGATCCGCTCGAGATCGGCCGGATCGGCGCGACGGCCGCTATCAGGGCCGGCGTCAGTATAACCGGGGCATTTGATGATGCCTGCGCCTGTCAGCTCGGCGGTCTTGTCTTTACCGACAATTCTAACCGCGAACTTCTGCTCCGCCGCCCGATGCCTGAAGGTTACACGGCTGTAATCCACATCCCGCCGTTCCAGATTCGGAAAACCACATTTCCGAGTGAAAAGATGCGTGAAATGCGTGAAATGGTCGCGGCAGCTTACGATCTGGCGGTCGAAGGAGATGTTTTTTCAGCGATGTACGTGAATGGAAGATGTACCTGTGAGGCGATCGGCATCACGCCGGAGACGGCCGATAGAGCCCTCTCATGCGGAGCCGCTGCGGCCGGACTTTCCGGGACGGGTCCCGCCACCGGGATCCTTGTGCCGGATGAAGGCCTTGACGAATTTCTCGATCGGTTCGGTCGGGAGAATGTTCTCCTCGCGAACATCAGGAACGGTGTGTAAGATGAAACTTATCGTATCTCGTTCTCAAATCTCCGGATGTGTCCATGCACCTCCCTCAAAAAGTCACACACACCGGGCATTTCTCCTTGCGTCTCTTGCAAAAGGAGAATCGGTCGTTCTCTCTCCGCTTCTGGGCGAGGACACTCTGGCTACTCTCTCCGCGGTCAAAGCGCTTGGAGCGAACGTATGCGAAGGGGATGATCGAATCACGATCCAGGGCGGCAATTTACACGCCCCGCTCCCGAAAGGAACGGTGATAAACTGTAAAAACTCGGGCACCTCCATTCGGATGCTTGCAGGCATAGCTTCCCGTCTGGATGGAACGACTGAGTTCACGGGTGACGCTTCGCTCTGTTCCCGCCCTATGAAGCCTCTGCTTGACGCCCTGTCAGAACTTGGAGCCGGGGTAACATCCGACAACGGATGTGCTCCGTTCACCATAACGGGTCCGGTATCGGGCGGCGATGTCCATATTCGCGGTGACGTGAGTTCTCAATTCATCTCCGGCCTGCTGATCTCTGCTCCGCTTGGCAAAGCTGACACGAGGATCCACCTGACAACTCCCCTCACGTCAAAACCATACGTGGACATGACGATTTCTGCTATGAAAAAGCACGGCGTTTCGGTCGAGACGATCGAAGATGGATATCTTGTCCGTTCAGGTCAGGTCTATTCTTCCGAGGATGTTCAGGTTGGCGGCGACTACTCGTCGGCCGCATTTCTGTTTGCGGCGGCGGCACTCGCCGGGGAGATCGCCGTTTCCGGACTCGACCCGGCTGACCCTCAGGGCGATCAGGTTGTGATCTCCATCCTTGAAACATTCGGGGCAGGAGTAGTTCGTGATGGCGAAAACGTTACGATTCGAAAAGCAGCTTTGAAGGCTGCAGACATCGATCTTGCGAACGCTCCGGATCTGTTTCCCATTATCGCGGTCCTTGCGTCGCAGGCGAAAGGCACCAGCAGATTATACGGCGCCGCTCATCTCAGATTCAAGGAAAGCGACCGTATCATGTCCACGGTCCTTTTCCTCAGATCGATGGGTGCAGATATCAGCGAGACTGAGGATGGATGCATTGTTACGGGACCTGCCAATCTTTCCGGGGCAAATGTTACTACATTTGGCGACCACCGTATAATGATGGCATCAGCGGTTGCCGGGCTTATCGCAGATAGTACTACGACCGTAGATGATGCCGGCTGCTGCGCAGTTTCCTATCCGGGTTTTGTGAAAGATATGCAGAAACTCGGTGCGGATATGAGGGAAGAATGAATCGAATCGGAGAATCAATAACGCTCACGTTGTTTGGGGCGAGTCACGACAGTCGTATCGGCTGTGTTATAGACGGAATTCCTCCGGGCTATCCTGTAAACGTTGAGAGTATCACTGCAGATCTCGAGCTTAGAAAACCATCCGCCGGTATCGGAACTCCGCGGGTGGAGGCGGATGTTCCTGAGATCTCCGGTATTGTGGATGGAATCACTACGGGCTGTCCGGTCGTGATTACTTTTTCAAACAGCAATACCCGGAGTTCGGATTATGAACAACTCCGCCGCATCCCCCGTCCGGGCCATGCCGATTACCCTGCGGTATCAAAATTCGGTCCGGCTCATGACATCCGTGGCGGCGGGATGTTTTCCGGCAGAATGACGACTCCCCTTGTTGCGGCTGGTGCTCTCCTCCGTGATCTGATCGGCAGTTTGGGAATCTCCGTCGGCTCGTATGTTACCCGGATCGGCAGCGTCGTCGATACAAATACCTACGATCCTGCCGATGTGCTGACGAGATCGCGGACAAATCCGCTTCGTGCCATGTCTTCGGGCATCGAGGATCGGATGAGAGCCGAGATCCTCGTGGCGAAATCGGATGGAGACAGTGTCGGCGGGATCGTTCGGTGCTTTGCGACAGGTCTTCCGGCTGGTCTTGGAGAGCCTTTCTTCGACACGCTCGACGGCGAGATATCTAAAGCGGTTTTCGCCATTCCCGGCGTGAAAGCCATCGGATTTGGCGAGGGGTTCGCCGCCGCTGGCCTTCGCGGATCCGAAAACAACGATGCCTACCGTATTCAAAATGGGTCTGTCGTCACGCTGACGAATCATGCGGGCGGCGTCCTTGGCGGGATGTCGAGCGGCGCTGTTCTGGATTTTTCCGTGGCATTCAAGCCGACCCCGTCTATTGCAAAACAGCAGATGAGTGTTGATCTGCTGACCCGCGAAGACGCCGAACTTTCAGTGAAAGGACGCCACGATCCGTGCATTGCGAATCGGGGAGCGATCGTAGTCGAAGCGATGACCGTGTTCACGCTTGCGGATCTCGCACTCAGAGGGGGATTTCTTGTCTGATATTAATGGATTCAGGGATGAACTGGCGTCGATCGACCGCGAGATCATGGAACTTGTCGGCCGCAGAAACAAAATAGCTCTGGAGATCGGTGAGAAAAAGGCAGCCGCCAACAAGGAGATTGTCGTTCCATCCGTCGAAACAAACGTCGTTCAAAGATATGTTGATGCCGGGAAAGTTTCCGGCGTGAGTGCGGAAACGGCTGCACGAATCGCCCGGGCGGTTATCGATGAGTCGGTGGATGTACAGGGTATGATTCCACGCCGTTCTGTTCCGCAGAAAATCTTCATTATCGGAGGGAACGGCGGGATGGGCAGATGGCTCTCTGAGTTTTTTTCTTCCAGAGGTCATATCGTAACAATCAATGACCAGAAACACAATGGGGCTGTCTATCCAGTTGTGGATATTTTTTCGGGATGCAGGAATGCCGATGTCATTATCGTAGCAACGCCGATAAAAATCTCTGCAGAAATCCTTGAGACCGTCCTATCCGAAAACAAAAACGCTCTCATTTTTGATCTCATCTCCGTTAAAACTCCGGTCATTCCGGTTCTCTGTAAAGCGTCAGCTTTGGGTGCGAAAGTCTGCTCGGTTCATCCGATGTTTGGGTCCAGTGCCCCTTCGATAGCCGGCAGAAACATCATCGTATGTTCATGCGGCAACGATGAAGCGGCGGATGAAGCGGCGGATCTTTTCAGCGGAGGGACCATTCTTCGGCTGAATATCGAAGATCACGATCCGATCACTGCCTACGTTCTCGGCCTTTCCCATGCGGTGAATCTTGCTTTCAGCGAAGCACTTGTTAGAAGCGGCTTTTCTTCAGAAACACTCTGTGCCGCGGCCTCGACAACGTTTCAGAGACAGACGGCCGTATCCTCTGATGTTTCCCGGGAAAACGGCGAACTCTATTACTCCATCCAGAAGGAAAATCCATATAACGAAGCGGCCGTCCAAAACCTGCTGGACGCTCTTTTGGACCTTCGGTCATCCAATAAGGACGTATTCATAGAGAAAATGCATGAGGGTGCTGCCTGGTACCCGAAAAAATAGAAATATTTTTTTACACTTTTATTACCCTGTCAAAAACACCGCGAGGAGCGGTAGCGTCACGAGACAAAGCAGTGTTGAGATACAGATGCCCTGGGCCGCAATATCCGGATGGGCCTTATGTTCTTCAGCCAGCAGCACTGTATTCACGGCCGCCGGCATTCCCGCAGTTACGACGATGATTCCGAGGATCAGCGTGTCGTCGATGAACTGCGAGAAGATCAGATACACCAGTGCCGGCATACCAAGAAGACGGATCGCCGCAACGATGTACTGCCGGACATTTTTGAATATCGAGGTGAAATTCAGCTGGGCAAGGAACCCGCCGGTCACCACAAGAGAAAGCGGCGTGGTAACGTTATTCAGCAGTTCCAAAGAGCTGTAGAGGGGGTCTGGAATCGAAAACGACGTCAGGAAAAAGATCAGTCCCACGATCGTTGAAAGAAAAGCCGGGTTCAACAGGAGCTTCGGATTGAATGATATTTTCCCGTTATCTTTCTCCTGTGCCCGCAGAATCCATATTCCAACGGAGTATGTCAGTATCGTGAAGGGAATATTGAAGAGCGCTGCATAAAATATTGCGTCCTGGCCGTACAGCATCGAAAGGATGGGAAATCCCATGAACATCGAGTTCGAGAACATGATCATGAACCGGAACACGCCGTATTCCTCCTTCTTTGCCCTCATTAGAATGGGCGAAAACCAGGCAACCAGAAATGCGATCCCGTAGTAGGCAAACGCCGCTAAGATCAGATACTCGCCCTTCATGAGAACTTCGTTCGTGAAAGGTATCTGCATGGAGAAGATCACCATCGCGGGAATACAGATGTGCAGAAGGAACTTTGAAAGGGAAGAGACGGAAGCGTCGTTCAAGAGTTTGATCCGTCGTGCAAAGTATCCTATCCCAATCAGAATAAACAGGATGAGAATCTGATTCAGGGCGATGAAATAATCCATTCTTCTTCTATACAGATAGCACAAGGCATGTAGTTAATCTATCGGGACCGTCATACTATATTACATGGACCCAATTGTAGAACAGGGATTTGACCGTCTCCTTGATATTATCAAGGAAACGAAAGCAAAACAGCAGGAGACGTCGGAACTGATCATCCATGAGGATAAGGTCCTTCTCGAAAAGATGCTTTCTGCCGTTGTTCCCGTGGTTGAGGCCGCCGGATCGCTCTTTCTGGAGAAAGCAAAACAGGACACCAAAGGGGATCTCTACGATCAGAAGTATTACCCTGAGAAGATGATCATCCTTGGAAAAACTGAGAGCCCGGCAAGTTTTAGACCTGACGATCCGAAAAAGAAGGTCACCCAGCAGTTCTGCGTCGCATCGGAGAAGGGTGAACTGTTCGAACTGATGTTCTCGAATGACGGTTTTGTGGTGGACACCTATGCCTCGCCCCTTTCAGCGGAGGATGCTCTTGACTTCTACGGCTATGATATCCTGTACATGCTCTACTCTGCGATACGGGAGTATGCCCTTGCAGAAGAAGATGTTCTGGAAGCTCTCAGTCTGACGCTTGGGTATCTTCAGCAAAAATCAGACTGAACTCAGTCAAAACCAAAACCTGTTCTCTTTTTCCGCAGCATTTCAGAAAAGCGCATGCTCTTTGTCAAACCGAAAATGATGGAAGATACATTTTATGATAAAATACAAAAATCAGAAAAACAGTGGGCCCGATGAGATTCGAACTCATGACCTCCCGGTTATCAGCCGGGCGCACCACCTAGCTATGCTACGGGCCCCCTTTTACCTTACTACATAGGATGTGGCCGTATAAATATGTTCTGAAATTCATTTCCTGCCTTTGACGTAGGCTTATTCTCTTATCATGCCAAACATTATGGAGATATGGCAGAAGAGACACCCAAGAAATACCTCCTTGGAAACGACGCTATCGCCCATGCTTGTCTCGAAGCGGGCATCGACTTTGTTTCCGGGTATCCCGGGACCCCGTCATCCGAGGTTGTTGACCGACTGCGTGCCGAAAAAAACCCCTGGTACTACTTAGAATGGTCAGTTAACGAAAAAGTCGCGTTCGAAAATGCTCTGGCCGCAAGCTGGTGCGGCCTTCGGTCGATCGTCACCATGAAGCACGTCGGTCTGAACGTTGCGGCCGATCCCCTTATGACCTCGTCCTACACCGGGACGAAAGGCGGCTTCGTCGTTCTTTCAGCCGACGACCCGTTCGCGCACAGTTCTCAGAACGAACAGGACTCGAGGATGTACGCGAAGTTTGCTCAGATCCCGTGCCTGGATCCCTCTTCCGCCCAGGAAGCGCATGACTTTGCCAAGTCTGCGTTCGAACTCTCCGAAAAGTTCGCGCTTCCCGTTCTTCTTCGTCCAACGACAAGGATCTGCCACTCGAAAGGGGATGTCCGTCTCGGCGAGCCTTCGCCCTCGCCCCGGAAAGGCGAGTTTGTCAAAAATCCGAAACAGTACGTCGTGATCCCGGCACACACCCGTCCGCTGCATGTCGCCCTCACGAAAAAACAACCCGAGGTCGCAAAATATCTGGTGGAGGCAGGTCTCAACTCTGCAGAGATCCGCGGGAAAAAGGCCGTCATCGCCGGAGGCATCTCCATCTCCTATGTCGAGGAGATCATCCCTGATGACGTTTCGTTCATCAAAATCAGCGCATATCCGATCGACCGGAACTGGCTTGCGGAGATCCTTGCAAAACACACCGAGGTTCTCGTTGTGGAAGAGCTTATGCCGGTCATCGAAGAAGCGGCACTCCAGGCCGCATCCTCGACGGTCGTTCACGGAAAACTCGACGGCTATCTGCCTCACGAGGGAGAATACTCCCCTGAACTGATCGCCGGAGCATTTGAAAAGGCAGGTTTTGCGAAAAACACCTACCCGGTCCCGCCGGAAGTGACCCAGGTCGCGGTCCGTCCGCCGATTCTCTGTGCGGGATGTCTCCACCGCTCGGTCTTCTACGCAATGAAAAAGGTCTTCAAAGACGGTGTATTCCCATCCGACATCGGCTGTTATACGCTCGGTCTCCAGCTCGGCGCGGTCGACACGACGATCTGTATGGGTGCTTCGATCACGGTCGGCTCGGGAATCGCCCACTCCTGCCCGGGAACTGACGTGGTCTCCACGATAGGCGACTCGACTTTCCTCCACACGGGTGTGAACGGTCTTATCAACGCGGTGTACAATAATACGAACCAGATCGTGATCATTCTGGATAACCGGATCACCGCAATGACCGGTCACCAGCCCAATCCGAACACCGGTCTGACCGCGACCGGTGAGGAGTCGCCGAAGATCTCGCTCGAAGAACTTGCGAGAGCCTGTGGTGTCGCGTATGTTGAATCGGTCGATCCATATGATCTGACCTATCTTCTTGCCACTCTCCGGGAAGCAAAGGAAAAACCCGGCGTCAAGGTCATCATCGCCAAACAGCCCTGCGTTATCATGAACAAACGGCTCGGGATCAAAAGAAACCGGTATGTCGTGGATGCAGAAGCTTGTACGAAATGCGGGGCATGCCTGAGGTATGGATGCCCGGCGATCGAGACCGATGAGACCGGCGCTGCCAAGATCACCGCTCTTTGTACCGGCTGCGGCGTCTGTGCGGATATCTGTCCAACCGGCGCGATCCACCGAGGAGGTGCGAGACAATGAAGAAGAGTTTTGATGTTCTGATCGTCGGTATCGGCGGACAGGGAACGATCCTTGCCTCGAATGTTCTGGGCGATGCCTGTGTGATCGAGGGTCGTCATGTCCGTGGGGCCGAAACGCACGGCATGTCCCAGCGCGGCGGCTCGGTGGAAACACACATCCGTATCGACGGAAAATTCGGCTCTCTGATCGCTCCGGGCACCGCTGATCTTCTGATTGCCTTCGATGTTCTTGAGGCAGTTCGCTATCGGCACTTCCTCAAACCCGACGGCGTGATGATCGTGAACCGCGAGATCGTAGTCCCGACCTCGGTCTTTTCTGCAAAACAGTCCGTCCCGAAAATCGAAGATGTCGAGGCCGAGCTGAAAGCAGGTTCGGCTAAGGTGATTCTCGTGGATGCGACGAGTATTGCTGCCGAGGCAGGAAATCCCCTTGCGGCAAACATCGTTCTGCTTGGTGCTGCTTCACACAATCTCCCGCTTGCAGCAGAATCCTTATCCGAAGCGGTTCGCCGCAATGTTCCGCCAAAGACCGTCCAGATTAACGAGAAGGCATTCAATCTCGGAAAAGAAGCGGTATAAGCTTCTCTCTTTTTTTCAGAATCCTTGTCGATCCTTTTCTGCGTCTCTGCCTCTCCACGCAAAACGTGGATGTATTTTACATTGAAAATCGTACAGATAGATATATCAAATATTTTAGGCAGGCGATTATATGTTACAAAAATCCGTCACTATACAGAATGAAAACATCAGGATCCCGGCAATTTTGTGGGGGGAAAATACGGGAAAGCTCTATATTGCCGTGCACGGCAGTATGTCGAATAAAGAGGATGACGTCATCGCGGTTTTTGCAGAGGAAGCGGTCGAAAAGGGCTATCAGGTCCTGAGTTTCGATCTTCCGGAACACGGTGACCGGTCAAACGAGCCGTATCTCTGCAAACCGGATCCTTGCGTAAGCGATCTTACGGCGGTGTATCAGTATGCCAGGTCTATCACTAATCATATCAGTTTTTTCGGCTGCAGCATGGGTGTTTATTTCGGCCTGTTGGCCTATTCCGGCATGCCGATCGAAAAAAGCCTGTTTCTCTCGCCTCTGGTCGATATGGAGCGGATCATCGACGGTCTGATGACGAGTTTCCATATTTCAGAGAAAACGCTGGAAGAAAAACAGGAGATCGTGCTGCCGATCGGCATAACGCTTTACTGGGATTACTACTGTTATGTGAAAACGCACCCAATCGGTTCCTGGAATGTACCGACACGGATACTCTACGGGGAACATGATGATATGATTCCTTTTGATGAAGTGTCCGCTTTTGCAGAGAAAAACTCAGCAGTCCTTGACGTCGCGAAAGGGGCAGAACATTATTTCCATACGGAAGAACAACTGGGATCTTTTAGAAACTGGCTGAAAAAGAGTATTGATTGCGCAAAATAATATAACCATCAATTTTTCTTATGATTATTCTCTGTTGAGCTGCTATTCATATTGGAATTCCCGCTGTTTTGGAAAAAAAGTGGATTTTCAGAGAATTTGCTGGATATCCATAATTATTTGATTTTTTCAAGAATAGATTGTTTTCGAACAATTATCATGGTTATTCATGCTGAAATTGAGTAACTATCCACATTCCTTAATGATTAACTATAATTACTGCACATCCATATGAATATATGAATAGTGGTGATAAGCTTGTTCAGACATGCATTTTCAATAATATCCCTCCTGGGTTTCACAATACTCTGTGTATGTGCTGCCGGCTGCATAATTCCAGAATCATCTACTCAACAGTCCGTTTCCGATGAGCAGGTAATCGACATGAACGATGCTCTTCTTCCGGTGATCAATACCGTTGAAGATGAGATGGATGAGGTCACTTCTTCTTTGTGGAATACTGCCCGTGAACTGGACGGAATCCCGGCAGATGATCCGGCAGTGACGCTTGCGTTATATAAACTCAGAAGCGAGATCCCGCTCTCGATCGAGATAGGCAGATTCGACAAAAACAATACGTTGATCACCACGACCAGATACCTTGATCCATGGTGGGTTCCGGGCGAAACAAAATCCCGACTCAATTATCCGGTGGAGGTGCTTGAAGCCGCAGGTCCCTGCTGTGTGGTCTCGGATTTCTACCAGTATCAGGATGGGGACCGCGGACTTATGATCATCACACCCGTCTATGATGAAAACGGCGAGTATGACGGTGTCCTTAGACTCTCCTATGATATAGACAGTTTATTCTCCGGACTGACTGAATATCTCAAAAACGAATACGGGTACACTTTGTGGGCCATGCATACCACAGGGTTGAAGTTCTACGATGAAAATGCCGTGGAGATTGGAAAGTATCTGACGGATGATCCGGAATATCAGACCCCGGAACTTCAGAATATGGTGAACGCCGTTTTGACGACCACATCCGGAAACATCTCCTATCCCTTCTATGACACATCCAGAGGCGAAAAAGCCCAGATAAATGCAGTTTGGAATACGGTGGATCTCGGATGCGGCAAGGAGTGGCGTGTCGTTCTTACCGATAACGTTCCAAAGAGTACGGGACCCGACGGGTCCAGTGTCACCGTCGAGGAGCTGAAGGCATTTGTCGAGAATGCATATGTGTATGCGAATAAAATGGGTAAGACCGCTGCTCTCTCCGCGTTTAATGATCCTAAGGGAGAGTTCATCGACGGAGAGCTGTATATTTTTGCCTATGATATGAACGGAACCGTTCTGTCTCTGCCGTATCAGCCGGATCTGGTAGGGGAAAACCGCTGGTATCTCCAGGATACAACCGGGATAAAGTATATTCAGCGCATGACCGCCCGGGCAAATCTTGGCGGCGGGTTTGTGCTTTACCTGTATGAAAACCCGTTCGACAATTTCGCGAGCGAACTGAAGCTTTCCTACGTGATGGCCGTTGATGACACATGGTTCATCGGCTCGGGCATCTATCTTGAGGACCAGCCGTTTTCCGACACGTTCTATATCGACTGGCAAAAACGCGAGGACCTTGTCCGTCAGGTGCGGGGCATGGATTATCTCACGATCGTTGAAGGAATCCCTGCCGTTCTGGATATGATCAATGATCCAAAGAGTGAACTGAATGGGCAGGAAGGACTGTATCCGTTTGCAATTACGGAAGACGGCACGATGCTGGCATACGCGCTTGATCACTCTCTTGTGGGCACGAATCAGCTGAGTATGAGCAATTCGTACGGCATGTCGGTCATGCGCGAGGTCATCTCTTTGTCCCAGGAAGGCGGCGGACTGATGTACAGCAAGGTCTGGACTCCGGAGACGATGCAGGAAACCTATGTCCTGATCTACGTGGAACCTGCAGACGATGCAACGTATTTCGGCAGTATGCTGATCCTCGAATAAGGGGCTTATCCCCCTCCTTCTTTTTTAAACGTTCATTATCGAAATCCACGCTTGATAAGCTGAATCCGCAAAAGAGATGATGATGAAACCTGCTGAATCTACTTCATCAGCAGATGGTTCGCCAGTTTGATAAACAGACATTCTCCTGTACTAAGCTCATAAAAGGTATCGGCTTTTTTATCGATTTTCGCATCGGCACGCCAGAATTTACACTGCTTGCCCATACATCTCTCCTGCGTCATAGGACAAATAAAACCCATTACTGAGAACTAGGACAGCAGGTCATAAATATGCATCGAAATTCGATTTCGTGTAAGGCATTAGTGTGGATGTATGAGATAAAAGAACCGCGAATCTCCGCGAATTAACGCGAATCGCATTTTCCTTACGTTCGGGTGCTCTGCTTCGGCTGATCGCCTACGCAGGAATCGCACCCTCTCTTGAAAAATGCTATAAGAAAAACCCGCGTGCGGGTTTTTCTCTCCTTTTTCTTCTCTCTTTGTGCGATGAAAAAATAATGAAACGACAGAAAAACCCGCACGCGGGTTTTTCCCAGCATTTTTCCAGACGGCGTGCGATTCCTGCGTAGGCGATCAGCCGAAGCAGAGCACGACGGTGCGAGAAAAATGCGATTCGCGTTAATTCGCGGAGATTCGCGGTTAAATAATCTCTTGTGTCCACACCCAACAACCTCCTTCCCAAATTTGATCCGCCCCAACTCCGCGTAACTCCTATAAAAAAAGAGTGGGTATTTTCGGTTATAACGAGATCATCGAGGCCGTGATCATCGTCCCGACGCCGTCGTTGGTGAAAAGTTCCAGCAGCAGGTTATGTTCGGAATTCCCGTTCAGGATATGTGCCCCTTCGACACCATGACGTACCGCGTTCACGCTCGCCTCGAGTTTCGGGATCATTCCGCCGGAGATCGTTCCGTCAGACATCAGGGCATCCACATTTTTCAGCGTGAGTCTGTGGAAGATCTCGGTCCGCTCTTTGTTCATAACGCCGTCTACATCGGTGAGGGAAATCAGTTTGAATGCCTTTAAGGCTACGGCGATCTCGCCTGCCATCGTGTCGGCATTGATGTTCAGGTCGTTTCCTTTCCGGTCGAGAGCCAGCGGGGAGATCACGGGGATATATCCGGCATCCAGCAGAGTCTCGAGAAGGTTCGAGTTGATCTCCTTGACGTCGCCGACAAAGCCGAGATCCACTTCAACTTCCTCGTCTCCAACCATCATTTTTCTGATCGGCGTCTTCTCTGCGATGACCAGACCGCCGTCGTTTCCTGAAATCCCAACGCCTTTTGCTCCATTCTTTGCGATCATGGAAACGATCATGTTGCCGATCTTTCCGGCAAGGACCATCTGGGCGATCTCGAGCGTTTCTTCATCCGTCACGCGAAGACCGCCGACAAACCTTGCTTCTTTCCCGAGCGCCTTCATCTTCAGCGTGATCTCCGGTCCGCCGCCGTGGACGAGGACCACACGCATCCCAACGTAGTGAAGAAGGACCGCATCCTGAACCACCGAGTTCATGATGGCCGAATCGACCATGGCATGTCCGCCGAGTTTGATCACAATAGTTTTTTTATGGAACTTCCGGATGTAAGGAAGTGCCTCCATTAGCACGCTTTGTCTATTATTCATGTTGTATACTTCCCGTTGATCTCCACATATTTTTCTGTGAGGTCGCAGCCCCACGCGGTGGCCTGTTTGCTGCCGGACTCGAGCATGAGGGTGAACACCACGTGGTCGCCGGCCATCGCAGATTTTGCCCGTACAAGGTCGGCCACGATGACGCCGTTCTTCACTAACGGAGTCTCGCTTTCTCCTTCACCGATCGAAAGAGACAGCTCCTCGACCGTAAACTCTACGCCGGAATATCCTGCGGCACAGACAACTCTGCCCCAGTTTGGATCTTCCCCGTAGACGGCACTTTTCACGAGAGGTGAAGTGATGACGGTTTTTGCGATCTTTTCTGCGTCGCGTTCACGTTTGCAGCCGAGAACTTTTACCTCGAGCATCTTTGTCGCTCCCTCTCCGTCTGCCGCGATCTGCTTTGCAAGGCTGATGCAGACCGTCTCGAGAGCCTCGGAAAACTCGGTCGCCGGGACCTGTCCTGCTTCGCCGGTTGCGGTACAGAAGAGCGAATCATTCGTACTCTCATCTCCGTCTACGACAACTCTGTTCAGACTCCGTTTTACTGCAGATTTCAGAGCGTCCTGAAGCTTTTTTGCCGGGATCTCGGCATCGGTGTAGACGAAAGAAAGCATCGTCCCCATGTTCGGGGCGATCATCCCGGAGCCTTTACAAATGCCGGCGACGGTAAATCCCTCGCGGCGCACGATCGCGTGCTTTTGCCGCGTGTCGGTCGTCATGATCGCCTTGGCCGCCGCGATTTCCGCTTCGGGAGAGTGTGCGAGTTTTCCGGCAACGTCTCTGGCCTGTCTCCTGATCAGGTCAAGATCGAGATATCGTCCGATAACTCCGGTGCTGGCGACCCCGCACTCGAGTTCGCTGATTCCAAGAACCTCGGCTCCGATCCCTGCCATCTTTTCAGCATCGGCAAGGCCCTGCTTTCCGGTGTATGCATTGGCGCATCCGGAGTTCACGATGACTCCCGACAGTTTTCCGCGTTTGGTCCGCTCAGCCATCAGATTGACGACAGGGGCACGTACCCGGTTTTTGGTGAAGACCGCAGCTCCGGTTCCGGAGGCCTGGATGAGAGCAAGACCGTATTTTCCCTCTTTGATACCCCAGGCGTTGACTCCTTCAACACCGCAGATGCTTTGAAATTCCTGCGTCATGGGAACATCCCCGGCATTCTAATGCCTTCGGCTTCATCGAATCCGCACATGATGTTCATATTCTGGACCGCCTGACCTGCGGCTCCTTTCACAAGGTTGTCTATTGCCGATACGGCGACGAGTCTTGTTCCGTCATTTTCCAGCTCGAAGTTGATGTCGCAGAAGTTCGACCCTCTGACTCCTCCGAGTTTTGCAGGCTGAAGTCGGACGAACGGTTCGTTTTTGTAGAAGTCCTGATAGAGTTTCTGTATCATTTCCAGCTCCATTGGTTCATTGAAGAGAATATGGGCAGTTGTTATGATCCCCCGTATCGCCGGGAGGAGATGGGGGGTGAAGTAGACATTTGCTTTCGATCCGAGGAACGCCGCTTCCTGACGCATCTCCGGCAGATGCCTGTGTGCTGTTATTTTATAGGGAAGGATATTTTCAGCAACATTTGGGAAGTGTGTGGTCTCCGAGATCGAGTCGCCGGCTCCGGAAACCCCGCTCTTTGAATCGTAAATTATCGTGTGTGCGAGTTTTGCCACCGGAGCTGCAGCAAGGGTCGCCCCTGTCGGAAAGCAGCCGGGGTTTGCGACAAAACTTGCGTTTTTCACCTCATTTCGGTGAAGTTCGGGGATACCGTACGGTGCTTTGAAGTAATCGGAATGTTTCACCCCGTAGGTCTTTTCATAGATCTCTCTTGGCAGGCGGTAGTCTGCAGAGAAATCAACGGTTTTGATGCCGCGTTCTTTCAGTTTTCCGGCATACTGCATGGCAGCGGTATGAGGAACGGCGAGGAAAGCAAAATCTGCGTCGATGTTTTCGACATCAGGATTTGTGTACTCAAGGTCAATGAGATTTTTCAGGTGGATGTGATCTTTGGTTACCGGGGTGCCTGCCAGCTTCCGTGACGTGGCACAGACTATGTCTGCTTCCTTGTGCGTCAGCAGCAGTCTGATAAGGTCGCCCCCGGCATAACCGGATGCTCCGATAATCGCTATATCCATACGTAAATTATTGGTTTACAACTAGTTTAAAGATGTTATTCCCCGGACTCCTCGTCCGGAGATTTTGTCTCCCGGTTCATGAGTTTTTCTGCAAGATCAGCAAAGATGCCGACCCTTTCCAATTGGGGTATCAGATCCTCGGGAAGAGCCGAGATCCCGAATCTGGCCCCGCAAAATGCCCCGCACAAAAGTGAGACCGTGTCGGCGTTGCCGCCGCAGGTGGAGGATATTCCAAGGAGTTCACGCGGAATATAATATCGTCGGCAGAAGAAAACCGCTAGGGGGAGCGTCTGATAAACGGAGGCGGTGTTTCCAATAATACTCACGGCATCCGCCGTGGGCATGCCCGTTTTTTCAATTCTTACGGCATTGGCGATCTTTCCTGCAAGCAGAGGGTCCATATTTTCCGCTGCTGTCTGAAGTGCTGTAAAACCAGCTTCCACATCATGTGTTTCGAGAAGCGTGTTCAAAAGAAGAGCGAATCCGATCACGGCCGCATGGACTCCAGGATGCGTGTGAGTCACCATGCAGGCGGTCAAAAGCTCCTTTGCCATCTCTTTTCGGTCTTTGAATGCGAGGGCAAAAGGAACGGCGAGTCCGATACATCCGGTACTGTCGGAATAGATGCCGGATCCGGTGAGGTCTCCGCTTTTCTCCATTTTTTTGCATGCGGCAAACGTGGTCCCGTCAGGGTATCTGAATTTCTGTAAGGTATAGGTCCTGAGAAGTTCTTTTGCATAATTGGTATTGTCCCAGGAACCTTCTGCAAGAATACGCGAGGATATTAAGATCAGCTGGCCGTCGTCGGTGTACTGACCTGGGAGGAGATTATGATTCGGGTGGCCTTTGTATGCTCGTGAAAAGGCGGGTTCTGTTGAAAAACGTGCGGTGTTCGTCTCGCTCGGCATGCCGAGAGCGTCACCAAGGATTGATCCTACAAGGCATCCTTTGTAGTTATTAAGCATGATGTATTATTGAGAGAGGTTTGTGTTAATTGTTATGGTTGATTTCCCTCACGCTATCTATATCCCCCACAACCTCCCACATTACTATATGCACTGGTATGGGGAAGCTGGAGATCTGTCGACGGACACGGCCGCATGCGAAGAACGGGTACTGAATACTACTACGATACCGTCCGTTCTTTGTAACTGGGAAGACCTCCGGGATGCCGGCCTGATCTCATCCAGAGATGAATACATCCGGGCGGTCAGGGAGGTCACGTTTTCTCTCGCGGAAAAAGGCATCGCCGCCGATCTTGACAAAAAAGATGCCGCTCTCCTCCAGATGGTTCGGACCCTCGATGAGATGGATGATGTGATCAACCTCTTAACGGAAAGAGTGACCGACTGGCATGCGGCGACGACGCCTGGGACCTCGCATAAATATACCCGGTCGAACGGTCCCCGTCTCGTCCAGAAGATCGCAAAATCCGGGAGTCCTTCCTTAAAACGTGTAGCACGAGAGATCCTCTCTCTTTCCGGAGTCAGAACCGATCTCATGAAAGAAGTCTCCCGGGAAGCCGTGAGCGTTATCCCGAATATGAGCGCCCTTGTCGGCGGTCTTGTTGCCGCACGGCTGATTGCCCGTGCCGGCGGTCTTGATGCGGCGGCAAAAATGCCCGGCTCATCCATTCAGGTGATCGGCGCCGAGTCTGCCCTCTTTTCCCACATCAGAACGGGTTCTTCCTCGCCCAAACACGGAATCATCTTCCAGCACCGGCGTGTTCACAACGCCAAAAAGGAGGTCCGCGGAAAAGTTGCCCGTCAGCTTGCCGCAAAACTCGCGATCGCCGCCCGTCTGGATCTGTATCGGGGCGAACTTGATCCCGAATTCGTCGATCAGGCGAATGCCAAAATCGACAGCATTTTCGGAGGGGAAGCATGATTCAGATCAACGGCACGCTCGTCTCCGAAGGCCCCGGAGGAGTGTACAATGAGCGGATGCTTGGAAACTTCCGTGTCTGGGATCCGTACCGGAGCAAACTTGCCGCTCTCTGGTATCTGGACAAAACGACCTCCCTTGGGAAGGACGATGTCGTCCTCTATCTCGGAGCCGCAAACGGAACGACCGTCTCCCACGTGGCGGACTATGTGGAATCAGTTTACGCCGTAGAGTTTGCTCCCCGCCCGATGGAGGACCTTCTGGCGGTTGCCAAAAAACGTAAAAACATCATCCCGATCTACGCCGATGCGACCCGCCCGGTTCGATACGCCGCTCTTCTCGAACCGGCAGATCTGCTGTATCAGGATGTTGCCCAGCCGGATCAGGCAGAGATCGCAGTGAAGCATCTGCCGTTTGTAAAATCAGGAGGCCGTCTCATTCTGATGCTGAAAACCCGGAGCGTGGATATCAGAAAGTCTGCCGATGAGGTGTTTGCCGATACGTGTGCGGAGCTGACGGCCGGCGGATATCTGATGGAAAAAAGCGTGTGGCTGGATCCGTATCACAAAGAGCACGCGGCGATCGTCTGCAGAAAAATCTAAGAGGGGCAGTTTCCCTCTAAAAAATTACTTATCTTACTCTTTTCTCGGTGCCGGGCACTCTCCGTAATCATGTCTCTTTATTCTTCTAAGGGAGAGCCAGAAGAAGACCGCGACAATGCTCACGGTAAGGACGGGTGCGATCCAGATCGGCAGTTCAAGACCGAATCCTTCCGAGCACATGATGATACCCAGACAGAATATAGAATACATCGCTCCGTTCTTGAGATACGCATATTTCCGGATACTGTCAACATTTCGAATCGTCAGTTCACGAACGACCAAGGCTCCGATACCGTTTCCAATCAGAATCAGCGGTACCGACATCGTGAATGCGAATGCCCCGACGACTCCATCGATGGAAAATGTTGCGTCGATCACTTCGAGAAGCATCAGTTTGCTGATATCGGACTTGTGTCCCGTTTCATTCACGTCAACCGTTTTCGTTTCAAGTTCCAGGGATTTGGCATCTGCAAAAAGCCTGAATCCCTGCATGATAAAGAAGATCGCAGATCCCGCGACTGCCGCGACGGCGAGGAACGGATTTATCTGAACGGTAAAGTAAACGATTGCGAGAAGAATAATCGCAGCTGCCGCATAGAACCAGGGGCCTGTTTTGGAGAAAGCGAGTTCTCCAGGCACGATGCAGTTTTTCTGCTCCACCATAAACCAGTGCAGAAACAGAAAAATCATAAACACTCCTCCGGCGAGAAGGAGGAACGGAGCGCTATGCTCGATTGCGAGAGCCGCCGTCTCATCGCCTGAAAATGTCGCGGTAAGTGCCCCGATCGGACCAAGCGAGGGGGCTGATGCCCATATAATGGCCCAGGGAAGAAGCCCTCTGACTCCAAAAACTGCGATGATAAGACCCCAGGTAAGGAACCACCGGCGGGCCCAGGCCTTCATCGTGGATAAAATATCTGCATTAATTATGGCATTATCTATGCTGGCCACGGTCTCGAAAGCGACAAGACCAATGATGACGACTACAGCGTAGAGAATGTCCATGAAAACTACACTGTAGTTTGACGTATCGGGATATAAACATGTGTTGTTTTCCAGAACACAGATATTATAGGATTCGGAGCCAATGTTATATTCATCAGTCAATGGACATCTTTTCGCGTTCGGCCTCCTCCTCCCGGGAATTTATCGAAGAGACGGTCACGGCTCTTCTTTCTGCCGAGTCGAACCAGGCCGCGGCCGAGATCATCGGTCGGGCTCTCTCTGCCTACACGGTATTCGATCTCCAGTATATCGGCGGATATCTGAAGTGCGAAGCGGAACGCCTCCCCGATCCGTACCGTCGGTTGTATCGGCCGTACTGCATGGATCTCTTCGATCAGTATCATGCATTCATGCAGGATTTCAGGCCGGGTATTGTTTGTCATGGTCCGTTGCCCGATCTTGATCTCTGGAAAAAATACTGGACGGGTGTCCCCGAATACTGTTTTCAGGATGCGGTTTCTTCACAGAGTCCAAGGCCGGTCCAGAACCACCCCTTGTCCAAATTCTTCTACCGTCTGGTGTTTGCCTACGTCATGTTCGTAAAAGGGGGCTGCGGTCATCCGGTCGGCATGCCGTTTCCGGGAGGTTTTCGCATCCGGCAGGCGGGCGACATCGTCTACTGCCCGATTCGTGATCGGGAAAAGGATCTCCCGCAGGCGTTATGTAATTACTGCCCGGCAAAACAGGATCCCGATTTTTGAAATCCGAAGGCATTAAGAGAAATTCTTTTTACTAGCAGAACCTAAATTCAAGATACTTATGTTGGAAGAACTCATATCCACCATCGAATTTCAGATGAGTCTTCTGTTATTCGTTGCGCTGGGTGGTTATCTTCTCGCTACACGGATCCACCAGTCCGCGGTCATCGGCGAGATCCTGGTAGGTCTGATCGTCGGACCAAGCGTTCTCGGACTCATTACTTATACGGATTTTGTCCAGAGTCTTGCGGGTCTTGGCGCAATCATTCTGCTGTTTGTCATAGGGTTTGAATTTGAGCTGCGTGATATCACCAACTGGCGGTACATGGTAATTGCCCTCATCGGCGTTATCGTTCCGTGGGTCGGGGGCTACATCACCGCGGTCTTCTTCGGCATGGACTTTTACAGCGCCATTTTCATTGGTACCGCGCTGACGGCAACGAGTATTGCGATCACGGCAAATGTTCTGCGGGAGATGGGCAAGCTCCATCAGCCGTTTGCGAAGGCCATCATCGGTGCTGCGGTCATCGACGATATCTTAAGTTTGATCGTGCTTTCGATCTGTACCGATCTTGCCTCGACCGGCGAGCTTGTCCCTCTCGGAATCGGTTTAACCGTTATCAAAGCGTTCGGTTTCGTGATTATTGCTGCCGGTGTCGGTGTTAAAGTTATCCCGTATCTGATCACCAAGATGGATGAAACAAAGATCGCCCGGCAGTTCCCGGAGTTCGTGTTCATCTTTGCTATGATGATCGCATTCTTCTACGCAATGATGGCTGAAATGGTGGGGATCTCCGCTATTGTGGGGGCGTTCCTTGCGGGTGTCTGCGTGAACAGAGTCAGTCTGAAACATAGTATGGATATCAAACTCGGCGCCGAGTATCTGTATATCATCTTCGCGGCTATATTCTTCGTCTCGCTTGGTATCATCGCGGATCTGCGGTATCTCACGCAGGACATGATCCTCTTTATCGCCATCCTGACTGTCGTCGCCGTCATCACGAAAGTTGTCGGCTGCGGTCTCCCGGCGAAACTAACCGGGATGAGCTGGCGGGATGCGGCGGTGATCGGATTTGGTATGACTCCCCGCGGCGAGGTGGCAATGATCGTTGGTCTTATCGCTTTGAATCATTTCGAAGAGATGGCAGCCTTGGCTGTGGATCCGACGGAGGCTGCACATCTTCTCCAGCTTGGAAATGAGCTTTTCATCGCGATCGTGGTCGTGTCTCTTGTGACGACGATCATCGTTCCAATGATTTATCGGGGATTTTTCTTCAAGGGAGAAAAGCCCAAACCCCTTACATGTGAGCAGGAAAAGGAAATACAGGTTTAACTTCTTCTTTTTTTCGAACTGCCTGATTTTCTCACCGGGGGCAGACCTCTATTTGGAACCAGATCGCCGATCAGATCACGTCTTCCTGCTTTCAAAAGCCCCGAGACGACATATTCATACTGTTTTGGATCCTTCCACTGAAGCAGAGCTCTCTGAATCCGCTTTTCATCCCCCAGCGGCACGTAGACTTTTTTTCCGGTAAGAGGATGGATCCCTGTATAATACATCGCCGTCGAAAGGGTCATCGGGACCGGGGTAAAGTCCTGGACCTGTTCGGTGTACATCCCTTTCTCTCTAAGATATAGGGCAAGGGTAACCATATCGTCTATCCGGCACCCGGGGTGGGACGACATAAGATACGGAACGAGATACTGCCTCTTTAGCTTGTCTTTTTGGAGGGCATCGAATCTTTTGCAGAACGCATCGAAGACTGCTTTACCCGGTTTGTTCATCAGCTGAGTTACCCGATCGCTGATATGTTCGGGTGCCACTTTCAGGTGGCCCGAGATGTGGCGTTCGGTCAGCTCTCTCAGGTATCGGTCGCCCTCTTCCGTTTTTGGGATGAGGTCGTATCTTACTCCCGAGCTGATGAAAACATGTTTGACTTTTCGAATCTCCGATACGTTTCTGAGGAGGGAAATCTGTTCTGCTGTGCCTAACTTCATGGAAGGGCATGTCGTACAGTTTTTGTCGAGACACGGTCCGTTTTTCTCCCATTTTGCACAGCTGCAGGCATACATGTTTGCCGACGGCCCGCCCAGATCCGAGATCGTCCCTTTGAACTCAGGCATTTTGGCGATCCGCTCTGCTTCTCTCAAGATGGACGCTTCGCTTCGCGAGACGATCTCTTTTCCCTGATGATGAGTGATGGCGCAAAACGAACAGGCGCCGAAACAGCCGCGGTGGGTGGTGATGGAAAACTGGATCGGGGTGAGAGCCGGTATCGGCTCCTTGTATGCCGGGTGCTGTTTTCTTGTGTACGGAAGTTCGTAGATGATATCGAGTTCCTCGCTTGTAAGCGGGCGTGCCGGCGGGTTCTGGACGATGACCGTTTTCGGATGGGGCTGGATCAGCGTATCCTTCGAGAGGTACTGTATTTTAAACGTCTCCGCATAGGTTTCCTTGTTAACTACTGCCGGATATGCGGGAAGGATGATTCCTGTCGGCGGATGTTCCCGGAATTCTGCAATAGATATTGTGTAACTGGTGCCTCTGATATCGGTGAGGTCTTTGATCTCTTCGCCGTTTTTCAGGCGGGCGGCGATCTCGATCATCTGGAGTTCGCCCATTCCGTAAACGAGAAGCGAGGCGGGAGCGTCGGCAAGGATCCCCTGTTTGACCGAGTCGCTCCAGTAATCATAATGGGCGAAGCGTCTGAGACTTGCTTCGATCCCGCCGATTATTATTGGGGTGTCTTTGAACAGACGGTGCAGGATATTCGTGTAAACGAGGGTCGTTTTTTCCGGGCGGGTAAGTTTTCCTCCGGGCGAGTATGCATCGTCATGCCGGCGGCGGAGTGCCGGGGTGTAGGCGCTCACCATCGGATCGACGGCTCCGGGAAGAACGGCGAAGAAGAGGTTCGGTTTTCCAAACCGGGCAAAGTCCTTTCCTTCTCTTTCTTTCCAGTCGGGCTGGCTAATTATCGCAACGGAGAATCCTGCGTTGATCAGTGTTCGTCCGAGAAGTGCGGCGGCAAATGACGGATGATCGACATAGGCATCGGCCGATACGAGAATAATGTCCGGGGTCGATTTTCCGGTATTTTTTAGTTCTTCCGCTGTTATCGGGAGATAGTGCGGCTGGTCGGTTATTTTTCCGGGGGTGATTGCAGGCATTCTTATCACTATCGTGGGTTCTTTACGGAGATTAACTTTCACGCAGAGTTCCATGTTCAGAATGTTTATATTGTTAAATGAATTATATACAGATTAATGAAGTGTCGGATATGCCGATCCTTCATGACACAGACAGCACAGATTTTCCCAAATAGAACCATATACACACCAGCACACTCCGGATTCGGTCCACACACGCCATACAGGATCCGGAGATTCTTCTTTTTATTTTATTGATGGCATCTCCATCGCTGAAAACGGAAACTATATAATACATTATGTAAAATATGTTATACGCTGAAGTATGGGGTGGACGGGGATCGCCCTCCTGTTCTTCAGTACACAACAGGAAAAAGCAGAATCAGATTTTTTCTCATACCACCATACACAAATATCCGCCCTGACCCACACACACGGGGCGGATATTTATATTTTGCAAATCCTTATCGTGTTCAATTAACATAAAGTAGGATTAACCAATGAAGAAAAATACGTTCTATATTATATGCGGTCTGCTGGCTGTCTTGCTTCTTCTTTTATTCTGGCTCTCGATAGAACTTTCGAGTCCGGTGATTATCGCAGTTTCTATCCTAATAGCTGCTGTGCTTTTCTTCGTTCTCAAAAAGCGTGTCACCGATCTTGTTATGGATGAACGCAGTGTTTTAATCGATATGAAAACCGCCGCCGCTACGATCAAGGCATCGGTCGTTCTTTTCCTGACCGTTAATCTTGCAACGATCGTCTATGTGTTCAGCGGCCCCCTGGGTTTTCAGTCATTTACCTATCATCGCCAAAATGACATGATGCTCCCTGCCGGGAGTTTAGAATCCGTCCCGTATTTTCCCGTCCCTCCTGAGACGATCCCGATTTCACAGCTGGGGTTATTTGCCGTACTGCAGCTCATTTTGATTGTTGCGGCCCTCTTCATCTATGTGGGATTCAGGTTCTATTACGCCCGCAAGTTCGGGGTATGGGGTGAAGATGAAGAATAAGATCAAGGTCTACCGGGCTATGCACGATCTGACGCAGGACGCTCTTGCAAAAGAGTTAGGCGTGACCCGCCAGACGATCCTTGCGATAGAAAAAGGCAAGTATGATCCGTCCCTTGAACTGGCTTTTAGGATTTCCCGATATTTTCAGACTACTATCGAAGAAATATTTTCCTTTGAGTGATCGCTGGTTATTAGAATCCTGATCTTCTTTTCCGTGATCCGGATAAATGGAAATTTGCTAAAAAAGTTATGGTTTATCCTATGACCACAACGACTTCACTGTTTTCTGTAAGGTCCAGCGCATCGCGGAGCTGGGTGCCGGATATAACTTCAATGACTTCTTCCGGGTGGTGGGTTCGGCCTGGTACAACTATTGCGCACGGGATTCCTGATATTGTGCATTTGATGCAGCGTGCCTCGCCGAACATCCGGTGCTCATCTTTGAACCCGGGGACGATTGTCCATTCCAGAGAGTCCATACGTTTTCTGATCAGAACACTCTGCGGATTGAGTTTAATGTTGAGTGTCCCCGGATACGGAGTAAATCCGCAGAGTTTTTCAAACTGCTCCTGGTAATGGGGGATCGACATGTAGTATCTTCCCTCGCCCACCCCGGACATGACCGTCCCTGTGAGGACATACTGCTCGTCTTTTACATCGAATATTTTGGCGTACTCGGCAAACTCGCGGCGGAGATGCTCCTCCCCGGACCTGGTTACGAGAACATACTGGCCGGTCGACTCGGCGGTCCGCGAGATCATCTGTGCCTTTTCGAGCGACTGAAGTCTGCGTGATGCGGTCTGCTGACTGATCCCAAGCTGGTCTCCCAGTGCCTGCGTGGACAGACGCACCGGGCCTTTACACCCTCCAAGCAGAGCGATCCGCCGCAGACAGGCTGCATCCTCAGCATCTATTGTCTCCATAACTCATTGTTGGAGTGATTACTATATATGAGTTAGTATCGGTCATGTTCGCGTATTGACGAATTCGACAACCAACTTCTTATGTAAGTAACGAAATATAGGTAGGTATGAAGCCGGTACTTCGCCAGCAGCTTGCCGAGAAGATGGCAGGCGAAATCACCCTCTCCGATTCACCGGGAAAAGCTCTGAAAAAATGGCGTACAAGTTTTCAGATAGCTCCAGGTGTACTCGCAGATCATCTTGGAGTATCTCCGTCCGTTATCAGTGATTATGAGAGCGGTCGGAGGAAAAGTCCGGGAACGGGTGTCGTTGGGAAAATCGTAGACTCGCTTCTGGATGTTGACGAAGAAAATGGTGGGACATACATCAAAAAGTATGGCAAACTCCTGTTCTCGGATTACGACGACGAGGTCATTTATGATATTCATGACTTCGCTTCTTCTATTCCAATCAAGGAATTATCGGAACTGATTGAATGTACCCTCATCTGCGGGGAGCTGGATTCACAAATCTTCGGCTATACTGTTATAAACAGTACGAATGCCATTCTGAATCTTTCGCCCAATGAATTCAACCGCATTTACGGCTGGAGTACGGAGCGCGCTCTGATTTTCACGGATATTTCAACCGGAAAATCCCCGATGATCGCAATCCGCGTGACACCGTTCAAACCCCCGTATGTTATCCTTCAGGGGATAGAGGAGGCACATGTCAACCCGCTCGTCAAAAAGCTTGCAGAAAAAGATCACATTACCGTTCTCTGTACGCCCCTGGGAGTTCAGGATCTCGTTACACGTTTAAGGAAAACACAATGGTAGGCATAATCACCTACGGGGCATACATCCCCCGTTTCAGAATAAAAGTCGAAGAGATTGCCCGTGTATGGGGAGCGAACGCCGCGGAGATCACCGGCGGTCTTGGCGTTTTAGAAAAAGCCGTACCCGATTACGATGAAAACACGGCAACCTTTTCTGTAGAGGCCGCACGCTCGGCCCTTCGCCGGCGTCCAATAGACGTTGCCGACATAAAGGCAGTCTATGTAGGATCCGAGTCACACCCCTATGCCGTCAAACCGACCGCGGTCACCGTCGGAGAGGCAATCGGCGCAACACCCGTTATGACGGCTGCAGATTACGAATTCGCCTGTAAAGCCGGCACTGCCGCTATTCAGACGGCAATGGGTCTGGTATCATCGGGAATGATGAAATACGCCGTCGCAATCGGAGCGGACACCGCTCAGGGAGCTCCCGGCGATGCACTGGAATATACGGCAGCTGCCGGAGGAGCGGCATACGTTATTGGAAATGACGATCCGATAGCGGTCATCAATGAGACCTGCTCTTTTACCTCCGACACGCCGGATTTCTGGCGCCGCGAAGGAGAGGATTATCCAAGACACGGAGGAAGATTCTCCGGTGACCCCGGATACTTCAAACACACCCTTGGGGCTGCAAAGCTGATGATGGAACTTCGCGGAACGAAACCTTCCGATTATACGCATGCAGTCTTCCACCAGCCGAATGCCAAATTCCCGCAGAAAGCATCCCAGATGCTGGGATTCACGAAAGACCAGATCAAGGCGGGTCTTCTGGCCCCCACGCTCGGCAACACCTACAGCGGCGCTGTTCCTCTCGGTTTAGCAGCCGTTTTAGATGTGGCAAAACCCGGCGACCGGATCTTCGTTACAAGCTACGGCAGCGGCGCAGGATCCGATGCCTTCGACATCACCGTGACCGACGCGATTTTAGATAAGATCGACCGTTCCCAGGGTCCGTCCGTTGAACAGATGCTTTCCACAAAGAAGTATCTTGACTATGCAGTGTATGCCCGGCACAAGGGCAAGATCCGGATGTGAGGTGTATCATGAGAGATGTAGCAGTAATAGGTGCAGGAATCACGAAATTCGGAGAAAGATGGGACACATCTTTCCGTGATCTGTGTACAGAAGCAGGAATCGCCGCACTTGAAGATGCAAATGTGGCGGGCGAACAGATCGATGCATTGTTCGTCGGTTCGATGTCCGCCGGAAGATTCGTCGGTCAGGAACATGTCGGGGCACTCGTTGCCGATTACGTAGGACTCGGCGGAGACCTCCACACCCCGGCTACCCGTGTTGAAGCTGCCTGTGCCTCCGGAGGCCTTGCCTTCCGTCAGGCCGTAGCAGCAGTTTCTTCCGGCATGTCCGATGTCGTTATCGCGGCAGGTGTCGAGAAGATGACTGATGTCGGCGATTCGACGGATGTCCTTGCCGGAGCCGCTGACAGAGAGTGGGAAAGCTTTGCAGGAGCAACTTTCCCCGGTCTGTATGCGATGATCGCCTGCGACTACATGCACAAATACGGACTGACCCGCGAGCAGCTTGCCCAGGTTGCGGTGAAAAACCACTTCCACGGAGCAAGAAACCCGTATGCGCAGTTCCAGAACGAGATCACCCAGGCTACGGTGATGAACTCAACGCTCGTTGCCTCCCCGCTTAGGCTCTTCGACTGCTCGCCCGTTTCCGACGGTGCCGCGGTCGTTGTCGTCTGCCCGCTTGAAAAAGCACGGGAGTTTACCGACACGCCGATCAAGGTCCTTGCCTCAGCCCAGGCCGGCGATACGATCGCTTTACACGACCGCCCGGACTTTTCCACGATGGGTGCCACGGTCGCCGCAGGAAACTCCGCGTTCCGTCAGGCAAAACTCGAACGAAAGGACATCGACTTCGTTGAAGTTCACGACTGTTTCACGATCGCCGAACTTTGTGCGATCGAGGATCTCGGCTTCGTTCCGAAGGGAACTGCCGGCAAATTCACCGAGCAGGGCGAGACCCAGCTTGGCGGAAAGCTTCCGGTAAACACGTCCGGAGGTCTCAAGGCATGCGGCCACCCGGTCGGAGCCACCGGTATCAAACAGATCTGGGAAGTCGTCCAGCAGCTTCGCGGCGAAGGCGGCAAACGTCAGGTCGAAGGAGCAGAAATAGGTATGACCCAGAACGTCGGAGGAACCGGCGCAACCGTTGTATCGCACATCTTCGGGAGGGCCTGAGATGACCGTAGCACGATTCTGGAGAGAGATTCCCCAGAGATACAATATGGTCGGAACGAAATGCGATATCTGCGGGGATGTATTCTTCCCGCCAAGAGCAATCTGTCCGCACTGCCGCCGGGATGGAAAAATTGTCCCCTGCCAGTTCTCCGGGAAAGGAAAGGTTCTGACTTACTCGGTCCTCTCCGCAGCAAGCGATCAGTTCTCCGCACTGAAACCGTACGTTCTCGCGATCATTGAGCTCGAAGAAGGAACAAGGGTCACCTCCCATCTCGTCTGCGAACCCGACGAGGTCCGCATCGGTATGCCGGTCAAGTCCGTCTTCCGTGTTCTGGACCGCGAAGGTTCGGACGGGATCATCCATTACGGAACCAAATTCGTTCCGGATATCTAATCTTTTTTTTCTTCATACCTGTGCGGGCGCGCAGTTTCGGCCGCATTGATGGAATTCTTTGAGCATTTTTCAAGGAAATGTCCGTCCCTCATCCCATGGGTTAGGGAATTACCAGCTCTTCCCGGCGAATACCCCGGCTGTTTTCGTATCCGCACCGCCGGGCAAAAGACGGGTGCATGTTCAAATTGCGGGGGTGTATTCGAATATTTTGGAGGTATTCTTGAATATTTCCTCATGTTTTTCTGTATCGGGGCCTAGTATCCGCACCGAAAATGTTGAATCATCCCCGGGATGATTAGAATGATTAATAATGATGAATGCCCATACTTTCAACAAGTGATATCAATGTACCCGCCGGAACTCATTGCCATACTGATATTGCTGCTCGTTCCTGTTTGCGCCGCTGCACTCTTAGCGGTCTTCAAACCGGATCTTGTCCGCAATATCCTCGTAGGCATAACTTCGGTCATTATTATCGGGACGTCCATCTTCCTCGCTTGGAAAGCATTCCTTGCTCCCGTATCTGTGACCCTTGAGAATACCGAATGGATCGGCATTCTGTTATTCATCGTCGACCTGGCAATTGCCCTCATAATTCTGGGACTGTCCATAAAATATCGGAAAATACTTCCGCTCATTCTTTCCGGGATCCAGCTCATCCTTATCGTGATCCTCGAACTCTTCGGTGTTACCGGACCCCATGCAATAAAAACGTTCACGGTCAGCAGTCTTTCCGCGATCATGGTTCTTATCATCGGAATAATCGGAACGCTGATCTGCGTCTATGCTCTTGGCTACATGAAGGATTATCATGAACACCAGATCGGTGTTCCGGTGAGGAAACGCTACTTCTTTGCCGTGATGTTCATCTTCCTCTCGGCAATGTTCGGGCTGGTTCTCTCGAACAATCTGATGTGGGTTTTGTGCGCCTGGGAAATAACCACGCTCTGCTCCTTCCTTCTGATCGGGTACTCCCGCACCCCCGAAGCAGTGAAAAATGCGTTCCGTGCCGTGTGGATGAACCTGATCGGCGGGATATGCTTTACCCTGGCGATATTCTTCCTGCTTCGCATCAATTCGCCGGTAAGTCTTCTCTCGGTAAACAACCTGCTCAACTTCCCGAACGTCTCTCTTCTCACGATACCTCTGGCATTGATCGCCGTCGCGGGATTGACCAAGGCAGCTCAGATGCCGTTTTCCACCTGGCTTACGGGGGCAATGGTCGCTCCGACACCGGTCTCCGCCCTGCTCCACTCAAGTACCATGGTCAAGGCCGGCGTCTACCTTCTGGTCCTTTTCGCCCCGCTCTTCTCGCAGACCTGGGTTGGTATCTTCCTTGCTTTGATCGGGGCATTCACCTTCCTTGTGACCTCGGCTCTGGCAATCTCGCAGAGTAATGCGAAGAAAGTTCTTGCCTACTCCACGATCGCCAATCTCGGTCTGATCACCGCATGTGCCGGTATAGGCACGGCAGAGGCTATCGAAGCGGCTATCCTTTTGATCATCTTCCATGCGGTCGCCAAGGCGCTGCTCTTCCTTTGCGTCGGCGCAGTCGAACACAAGATCGGCAGCCGGGACATCGAGGATATGGACGGACTTCTGGTCCGTCTCCCGCTCTTGGCAACGATGATGGTCATTGGTATCTGCGGCATGTATCTTGCGCCGTTTGGTATGCTCATTTCCAAGTGGATAGCTCTGGAAGCCTTCATCACCGCTCCGTTTGGATGCGTCTTCGCATCTCTTCTTGCCTTTGGAAGTGCGTTTACCATATTCTTCTGGACCAAATGGCTCGGAAAACTGTTCATGAGAATGAACAGACCGCCGGCAGAAAAGATCACCCTGCACTTCTCCGAAAAAATTTCGGTCATCGTCATGGGGATTCTCGTGGTTGCCTGCTGTCTCGGGTTCCCGGCGATCATCTCCGGCGTGATCATTCCGTATCTCGACAGGATTCACCCGTACTTCTATCAGCCGAATAACGGATTATTCTTCTTCGATACCCTGGTCATGCTTGGTCTCATGGCGGCAATTCTCGTCTTCCTTGTGATCGGGGCTTTCCTCGGATCCAAAGAAGGCAGACCCATTCCGCCTTATCTTGGCGGCCGTGCGGTCGATACGGAAGGCAGGTTCCTCGGCTCCCTTGGCGTCTACAAAGAGGCGAAGGCCTCGAACTATTATCTCGAAGAATACTGCGGTGAGAACGTGCTTCTCAAACCCTCCTGGGTTATCTCGGGAATCCTTCTCATCGTGATGCTTGTTCTCGGATTTATGGGGGTGATGATATGGATATAATGTTTCTTGTAGGGGCGGTGGCCTTTCTGATACTTGCCCCGATCTTCGGCGGCCTTCTTACCGGATGCGACCGGGTACTGACTGCCCGTTTCCAGTCAAGGGTCGGCCCGCCGTTCCTTCAGCCGTTCTACGATGTGGCCAAACTCTGGCATAAGGAGAAGGCGTTCTCCAATCCTGTCGAGATCATCTTCACGACGGCATACTTACTCCTGATCGTATTTACCGGAATGATGTACGCGACCGGGGGCAGTTTCCTGTTTGTCGTCTTCTCGCTCGCACTCGCCCACACCTTCCTGATCCTTGCCGCGTATGCCGCGAACGCTCCGTTCTCCAACATAGGGGCGGAACGTGAACTTCTCGGCGTTATGATCGCCGAACCGATCCTGATCCTGCTTGCCGTAGGATTCTATATGGTCAGCGGAAGTTTCGAGACATTCCATATGCTGACTCTGGATGTACCAGGAATCGTTTATCTTCCCGGTGTGTTCATTGCTCTGATTGCGGTCCTGACGCTCAAACTGAGAAAATCGCCGTTCGATATCTCGACCTCGCACCATGCCCATCAGGAACTGGTGAAAGGCGTGACCACCTCGCTTTCGGGCAGGAGCCTTGCCAAAGTCGAGATCGCCCACTGGTACGAGATGATGATCTTCCTTTCCATGATTCTCATCTTCTTTGCCAATTATCCGGGACTTTCCGCAATTGCGATCGTTCTCGCGTTCCTTCTGGAAATCGTCATCGATAATGTCTTCCCGCGTGTGACCTGGAAGATGACGGTCAAGAGTCTGTGGATCATCACCCTCGTCTTTGGTGTTGGAAACATTGTCATACTCGGTATCTTTGGAGGTATGTTATTATGAGTTCGGCATCAAAATCCCCCTGGCTTCTCCATTACAATGCGTCCAGCTGTAATGGATGCGATATCGAGATCCTTGCCGCCTTAACGCCGGTGTACGACGTCGAGCGGTTTGGGATCATCAATACCGGAAACCCTGCGCACGCCGATATCTTTGTGGTAACGGGCGGGGTGAACGAACAGAACAAAGTTGTTCTGAAAAATCTCTACGACCAGATCCCCGAACCGAAAGTAGTGGTCGCGGTCGGAATCTGCGCATCGAGCGGCGGTGTTTTCCGCGACTGCTATAATATTTCCGGCGGCGTTGATACGATCATCCCGGTGGATGTGTATGTTCCCGGATGTTCCGTCCGTCCCGAGGCGCTTATCGAGGGAATTGTCAAGGCTCTCGGCGTTCTGGAAGAGAAACGTGCAGCTCTGGAGGCAAAAAAATGAATATGAAAATCGACCCAATACAGGCTGCCGATGTGCAGAAAACCGCCGGCACCATGAGATCCGGCGGCTACCGGCTGGTTGTCATTACCTGCACGCCGGCCGACGAAGGCTACTATATCACCTACTCATTCGAAAAGGAGGCGGATCTTCGGCATTACCGCATTACCGCTGCCGAAGGGATGACGATCCCGTCGATCGGGTCATCCTACGGCGGGGCATTCGTGTACGAAAACGAGATCCACGATCTGTATGGGTTTACGTTTGAAGGGATGTCTCTGGATTTCGGCGGAACGTTCATCAAAACATCCGTTCCTTATCCGTTCAAAAAGAAGGAGCAGCCGGCGCCTACGGTGACCGTCGTTAAGGAGGATAAAGAATGACCGGCAGACAGACGGTGATCCCGTTTGGACCCCAGCACCCCGTGCTTCCCGAGCCGATCCATCTGGATCTGGTCGTGGAAGACGAGCATGTCGTTTCGGCGATCCCGTCGATCGGGTATGTTCACCGCGGTCTCGAGAGCCTGGTTGACCGCCGGGAGTATCAGGACTTTGTGTTTCTCGCGGAGCGTATCTGCGGTATCTGCAGTTTCACGCACTCCTCGACCTTTTGCCAGGGCATTGAAGGTCTGATGGGTGTTCAGGTCCCTCCCCGGGCAACGTATCTTAGGACGATGTGGGGCGAGTACTCGCGTATCCACAGTCACCTTCTGTGGCTCGGCTTGTTTGCCGACTCGCTCGGGTTCGAGAGTCTGTTTTATCAGGCATGGAAGATCCGCGAATCGATCCTGGACGAGCTTGAAGCAACGACCGGCGGTCGGGTGATTCAGGGCGTAAGGTTGGCGGTGTCCACCGGGATGTTTCAAACTCCTTCCTTTCGGATATGGATGACCGGCTCGACGAGATCGAGGATGAGATGAAGGATCTCACGAACGTGTTCCTGAATGATTATACCCTGACCAAACGTCTGATCGGCAAAGGCGTTCTCTCAAAAGAGGATGCCTATTATCTTGGAGCGGTCGGTCCGACCGGCCGAGGCAGCGGTCTTGAGCTGGATGCCCGGTCTACCGGCTATCTCGCCTACGGCGATATCGGGTTCAAACCGGTCGTTGAAAAAGGCGGCGACGGATACGCCCGCTGTGCGGTCAGATGCAGGGAACTTTTCCAGTCGGTGGAGATCATCCGCCGGGTGATCACCGATATGCCGGACGGCGAAGTTTTCACAGCCGTGAAGGGCACTCCCGACGGAGAATACTTCAGCCGCTCCGAGCAGCCCAGAGGCGAAGTCATCCATTACCTGAAAGGGAACGGAACCAAGAATCTTGCACAGTTCCGCGTGAGAACGCCGACTCTGACGAATATCCCGCCGCTGGTGTCGATCCTTGCAGGCTGTGAACTTGCCGATGTCCCGCAGATCGTTTTGACGATCGATCCGTGTATCGGCTGTATGGAGAGGTGAAACGTCATGAAGATGCTTAAAACGATCCTGAAACAGTTCTTCGACAAGCCTGCGACGACGACGTTCCCGTATACTCCGCTGGAAAATTTCGAGGGGACACGGGGTCATCTGGTCTTCGATCCGTCGAAGTGCACGTCATGCATGATGTGTATGAAACGGTGTCCTTCGCAGGCGATCACCGTTCAGCGGGCCGAAAAGATCTGGACACTCGACCGGTTCCGCTGTGTTATGTGCGGGAACTGTGTTGATGTGTGTAAGTTCGATGTTCTCTCGATGGAACGGGAATACGCGAAGTCCGCGACCCCGACGGAGCGGGGCGTCGAGACCTACGAGATCACGTATGTGAAACCCGAGCGGCCGAAAAAGGAAACCGCAGAGTAATCCTTTTTTTTCTTTTATTTTTCGAGCGAATTTTCCGTAGAAAAAAGAGCGTTTTTTTAATGGGAGTTACGAGGGTCTCACCCAATCCAATTCGGGAGGGGTATGGCTGGGTGTCGAGACAAGAGATTATTTAACCGCGAATCTCCGCCAATCTTCGCGAATCGCATTTTTCTTGCGCCGTCGTGCTCTGCTCCGGCTGATGCGTGCAAATCTTCGATTTGCACGCATCAGCCGGAGCAGAGAACCCGAACGTAAGGAAAATGCGATTCGCGTTAATTCGCGGAGATTCGCGGTTGGTTTTTTTCTTACGTCTGCACTAATGCCGTACACGAAATCGAAGTACATCTCATAAGTGCGTCATTTTTTTCGGTTGAGAGTACACCGCAGAAGCCTGATTTCAAAAATTATTTTTTATAGGGGATCGGATCTTCCATCCCGAGGTCGGCAAAAGCCTTCAGCCGTGCAAGACAGGATGAACATACCCCGCAAGCCTCATCGTTCTCCGAATAACAGGACCAGGTATGCTCATACGGAACGCACAATTCCATCCCTTCCTTCAGGATATCGGTCTTGTTCATCATAACAAAAGGAGTCAGCAGTTCAATCGACTTTTCCGTCTGGGTCCCGACATAAATGGCATGCTGCATCGCCTCGATGAACCGGGGAGTACAGTCCGGATATCCTGTGTGGTCGCCTGACTGGACGCCGATGAAAATCGCCTCGCCGTCACGCGATTCGCAGTAGGACGTCGCGATCGAAATCAGATTCCCATTTCTGAACGGCACATACGTATTCGGATTATCCGCTCTGCCAAGCACGCCGGCTTCCACTTCGATGTTCATATCGGTCAGACTGCTCGCTCCAAACTTCTTGAAGTAATCCAGAGAAATCTCCAGAAATTCCACCACGCCAAGGACGTCTGCTACCTTCTTTGCAGCTTCAAGTTCTTTTCTTTCCGTTCTCTGACCGTAATTCACGTGAAGGGCCAGAATATCATACCCCATCTTCTTTGCAACAAAGGCAAGAGTCGTGGAGTCCATTCCTCCTGAAAGGAGGCATACTGCTTTTTTCATTGTACATTCACCACTTTATGCAGCTGAAGCTGGAATCTGACCGGCAGACGTTCAGCTATGATCGTTTCAACGAGCCACTTCGTATCCGTGCCGAATACGGGCGTGATACAGACCGGGGCTTTCGGTTTATGGGCGGCGAGGACCTCGACCATATACAGATAATCCGCCTCGTCGCCGATCACGAATTTCACACAGTCGTTTTCCGTAAGGGCCGACAAAAGCGACAGATCGCTCATCTCCCCGGAAGAAGGGCACTTCACATCCATACAAATGGACGCATACGCCGAAACATCGTCGAACGGGATCGTACCGTTCGTTTCGATATCCACATGGATATCAGCGGCCGCAAGGATCTCCAGAAGGGGAATCAGCTCCTCTTTCTGGAGAAGGGGTTCGCCTCCCGTCACGCAGACATAGGAAAGACCGGAGTCCGCGATCTCTTTCACGAGTTCATCCACGCTTCTGTCGGTCCCTTTCTCGAACGAGTATTCGGTGTCGCACCAGGCGCATCGGAGATTACAGCCCGAAAGCCTGAGGAAAAAACAGGGCATACCCTGTCTTTCGCCTTCTCCCTGCAGACTCACAAACGTTTCGGTGACTCTCATTCTGCAAAGACCTCGGCATAGCAGCCTTCCGACTCCCATACCCGCAGTTTTGCGACCCGGGCGCTCAGATCATGCTCTCTGCAGAACGTGTTGAGCCGTTCGCGAATATCTTCTGCCAGAAGTTCGCTTGTCGGGTCGCCGTTTGTAAGAACCGGTGTCTGGAATCGGGAAAGGGCCTCCACCATCGGATCGTCTTTATTCAAAACGACCTGATGATCGTAGACGTTGATGATGTTTTTGATGATATTGTAATCAAGCAGGATCCGTGATTTTTCGTCGGGCGTTCCATCCATCCAGACCTCAACACTCCAGCGGTGACCATGCAGCCTGGAACATTTGCCTTCGTAATGCATCAGACGGTGGGATGCATCGAAGTGGGTTTCTTTATAGATCCGGGTAACCATTAGTGTACTGTTTTGCCTTGAAGACCATAATACTCTTCCTCGAGGCTCATCGGCATTCCGCGAGGGCACGCATTTTTCCCGTTGCTCGCCCGCAGTCTGCGGTGATGTGGGGGTGCCTGCTGTCTTCACCCGCGAAACCGATTCCTGAAATGTAATATATAAATGTGCTGATTGAAAGTTGGCCTTTCCAAAATTTATCGACAAAACTGCTGTTTTTTGCTCTCTCTGAGAGTGCCCATTAGTATTATTATCACTCCCCGCTCATAAGTATAGGAACACGCTGAGAAGACCGTATCCATGTTTGGCATGGTCTGTCAGCAGGTGTTTGGGTTCTTCTATGCAGGATCCCGAACCATCCCTCCCGTTATTCGGGCGGGTCCATTCACAATATAATCCAAACCAATGAGGAAACTTCATGGGACAGGGAAAATTCGCAGCTAGAAATCTCGTTCGCACCGCAAAGAAATTCCGGTGGAGCGACTCAGTTTACTCGCGCAGAGCACTTAAACTGAAACTGAAAGCAGATCCCCTCGAGGGAGCACCAATCGGACGCGCAATCGTTCTTGAAAAGGTCGGTGTGGAAGCAAAACAGCCGAACTCGGCAATCAGAAAATGTGTCCGTGTTCAGCTGATCAAAAACGGCCGCCAGGTCACCGCCTTCGCGGTCGGCGACGGTGCCATCAACTTCATTGATGAACACGACGAAGTTACCATTTGTGGTATCGGTGGTCGTGCAGGCCGTTCAATGGGTGATATCCCCGGTGTCCGTTTCGTTGTAAGCGGCGTCAACGGCGTCTCACTTAACGAACTTGTTATCGGACGTGCCGAGAAAGCAAGAAGGTAAATAGTATGACCGAAGAAGCAGCAACCAGCAAGATCCTTCTCTTTAACAAGTGGGATATGAGCGAAGTCGTCGTCAAAGACGCCGGCATGGTCAGATACGTCACTATCACCTCAACCGAAGTTCCAAGCAGCTGCGGCAGACTTACCCAGCAGCAGTTTACCAAGAGCGAAATGGCGATCGTCGAAAGACTCATCAACCGTCTCATGCAGCAGGAGTACAACACCGGTAAGAAGATGATGTGCACCAAGATGGTCATGGACGCGTTCGATGTCATCAACAAGAAGACCAAGCAGAACCCGCTTCAGGTCCTTGTCGACGCCGTAGCCAATGCAGGACCCCGCGAAGAGACCGTTCGTCTGAAGTACGGCGGTATCAACGTTCCAAAGTCCGTCGACTCGGCCCCGATCCGCCGCGTCAACACGGCTCTCAGATACATTGCTCTTGCAACCTGGAAAGGTTCGCACAAAACAAAGAAGCCGGCATATCTTGTGCTCGCCGATGAACTCATCATGGCGGCAAAAGGCGATGCAAAATGCTTCTCTGTTGGAAAGAAGGAAGAAGTCGAACGGATTGCAAAATCCGCACGGTGATCCCCCCATATATTCTTTTTTAAAAAAGGTGTTTTATGTCACGCGGAAAAAAGATGGTAGAACGAATTACGGAGCTCATGAATGATCCCGAGCACATCCGTAATATCGGTATCGTAGCGCACATTGACCACGGAAAGACCACCCTTTCAGATAACCTTCTTGCCGGCGCAGGAATGATCAGCGAGGAACTATCCGGTAAAGCCTGCTGGATGGACTCGGATGAGGAAGAGCAGGCACGCGGTATCACCATTGATGCATCGAACGTATCCATGGTCCACAAAGTCGGCGACCACGAGTATCTTATCAACATGATCGATACTCCCGGCCACGTCGACTTCGGCGGAGATGTTACCCGTGCAATGCGTGCAGTCGACGGCGCAGTCGTCGTTGTGGACGCAGTCGAAGGTCCGATGCCCCAGACGGAGACCGTTCTTCGTCAGGCACTCAAAGAGGGTGTTCACCCGGTCCTGTTCATCAACAAGGTCGACAGACTTATCAACGAACTGAAGGTCAACCCGCAGGAAATGATGATCCGCCTTGGAAAAGTTATTGACAAGGTCAACAAGCTTATCAAAGGCATGAACGAGGATCTCTACACCAACGGCGGCTGGAAACTCGATGCAATGAAAGGAAACGTCGCATTCGGATCCGCTCTTTACAACTGGGCAATTTCGATCCCCTACATGAAGAAGTCCGGCGTCACGCTCCAGACCGTTATCGACAAGTGTAACGAGGGCGACTCGAAGTACCTTGCAAAGGCATCCCCGCTTCACGCAGTCCTTCTCGATATGGTCGTAACCTTCCTCCCGAACCCGCTCCAGGCACAGGGTAAGAGATGCCACATCATCTGGCACGGCGATGTTGAGTCACCGATCGGAAAGGCAATGTACGCCTGCGATTCAAACGGTCCGGTCGCTATGATGATCACCGATATCTCCTTCGATAAACACGCAGGAGAGGTCGCAACCGGTCGTTTATTCTCGGGAACCCTTTCCCGCGGTCAGGAGGTCTTTATCTCCGGTACTGCAGGTAAGCCGAACAGACTTCAGGGTGTCGGTATCTTCATGGGTCCGACCCGTGTTGAAGTAGATAAGATCGTTGCCGGAAACATTGCGGCAGTCACTGGTCTCAGCGATGCTATCGTCGGTTCAACCGTTACGTCCCTTAAGGATATGACGCCGTTCGAATCCCTCAAGCACTACTCCGAGCCTGTTATGACCGTCGCGGTCGAAGCAAAGAACATGAAGGATCTTCCAAAACTCATCGAAGTTCTTCACCAGGTAGGTAAAGAGGATCCGACCGTTCGTATCAACATCAATGAAGAGACGGGCGAGCACCTTATCGCCGGTATGGGCGAACTCCACCTTGAGGTCGTTACCGGCCGTATCAAGAGAGATAAGGGTGTAGAGATCGTTACGTCCCCGCCGATCGTTGTGTACCGTGAGACGGTTTCCAAGCCGCTTGAGGGTACTGTCGAAGGTAAGTCTCCAAACAGACACAACAGATTCTTTATGTCTGTCGAGCCGATGCCGGAAGCCATTCTTAATGCGATCCAGTCGAACGAGATCTCCATGAACATGGACAACATTGCCCGCCGTGATGCGCTTGTCGCACTTGGCATGGACAAGGATGAAGCCAAGTCCGTGAAGGATATCTACGGCTCGAACATGTTCATCGACTGCACGAAAGGTATTCAGTACCTGAATGAAACGATGGAACTGATCATCGACGGTATTCACGAGGCACTCGACGGCGGACCGCTCGCTGACGAGCAGGTTCAGAATGTTCTGATCAAGCTGCACGATGTGAAGCTTCACGAGGATGCTATCCACCGTGGTCCGGGACAGGTCATTCCGGCAGTTCGCGGCGGTATGAAGGCGGCTCTTCTTATGGCCGGCGACACGCTGCTTGAACCGATGCAGAAGATCCAGATCACCGTTCCGCAGGATCAGATGGGAGCTGCCATTTCCCAGATCCAGGGACGCCGCGGTCAGCTGTCCACGACCGAGTCCGAGGGTGACCAGATCGTGGTTAACGGTGAGGCACCGGTTGCCGAGCTCTTTGGTTTCGCGGGCGATATCCGTTCAGCAACCGAAGGCCGCGCTATGTGGTCTACCGAGTTCGCAGGTTTCTCCGCTGTTCCCCAGGGAATGCTTTCCGAGATCGTTATGGGTATCAGAAAGAGAAAGGGTCTCAAAGAACAGATCCCGACTCCGAAGGATTACCTCGAGTAAATTCAATCGTTCACGTCCAAGGGTCATTGGGTCGTTTCGCACAGGAGGATATGCCTGCTGCGAAACATGAATATCTTTTTTTTGCATTTTCCAGCCGGGAATATTTTTGACGAAATAGGTGGTGTTTCCTATTTTCAATATGGAAAAATATGGGAAAAATACTAGAGATGGATAGAGAAAAGGGGCCTGTTATCGAAGAGATTTATCGGATGTGCGGTTTGATTCGGTGAATCTGTGTTGTTGTGGATTTTCGGGTGCGGGAGCGTACGTTGAATTCGTGTAAGGGATTCTTTGGAACTATAAGATATCCCACCGCGAATAATCGCGAATCTCCGCGAATCGCATTTTTCCTGTTTCGCCTTCTTGACCTTCGGTCGCGTCCCTACGCTCCGCCTTATCGGCTCCGCGTGGCCGGGACGGCGAAACGAAAAATGCTGGAAAACCCGCGTCGCGGGTTTTCTTTAAAGAGGGTCAAATCCTCGTAATTACAAAAATATCACAATTCTCTCGGTAGAAAACCCGCGACGCGGGTTTTCCAGCATTTGTCCAAGAGCCAAAGGCTCTTGAGACGTCTCACGAGCTTAAAGCTCGTGGACTTTCCACGCTGGCGTTCCGGCCATGCGAAGCCGATAAGGCGGAGCATAGGAACGCGGCCGAGGAGTGAAGCGACGAGGACAAGAAGACAGCGTAAGGAAAATGCGATTCGTGTTTATTCGCGATTATTCGCGGTGGAATTTCTCATGTGTCCGCACTCGGTCACCCTCCATCCCGAATTGGATTGACGCTAGCACCGCGCAACTCCAATTGGAGAAAAATATGTGATATCTATAATATGGGGGTATTACGTCAATATCCCGGATTTCCAGAAAAAGTTACTGCAAGGATTTCTTTCATACTGCTGCAAAACAGAGGGGAAGATCTCAGGATATTTTGCCTTGCTTAATGGTATGCAGAACATGAATTCCGGAATCTCTTTTTTCCGAATGTCACTTCCATTTCCAATACCTATGACAATAAATACTGGAATCTGTCTTATCTGCTGAAACTCGTTATACCTGTAAATTTGTTCTGGATACGACCATTTCACACAATTATCATCAATCTTTTCAGAATAGGTAAAATCGGACCGATATTTACATTCCACGGCAAATCGTTCCCCGGTTGGATTATATCGGATAACCATATCCGGATTTTTGTTTGACTCAACATATGAGCCATTGCGTTTATTGTAGATGTCTGACGTCCATTCTTCGGTTACGAAATATCTTTTATCAAAAAGGCTCTCAACGTATATTTCAAACATATCTCCTTTCATTTTATTTTTTTCTTCCTCTGATGGTAAATAAATAGATTTTGTAGCACGTAATTTATCTAGAAAGTCCATAGTGAGCATATAAGATCCCATCAATCTTTAATTTATGGAAATGTTCTTAAAAGAAGGGGCATTTATTTGCTGGGTGTTAAATATCGGAGCGGAAAAATGCACAAATATGTGTCAACGCGTTTATTCACTCTAACTTCCATCACCACAAAAGTACCCCGCAGGCAGAGGTGAAATTATCTCTGACCTGTGAGGAAACTCGCAAATCAGAGATTTGATCGCAAGTTTCCTTCGAAAACTTGCTCAGCTATGGCCGCCCCTTTGGGGCAACCCGCCTCAGTTGAGGTCGTCCGCTTTCAGCGTCCAACCCACAGTCGCAAGTTTCCTTCGAAAACTTGCTCCGCTGAGGGCGAGCCTGTTCGCAAACCTTTGGTTTGCTCTCCGACTCGGGTCTACGACCCTCGCTTCTCGGCTCACCTCGCCCCTTCTACAAGCTTCCCAAAAAGCATGATGAGAAACCCGAGGAACACAAGGATCAGCTTCCTGAGCCGGCGGGAGATCTGCATCTCCGCCTCCCGTTAGTTCAGGGCCGGCTTGGTGTCTGCCCAGGCGTCAACTGCTGCAAGGGTGGCGTCGTCGGCATAGCCGGAGACGGTCATCGAATCGCGGTTCAGGCTGATCTGGAAGGTGTCGGTCCCAAGCTTCGCGGAAATGCGGACGTTCCACGTTGCTTCGGTACCGATCTCGGTGGTCTCTGCGGTACCGCCGTTCCCGAATGCGGTCTTGAGATCCGCACTGCCGGTGAGGGCGGTGATTGCCGCGGCATACTCGGCCCGGGTATATGCCGTGACCTGAACCTTGCCGTTCATTTCGCTGGTGTTCGGGTCGAAGTAGCCGACATAGGTCTTGTAGATCTCCTTCCCGAGTTCGACTTCGGCAAGGCCGAGGGGATTTTCCACGCCGGTAATTTCTGCGACGATCGCATCATACGCGGCGGCGTTCGTAAACTCTGCGGTGAAGATCCGCTTTGCGGACTTCGAGATTGCTGTCTGAATGAAATCTGCTGTCATGGTGGAGGTGATCCGCTGAGACCGCCCACGGCGGTCGAAGCGAGGAGCAAACCGGAGGTTTGCGACCCGTCGAGGTCACCGAAGGCATCTGATGATCGTCAAACCATCCGGCAGGGTCCAAAGAAATATGGAACCTGCGACCGGGTTAGTCGAGTCATCGACTCTCAACGATTAGACACATGCAAAACGCACGTGGTTTTTTCTGTCCTATTTGGAGGAGATCGTTGATCGGAATTCACGTGCCGTTTCACACATGCTATAGGATTATAGGGGGTAAAAGAAGATATAACGCGGGGGAAATGTCTTGATTTCTCTGTATTTTTTTGGAATTTACTTCGATTTCGTGTATGGTAAGACGCGGAAGCATGATATCATTTAACCGCGAATCTCCGCGAATTAACGCGAATCGCATTTTTCTTGCGCCTGCGTGCTCTGCTCCGGCTGATCGCCTGCGCAGGAATCGCACGCCGTCTGGAAAAATGCTATCGGAAAAACCCGCGTGCGGGTTTTTCTTTCACTCTATTGGAATATTTGCATTATTCAGATATCGTTCATCGGAATATACGACCCGCTGCCACTCGAGTTTTCGCCGTTTTCCAAAATTGATGAGAATTCCAAGTTTGATTCCGGTTGCTTTCAGATAATTGATGAGCTGTGCCTCATCCTCTTTAACCAACTCTGTCTCAGTTTTCAGTTCAAGGATGATCTTATCATAACAGACCACATCTGCCTGATAGTAACTCGGCAGTTTCACGCCTTTATAAAAAATATTCAGATGTTTCTTGTGTTCAAAGGGAATTCCCTGTAATTCCAGTTCAACTTCCAGAGCATCATGATATACGGCTTCCAGAAACCCGCGTCCCAGAATATTATAGACGGTCATAGCGCAGCCGATTATTTTGTGAACTTCATCAGGATAGAGAATCTCCGGTTTTTCCACAATAAGATCCATGATCCTTTTTTTCTTCATTCTAAATTATATATGATTTACCCCAAAAAGAAAAACCCGCACGCGGGTTTTTCCGATAGCATTTTTCAAGTGAGGGTGCGATTCCTGCGCAGGCGATCAGCCGGAGCAGAGCATCCGAACGTAAGGAAAATGCGATTCGCGAGGATTCGCGGAGATTCGCGGTGGGTTTTATCTCATGTATCAATACCCAGCCTTACACGAAACCAAAGCACGCTCGCAAACCTGCGGTTCGCTCTCCGCTTCGCTTCGCTCGCAAATCAAAGATTGCTCAGCTAAAAAAAAGAAAAAATAGGGATTCTACTCCCCTCCCCTATTGATAAACCGCGGCATCACCCCCCGCTGCCCCTTCGCCGCAAGCCCGTGCCGCTTCAAAGCTGTCTCCACGCACTGCCGTGAACACCCCGCCCTAATCGACAGCTCCCGGACACTCAGCCCTGCATCCACCAGTTCCTTCAGCTTCGTTCGATCCAGCAGTTCGGGAAAATCATACCAGTGCTTCATCGGTTCGTTCCTCCCTCGTCGGCAGTATCCTTCACGACTTCACCTCGATCACATACTTCTCCGAGATCAGCTTATCCGAAACATACCGCGAATACTCCGGTTCCGGCAGCCGTGCCTCAAGCTCCTTCACATTCACCTCCTCATACTTCGTGATCCGATCCTTGATCAGCTTCTTCGTCGCATCATAGATGAACCTCTTCGACAGAAGCTTCGACGCATTCGCGGCGGAAACAAACGCCAGCTCCGCAAACAGATCCGGCATCTCCTCGCGAAGCAGCGGCACATTCACCATCTTACTCCGCCGCTCCTCCACCCGGAGAACAAACTCCGTAGACTCGAGACCGCCTGCTTTGATCTCCTCGACCGTCTCCGAAAACCGGGTCGCATAGAAACCCGCGAGTTCCTCCAGGACCTTCGTCATCTCCTGGCAGAAAAACGCATCCGCATACTCCTCCTCCGGGCAGGGAAACGCCGTCTCCAGAATCTCCCGGATCCCGTCAGCATCACAGATAGTCATACGTATCCTCCATCTGCTCAGCCATCCGCTCGTGAATCGTCCTTCGCATATCCAGATAGGCGAAGAACTGGATATCATCGTCCGGCGAATCGATCCGCATCGTCGGCGACCCGCAGACCGGGCAGTTCTGAACCGCCTGTTTCAGATCGCGTGTATCCTCGACCCAGACCTTTTCCGTAACCGAGTTCAGGCAGACCGGGCAGGAGAATTTGATCCTTCGCAGGTATTCTGTCCCGGGTTCACTCCCACTCACAGACCCACCTCCGCATAGCTCCGCCGGGAAACGATCCGGTGAATCGTGCTCCTGGCCACACCAAAATCCACCGCAAGGATCCGCGGGGGTTCGCCCTTTGCGTATCGTCGTCGGATCTCTCCAACCTGCTCGTCCGTGAATATCCGCAGTTTTCGCCCCGACTGCGGGTGGTTGTTGTCCCAGCACGGAATCAGCCGGAGGTTTGCGAGCCGGCAGTCATCGATGTTCCCGTTGATGTGGTCAATATGGAGGTTCAGATCGACCGGAAGATCGTCCATCGTTCTGCAGGTCCCGCCGATGTAGACGGCCCGGTGTTTCGTGATGTCCACCATGAACCCCTTATACTTGGCCCGAATCGAACGATACCCGTTGTTCTTACGGGAAAAGCTCAGGGGCTTTCCTGTATTTCGCGAGATGATCTCGCCGTTTTCCCCGTCGACTCTCCAGGTCCCGGCAAGGACCCGCGAGAGGATCACCCGGTCGGCGAGCCGGAGACCCAGGCAGGGTTTATGTTCCTGGGTCATGGTGCCTCCGGGATGTTTTTGAGGAACCGGATCGTCACCCGGAGGGATTCTCCGTCCAGCGAAGAAACGGCGACGCCCTTTGCAGCGAGGATCGAGAGAATCGTCTGGGCGATGTCGTAGTGTGCGTCGTTTAAGATCGCGCTGAAAACGGTGCGTTCTACCGGGTCGAAATGTTCGAGATGGGAATAAAGGCCCGGGGTGGCGGCATACGAGAACCCGGTGACGATGTGGATCTCCGGCCCGGTGGATTTTTGTGTTTTCGGGTCGAATCTGTTGTTGCCTGTTCCCTGATTCTGTTTCGCGACGGTCATCGGGCAGGCATGTTTTTCGCGAATGGTTTCGCTACTTGTGGTTTGTTTCTTTCTGTTCTGTCTCATTGTGTAATTCCTGTGATTTTTGCAAGGTTTGGATGGTCTTTGTTCAGCTGGGCGATGACTTCCGGGTAGAGAGCCGGGTATTTTCTGCAGAGTTCAGCCGTCCGATTGAGGAGTGCTGCTTTCATGTTTTCCCTGCCTCCAAGGAGGTCGGAGAATTCGCGTTCGTTTTCGATGTCGCCGAAGTAGATTTCGTAAATGAAGCGGGTCGTTTCCTCGGGGTTTTCACGGATCTTCGGCGTTTGGATAACGCTTTGTTCCATGAATCCGACGATCATGGGCGAGGCGTCTTTGCCGAACTGTTCTTTGTACTGGTAGAGAAGGCCGGCTTTTGCTTCGGGGATGTAGACTTTGTAGTCAGGCATCAGGTTCTCCGTGGTCGTTTAGGTGTTTTCTCATGAGACCGAGGATCATTTTCGATGTGTGCGGTCTTGGATACTTTCTGGAGAAGGCTTCGAAGGTTTTTCTGTCGACTTCTCCGACATAGAGCGAGAATATCTGTGCTATCTTGATCACGTCCTTTGGTGATTGGTGCGTAAGCCGGATGACTTACAAGAAAAGATGGGTTCTGCAGATATTTAATATTAATTATTTGCATCAAATTGTATGTAAATTTATATATTTTAAGATGCTGTGCACGTATGCAGATGTGTAGATGGATATGTATATGTGTTGAAAAAAGACTAGGGGAGGAAAAGTCCGTCCGTAAGTAAGTAAATACGGGAAGAAAAAACTCCTCATCAATCACTTATTTTTTATCCATATATTATACTATTTTTAGTACAGACGAGAGAGAGAGAGAGAGAGAGAGAGAGAGCGTATTTATCTATGCAGATAGATGCACAGATGAGTACATAACCATCTATCTGTCTGTTTACGTCCGGACGTAGTTTTGTCTGAGGTATCATTTTTTTGATCCGCATAGATGGATAGATAGATGGATAGAAAAATAGAGCCGAGCGGATGAATACTTTGCAATCCGAATAAAAGAGGTTGAATGTTGGTCAGGTTTTGTCCCGTCCTTTTTCCAGGATCTCTTTGATGCATCCAAGAATAAGTGGTGAAAACAGGGTCTGGATGCTGGGATCCCTGTAGTCTATCTGGGCCAAAATGCCTTGCTGTGCTTCGGGGTACTGCCTGTGGCTCCCCTCTGCCAGATGCTGCCGGTAAGTAGTGTGGTTATTCTGATTCAGATAGGTATTTGCCCCGCCGAGTTTTGGTTCCATTGGGGTTACAAGAGTAATTATGTCATGAGGATATTTAATTGCTGTTGTTTTGTATTGGTATTATATACTCATGCGTATATAAGTTTACATACAGACATGGTCGCAGTGAAAAGTAAGAAGCCTTTGCTGAGCACACGGGTGAGCTGGGAGGTTTATGACCGCGTGGTTGCTTTGACGAAGGGAGAGAAGCCGCAGTTTGAGTCGATCAGTGATTATCTGACGGCGACGATTCTGACGGATCTTGCCAGAAGAGATATGGGGATCGATGCGGAGAAGGCGAAGATGCTTGCAATGCTGCAGGATCCGGAGATCCAAAAGGAGCTGTGCAGAAGGTTGGGGTGATTTTTTGTTCGCAGCCCACGCGAGCATGATCAGCAGATTCTGGATGAAATGAACGGGGCTCTGGTTGGATACGTGCCCTCTCCAGATGTTTTTCAGCAACCCGTTCTTATTTCTGAAACGTAGTTATTTACTGTGTTTGCTTACTTTTTTGTGATTATTATCTTGATTTACAGTTATTATTTGCCGGTTTTTTTCATCACAAATAGATTTATATAGTGAAGGTGCGTATGATTACATTAGGTTACAAATTTATTAAAAAATAGATTTCAGTAAACCGTGATTTGGTGATACGTTATGTTTGGTGAAAGGTTGAAACAAGCAAGAAAACTTTCCGGGCTGACCCAAGAAGAGCTCGGTGAACTGGTTTCGGTAGAAAAAATGACCATTTCCAAATATGAGGCTGGGAAAATCAGTCCATCGTCCAGTACGCTGATTTCACTGAGCCGCGCTCTCCATGTCGATATTGATTATTTCTTTCGCGAGACTTCGGTTGTTTTGGCATCGACGCCTCAGTTCAGGCTTGCGAATCCTAAGGAAAAACTGCCGAAGAAGGAAGAAAAACAGATCATTGCACGGACCCAGGAGCTTCTGGAAAAATATCTGGAGATCATGTCAATCATGGATATTCCTGATGAGATGGTGGATTATTCTGATCTCAAATGGGATGTAAAGGATTTTCATGAGGATATTGAAGCCCTCGCTTTCGAGGTTCGGAAAAAGTGGAACCTCGGTCTGGATCCGATCGACAATCTGATGTCTACTGCGGAGGATAACGGGTTTAAGATCATGCTTGTGGATGGGCCGGATAATTTTGAAGCTGTGACTTTTCCACATGAGAGTATAGGTACCGTGATCGTATTGAGGAAAAATGCTCCAAAGGAACGTCAGCGGTTTTCTCTGGCACATGAACTCGGGCATTATTTTGTGAATCGCGGATGGTGTGATGCCGAGATGGCGGCAAACAGGTTTGCTGCTGCTTTGCTGGCTCCAATGCAGATGCTGGTGAAGGATACTGGGGTGCATCGAACGGATTTCACAAAAGAGGAGCTGCTTTTGCTTCGGGAGAAGTATGGGATGAGCGTTTTCGCTCTTCTGGTCCGGATGGAGTCGCTCAAGATCATAGATGAGAAGACGAAGAAGAAACTCATGAAGGCTGACAAGGAGAAGAGATGGAGTGTTCGTTCCAACGGTGAGGCATATTTGCATACGGAGGAGCCGAAACGCGTGGAACTTCTGGTTCGCCGGGCTGTTTCCGAGGGAATCATTTCGGCAAGTAAGGGGCGTGAGCTTCTTGGAGAGAAGATCTCCTTTACGAGTCTGTCCGGGGAGGTTGCATGAGTCTGTTTAACCAGGTTTTGCTTGATATGAACGGGCTCACATACTTTTTGGATCTTTCGATCCAAGAGGAGTTTTTCGGGAATGTGGGAGAGTCCTTTACGCTTGATTTGATTAAGGAGACGGAAATGAAGCGACCGTCATGGGAGGAAATGGCCGGTTACGGTCTGCAGACGATGAGTTTATCTGGGACGCAGATGTCGGATGCGGCATCCCTGATGAGAAAACGAAGAGGTCTCAGTATATATGATGCTGGGTTGCTGATCCTCTGCAGGGATACTGGCATCCCCCTTATTACTGAGGATAAGAAGATGATTTCGGAGATGGAACGAGAGGGCTGGCAGCGTATTCCGCTTCCTGATGTTGTCGGTATGATGATGCAGGAGGGTATTATTTCTCACAAGAGGGCATGCCGCATTTTTGATCAGCTTGGTTCGACATTTTTGAAGAAACGGTATGACTGCAAAAAATATTTGGAAAAGTATTCTGAGACGTCATCGGAGGATGCGGTTTTGGAGGAGAGTCCTTTGTATGCTGAGGGTTTTGGGGTAGTTTCTGAGGTTGAGGAGATCGTTGTTATGGTTTCTCCTGAGAGCAGGTCGGATTATTCTGGGGTGTGAAATGGGAATGAGTGAAGAGAGCGGGAATGCTGGTAAGAGAATCAAGTCCAATTGGATGATCGGCGTGCTGATCCTTCTGTTTGGCGTGATTGGATTTTTCTTGGGACTTGGCGCGAGCGGGATTGTCGATGCCGAAGGGTTTTGGGAGTGGGCAAATATGTATTCCGGTGTTCTTTCGTTTTTTGCCTCGGTGATTTTAGTTGGCGTGACAATTAGCTATGTAATATTTACTCACTCTATGGCAAAGGCTTCGGAGAAATCATTAGAACAGGCTGAAGAACAGACGAAGTTATTATCAAAGCAGATTCAACTGGACAAACAACCCTTAGTTATTCCCTCAATTCTTTCAACAAATATAGTAAGAAATCTTGAGCTCTCAAAGTTGTTGACTGGACACCTGCAGGTTCGTTGTAAATGTGTTAATATATCGAACGAACCGGCACTATCTGTATTTTTATTTGGTTATATTGAGATCCCAAAAACAGATGGTGACGAAACCGTGATAATGAAATCAAGTTCATATCGTGATTCATTTTCTTATCTTTTGAAAGACGGTCAAATTGATTTGTGTCTTGAGTTTACTGTAAAACGATCTTCGCCTTTATGTAAGAGACTTGGAATAGGGTTTGACGAGTCGGGGAATATTATGGGGGCAAAAATTCGTTGTAGCACACCGCATCCAAAGATAGTAGTAACAACCTATTACCGGAATCTTGCTGGACAGTGGTTTAAAGCCTCAGTTCTAAATGAAATATGCGGGTTTACTGAGATTATTGATAAAGACGGCGTATCAAAATGCAAGATAATAACCGAAAATGGAGTGGAAAGATGCGAAGTATTTTGTCATGTGCCTTGGACTAGTGCTCCTTATATTTTTAAGGATGTAACCCTGGATGACTTTAAAAATGATTTGAAAATTCATTCAGATGAGAGTTTGTATAACAAGTTGGAGAGTGCTGATGAATGTGAGGAGATGAGTAAAGAATGAATGCAGATTTTGATACCACTATCCGGCAAATTAGAGCTCATATTATGAGGACGGAAACCTATAATCTCATTTATCAAAAGAAAGAAAACTGGAACATGCTCTGTGTTTCTCTGGATACTTTGCAGGATACTGAGGAGATGATACAGTATTTCCGAGAAAGCGAGTTTCCAGAGGATATGAGAGGAAAGTTTCTCGCCATCTATGGGCTATTACAAGCATTATTTGTTCAGCAGGATGCTTTAGTGAATGCCAACGCCGCATTGGAATTGCCAAAAATAACAATACATACCGATTTTCCAGATATGCATGCAATTCGCGAGATAAGAAATGATGTGGCGGGACATCCTACTAAAAGAGACCAGGGTAAGAAAAAACCCGAGGATTACACGTATTTTCAACTTGCACGTCATGGTTTGTCTAAATCCTCTTTTAAGTATGCAGCATGGAACAATGAAATAAATGGGGAAATGATGGATGTTGATATTATGAAGAATCTGGATAAACAACACGAAGAGGTAATAAAAGGCCTGAATACTATTTCAACGGAATTGGATGTCAGATTTAAAAAATATATTGACGCACATCGTGATCGAAAAATGACTGATATTTTTGCAAAATACGGATATGTCAGAGAAAAGTTACTCTATGAACCCCTGGAAGGATCACGTCCTGTCTGGAATGCAAGTCTCGCTGCTGTTAAAGAGATTATTGCAGCGTATAAGTCTGAATTAGTTCAGAGATATGGATCTTGGGAAAATGTTGAAAATAGCAGTTATATCCTCTGGGAGATTGATGAACTCTATGCAATTCTTTCCACAAGAGAAGCAGATTTTCCAGAAGATATTCAGTGTAGGCTGATGAGATGTGCTGCAGAATCACTTTGCTGGAGATTGGACACGCTTAAGGAATACAGCATTGAAACAGACAAATACTTTGAGACCTATGATGATCTGTTTACCTCTCCTGATGCTGCGGGCAAATGCGGATCTACCGCATATGGGGCTTTCGACGTGGAAGGAGAGTCCAAACGGGAAGATTCGTCAGGCTGATGTTTTGACGGCGAAAAATTATCTTTCGAGCGAGGAGCTTACGACGATGAATTCGCTGGTGAATCAGTTTCTGGAGTATGCGGAGCAGCAGGCACGTTCCAGGAAGGTTATGACGATGCATGACTGGGAGGTGAAGCTGGAGGCGATTCTTCGACTGAATGATATGAGTATTCTTGCTAATGCCGGGAGAGTTTCGATGGAGCGGGCAAAGAGTAAGGCTTCGCGGGAGTTCGAGGTGTTCGAGGCACGGGAGCTGGAGCGGGAAAATACAGAGGATGAGGATGAACTGGAAGAGGTACTAAATACGCTGTTGAATCTCCCGAAATCCGATTCCAGCGAAGATCACGAGTGTAAGTAAAATGGATAATTTTTTAAATAACATTCCAACAGTCCGGTTTAACCGGATAGTTCGAAGTGCGATGTTTGGCATGAAGGCAGGTTTGTGAACAAGTAAGGGCCGTAGACCCGAGTCGGAGAGCAAACCGAAGGTTTGTGAACGAGTCGGCGACCTTAGCGGAGGCGGGCTGCCCCGAAGGCTCGCCCTCAGCGGAGGCGGGGACCTTTAGGTCCCTTAGTCGAGCAAGGCTTTGCCTTGCGAGCAAATCTTTGATTTGCGATTGCGGGTTGAAGGCGTTTGGGATCGGGCGTTAGCCAGGCTAGACCAACGTACGATCAGCAGAGATAAAAAGAAAAGGGGCTCCTTCCCCGTTTCCTGTCTGGAGTTACAGACCCTGCCCATCGGCAGCGACCGCAGCAAAGCCGCGGGCAATAATACGGGCGAGGCAGGCATCCCACTCAATATTGAGTGCTTTGCGCTGTTCATCAATAATATCCATCTGTTTTTGCGTGATACAGATTTCCATGGCCGGTATTTCGTCCAGTGGTTGATCGGGATATATCTCGGAATTTCCATACCCTTTTGGAAATGCCTCTTCTGCTCCCTCAATATGAGCTACTTGGTTTTCATTGAAAACGTAGGTTATTCCTGAAAAATACAGAACATCTTTCTCGAGAATGGTGAAATCAACATCTAATTCATTGTCTTTTTCTGACATATATACAACATCATCATATACCAATATAAATCCCGAACCGCGCGGTGCGATAGTGCCTCCGATTTTAGCGGAACCGCGGTGATCAGTGAGTGGATGTGGGTGTTTTACGATACAAAAATAGTCGGGTTAGGGTGACATCTTCTTTTTTCTGGGATATTCGCCGCGTCATCTCACCAGGCATCGTCTGATTCCCGAAATCCTGATTGCCCATAGGGGCCACCCCGCCCAGTCGTAAGTTCTCGCTTACACTCGACCTTGCTCCACTGAGGGTGTCCCCATAGGGAACGCCCCGCCGCCTCCACTCATGGATCCCATCGCTGAAAGATTGAGATCCGATGCATCCACCAAAAGATCGGGATTCGCGGTCTGTTCCTCCTCGGTCGACGGAATCGTATCATTCAGCTGACCGAGAATACTCTCTGCCCTCAGATCGCCGTACTCCACAAGCGTGGTGATCCCGGTCTTATACTCATCATACGTATAGAACGCCGTCGGATCGGATTCCACGTAATCACCTATCAGTGCATCGATCGCCGCGATCCGCTCATCGAACGAATCCCCGTAGAACTCGGTCGCGATCTTTTCCAGATACGCGTGATAGAGCTCCTTATACTCCTCGTTTTCCAGCAGAACGCCGATCAGCGGCCGTTCATCAAGAGAAACACCGCTTGCGACCGGCGTATCGATCGGGAAATTCACCGCCTCGCTCGCATCACTGATTCCGTAGGCAGCAAATGCCAGATTGAAATCCCACGGCAGGATCGAAATCTGACCATCCTCCTCGTACAGATAGTAATTGTGCTTCATCGAACTCACGTAACTATCCAGATTCACCAGAGCCGTATTCGCCGCAAAGTATCTCAGCACCTCGTCAACATCGACGTAGGTCTCCAGATAGGTGCCTTCATTCAGATTCCTGATCGCTGTAATCACGCGTTTTTCATCCGACTTCTTCGCATCAGTAACCGCATTATCGAAGATCTGATCATAACTGTCGATATCGTCATCGATATAGACAAGATCCGCACCTCCGCCGCTGCCGCTCATCCCTCCTTCCATTCCTCCGCCTCCCATAGTAGGCATCGTCATGTTTTGATCGTCAGTCTTGGTGAAATTCATTATCCCGGTTCGGTTCTGGAAATCCATCTGGTTCATATCGTCCGGGAAACCCGTGAGATTCCCGGCATCGGGCATCTGGAAACCGGTCCGCTCGTCTCCCTCGCCGCCGCCCATATTGCCCATTTCGCCCGAAATCGAATCCGGCTTATAGAGTTCGCCGTAATCCGCTCCGTACACTCTGTCAAGGAAATCTTCTTCGGGCGCCTCCACCATCAGATACAGACCGAAATATTCGCCGTTGATATAGACCGCCGCATACGAATACAGCGGCGTATCGACGCCGATGTAATCCATCATCTCGTACGAGAGATATTCTTTCATGTAGGTCGCATCCTGATAGATATTGTTCAAAACGAACTCATCCAGCCCGTCGAAACTCTGCCCGCTCACATACTTATCGGCCTTGAGTTTGAAACTATATCTGTCCGAATCGCTGCTTGCAACCGACGACAGACTTGTCAGCCCCTTCGTCCTTATCGCGACCGAATCGTATGTCTCGCCGTTTACCGTGATATCGCAGAGATGGAACTCCTCCTCAAGAGGATTTTCCAGCATATCCGCCCAGTTTTCATCGCTGATCGTGATGTTGACCGTCGTGATCCCGTCTTTATCGAAAAGGGTGCTCTCATAGAGAGTATCCTTTGCCGTTATCCCGAGAGCCGTCGGATTAAACATAAGCATGCAGGTGAATAACACCGCACCAACGATCAGAAAAATAGTGATGGTGTTGATATATTTCATCTTACGTCATATATTCGCCGTTGTAGCTGACTAAAACGGCATTCGAGACGCCGGTAAGTTCCGAGATCTTGTTCACGAAACCGCTCTCCTGATCCGGAAGGCGGACCTCGATCGTGAGTTCCAGGCCGGTCTTAGTGACGGTTTTTGATTTCAGGAGGGACTTTTTCACGGTTCTCTTGAGAAGGGCGGTCACGCCTGCTTCCGCATTTTCATCCTCGCAGTCCACGATCAGGATGTAGGGTTTGTCCGTCGGCTTCTTTGCCGAGAAGATGTAGAGAACAACACCGATGAACACCGACCCGAAGATCGCAAGCGGGATGAGTCCGGCACCAAGAACGATACCTGCCGAGATCGCCCAGAACAGGTAGGCTATATCCATTGGATCTTTCACCGCCGATCTGAATCTCACGATTGAGAGAGCACCGACCATACCAAGAGACAGGATGACGTTCGATCCGATCGCGAGAATGATCATCGTCGTCACAAGCGACATGGCAACAAGCGAAATCCCGAATCCGGACGAATACATCACGCCGGTGAACGTTTTCTTGTAGATATAGAGGATAAACAACCCGAGCACAAACGCGAGCACCATCGCGATGAGCATGTCCGTTAAGGAGAACTCGGTCACCGTCGACAGAAAGTCCGAGGATAATATATCGTCAAAGGTCAGTGCCATTTACTCACCCAAAGACCCGTGCAACTGCATATTTCGAGAAGGCAGTGACCCTTCTGTTTTGTACCTGTACCATACTTCTGATAATTGTGGGGAGATAATTGTCATATTTTACTTCCATTATGATGATTTGTTCTTCATTTGTTCTGATCATGGGGATATTGGCGTTTAATAAATCAACTGCGTTCACGCCGGTCGAGATCTTGGTGTCGAAGGTCACCCGCACATTTCCGGGGCGGTAGACAAACGGTTCTCTCATGTAGTCGACGAGCGTTTTCGGGCGGAGAAGTTCATACTTCATCTTTGCATACAGTTCGAGAATGAGGCCGTTTTTCGATTCACGCATCCATTCCGTATCGCCTGCTATGAGTTTTTCGCACTCTTCTTTCGTGATGGGTGCGGAAATTTTGTTCGTGAGATTGTTTATTTTGGTCTTTTTTTCTAAGCGGATGAATGAGGTATCGTTGTTGTAATACCTGATCCGAAACTTTTCCCGTTCATTTACTCCGTAGAGTTTTTCAAGGAGCGCTTTGTCGTCCGGTGTTTCAAAATACAGACTCCGGATTCTGTATGACCCTTTGGAATCGGCGTGTTCGTCAGGTCCGGCAATGGTCGACAGACGGTTTTTGATGATCAAATAGTCTGCCGTATTCAGGTAGTATTTTAATTCGTGCCTGAATTTTCGTGGATTCATTTTTTCTGTCACCTCGTTTATACTCAGTTTGATGTAAAACATTATTAACATATTGGTTTGTTTATATTACATAATGTCAAACCATTGCCGCAGCCAATTACTTTTTGACCTCCGCGCTCCAATATACTGAAAACAGATGCAGACTAATGTTTTGTATGCCCCGTTCGTAAAGGACGATGAGAATAAAGGGTTCGATATGCATGTTCATTCGACCGCGTCGGACGGGAGGACACAACCAAAAACACTTGCCAAATATCTCAATAAAAACGATATTTCAGCCGCAATAACGGATCATAATGTGATTTTCGGGGTGAAGGAGGCGCTTGATTATTCGGAGAACGTTATTCCGGGGATCGAGGTCTCGGCTCTGGAGGGCCCGCACGTTCTGGTGTATTTCGAGACGTACCGGGATCTTGCTTCCTACTACGCCGCTTCGATCCAGGATCACCGGGGGAAGTGTCCGCATATGGCGGTGGATATTTCCACGGAGAAGGTCATCGCCGACGCGAAAAATGCGGGCGGGTTCGTGATCGCGGCCCATCCTTACGGATACGGGATGAGCGTGAGGGGGGTTATGAAAGGGATCGATGTGGGCGTTATCGAGTCCTCGGTCGCAGGAGAGCTTGACGGTCTTGAAGTGATCTGCAGCGGGATGTCGGTTCGGCAGAATATGCGGGCCGAGAGGTATGCGCAGAAGAACACTACGTGCATGACGGGCGGTTCGGATGCCCACGTTCTCTGGGAAGTGGGACGGGCCGTGACCGTCGGCTATGCCAATCAGACGCCGCTTGAGTTTCTGGAGGATGTGAGATGCAGGAAAACGGGTGTGTGCGGGGTATCCCGCTCTTCGGGGCAGAATATTCTGATGGGTGCGTGTATGACGCCGGGATATATTCCGTATGTGGCGCCGGCGATGAGGATCCATGCCCGGCAGAGCTGGATGCGGATGAGAGCTTAAGTCCTGGTAAAGAGGGGGTCACGTGGTGTTGTGGTCTCGGTCAAGATAAACGGACGTAATGCTGATATGCACTTCGATTTCGTGTACGGCATTCGTTTTGACACAAGAAAAAAACCAACCGCGAATCGGCGCGAATCCGCCCTTCGGGCGAAGCTAATCGGATTTGCTGATCCTCACTTTCGCAATCCAGCTTCGTTGTCTTGCTCATCCCTCATCGGGACCGTTCGGGCAAATCCTGTCGGCGCCCCAGCGCCTCAGTTGAGAGAGATGTTCAGATAATCGTTTTTGGGAAGAGGGGGTGGAAGAAGTTCTTATTGGGAGCCGCTGGGGCGGCGACAGGATTTGCCCGAACGTTCCCGATGAAGGGACGAGCCGTCGTATCGATCAGATACGACGAGCGAGAGTGAGGATAAGCAAATCCGATTCTGGGAGCAAGCCGAAGGCTTGCGGGATTCGCGCCGATTCGCGGTTGTTTTATCTCATCTATCCGCACCCAACAAGCTCCTTCCCGAATTGGATTGAGAACACGCCGCCGAAGTCCCGTCTTAAAAAAAGAAATGTGGAAGATCAGTAGTTTATTCTGATGAATCCGAGCGGCTCCTCTTTTACTTCGTAGGCAAGTTTTGCGTCGCCCTGCGGAATGATATAGGCGAGCCAGCCTTCGGCAGTTGCGTATTTGAGGATGTTGGTGGTGGGGAAATCCGTATATCCCGAGGGCAGGACGGCAGGTACGGCAGGATAACCGATACCGTTCACATAGATCTCGTAATGATACGGGGAAACCAGCTTGGCTGTGCTTTCCCCGCCGTCAAAGGTCTCCGCGATTTTCAGCATGACGGCATACTGACCGGGAGCCGGCGTCGGATTCGCCGAGGATCCTTTTGCCAGCACATCTTCGGCTTCACTGCTGAACTTTCTCTGCGAAATGCCTATCGTGATCGTGTTTCCCGTATCGGTAATGGTCAGTTCCTGACCCTGCATGACTTCCACCGGTGTTGGAACGGGGGTTGGGGTCGTCGTGGTTGGGACCGGGGTCACGGGTGTCGGGGTATCCGAAGGAGATGAGATACACCCTGCTGACAGGGTCACGGCCATCAGGACAATGAGTGTACCAAGAACATACCAGATTTTTTTCATACATTCTCTACTGGAGCTCTTCGCTATAAATAGATTATTGAAAAAAGGTCAGAGGATCGGTGAGAACAGCCGGGAAATACCCTCTTTGATCCGCACGTATACCGACCGCTGATTGTACTCTTCAAGCGTGATCTCCGTACAGTTCGTCTCCAGTTCCGCGAGGAAGAGCTCGTTCATCTTTTTCCCGAACTCGAGATCATAGACGAACGCGTTCGTTTCGAAGTTCAGCTTGAAACTCCTGATATCCCAGTTGGCCGTACCAATCGTTGTCCCTATCCCGTCGAAAACGCCGGCTTTACTGTGGATAAATCCATCATTGTAGGTATATCCCCGCACGCCTGCCGCAAGCAGATCCCCGAGATAGGCATGGTTTGCCCAGTAAACGAACGGATGGTCCGGTTTGCAGGGGATCACGATCCTCACATCCACCCCGGAACGTGCCGCAAGAATGAGTTCGGTCAGCATCGGGTCATCCGGAATAAAGTACGGGGTATGGATATAGATCGACTCCTTTGCATGCCCGATCAGACTCAGATAGCCCGAATAGATCGCTTTTTCTGCTGAATCCGGCCCGGATGACGCGATCTGGATATAGGAATGCCCGGCAACGTCCCGAAATCCCTCCTCCGGATAATACGGCGTATCCCGGTCTTCAACAGAGATCTGGGCATCCTTTGCCGCGTAGTTCCAGTCCATGATGAACCGGGTCTGCAGGGCAATAACGGCTTTTCCGTGGAGACGCAGATGCGTGTCCCGCCAGTATCCCATCGGTCCTTTCCCGAGATACTCGTCCCCGATATTGAATCCGCCGATAAACCCGATTGTTCCGTCGACCACCAGAATTTTCCGGTGGTTCCTGAAATGCAGCCGGGTATTGAGAAAGGAAACCTTGAGCGGAAAAAAGATCCGCACATCCCCTCCCGCCTTTTTCAGCGGAGTAAAAAAATCTTTTTTCACCGAAAACGTCCCGGCGGCATCGAAGATCGCTCTGACTTCGACGCCTTGTGCCGCTTTTTCTGCAAGAAGTTCGATGATCTGATTTCCAAGTTCATCGTCCCTGATGATGAAATACTCCAGATGGATGTGATGTTTTGCCCCTCGAATCGCCTCTTTGAAGGCTTCGAACTTCATCTCCCCGTCGGTGTAGAGCGTGATCTCGTTATTTCTCGTTAAGACCGCGTTGTCGAGACTGAGAAGGAGGGCGATCGTGCTGTCGAACCGCGAAATGTTCGGGGCGAGTTCCAGTGCATTCTCCGTGATCTTGTGGAACTGTTCCTCAGCCTGGGCTGCCAGCATCAGATCGGCCTGGGTCTTTTTGCTGAAGATATGGGAACCATACAGGTGTCTGCCGAAGAACAGATACATTACCAACCCGAAAAACGGCAGGAATATCATTACCATGACCCAGGTCAGTGCCGCCTGAGGACTGCGTCTTTCCAGAAAAATGACGACAATGCATGCTGCGATATCCATCAGCACAACTATCACCTGGAAAAACCACATAAGCTCGCCGAAGATCACAGACAGCAGATCAATCATAGGATACATGAATATGCTTTCAAAGGATGATAAAAGTTGATGTATCTACACCTCGTATGATACTGATATTGTGGTATCCTACAGAATGCTTTTCGAGTACTGGGGTAGGGGTTTGTTAGTAGCCGCCGTCATTTCTGCGATCGCGGGACTGCTGGTTGGATTTGGGTATGTTCTCTATCTGATCGCCGGCATCTGCCTGATCGTTTCGCTTTTGTGTCTTGTTATCGGACGCCGTGTTTTCAAAGAAGGGGCGTGATCATGCCGGTCATTACGTTTTCCCGCAACGTGTTTCTTCCGCTGACCAACGTCTGTGCAAATACCTGCGGATACTGCTCGTTCAAATCCCCGGTGGCCGAAGGCTGCGTGATGCCAAAGGAGGAGGTTGTCTCCACGCTCGAACGCGGGGCGGCGTTTTCCTGCACCGAGGCCCTTTTCACGTTCGGCGAACGTCCCGAACGCGAAGCAGGTTTCACCGCATACATTAACCGGATGGGGTATCCCGATATTCTTTCCTACTGTAAAGACATGAGCAGATACGCAATCTCGCTTGGGATTTTGCCGCACACGAATGCCGGCATCCTCACCTATGAGGAGCTGGAGGATCTCCGGCCCGTGAACGCGAGCATGGGTCTGATGCTTGAAACGACCGCCGAGATCCCTGCCCATGCCCACAGTCCGGGAAAAGATCCGTCAGTCAGGATAGAAATGATGGAAAATGCGGGAAAACTCAAGATCCCGTTCACCACCGGACTGCTGCTTGGGATCGGCGAAACCCGGGACGACCGTATCGAGTCGCTCGAAGTCATCCGCGATCTGCATAAAAAATTCGGGCACATCCAGGAAGTGATCGTCCAGAACTTCTGCCCGAAAGAAGGTACCGACATGGCGTCGTTTCAGGGAGCTTCGACCGAGGTGATCGCGGATACCCTCCGGCTTTCTAAAGAGATCCTGCCCGCTGATGTGTCGATCCAGATCCCGCCGAATCTTGCCGATGCTTCCCTCCTTCTTGATCTCGGCGTGACCGATCTTGGCGGAGTGTCGCCGGTTACGATCGATTACATCAATCCGGAACATCCCTGGCCGGCTCTGGATGCATTGAAGGACATTGCCCGCGGATACGAGGTACGGGAACGTCTGTGCATTTATGAGAAATACTGCACCCCGGCGTGGGTGGCTCCGGAGTTGTTCGGACTCGTGAGCGAACTCGCGAAGAAGGTGTACTGATGACTGCTTGTGGGTGTGTCGTAACAATACTGAACATCTTTACCTCGCCGGCCCAATACTAATGTACATGGATGACGTCTGTCCCGCCCCGGTGAAGGAACGGTACTGGGAAATCGATGCGATACGCGGTTTTTCGCTTCTGGCGATGATTGCATTCCACACCGTCTTTCTCCTGGGCGTTTTCCACATCATCAATGTGGATGTCTGGCTTGGACTTGGGGTCTATCTGCCGCTTGGGACAAGCGTTTTCGTTATAATATCCGGGACCTCCCTGATCCTTCGCCACGGCCGGATGCTCGATAAACCGCGCCGGGCCTATTATATGGCTATACTGAAACGCGGGATAGAGATCATGCTGATCGGGCTTGGGGTCTCCGTTATTGCGTCCCTTTTGATTCTGGTGTTCATCAACGACGGAAGATATGTGTACTTCAACTTCCTGCAGATGATGGGTCTCTCCATGATCCTGTGCATCCCGTTTTTACGATTCGGGAAATGGAGCCTGATCCCTGCGGTATCGTTCATCCTGCTCGGTCTCTTTCTCGAAACGATCAAAGGACCCGCCTTGCTGATGGTTTTCGGGATCCTGCCGCCGGATTTCTATCCGCGTGACTTCTTCCCCGTTTTTCCCTGGGTCGGCGTTATGCTGCTTGGCGTTTTCCTCGGCTCTCTTCTGTATCCAAACGGGATCCGCAGGTTCAATCTCCCCTCGGCGGGTAAGATCGGCCAGAGTCTTGCACTTATCGGCAGGTATCCTCTCGAGATATATCTGGCCCATATCCCGGTGATTGGGTCCGTCATTCTCGTGATCGTCGTAGTTTCCGGGATGCTCGGTTGTCCCATCGGGCATCTCTGACTTTTTCTAAGGAACTTACTTATCTGCTTAACACCTACATGCCTGAAACAATGAGCGACGAACAGAGCATATCTCCGGGATCTCCCCCTTTAGTAAAGAGCGGAAGGTATTGGGAGATCGACGCCGTTCGCGGCCTTGCTCTGTTTGGGATGCTGTATTTTCATTTTCTCGCCTGTCTCGTGATGTTTCACATTCTTCAGGAGACCCGCGAGTTTCTGTATTATTACAGTCCAATCGTGATCGTCTCGGCAGCCTTCGTTTTCATTGCCGGCGTTGCGATCGTTCTTCGCTATAACCGGATGCTTGGAAGGCCTCTGGATGCATACTATCGCGATATCGCAGTCAAAGCCCTGGTTCTGTTTTTTATCGCCATGTGTATCACGGCGCTGACGTGGCTTGCTTCCGTGGTTATCTTTCACGATGACGTGTTTGTCAAGTTCGGCTTTCTTCATATGCTGAGCATATCGATGCTGATCGCGATTCCTTTGATCAGGTTTGGCAAATGGAACATTCTTTTCGGCCTGCTGATCATCCTTGTTGGGATTTTCATCATTCCGTTCATCCATGATCCCGGCTGGCTCTATCCGCTCGGCATTCACGGGGCCGACTTTATGGATCATACGCCGGATTATTTCCCGCTCTTTCCATGGAGCGGATTCATCCTGTTAGGCATCGGCCTTGGCAATATCTTCTATCCGAAAGGCGTCAGGGCGTTTTCTATGTGGCAGCCGAAAATCCCCGGGAAATTCTTTGCCAGACTCGGCCACGGCAGAACAACGCTGATCGTCTACCTCGTCCATATGCCGATTTTCTTTGTAATGCTGTGGATTTTGAGCGTGACGACCGGCATCGGGTATGTTTAGTCGTCCAGAAATTACTTAGATATACAAAAACCAATATGAAGGGAACAATGGGTGGTGAAGTACGGGAATATGATGATTCGATCCTTACCGAGTCTGGAGACTCGCAGAGTTCCAAGAGCGGAAGATACTGGGAAATAGATGCTATCCGCGGGATCGCAATCCTTGGCATGCTGTTTTACCATCTCCTCGCCTGTCTTGTTTTGTTCCATATAATCGTCGAGGATCCGAACTTCCTTTCCTATTATAATACGTATATGTTCGGGTCGGGAGTCTTCGTTCTTCTTGCGGGTATCGCGATGATCCTTCGTCATGAACGGATGCGGGGAAGAACGACAAAGGAATACTACCTGGCTCTGGTCATCAAGGCGATGTTTCTTCTGGCTCTCGGTTTCTGTATTACCATCGGCAGCTGGATCGGGGCTTCGCTTTTTCTCGGCAGCGAGGCATTTATCAAGTTCGGTTTTCTGCATATGCTTGGTGTATCCATGCTTTTGGCGATCCCTCTCCTTAGATACGGGAGATGGAACATCATCCTTGGTCTGATTATCATCGCGATCGGGGCGTTTATCTTCCCGTACATCAATGATCCGTCCTGGCTGTATCCTTTGGGCATCCATGCCGAGGATTTCATGCAGTATACGCAGGATTATTTCCCGCTGTTCCCCTGGTTTGGCGTGCTTCTTTTAGGGGTCGGTCTTGGAACCGTTTTCTATCCAAACGGCAGGCGCAGTTTTACCATCCGGGAACCTGGAAAAATCGGGGAGGCTTTTGCGAAACTCGGGAACGGGGCCGTTACGCTTTTCATCTATCTCGTCCACATCCCGGTGATATTCGTCATTCTCTGGATCTTCTCTTCCCTGACGGGAATTGGGTATTTGTGATATGATTATTGATATACTGAACTCCGACTCGGACCCGGCCGGGCGAAATATCCGGGCAGCTATCGACGAACTTTTGAAAAATCCGCCGGAGGGGGGTTTCCCTCTTTTCGACGGGAACGAGGTGACGTTTCACACTGTTTCAGGCCGGATCATCCATGCGGAAAAATCCGCGGTGAACCCTGATGCGGATCTGATCATTGTTGTTTCGCGTCATTCAAGTGTGAATCCGGTTCCTGTTCTGACGGTCCATCCGGCAGGGAACTTCGGTATCGCGGGGCTTGGCGGCAACGACCGGGAACTGGGTCTGACGAGTCCTGCCTGGATGAAGTCGATTCTGCAGAACCACGCCGAGTTCGTTCCGGAAGGGTACCGGGTCTCGTACGAGATCACGCATCACGGGCCGACGGATTTTCCGGTCCCGTTCTTTTTTGTCGAGGTGGGGAGTACGGAAAAAGAGTGGAACGATCCCGCAGCCTGTATTGCGGCGGCAAAAAGCGTTCTGTATGCCCGCCCTTCGCCGGAGATTGTCCCTCTGATCGGGTTTGGCGGTACGCATTATGCGGTCCGGCAGACGGCGATCGGTCTCGAGACGAAGGGAGCATTTGGGCATATGATGCATACCCGGGATGTCGGTTCGGTTTCCAAAGAGATGGTGTCCCAGATGATCGCAAAATCGTGCGGGGTGTTTGCCGCGCATATCGACCGGAAAGCTCTGTCAAAGCAGGAGATCTCCCATATCGAAGGGATACTTGCTGAAGTCGGGCTGGAGGAGATCACCGAAGGCGATCTGCGGAAAATGAACGCGATGTCTTTTTCGACCTGGGTCGCCTATCGCGATCTGGCCGCTTTGCAGGCTCCCGGTCTGAAAATATTCCCGCACGGCAGAATCTTTGACGGAGACCCGGCCGTGGTCGAACTTCCGTCTGATCTGTTTTCCGCAGCATTTCTCGGCTATGAGGAGATTTTCCTTGCTGAGCTGGACAAAATGGGAAATATTTTTCACACGACCGGAAAAGGCGGCAGACTTATGCCGACTTTGCTGACTTCTGCAAAAAACAGGCAGAAGGTATCAGGTGATTTAATAGTCTTATCCGTTCAACAAATAACACGTACACAGGATAGTTTGGTGGAAGGTGATCAAATCACGATAGCCCGCCGGCAGTTCGACCCCGTGCTCGCGCGCACGCTCGGGGTCCCGTCAGGTCCGTTATACGGGCAGCTTGTTGCCGGAAAACCCGTGACTCTTCCCGACGGCAGAATGATCACGCCGGATATGGTCACGAAAGTGGTCAGGACATCCATCAAAATACCGGGATTGGAGAATTACTCATGAGATCAATTGTAGAAGAAGCATTATCACGCAAACGGTTCGAAGACGTTGCACGCGACGACACGCCGGTTTCCGCAATTTACGACGCAGAAACCGAAGCTGAACTCGGTGCAAAAACCTACTCAGTCCGTCCGCAGACACCCGAACCGGTTCAGGCAGCAGCCCCGGTTCAGGCTCCCGCCGTGAAGAAAGAGCAGCCGAAACCCGAGGTTGACTACTCGAGTCAGTACAGTTTTTCCGCTGCCAAGACGACACCGACGGACGAGGATGACGAATTCGACGAGATCCTTGATGCTCTCCGGACAAAAATCACCGTAATCGGCTGCGGAGGCGGAGGATCCAACACCGTCGCCCGTGTCTATGAGGAAGGAGTCGAGGGTGCGGACATTTACGCACTGAACACCGATGCCCAGCACCTCTCGATGCTGAGAGGAAGAGTCGGCCGCCGTATCCTTATCGGCCGCCAGACGACCAAAGGTCTCGGCGCCGGTGCAATTCCCCAGCGCGGCGAAGAGGCTGCCATTGAAAGCGAGGATGTTATCCGCCAGGCACTTGCCGGCAGCAACATGGTGTTTGTGACCGCCGGTCTCGGCGGAGGAACCGGTACCGGTTCTGCCCCGGTCGTTGCCAAAGTCGCAAAAGAGATCGGCGCTTTGACGATCGCGATCGTTACTCTGCCGTTTACCAGTGAAAGTGCGACCAGAATGGAAAACGCCGAGATCGGTCTCGAGCGTCTCCGGGAAGTTGCCGATACGGTTATCGTGATCCCCAATGACCGCATCTTAGAAGTCGTCCCGCGCCTTCCGCTTGCCCAGGCATTCAAGGTCTCGGATGAGGTTTTGATGCGTGCTGTCAAAGGAATTACCGAACTGATCACGCTCCCGGGTCTCGTGAACCTCGACTTTGCCGATGTCCGGACCGTTATGGAACAGGGCGGTATTGCCATGATCGGTGTCGGCGATTCCGACAGCGAGGACAAAGCAACCGACTCGATCAAGAAAGCTCTGCGTTCTCCGCTTCTGGATGTCGACATCACCGGCGCGACCGCTGCTCTCATCAACGTTATCGGCGGACCCGATATGACGATGGTCGAGGCCGAAGGTGTTGTCCAGGAAGTTTATCAGAGAATCGATCCATCTGCGCGTATTATATGGGGTGTCCAGGTCGACCCGAAGATGGAGGGCCGTATGCGGACCATGCTTATCGTCACGGGTGTCCAGTCACCACAGATTTATGGTAAGCAGGAACAAATATCTAGGGCATCACAATCAAGTCAGGTCCAGCGCTCAAAGTTTGAGATTGACTTCCTGAGGTGAATACATGGCTAAAAACGAGAAAAAGACCGATGAAAAAAAGGCACTCCCTTCCGTCCAGATAAAGAAACCGGAGATTACGAAAGCAAGTGTCTCAGAATTCTTCAGAAAATATATCCGTGTTCTAAAACTTGCACGCAGACCTACAAAAGAGGAGTTCTGGAAAATTTCCGCAGTCGCTGCAGTAGGAATCGTACTTATCGGCGTTCTCGGATTTCTGATATATCTGATATTTGAATATCTCCTTCCATAACTATGACTGAATCAAAGTTTGGCAATCACTACTATATCTTAAAGACGACATCCAAGCACGAGCGGACCGTTGCCGATAACATCCGCGAGGCAATCGAGAACAATATGACGGACGTCGTCGTCACCGCAGTAGTCGTGCCGGAAGATATCAAAGGCTACGTCTTCGTGGAGAGTCCCGAAGAGCATGCCAGGATCGAGGAGCTTGTCGAATCGATCGCTCATGCCAGGATCGTTTTAAAGAATGAAACATCTCTGGAAGAGATCAAACATTTCCTCGTTCCAAAACCGGCTGTATCCGGTATCGACGAGGGAACCATCGTGGAACTGATCGCCGGTCCGTTCAAGGGCGAGAAGGCTGTGGTCAAGCGCGTTGATCACACCAAAGAAGAAATCACTGTTGAACTCTACGAATCGATCGTTCCGATCCCGATCACGATTCGCGGCGACAACGTCCGTGTGATCGATCGCAATCAGGATTGAACCCGGATTTTTCCGCGTGAATGCGGGAAATCCCCATACATTCTCCAATCAATCTCTTTTTCCGGGGACATTTATCCAGTAGGTTTATGTTCTCAGAGGTCGACCTTAGTGAACCAATGTTGGGCTACCTTCGGGTATGCGCCAACATACGGTGATACAATGGCAGAAACTGTCGAGGTACTGGTACCCGGCGGTAGAGCAACTGCAGGACCACCACTCGGTCCGGCACTGGGTCCCCTTGGGATCAACGTAAAGGCAGTCGTTGATGATATCAACAAAAAGACTGCTGAGTTCAATGGCATGTCCGTTCCGGTAACGGTAATGGTCGATGACAAAAAGAACGTCACGTTAACAGTCGGTATTCCTCCGACAACCGCTCTTGTAATGAAAGAAGCGGGTGTTGAGAAGGGTTCCGGCACTCCGAACACTCAGGCAGTTGGTAATCTGCCGCTTGAAGCTGTCATTCGCATTGCAAAGATGAAGATGGAATCCATGCTTTCCTACGACCTGAAAACGGCCGCAAAGGAAGTCATGGGCACCTGCGTTTCCGTTGGTGTAACCGTCGAAGGCAAAACTGCCAAACAGGCAATTGCCGCCGTCAATGCAGGCGAGTGGGACGAACAGCTCGCATAAGCGAGTTTGTTTGCACCGCTTCAAACGGGTACGTGGATTTCCCACGTAAAAAAATGTACAGTAGTAGAGAACAAAACCATAGGAGATTGGGGAACACTCCAGTCGAAGAACTATGGGAGGCTTCATCAAATGGTTGAAAGAACCCAGATTATAAATGCTGTTACGGCAGCAATCACGCAGGCCCCCGAGCGTAAGTTCCAGGAAAGTATTGATATTACTATCAACCTGAAACACGTTGACATGGCCCAGCCAAAAAACCGTATTGATGAGACGATTCTTCTGCCACAGGCAATAGGCGTCAAAAAGATCGCCGTCCTTGGTAAGGGAGATATTGTATCCCAGGCACGTAACGCCGGTGTCGATTTAATTATCGGCCCTGACGAGATCGAGCGTCTGGGCGGCGTTCCGCGTGAAGCACGCAAAATGGCCGGACAGTATGACTTCTTCCTTGCAGAGACCGCGGTTATGCCCCTTGTTGGTCGCTGGCTTGGTCAGAGACTCGGTCCACGCGGTAAAATGCCGCAGCCGATCCCGCCGACCCAGGACATCACTCCGATCGTCGAGCGTCTGAGAAACTCCGTTAAGATTCGGTCAAAAGACAGACTCAATATGTCTGTGAAAGTCGGCAACACCGGCATGACCGTTGAGGAAGTTTCTGAAAATATTGACGCCGTCGTAAAGAGGGTTGTAGGAAGACTTGAAAGCGGAGAGTTAAACATCCGTTCCGTCTACGTCAAAACCACGATGGGTCCAGCAGTGAAGGTGATGTAAGTATGGCAATTTATACCCACCATCTTCCCGCATGGAAACGTGAAGAAGTTGAGCAGATCAAAGATCTCGCCGACAAGTATGCACTCGTCGGCTTAGTTGATGTCTACGGTATTCCCGCAAGACAGTTCCAGCAGATCCGCAGAAATCTGCGCAGCAATGCAGTTGTGAAGGTTGCAAGAAACACCCTTGTCGAGCATTCCATGAATGAACTCGGCGGTCACTTCGTTGATCTGAACGGGAAGGTTTCCGAACACTCCGCCCTCATCTTTGCAAACGGCAACCCCTTTAAGCTGTTCAAGTCCCTTGAGCAGACGAAGACAAAGCGTTCCGCAAAAGCAGGCGAGATCACTCCTGAAGACATTGTTGTTCCGGCAGGACCAACTACCTTTAAGCCCGGACCGATCGTAGGAGAACTCCAGCAGGCTGGTATCCCGGCAGCTATCGACGGCGGAAAGGTCAAAATCAAAGAGACCAAGACCGTTGTTAAAGCTGGCGAGGCTATCAACAAGAAACAGGCCGATGTGCTTTCAAAGCTTGGCATTAAACCAATGCCGGTCGGTCTCTCCCTCCTCGCAGTATGTTACGAGGGAGACCTGTATCTGCCGGACGTCCTCTCTGTAGACGACGAGGCATACAAGGCAAAGATCACTCTCGCAGCACAGCAGGCATTCAACCTCGCAGTCAACGCAGCAGTTCCAACGGCATGTGTCGGTGTTACTGAGGCTCAGATCGCGAAGGCCGTCCGTGAGGCAAGAAACCTCGGTGTAGAAGCATCCATCTATGAGAAGGGTGTCATCGAGCTGATCATCAGCAAGGCATACAGACAAGCAAACGCCCTGAAGGCAATTTAAACAAATACAAAGGTGAAATCAAAATGGAGTATATTTACGCAGCTCTGTTAGTTCACTCCGCAGCTAAGACTGTGGATGAAGAATCGGTAAAGGCAGTTCTCTCTGCCGCAGGTATCGCAGTTGACGACTCCCGTGTCAAAGCATTAATCGCAGCACTTGACGGTGTCGACATCGAGGAAGCAATCTCCAAGGCAGCAGCAGCACCAGTCGCCGTTGCAGCAGCACCGGCAGCAGCAGGCGCAGCAGCAGCAGTCGAAGAGGCAGCAGCACCCGAAGAGAACAAGGAAGAAGAAGAAGAGAACGCCATGGCAGGCCTTGGCGCACTCTTCGGCTAAATCTTTTTTTTAATAATTAATCCGGCATCAATCGGCTGAGGTATTTCCCATCGTTTAGGATATTTTCCTGACGGGATTTTTTTGAAAAAGAGGATGGTTTATTTTTCAGGTTTGTTTATCCCATCTGCGAGTATCAATGGGTATCGTTTCCAGCTGTGAGAGCATTTTTCTCTCGTCAATCATGTCGCGGCGATCATAAAGATAGAACTCTACGGGTCTCCAGAGGGCGACCCAGCCGATAATGACAAAACTCTGTCCGATCGCATAGATGATATCATTCTGATTGTGAATGCTGGTTACCACACTACTGAATATCAGACAGATTATCAGGAAAATCAGTCCGCGGATGAGGTATCTCCGCCCTTTGTTCATGGCCTGTTTGTATTTCAGGGTCGCCGAACAGACTCTTTCGGCAAAATGGGAATGGATTGCCTTTTCCATATCCTTGCGTGTTTTTTCATCATCGTAAAGAGTCTGTTCGAGATACAAAACGATCTTCGCGGAACCACGTTTATCGTTTTGCATGTCATCGAGCGAGTCCATGATGTAGGATTCGGTTACCTGATTGATCTCTTTCTCGTCGTTCGGCGCAGGGTCGAGCAAATTGTAGAATTGTGCCGGCTGCGCTATCCTCAGTTCGATTTCATTCCATTTTTCGTGTACTTCACATGCTGTCATATGCGTCCCTCTTTTGCAAGAATCCCGGCGGTAACAACCTGGCCGCAGGAGATACAGCCATCACCGAATGGGTATCTTGGATTCGTGAGGCAGGCAACTCCCGCCTCTTTGAGCGTTTCAATGATCGTCTCCCGAATGGAGCGGTTTATGGCAACTCCTCCAGAGAGTGCCGCTGTATGTATGCCGGTTTTTTCGATTCCCGCAAGCGCCGTATCCGCGATGCCCTTTGCCAGAGTCGTTTGGATCGATGCTGCAATGTCTTCAACAGATATGCCGTCAGAAAGCATCTCCATCCCCTCACGAAGGATGGAGGATGTCAGCAAAACATCCCGCCCTTCCCTTGATTCGATACTGATTTCCATAGGCTGGGCAACGCCCCGTGCGGCATATGCCTCCAGCATCATTGACGGTTCGCCGTCGTATGTCCGTTCCCGGCAGATCCCAAGTAATGCCGCCGCTGCGTCCAGAACCCGTCCCGTAGACGTCGTGACGGGGGTGTTGAACCGTTTTTCCGTCTGCTGGGCAAGGATTCTCAGAGCCGTATCGTTCCACCCTCTGTTCTGAAGAAGCGACAGGGTGTCTTTTGTTGGAAGAATGCCGTAGAGCATTCTCTCCGGGAACTTTGTTGCCAGATCCCCCCCGGGCATAAGCACCGGTTCAAGATGTCCGGTCCGCATATATCCGTTTCCCGGCGATCCCGCAAGAATCTCCCCTCCCCAGATGGTTGCATCCTCTCCGTATCCAACCCCGTCGATCGCGATGCCTACGACCTCCTCGGTCGTCACCGAGGCGATGTGTGCGCAGTGATGCTGGACCGGGCAGAGAGTTGCCCCGTATCGTTCGGCAAGTTCCTGAGCGACCCGTGTACTCAGAAACTGCGGGTGGAGGTCGTGGGCAATGATCTTCGGCATCGATCCGGTAAGACTGGTCAGTTTTTCGATCGTCTCCTCTAAATATGCCACGGTCGGGGGGTTTCTGATGTTTCCGATATGCGGCGACGTTATCAGAAATCCGCCCTTATAGATCGTTGCATTCGCGTTCAGTTCCGGCCCTACGCCGAGGATCTGCCTGTCCCCAAGATCCATTCTTGTTCTGAGCGGGGCAAAACCCCGCGACATTCTGATCAGATACCCGTCTCTTACAACCGAATCATCGCACCGGTTCACGATCTCCCGGTCGTGGGTGAGAATATAATCCACAACCCGCCCCATCTTTTCGATGATGATTTTCGTTTCGGTGATCATCGGCGTTCCCGGAGCATTCGCGCTGGTCATTATCAAAAGGGGAGATTTGAGTTTTGCAAACAGCAGATGGTGGAGTCCCGTATACGGCAGCATCACGCCGAGATTGTGGAGCTGGGACAGGGCTCGGTGTGATTCCGGATCGATCTTATCAAGGATCATGATCGGATGAACAGGTCCCTTGAGGAGATCCCACTCCTCCTTTGTCGGCTCGACGACAAAATCCCGCATCGTCTCGGGCTTCATCATTACGGCGAGTGACTGGTTCGGTCGTCCGAGATTTTGTTTCAGACGTTCTGCCGTCTTTTCAACACAACAGATATGAAATCCTCCAACCCCTCTGACGGCCACAATATTTCCCGCATCCAGCAGTTCTGCCGCCGCCGAGATGGGGTCGGCCCCCTCAATATTCTCACCCGTCCCTTTCAGCAGAGAAAGTTTTGGTCCGCATTCTCTGCAGGTGATCGTCTGGGCATGATGCCGCCTGTTTCCCGGATTCTCGTAGTCTTTCAGGCAATCCGGACATGCCGGGAATTCATCCATACTCGTTCGTTCCCGGTCATAGGGAACGGATTTGATGATGCTGTATCTTGGTCCGCAGTCGGTACATGAGGTTGCCCAGTATCCAAAATACCGGCTGTTTGGATCCATAATATCGTGGAGACAGTGTTCGCAGGTCGCAATATCTGCAGGAACAAATCCCGTCCTTGCCCCGTCCTGACTTTTCAGAATAGTAAAATCTGCCGGAGGATTCCAGTCGTGCAGCGGCTCGACGGACACCGAGTCGATCACCGACATCTTCGGTCCTTTTCTGATCTCGCGGCAGAACGCATCGAACTCCTCGCCGGCAGCATCGATCTCCACTTCGCTCCCGTGATTGATGACCGTCCCTTTTATTCCAAACCGTTGTGCCTGGGCATAGACAAACGGGCGGAATCCTACTCCTTGTACGATCCCGCGCAGGATTATTTTACCAGACTTCATCAATCCTTCTCAAAAAGGATTATAGAATCACAGACAATATAAGTGTAGGGTTTTGTGCCCCACATATTTTCTTTGTGGAGCGCCCATAATACAGAATAGGAGATATACCATGCCTGATGATCCATTAACCAACATCCTTCGCAGTAAACGTGAAACGACCAGATTCCAGGTCTTAGTTGAGGTTGCCGAACACCAGCCGTCGATCCGCCAGCAGGAAATTGCGGAAAAACTCGGCGTGACTCCCCAGGCAATATCTGAATATGTCCGTGATCTCGCCGAAGAAGGCTACATCAGTGCCGAAGGAAGAGGAAGATATTACGTCACCCACAAGGGTGTCGAATGGGTCCTGAACAATGCGGAGATCTTGGAGTCCTATGCACGTCACGTTCGCCGGGATATCATTCATCAGGTCGTAACCTGGGCTGCCATTGCGGATGCTGATTTGAAAGCAGGCGATTCGGTAGGCGTGTACATGAAATCCGGCTGGCTGTATGCGGGCAAACGTCCTCAGACCGCGATGGGCATGGTCACGGCCGATGCCTCCGCAGGAATGGATGTGGGCGTGGCACGGCTCGCAGGGATCATTGAGCACACCGAAGGAAAAGTGGATGTTGCCAAAGTCCCGCGTATCGAACGCGGCGGCTCGAAGATGGTTTCGATGGAAAAATTCCTCTCTCTTGCAAAAAATGCCGATATCATCGCAGCAGTTGGACTGGAAGCCTATCTGGCCTGCAAAAACTCGGGCATCAAACCGGATATGTTTTTCGGGGCACGGGAAGGAACCGTCGAGGCGGCTTTCCATGGAATGCGCTGTCTGATCCTGGTCGTTGATGAGGAGTTCACCGATTTCCTGAAACGTCTGGAAACCGCGGGTCTTTCCTATACGATCCACGAACTGGTGACAGAATAACGTGACGACCATCGTCCAACCCTGGAAAAAAGGGTATAAAGTCTATTTTTGTGACGACGCAAAGGCAGGCAAAATCAAACATGTAGGGACCGTCGAACTCGAAGAGACCTCCAAGGGGATGCGCCCGTCTGAGTTTTTCGTCAGACGTCCTGGGACATCCCATGCCGAGAAGACGCCGACAAAGGAGTTCATCACGGTTCTTCGTGCAAACGGTCCGATCAAACTCACGCAGACGATGCCGGCGTTTCAGGATTTTCTGCGCGGGATGCAGTTATCCTGGGAGACAACGACGCTTTGCCGTACCTGTCTCTTTGACGATCGTATAACTCCTCTTACCGAAGAGACGCGGATCAGATGCGGGCAGGAGTATGTCTGTCTTGATTGTGCGAAGCGTGAGCTCCGCCGCGAACTCGGTCATATCAAACATCTGGGAAAACGAACCCAGCTCCATATCGAAAATCTTCTGGAAGAATACCGCGATCTGGACATGGTGCTCGCGATTCTTCAGCCCGAATCTCTCGATACCAAGAAAACGATGTTCGACCGGCTCGAAGCGCATGATCAGACGCCGACCGAACGTATCGAAAATCTACCGCTGCCCCGCAAATTCGTCGATCTCTGCGGTGTTGAGACACTCATGCCCGCCCAGCAGCGTGCGGTCGAGTCGGGTCTTCTGTACGGAAAAGATCTGCTCGTTGTTGCGGCTACTGCAAGCGGCAAGACCTTCATCGGAGAGATGGCGGGGCTGAAAAATTATATCGAAAAACGCGGGAGAATGCTTTTCCTGGTCCCTCTCGTCGCTCTTGCGAACCAGAAGTATGACAGGTTCTCTGAAAAATACAAGTCAGTTACCCAAACCTCGATAATGACCGGTGTTTCCCGGGTGAATCTGCCGGAAACACGCCCGGTAGGAAACCGCGGGGCAGGCGGCGGGATCGTTGTCGGAACCTACGAGGGTATGGACAATCTCTTGAGAAAGGGCATGCCGGTCAGCAATATTGGAACAGTCGTGATCGACGAGGTCCAGATGCTCGAAGATCCTGAGCGTGGACACCGTCTCGACGGGCTGATCGCGAGACTGAAATACGTCGCGCCCAAAGCCCAGTTCCTCTATCTTTCAGCAACGATCGGTTCACCGAACCTTCTCGCAAAAAAACTGAACGCCGCTCTTGTTTCCTATGCAGACCGTCCGGTTGCTCTGGAACGCCATCTGATTTTTACGGAAAAAGACGGGAAGATCCCGTTCATCAAAAAACTGGTGTTCGAGGAGTTCAACAAGACTTCTTCCAAGGGATACAAAGGTCAGACGATAGTTTTCACGAATGCACGGAGCAGGTGTCATACGATCGCCGAGGCAATCGGCGGAATGGCTGCCCCCTATCACGCCGGACTTACTTCCCAGGAACGCCGGGCAGTTGAACGGCAGTTCGAGGAAGGAAAACTTGCCTGTGTTGTAACGACCGCGGCACTGGCTGCCGGTGTGGATTTTCCTGCCAGTCAGGTCATCTTCGACGCTCTCGCGATGGGAATCGACTGGCTCTCCGTTCAGGAGTTCCATCAGATGATGGGTCGTGCCGGTCGACCGGATTTCCATGATCTTGGACGTGTTGTTGTTCTCGCCGAACCCGGGGTCTCGTATTCGCGTGAAACGAAACTGACCGAGGAGGAAGTTGCCATCCAGCTTCTCAAAGGAGATATGGAAGAGGTCTCTCCGGTATACGACATCGAGGAAACATCCGAAGAGTTTGCGGCGAACGCCATAACCTGCCGCGGCCGCGAGGCTGACATCATCACCGTTGGAAACAGTATGGTCGGTGTGGGTGACGATCCGATCCAGGAACTTCTCAAACATAAACTTGTCAGAAAGTCAGGAGGTTTCCTGGAACTTTCCCCGCTTGGAAAAGTTATGGCCGAACATTTCATCGGCATGGAGCGGCTCTTGGAGATCGACAAACTTGTCCGCGTAATGGACGATCCTCTGGAAATGATCGCCGAACTTTTCTGCATGGAAGAGGAACGGGAAAAAGAAAAACGGAGGGTCGACCGCCGCTCTACCGAGAAAAAAGAGTCTGCATGGATCGGTGACAAAAAAGCCTCTGCCAAACCCGATTCCGAGCCTGCCTGGGTCGTGAAAAAGAAAGAGATTCATGCGGTGGAAAAGCATGCTCACGATGATGCACGGCGCAAAAAGGCCGGGTCCCGTAAACTCCGCCGCGAAGAGGACGAAGTTGAGGTGGCGAAGCCTCCCCGCCGGGCGAGCAAGGAGATGGAAGACCGTGTCGAACGCAAGAAACGCGAGGCTTCCCAGTTTATTCCTCCACCGAAGCGAAAACAGCGTGAAGGCACAGGTCCTGGGGTTTCCGGCAAGGGATCCAAAACCGGTTCTTCCGGTGATCCGGTCAATATAATTGAGGGTGCCGTCGATCTTCGTCGTGCCGGCAAGTATGACGAGGCATTAAAGATCCTCGGCAATTATGTTGCCGATAATCCAAAAGACAGCCGTGCCCTTGTTGAGCTGGGAAAGGTGTATGACCTTCGAAACGAACGGGACACGGCATATTTGTGTTATCAGAAGGCTGCCGCGGCTAATACCCAGAACCGGGAAGCAATCGACAGAATGAACGCATTCCTTATCGGGATCACGGTGGATATCGATAATGATGCCGCTGACTCTGGAAAACAGCCGGCTGTTGTGAAAAAGAAAAAAGAATAATATTTTCTCTAATTTTTTGTATGTTCCATCCTCTCTGCGTGACTCATTTTGGCGAGTGAGATGACTTTATCCAGATCAAGACCGCAGATTTTGGCAAATCTCGTACCATAATTTGGATCTGCAAGATAACAGTGGGCAGCGTGACGGTATTTAATATTCTCCGTTACGGTCTCCATGTTTCGGGCGGTGTTTTCGATCAAAACCTGTTTTTTATCTTCCGTCATCAGACGGTACAAATCACCCGGCTGATAGAAACAGTCGTCGTTCACATCATCCTTCTGCTCATATCTGGCCATATCGCCGGACAGGCTCAGCGGCGGGTCACGATATGCTTCCTGCCCTGCCCATTCACCATAACTATTTGGAACATACCCTTTCGTTGCCCCATAATTTCCATCCACCCGCATACGCCCGTCCCGGTGATAAGCATGGACAGGTACTTTCGGACGATTGACCGGGATGAGTGAATGATTCACCCCAAGCCGGTAACGTTGAGCATCTCCGTAGGAAAAGAGTCTGCCTTGGAGAAGTTTGTCGGGAGAAACGCCAACCCCCGGAACAAGGTTCGCCGGATTGAAAGCTGCCTGTTCCACATCAGCGAAATAATTCTCCGGATTTCTGTTGAGTTCGAGAACGCCGACTTCAATCATCGGATACTCTTTGTGGCTCCAGACTTTGGATATGTCGAATGGATTTTCTTTTCGGACTCTTGCCTCCTCCTCGGTCATAATCTGGAAGTACATCGTCCATCTTGGGAACTCTTTTCTCTCGATTGCTTCAAAGAGATCTCTCTGGTTACTCTCCCTGTCCATGCCGACGAGCATTTCTGCTTCCTGATCGGTGATATTTTTGATTCCCTGCTGGGTTTTGAAGTGATACTTGACCCAGAATCGTTTTCCTTCTGCATTGATGAGACTGTATGTGTGGCTTCCAAATCCATGCATGTGCCGGTAGCTTGCCGGGATACCTCTGTCGGACATGACGATCGTAACCTGATGAAGCGCTTCAGGCAGCGAAGTCCAGAAGTCCCAGTTGTTCTGTGCAGAGCGCATGTTCGTTTTCGGATCACGTTTTATGGCATGGTTCAGATCGGGAAACTGCAGCGGATCCCTGATGAAAAAGACCGGCGTGTTGTTCCCTACCAAATCCCAGTTCCCATCTTCAGTATAAAATTTTATGGCAAACCCGCGGATATCACGCTCTGCATCAGCTGCTCCGCGCTCGCCTGCCACGGTTGAAAATCGGACAAATACATCGGTCTTTTTTCCTTTTTCGAAAACTTTTGCTTTGGTGTATTTTTCCACCTCGCCTGTCACGGTAAAAGTCCCGAATGCCCCGGAACCTTTTGCATGCATACGCCTCTCAGGGATGACTTCCCGGTCGAAATGAGCAAGTTTTTCCAGAAACCACAGATCCTGGAGCATTAATGGTCCGCGGGGTCCTGCAGTGAGTGAGTTCAGATTGTCGGCTACCGGCGCTCCGTTCTCATGAGTAAGAGCCTGTTTCTCGTCCATAATATTTTGATAATATATTTCTGAGATTAAATAATATTGGAATACAGCAAAAAAGGATTATTGACACTGAATGCCCATTTCGTAGAGTGCATACAACTCATTTGCAGCCTCTGCCCCGGCCCGCCGCATTGCCTGTTCGATTAACACTTCTGCACACTCCGTTGGAAGGCAGGTTATTCCCTCCTCTCCCACACGGATCAGTTCAATAAGCGAGACAAACTCCTCCTCCGTTAGTCTGTTGAGCCGTGCCGCGAAATCGTCGGCATCCTTTGCATAATGGTTTGCCACCGGCGGCAGAATGGAACGGTACTGATTTTCCGATGTTCCGCAGACAAGCGTATCACACTCCGGTGCGAGTTTTAAAAGAATTTCAATATCGTGTTCGGATAATATGCGAGACATATTCTACATTGGGGATTCAGGGATTAATTAGGTTCCGCAAAGAGAACACAGATCCCGCGAGATCCGAAGAACATACAGGGTTTCGCCGTCTTCCTGCCGCTCCTCTGCCGTGACAAGGGCAATGAATCCTTGTGCGTGACAAAGCTTGAGAATCTCATTCATGCCGGTAAGGGAGGAGATGAGAAGGAGGATTCTGCCAAATGTCGCGAGGCGTGATGGAGCTTCCCGAAGGAACCGCTCGACAACGTCACGTCCAGAAGGTCCGCCGTCGAGAGCATACTCAAGCCAGTCGTCAAACCGTTCGGCCGGGTCTGTTGGAAGGTAGGGCGCGTTGAATAGTATCAGATCGAACTCTCCGCAGACCGGATCAAAGAGATCCCCTCTGATGACCTCGATCCCGTTTACTTCGCGGGCATATTGTGCCGCATGGGGATTTATTTCGACGGCGAGAACGGCGGGCGTTATCTCAGCTACGGATTTTGCGACGGCTCCCGATCCGGTTCCGATCTCCAGCACGCGGTCTTCCTGTTTTACTTCGGTACGTGCAGCTTTTATCAGGAGATACGTATCTTCGGCGGGAAAGTAGATCTGGCTTGTATCGATATCCATTATAGCAGGTTAGTAAGCCGGTTGGCGAGTTCGATAAAATCTACAATGGACAGCATCTCGGGGCGTTTGCCGAGCAGATCGTTTGGGAGACTGCCGATGAGCTTCGTCATGACCTCTTCGCCGTAGATGCTTTTCATCCCTTTAAGTCCGTTTTGGATCGTCTTTCTCCTATGGGAAAAGAGTTCGCGAACGAGGACTGCATGTACGTCCCGGTTGAGAATTTTCACCGGCGGTTCATGCGGAATGATTTTTACGACCGCTGAATCAACTTCCGGCGGCGGGTTGAATGCCTGCGGCGGGAGTTTGAGGATCAGTTCGACATCGGCATAGGTCTGAACCATCACGGAAAGTCTGCCGTATTCTCCGTCGCCCGGTGGGGAAACCATGCGTTTTGCAAACTCCCACTGATACATCAGGACGGCGGTCTCGAATCCGGTTTCGAGGAGCCGGAACGTGATCTTCGAGGAGATCGAGTAGGGAAGGTTTGCAATGACCAGATCATATGCGGGAAGCGGGACCCTGGATGCATCGCCGCGGGTGATCGTCAACTGACCGGTGGAGAGTTCCTCTTCGAAACGCTGTTCAAGGTTCGGCAGAAGTGTTCCGTCCAGTTCGACGGCTCTGACGTTTGCCCCCCGCTCGAGAAGTGCTGCTGTTAAGACCCCGCCGCCCGGTCCGACTTCAAGCACTGTTCTCCCCTGGATTGGGATCGAATCGGCGATAAAATCCACGGCGTCTGTATCAATCAGAAAATGCTGATCCTTTGGCGCTTTCATAAAAAAGGATTATTTTGAGGTAAAGAGATGATACTTCTCTTCCGGATTCTCGAGTTCAAGCATGATCCGTTCGCGGATAAACTTCTCGGGTTTCTGCAGGGTCTTCACCCGGGTACGAATGTCTTCGAAACTTTCAAACGGTTTTTTCTGTCTTTCTTCCAGCGTGTCGGTCAGTGTTTTCTTACCGAATCCGGGAAGCAGATTTAACATGTGCATCTTGAGGCTGATGGGGACTGCGGTGTTGTAAAACTCCACGAACCGTCCTTCAGACTCTGCGATGATTTTCTCGACGACCGGTTCCAGTTCACCTTTTGCAGTTGGAGTCAGTTCATCGTAAGATAGCCGGCGTTTTACCCGTTCGACATGTTTTCTTTCATCTTCACCGATGTAGACTTTGTCGTGCAGATTGATCGCCACGTCTTTCTTTGCGATGAGTTCGAGGAGTTTGAACTGGTCAGTACCTACTGCGAGAATAATTGATTCGCGCTGATTCAAAGGACGCCGGTCGCTTGCATATCCCCACTGGAGATAGTCAAGGACTATAGCTTCAACTTCCTTCTTATCGGTCCTCTCAGTTTTTGGCGGCATTTCTACCACTCACTCGAATTTATGCAGAGTGTCAAGAATCTGATCTAAATCTTCGGGAAGAAGAGTAAACCGCTCTTTTGCGTAAATTGCCCGGATCTCATCACGGCTTTTTGGCATGATGTTTACGATCCTGCAGGCGATTTCCGGTTTCGTCTTCTCCATGGATCCGAGGATAGCAAGGAGGGATTTTGCCGTTTCAACGCTGCATTTACTGAGACTGTCTGCATGGTCAATACTCTTACGCAGTTCGTATGATATGCTCCTGGCGGTGTCTTCACCCTCTTCTCCATTGGAACGATTTTCGCGGATCGCAATAAGTTCTTCGCGAAGCTCTGGAAGGGTCATCATATCTTCACTGATAATTTTCTTTACTTTCATGCAAGACTCCTGATAAATATAAAATAAGTATGTGGGGGTTTAATTATATTTCTGCGCCGTGAGGTGCTGCGGTCTTGCAATGACGGTTTTGGTTGCATTGCCGTCTTTGATCTCAAGGAGCCAGGCTCTGCCTCTCTTGCCGACGATCGTTCCGGTTTTTCCGTGGAATCTCGGGTGGGGCTGACCTTTCTGAACGCTTGAGTCTAAGACAAGGTGAACTTTCTGTCCTTCATCGAAGTTCTGAATGACCTTGGTCACGTTGGGCATACCGCGGGTACGCAGGGTTTTCTGTAACTTATATCTTGTCCGTTTTTTAATTCCATTGTGCTTTGCCATGTTTACTCATCTCCAATATTTGGTAATCCGTCTACCTGCACCACGTCTAATTCGACGACTTTGGCGGGTACGGCGAGGATTTCAGCAAGACTGGGCGTTGTTCTGCCCCCGTCTCCTGATACGAGTTCTTTGATGTAAAGACCGCCTTCACCAAGCACTTCAAGCCGGTAAAGTCCGTTCTCTTCACCAAGAACTCCTATGTCAATGACCTGTCTCTTTCGAACGAGATCTGCACGCCGATGGGAGACCCGTTCAGGCGTGCGCTGATCAATCCAGGCTCCTTTGAGCTTGGATACGGCGTTTTGCACGGTTTCCAGAGAGATACGGTCATCTATTGAGACTAGAATCCTGTATGTTTTATGCCCTTTGTTTGATTTAAGCATTTCCACGGTCTTTTTGTCGGACCAGCTTTCCAGAACGACGCCTACACGTGGATTCGCAGATGCATTAATTGCATTTTCCAGCTCTTTTAAATCAAATGAGCGTTTTTTCGGGTTCTGCATCTCCATAACAAAGGGTCTTCCGGTTCCGATCATTACCGCATCGATGTCTTCTCTTCCCGCTCCGTGAAGGACCCCGCAGTCACTTTCAAAAATCCGTTTTGGTGCTTCTGCAATGAGTTCTTCCACTGATGTGGGGTATTGTTTGCCGGTAAAGTTGCATATTTCGCAGCCTTTCCCTTTGCATGCGCGGCAGTCCCAGTGCGTCTGCGGGATTCCGCGTTCATATTTCAGATATCTGCCGTAGAAGTAGAGGGATGCGATCTGAACCTCAACGCAGTCATCGGCGATGTTCAGGACGATGGTGACCTCGGGATTTTTCGGATTTCCGTGTTTTCCCGTGAGGGCGGATACTGCCTTTCCGACTTCGCGGTTCATCTCGGATTTGAGGGGTTCGGGATTTTCGAGCGCAAGGTCGGACCAGAGCATCTCTTCCGATTCCGCCATCATGGGGGGAACTCTGGTGCCTATGACGAATGTGTCGTGTTCGATTCCTTGTACTGCCGCCGCTGCTTTTTCTGCCCAGTAGGGAATGGTATCGAATAGGTCGTTACAGACCCAGCAGGTTCCTTTTTCGTATGGTTTGTAGGGGATATTATATGCGAGAGCATGGGCTATTCTCAATGAGCGGCCACGTTCTTCGTTAGTGAGTCCGAATGATTTTTTTGCGAACAATCTTCCAAGGCAGTGATCGCAAATATCGCCGTACTCTAATATGGCATTGACGAGTTCAAGCATTTGATTCTATATTGTTGGATGGGAAACCATTTAGGCTTGTTCTCCTCTGCGGTCGAACTCGTTGAGGATTATTATAATTGTGTGATCGGCATGGAGAACGCGGGGGCCGACCGAGTATTTCGGGAGGTCTTTGATCAGTTCCATTTCCTCTTCGGTAAAGTTCTGATGATCGCTCAATATGAAATTTTCAGGCAGGGTCTCTGCGGTTCTGATATCCTCTCCGTTTTCGTCAAGGACGGCGAAGGGATGTTCTTCAAGCAGTTTGGCAAGGCCGCTTTTTCTGATGGAGATGCCGGGTGCCGCCCGCTGATATTCTTCTTCGGGGATGGTTACGAGTGCTTTTTTTATCAGTGCTCCCGCACTCCGCTCGTCGGGATTAAGGGATTTGATTTTTTCACCGGAGAATCGCAGCGTGACCGTATTTGCAGGATCCGCCTGTTCACCTCCTTTTAGAATCAGGAAACACTCGGTGTCCCGCCGGAGATCATGACTCAAAAAAAACGAGGCGTTGATGCATCTGCATAATACATCCATACGCCCGGCTCCGCCCGGCATATCGTTTAAAGAGAAGTCCGGTGTTGAGACGGCTTTGTGTCCTATTACTGCAAATCTTAACATTGTGGTGTATAGTAGGAGGTATGGAATGAAAAGCTCATCTGGGGATTTTAAGATAAATTCTCATTTTTTTCGAATTCTGAGGGCGCATGCACAGGTATCACGCATACCGCACAATAATATAATAAAGTATTACAAACGAGTGTGTAAACACATACAAAAATTTTGCTCCGTATTAAATGCTCTCTAAAATCACGTAAATTTACAAAAATGGCTGAAATAATGGTTTTGGATGATGATGTCGCACCCCTCATTTGTAAGGAGAATCCTTATATCTCGACACAAAGATACAGTTAAAATGTCCCGAGAGGGGGCAGATATCATAGCTATGCATATCTGCCTGGCCAAAAGGTTTTACAAACCCCGGCCGTGGACGTGAAAAAAGTAACCGTCATCAATTATCAGTGATCCTATTAGCGACAATCAGCAATTTTCAGGAAAAGTAACGGTAAAACAGCCAATCAAATCACCTTACAAACGAGGAAAAATTATGGCAAAATACAAAGATGTAATCGACCTTTACGACGACAACGGCAAACTCTTAAAGAGCAATGTCGCACTCGAAAAGATCAGCCCGCTGGTTAACCCGGCAATTAAGAAAATCATCGACGACACCAAGAGGACCGTTGCGGTCAACCTTGGAGGCATGCAGGATGCATTAAAGACCGGTAAGATCGGTAAGCACCAGCAGATTCTCGGTCGTGAACTCAACCTCGATATCGTCGGCAACATTGACGCAATCGAAGCAAAAATCAAAGAGTACGTCTCTGTTGAAGCAGGCGACGACACGATGATTAAACGCTACAACGGCGGAAAACTTCTGCTGGTCAAGGTGCCTTCTGCACGTATCGCAGCAGCAGCAACCTACGATGCAGCACTTACCTCTGTCGCAGCAGCAACCACCTATGCAGTTGTCGAGCAGTTCAACGTTGACATGTTCGACGCAAACACCGTCAAAGCAGCAGCATTCGGTACCTACCCGGTCACGATGGATCTCGCAGGCGGAGCATGTTCTATGATCATGTCTATCCCACAGAACAACGAGTCTCTCGGATATGCACTTCGTAACATCCCGGCAAACCAGTCTGTGATGATCACTCACCGTAATGCAATGCAGGGTGCAGCACTTACTTCTGTCTTTGAACAGGCAGGAGAGTTTGAAATGGGCAGTGCAATCGGTCCGTTCGAGCGTGCACAGCTCTTACTTCTCGCATACCAGGGTCTGAACGCAAACAACATCGTCTACGACCTTGTAAAAGAGAACGGCCAGACCGGTACCGTCGGTACTGTTGTCCAGTCCTTAGTCGAGCGTGCGATCGAAGACAAAGTCATCACCCAGGGTGCAGCAGCTAAAGGCGGATACTTCAAGCCCTACGAAACCAAAGACCCAATGCTTTGGAACGCATATACCTCTGCAGGAACTCTTGCAGCAACCATGGTCAACTGTGGTGCCGGACGTTTCGCTCAGGCAGTATCATCAACCTTACTGTACTTCAACGACCTTATCGAACACGAAACCGGACTTCCGGGCTCTGACTTCGGAAGAACGATGGGTGTTGCGGTCGGTTTCTCCTTCTTCAGCCACTCCATCTATGGTGGCGGAGGACCGGGTATCTTCAACGGAAACCACGTCGTTACCCGTCACGCAGCAGGTGTTGGTATGCCCTGTATCGTTGCCGCTTGTGCACTTGATGCAGGAACTCAGATGTTCTCTCCAGAAGGAACCGCCAAGATCTATGGTGAGACCTTCGGTCAGATCGACGAGTTTGCCCACCCGCTCCAGGCAATTGCAAAAGCAGTTTAAACCTGTATTGATTTCTGCGTAAGCGGAAAGGAATTAGAATGACAGAATCAACATACCCACAACTAAGAATCGTCCCCACGAGATTCCTGAATCCGGAGACCACCGAGATTCTTCTCGAAAAAATCTACACAATAGATGGGATACGCCGCCTTGTGCTCAATGGTCCAAACCTTCCGGCTACCGTACCTTACGGTCCGGCCAGAGGCACGGTCAATGATAACTCGCTCCGGCGCATCATTAAGGTCTGCGGTGAAGATTATCTTCTCCACGTTCAGGTCGGTGCAATTCTTCTTGAATTGGAAGATGCTTCTGTGATTCCGCTTGTCAAGGCGGCATGCGATGAGGTCTTCGCTGACAAATTCCCGTATGGAATCACCGAAGGTACCTACATGCGGTCGAACATGACGACCACCGACTATGCCAAATACGGTATTGTCGATGATAAACGAATTCTCGGAATGAGCGATCCAAAAAGCAAGCAGCGCCCTATCATCCTTCAGGGAACTAAATAAGCATGCCTCTTGGTCGTGTAACACAACTCGTCGATTGCAGACAGAGTATGGGTATGGGTAAGGGGGGATCTCTTGCTCAGAGGGGAACCATCTCTGAATGTAAAAATCCTGATGTCATCATCGTGGGCATGTCTCCAGGACGGAGGCATATCACAAAACCTGTCTGCGATATTACGTCAGCACTGCGGCAGCAGGGGATCGAATACAGCGTAAGTACCTTGGTGCTGAACGCAGGCAGCGGCGTCCCGCCTGATGCGGATATCGGCGGGGTATCACTCGGCTCAAATTTCGGAATTCTCGATCGCGAGATAGAACAGATAGAACGCCATAAAGTGGCTGTTCTTCACCACGGTAACATACGGTCTCATGTGGTCCACAAATCAAGGAAGATCCTGCAGGAATGCAACGTAAATGCCGTTGTTGTCTGTCAGGCTCCTGTTGATTATGAGGATCTTGCAAAAGCCGGAGTTAAGACCGCGTACGTCATGCCAAAACCAGACGACATTCGGACCAAAGGCACAGTAATGGGACTTGTTACCGGCATCACCCGGGGACAGACGCCAAGTCGTGTGGCCATGTCAGATGTCATTCATGAAGTACTCAGAATAATCAAATCTACAAATTAGGTGAACAAACTATGGCATACAAACCACAGTATGGTCCGGGAACCTCCAAAGTTGCGGAAGTACGTCGCAACCAGATGAACCCGAACGTAAAGCTCGAAAAGATTCGCAGCGTCACTGATGAGGACATCGTCCTTATTATGGGACACCGTGCACCAGGACAGGCATACCCGTCGGCACACCCCCCACTCGCAGAGCAGGGAGAACCCGACTGCCCGATCCGCAAACTCGTTAAACCGACCGAAGGCGCAAAGGCCGGTGACCGTGTCAGATACATTCAGTTCGCTGACTCTATGCTGAACGGCCCGTCCCAGCCTTACCAGAGAACCTATCTCGAATGCTACCGTTTCCGTGGTATCGACCCGGGAACTCTCTCCGGCCGTCAGATCGTCGAGTGCCGCGAGCGTGACCTTGAAGGATACGCACGTGAGCTTATCGAAACCTCTATCTTCGACCCGGCAACCACCGGTATCCGCGGTGCAACCGTGCATGGACACTCCCTCCGTCTCGCAGAGAACGGTATGATGTTCGATATGCTCCAGCGTTGTATTCTCGACACCGACGGTGTTGTCAAATACATTAAAGACCAGGTCGGTGTCCCACTTGACCGCAAGGTCGCTGTCGGTAAACCGATGGACGCAGCCTGGCTGAAAGCGAACACCCCGATGTTCCACTCCCTTGTCGGAACTGCATTCCGCTCCGACAGTGAATATGTTGCATACGTTCAGCGTATCCACGCCCTCCGTACCAAATACGGATTCATGCCCAAGGAGGCCTGAGTAATATGGCAAAAGTAGAAAAGACCCAGAAACTTTTCCTTGATGCACTCAAGCAGAAGTTCCCAAAACAGGACGTTGCATCCACCACCGCCGAGTTCTATAAATTCAATGGTCTTGAGCAGTCTCCTCGTAAGAGAGAGTTCATGGCCGAGAACAAGAAGATCGAAGCTGCACGCGGCATCTCCATGTACGACCCGAACCGCTGCCACCTTGGCGGTATCCCGATGGGTCAGCGCCAGCTGATGACCTACGAACTCTCCGGCACCGGAACCTTCGTTGAGGGTGATGACCTTCACTTCGTCAACAATGCTGCCATGCAGCAGATGTGGGATGATATCCGCAGAACCGTAATCGTGTCCATGGACATGGCCCACCAGACCCTGCAGAAGCGTCTCGGCAAGGAAGTTACTCCTGAAACCATCAACGAGTATCTCCACGTCGTCAACCACGCAATGCCCGGAGGCGCCGTCGTTCAGGAACACATGGTCGAGACCCACCCGGGACTTACCGACGACTGTTACGTCCGTGTGTTTACTGGTGACCAGGAACTCGCCGACAACCTTGAACCCCAGTTCGTCATCGACGTCGAGAAGCTCTTCCCGAAGAAGCAGGCAGAGGCCCTCCAGGCAGCAGTCGGTAAATCCCTCTGGCAGTGCGTCCACATGCCGACCATCGTCGGCCGTACCTGCGATGGAGGAACTACCTCCCGCTGGTCCGCCATGCAGATCGGTATGTCCTTCATTGCCGCATACCGTATGTGCGCCGGTGAAGCAGCAGTCGCTGACCTGTCCTTTGCAGCAAAGCACGCTGGTGTCATCAACATGGCCCACCACCTGCCTGCACGCCGTGCACGCGGTCCGAACGAGCCCGGAGGAATGCTCTTTGGTAACTTCTCCGATATGATCCAGGCAGACCGTGTCAACCCGAACGACCCGGCAAAAGCATCCCTGGAAAATGTCGCAGCAGGAGCCATGCTCTTCGACCAGATCTGGCTCGGATCCTACATGTCCGGCGGTGTCGGTTTCACCCAGTACGCAACTGCAGCATACACGGATAACATCCTTGATGATTTCACCTACTACGGAATGGACTACATCCACGACAAGTACAAGGTTGACATCAAGAACCCGAACCCGAAAGACAAAGTTAAAGCAACTCAGGAAGTTGTCAACGACATCGCAACCGAAGTTAACCTTTACGGTATGGAACAGTATGAACAGTTCCCGACCATGATGGAAGACCACTTCGGCGGTTCCCAGCGTGCAGCAGTTCTTGCAGCAGCATCCGGTATCACCACCTCCATTGGAACCGGAAACTCCAACGCCGGTCTCAACGGCTGGTATCTGTCCATGCTTATGCACAAAGACGGATGGTCCAGACTTGGTTTCTTCGGCTACGACCTGCAGGACCAGTGCGGTTCCGCAAACTCACTCTCCATCAGACCCGACGAGGGCTGTATCGGCGAGTTCCGTGGACCGAACTACCCGAACTATGCAATGAACGTCGGTCACCAGGGAGAATACGCAGCAATTGCAGCCTCTGCCCACTTCGGCCGCGGCGACGCATGGACGCTCTCCCCGCTGATCAAGATCTGTTTCGCAGACCCGGCCCTGAAGTTCGACTTCGCTCACCCGCGTGCAGAATTCGCCAAAGGAGCAATCCGCGAATTTATGCCTGCTGGTGAGAGATCCCTCATCATCCCGGCACAGTAAGTGGTTCATTAACCACTCACTTTTTTCTTTTTTTCTATGAAACGCGCAGACTAGTTCTTTATTTATATACTGCTCCAAAAAATCACGACAACAAAGGTATTATACAGCAATTATCATCGGGATTATCTGTTTTGGAGTAAACTTCGCTTGATTTAATCAAGTTCTCTATCATTAAGCAAAATAAATTGATTTTGATTTTACGTTTTTACAGCGCTATTTTTGTAAAATCCAGAATCTCTGTGATATTCTTACACATTTTTCGCATGTCTTATATATCTCTGAAAGTAAACAAAATACTTGTCCACACTTTGTACTCCATTCTTTAGAGTGGTAACGTTTTACGAACACTTGAGACGCATCCTTCGTTTCAGCCTGTGGTGCTGAAACATATTAGGTTCCTGATTAGTTATCCACAATCGGGAAACAAAACTCAAGGGAGAATCTTACATGCAAGAAATTATAATCGGCATTGGAGTAACTGCCCTTGCGGGAGCTCTCGCAGCGGTTGCCGGTGCAGCCGAAGATACTGAGTCCAACATCGGATCACAAGGTGACCCGAACTCTCAGGTCCAGCTCGCACCGCAGATGGGATACACTCACCGTATCTATAACAAAGCAGTGAGTGGAGAACCACCGGCATACACCCTGTGGGTGACCCTTGCTTGTGGTGTTGCATGGGCATTCCTTATGTTAGGAGTCAATGCAATCCTCGCAATCATCTTCGGAACAGTTCTCGCAACCTTTGTGCAGGGAGTTTACGCAACTACTGCATACCTTGGAAGAACCGCAAGTCTTTCCAAGTTTGGACAGCCGGTCTTTATTGATGTTGTTAAATCAGTAACGACTGTGACTATGGCTCACGCATTCGTAGCTATCTTTGCAACGGTAACCGTATGTTACCTCATGATGACAGTCATCGGACATCCGTTTGCTCTTCCGCTTCTTGGTATCGTATGGGGTCTTGCTCTTGGTGCAGCAGGTTCTGCAACCGGAAACCCGTACTACGGTAAAGAGCGTCAGTATCAGAATCAGAAATTCGGTGCTGGTGTCCCCATCTCTGCATCCGGTAACATCGTTCGTTATGCAGAAGCAGGACAGAGAAGCTCGATCGACAACGGTTTCTTCACCGCGAAATTCGGTGGACCCGCATCAGGTCTTTGTTTCGGATTAATTGTTTTCTTCGAACTCTGGCGTACCATCATCTTCGAGGACTTCCTCGCAGGATGGGGTGCAGTGATCGTTGGAGCAGTTGTAATTATTGTCTTCATGATCATCGACCGTTATGTTGAAGTCTGGGCACGCAAGAGCTACGGACCCTACACTGTGGAGGCCTGAATATGAGTGCAATCGCAGCTAAACCCGGAGCAAATGCCGGCGCATTCCAGCCAATTCCTTCGGTCATCGCAATCGTTATTGCAATCATTCTCGTTGTTGCTGCTTACTTCCTTGGAAGTTCCGGCATTCTTGCCGGCGGTGCAATGTTCGTTCTTCAGACTCTGTGTCTGATCATCCTTGGTGCAGCCTTAATCGCATTTGGTGTTCACTTTGTTCCCGTCGGCGGAGCGCCGGCAGCAATGGGTCAGGCACCCGGTATTGCTACCGGTGTCGCAATGCTTGCAACAGGTGCAGGTCTTGCAGGACTCTTTGGCGGAGCATGGGCAGCAGAGTTAGGTATTGGAGTCGCACTTGCCAGTGGAGCAATTGGCGGTGCATTAATGATGGCAATCACCTGTCTTATGGTGAACATCTCCTATGTCTTTGGCATGGGTATCCCGGCAGCCTCCGGTAAGGTCGAAAAAGATCCGATCACCGGTGATTTACAGGCAGCATACAAATCCCAGGGAACCGAAGGTCACGGTTTACCGTTCATCTCTTATGTTGGCGGTGTTATCGGCGGTCTTTTCGGTGGTCTTGGCGGAACACTCATCTACATTGAACTTCTCGACTTCTACAATGCTGGTCTTCCAGCACTTGGTTTTGTTGGAGCAGCAGACATCAATATGCTCTCCGTAGGTCTTGCAGGCATCTTTGCAATCGGTATGTTCCTTGTTATCGCAGTACTTTCTGCATACAACATTACCGGAACCATCGAAGGTCCGCACGACCCGAAGTTCAAGCGTTTCCCCCGTGCAATCGTCGCCGCAATCTTAGCTTCAGCTGTGTGCGGTCTTGTTGCAATGCTGGTGGTGGCATTATTCTGAGGTGTAAAAAATGTCAGTAAAAGTTGAAGCATCCCACGACGGAATTCCACATGACAAGGTCATGGTCATCGGAGCCGTTATTTCACTGGTATCCCTTTACATCGCTATCATTGGTACAGTCATCGGTGTTGACTATCTCGCATTCTTTGGTGGATTTGCAGCAGTCGGCGCCCTGATCTGGGGTAACAGCACAATCAAAAAGCTCTGCAGCTATGGTATCGGAACTGGTGTTCCGTCTGCAGGTATGCTCGCATTCGGATCCGGTGTCATTGCCCTTCTCTTTGCAGCTACCCTTGGCGGAATCAGCATCTGGATCGTACCGGTTGCAGGATTAATCATTGCTCTCATCGTCGGTCTCTTCCTTGGATGGATCTCAAACTCCGTTCTGAACATGAAGATCCCGGTGATGACCAGAAGTATCGCAGAACTCGCCGCAGTCGGCGCCCTTGCCCTTATGGGTCTTGGCGTTGTTGCAACCGGAACCGTTGGCTTTACTGGAATCGCCACCATCGAGATCCTCGGTGTTACTGTTTACAATGCATCCTATCTTGGTGCAGGTGTTATTGCAGTTTCATTCATGCTCGGTGCAATCGCTCTCCAGCACCCGTTCAACGCGTGCCTCGGTCCAGGCGAGAAACAGGACAGAACCAACATGCTCGCTATCGAATGCGGTTTCCTTTCCATGATCATCATGGCAGTGATTTCCTTCGTTTTCGTTTCATTAGCAGCAGCTTGGATCTCACTTATCGTGGCCATCATTGGATGGTTCGTGTCCTATGTCAAATATCTCGCCTTATCCAAGCGCGATGCAGCAGCCTGGCTTGATGCCAAGCCGTTCTCCGACGCGGAGGAGTAAGTTAGGAGGAAACAAAAATGGGATATGTATTAGTATTACCGGAATTTGGCCTCGTAGCTGACCCCATAGCAGGTATCGTAACGACTGCCGGTGTATCCTATCAGCCGGTTATCGATCAGGTGGTAGAACTCGAAACAATTGCTGAAGATCTTGTCGGCATGCTTTCGGGTGAAGGCAACTTCTTAAACAGCTTCCCCGGCCGTGAAAAGACTCTCATGAAAGCAGGTATGGTTACCTCTCTCTGGTATGGTCTTGCGGTTGGTCTGTTTGTAGCCTTCGTCCTCGCATTTGCCCTCTACTTCGGAGGTATCTAAAATGGTAGACAAGAAATCCCCGGCAGGCGGATGGCCGATCATTCAGGGTGATTACCACACCGGTGATGCAAACAGCCCTGTTGCTGTCATAACCATGGGTTCACACCTTGACGAGACCGCCATCTGTGTTGCAGGTGCAGCTCTTGCAGGATCCTGTAAGACTGAAAACCTCGGTATCGAAAAGATCGTTGCAAACGTCATTTCAAATCCGAACATCCGTTTCGTTCTGCTTTGCGGTACTGAAGTGAAAGGTCACCTTTCAGGTCAGTCTATCGAAGCAATGCACAAAAATGGTGTTGAAGGCGGAAAGATCGTTGGTTCTACCGGAGCAATTCCGTTCCTTGAAAACCTTGGCGATTCCGATATCAAACGTTTCCAGGAACAGGTTGAACTTATCAACATCATGGAAACCGAAGATCTCAATGTCATTGCAGCAAAAATCAACGAGCTCAAGGCACGGGATCCCGGAGCATTCGGTGCAGACCCGGTTGTCATCCAGTTATCCGATGATGACAGCAGCGGTGGAGCAGGTGCTGAATCCGGCGAAGAAGAACCTTTGACCGGTGAAATGGCCTTAATTACCGCCCGCATCAAAGCGATCCAGATGATGGTCACTGATATCGGTTACCGTAACAGATTCGCATCCGGTCTCTACGGAGGCAAGATCGAAGGTCTCATGATCGGTTTGATCGTCTCTCTGGTTATTCTTGGTGCACTTATCGGTGTTCAGGTGATCTAAAATGGCAGGTTCGATTATTAGAATGGCCGCCATCGACAAGATGGTGGATAATATCAGATACAAGGGCCAGATTCTTGCCAGAACAAACAAGGTCGACTCCGCAATCTCGAGCTCAGGTCTTGTTGGATTTGCCGCAGGTCTCGTTCTTGCTCTCGTTCTGATTCTTGTACCAGTGCTGGTGTTACTCTGAGGTGAAAAAAATGGCAGATAAAAAATCACCAGCAAATGGATGGCCGATCATTCAGGGAGATTACCACACCGGTGATGCAAACAGCCCAGTCGCTGTAATCACCATGGGTTCCCACCTTGATGAAGCCGGAATCTGTGCCGCAGGTGCAGCTCTTGCAGGTTCCTGTAAGACTGAAAACCTCGGTATTGAGAAAGTTGTTGCAAACGTCATTTCAAACCCAAACATCCGGTTTGTTCTGCTTTGTGGTACTGAAGTTAAGGGTCACCTTTCCGGTCAGTCCATCGAAGCAATGCACAAGAATGGAGTTGAAGGCGGAAAGATCGTCGGTTCTACCGGTGCTATTCCGTTCCTTGAGAACTTGACGGCAGAACACATCAAACGTTTCCAGGAACAGATTGAACTCGTTAACATCATGGAGACCGAAGACATGGGTCAGATCTCCGCAAAGATCAACGAGCTCAAGGGACGTGATCCTGGAGCATTCGCTGCTGACCCCATCGTCATTCAGTTAACTGATGATGCCGGCGGAGCAGAAGGCGGTGCAACGGTTGCAAGCGCCAACCCCCAGTTCCTCGAGATCGAGAAACGTCTTGATGCAATCGAGCAAAAGATTGAGTTCACGGACGCAGAAATTGCGATGCGTGTCGGAAGAAAAATTGGCCGTGACATCGGTATCCTCTACGGACTTGTAGCAGGTATCATTGCCTTCCTGGTAATCATTTACTGGATGTCAGGGTTATTATTCATGTAATGAGGTGCCAATATGTTCAAGTTTGAAAAAGAACAGCAGGTCTTTGACTTTAATGGAACGAAGATCGGTGGACAGCCCGGAGAGTATCCGCGTGTGCTTTCACCCTCCATCTTCTACAACAAACACGAGATCGTTTTAAACGATCACACCGGTGAGATTGACAAAGCAAAAGCAGAAGCACTCTGGAACCGCTGTCAGGAACTTTCTGACATTACCGGCAACAAGTACTTCCTCCAGATTCTCGCAGAACACGGCGAGGCTTTCGAGTCATACTTCTCCTGGTTCGACAGTATCGACAACAAGACCGCATTCCTGATGGACTCCTCTGCTCCTGCAGCACTTGTCCACGCAACGAAATACGTTACGGAAGTCGGTCTTGCAGACCGCGCTATCTACAACTCGATCAACGGTTCAATCCTTCCGGAGAACGTTCAGGCACTTGCAGAGTCCGATGTGAACTCCGCAATCGTTCTGGCATTCAACCCAGGTGACTCATCCGTTGCCGGACGTGAGAAAGCACTCGTCGACGGTGGTGTTGCAGGTCAGGCAAAAGGTATGCTTCAGATCGCAGAAGAATGCGGTATCACCCGCCCGATTCTCGACACTGCAGCAACTCCCCTTGGTCTCGGCTCATTCGGTTCCTACCGTGAAATCCTTGCATGCAAGGCAATCCACGGTATGCCTACCGGTGGTGCATACCACAACATGACTGTGTCCTGGACCTGGCTGAAACGCTGGAGAAAGAACATCCACGAGCAGTACGCAGACAAGCCGCTCCTTGCAGAGCAGATGTTCCACCACCACTACGGCGGCATCGAAGGCGTCCGTCAGGCTGCATGGTCTTCACCGGATATCGGCTGTAACATTATGGCAATGACCCTTGGTGCAGACTTAATCATGTACGGCCCAATCGAGAACATGGAAGGTGCCGCAACTGCAACAGCATTCTCCGATATCGTTCTTGCCGAAGCTTTCAGAGACTTCGGTGGAACCATCGGTGTTGAAGACGGTCCGATCAACAAACTCGTATAAAATTAAAAACAGGAGAGGGGACCTTTCCCCTCAAACGTTTTACACTATTTTTGTCAGTTCCTTTTCGCATCAGAAGAAATACATAGACTGACGACTAAACACTGGTAATTATGCGTGTCCGTGAGGGGAACCTAACACAGCAGTACTTCTGCGATTATCTGACATTGTTTGCAGGTGATGCATCCGCAAAGGAATCAGGTGAAGAAATTGTTTTGTCCAATCTGTTTCTGCATCGAATGAGTGTCGATGGCGGATTTCATGCAAGAGTTCTCTCGGCAATTCTCGGACACGAATCAGACCGATTCCTTCTCCTCAGCCTTTTCAAAGAAGTATCAGACGAAGAATACGCTCCTCTTCCACTTGATGAATGGCTGAAGTCAGAGTATAGTTCCGCAGTAAATAACGCTGACGTGAATCGGAAAATCGCTATCGCTGCTCTTCTTCGTTCTCAGATATCCGGCACAAACAAGGCTGCAGAGATCGTTTCCGCGTATGGAAGTCAGTACCCGGAGAGCTGGTGGCAGTTTCAAACCCGCCGCCTGACCGTGGAAGAAATCGAAAACCCGGATATGTATTTCGGCGTCGGCCGTCGGCCGTTCTGGCATGCATTTCCTCTCGATGAATATGCTGCCGTACTTGGGGGTGCCGAAACGCTCCCGCCTGAGATCATTTACGATATCATCATCTGCGTTGCCGGAGCCTGGTTCTCCACACTGACCCGTGAAGAAAAGATCATCTGGCTGAATATGCCAAGGACAACGCCCGATGAATGGGCAAAGTTTGCGGCCCCCCTGCTGACCCTTGAGAAGCCGGGTCCTGCATTATCCACGGCAAACTGGCTGTATGCTTCAGGAAATCATGATGCCGCTCTTGATCTGTACGCAAACATCACGCTTGCTTTCCCGCAGACACCGGTCGAAAAACCGGCCTTTGAACTCATGGGCGCTATTCTGTCCGAGTTCGGCGACTTCGACTATGCCTTCGAATCCTATAAAAGCGCCTTCCTTCTCGCGAGAAACGAAGGTCCCTACGAGACCGCGGTTGGGTTGAAAAATCTCTGCGAAGTTGGAGATGATCTGGGGGAGGATATGCGGGATTATTACATCCGTATTGCGTCGATCGCAGAAGAACTCTCCCCTGACGACCGGGTGAGGCTATACTTCGATCTCGCTTCGTCCGCCAGAAAAAAATACAATTATCTCGATGAGTACGCCTACCTAGAACGCATCATAGCAGAAGAAGGCGCCGAGGAACCGTTCTTTTCCAGAGCGATGTCCCGGATCTCCGAGATGAATCTGGCACTGGACTTTGATGGAAAACCCGACGATTCCGTTCTTCGGGAAAAAGATATCCGAGAACAGGCGGAGATTCTGGCTGCAAGAGGGGATGCCGCCTATTTCGGCTTCGATCCCGTCTGTGCTTTGTTCTGGTATAACAGATCGGATGCAGTGAGCGGTGAAAACTCCTCCGCAAAAAAGTTCCAGGCGGCCGTCGCTGCAGGTTTATACACTGAAGCAAAAGAGTATGCCAGCACGCCTGCAGAAAAAGTCATGGTCATGATTATGGGAGATACGCCGGTACATATCGCGGCCCGCGAACTTCACACAGCAGTCACGGAGGCATGGAAAGCCGGTGCTGATATCCTGCCGGTTGTCAACCCGGTTCTGACAATGCTTTCCCGCGAAGACCGAATGCTGGTCAGCGATATTCTCACTGACCGCTCGACCCGTGATGACGAAAAGGCGCTGGTATGTTCCGGTATTGGGGATTGTTATATCTCCCTTGGAATGTCGGACGAAGCACGTCAGATGTTCCGTCTTGCTCTTCGCGCCAACCCCTCCACTCCGGTTCGTGCCCGAATATTTTCAGAGATCGGGCTACTGGAGTATGAAACCGGCAATTATGATGCATCGTCGGAAGCGTATCTATCTGCATTGAAAATGAACGAACGGTTCCCGGCAGCATGGGCGGGTCTTGCCAAGGCATGCATCTGTCAGGCAAAATATCCGGAGGCTTTGGCAGCACTTGAAAATGCTATCAGACATCATCCAGTCAACACCACTTATCAGGATATGCGTAAAGCCGTTTTGGCAGTGATCGCTCATCCGGTCGATGAAACGGCCGACCGGCTTTTTACTCTCAATGACGCAGCAGGACTGCCTGCAGCGGCAGCTCTCTACTCGGAAAAATCGCCGTCTGGCTTTAAAAAAGAGGCATGGGACGCCGTTTCCGTTGAAGATGTCTTAAAATATAGAAATTAAACCTTTTTTGCATCCACTGCGCGAACAGTGAACAGCTTTTCGTTCGGCGTTTCCTGCATGATCCGAACCATCTCCTGTCTGATCACGGTCAGACGGTCTTTCTCTTCCGGGGTCGCGGTATTTGCCGCCTCTTTTCCTTTCAGAAGATGAAGTTCGCTACTCGTGAGTTTTGTATCCGGGAGTTCGTCAATGAAGAGTTTGCTTCCATCCGTTTTTTCCAAAACATAACTGCCGGTGTTCGTGTTTTCGATTACCAGCCGTTCCGGGTGATTTTTCAGATCGAATGTGTATCTGAGTGCATCAAGTGGACAGCGTGTTGTGTGCGAAAGCACGGTGATGTGCGTTTCGCTGCCTGCCCATTCCGCCGCGATCACTGCCATCTTGTAGCCAAGCGCAATACCTGGACAAATATGGCCATGTGCTTTGGCTACTGAATCAAAATCTGGAATATCTACCATAAGCAAAAAAATGTTAGAGATATTTGTGGGCGCGAAGCCAGTCTACCTGAGGGGTAGTGTATCGATAGATAATATCGCATTTATCATCCTGGAAATCCCAGGGAACAACAATAAGGATATCACCTTCACGAATCCAAACCCGTTTCTTGATTTTACCCTTAATGCGCCCAAGGCGCGTTACGCCGTCTGAGCATCGTACTCTGATGTGGTTTGATCCAAGCATCAGTTCTGCCTGTGCAAATTGTTCTCGTATACGTTTATTCGGCAGTTTTACACGAATAATGCTGCCGTCATCTGATACGTCCTGATTGTCGTTCTCTATTCTTCCCAAGTCATATTTCCCCTATAGTACTTTATTATAGGGTCTGAAACTTGATAAACACTACGGACTTGGACCGTCTCTGACTAAGATCCAGTTTTTGGAGTTGGTTTATATGTAAATGCCAGATATTCCAGCGATACTGCCGTATCTCTGCGATGTATCTGGGGTCGGAGGCATATTTTTTCATGGCTTGATAATACTCTGGTTTGTGAAAACTGTACTATTGGCCCGCTATGATTTCTCACCCAATAAGAATGGGGGGTGGAGAATAAACTAGATCTCTTTCATTGTGGGATATCTTTGTAGTTTGGTGTTAGATCGGATGGATACTGCGATACTTTGCATTCGACCGGTGGAAAGCTTAATGTGTATATACGATATACACATTAAACAAGGTACGAACAGGTGAAGATCCTTATCAGCAATTCGAGTGAAAAGCCGATCTATGAGCAGATAACAACGCAGATCAAATCCATGATCATCAGCGGAGAGCTTATGCCTGAGTCATCTCTGCCAAGTATGCGTCTTCTTGCAAAAGAGCTGAGGATCAGCGTGATCACCACGAAACGGGCGTACACCGATTTGGAACGGGACGGATTCATTGAAACTGTGCCTGGAAAGGGAAGTTTCGTCGCCAAAAAAAATACCGAACTGATCAGAGAACAACAACTCCGCCTCGCAGAAGAACATCTGCAAAAGGCAGTTGATGCGGCGAAAAGTTTCGGCATTGGTAAACAGGAACTTATGGAAATGCTTGAGATCATCTATGAAGGAGAATAAGAATGTCTGACGCAATTTGTGTGCATGAATTATGTAAGGAATATCCCGACTTCTCCCTGCAGAACGTTTCATTTTGTCTGCCTAAAGGAAGCATAATGGGATTTATCGGGGAAAACGGAGCCGGAAAAACAACAACAATAAAAACGATGCTTGGGATCGCCAAAAAAACCAGCGGCTCAGTAAAACTGTTCGGGCTGGATCTTGCGGATCACGAAAAGGAGATCAAGAACCGGATCGGTGTCGTCTTCGATGAATGCAGTTTTCACGACACGCTCACCGCGCTTGATGTGGCGAAGATCCTTGGGAAAATCTATGCGGATTGGGATGATCCACTCTATATCAAATATCTCAAACAGTTTGATCTCCCGGAAAAGAAAAAGATCAAAGAGTACTCCCGGGGCATGAAAATGAAGCTTGGGATCGCAGCGGCTCTTTCCCATCACCCGGATCTGCTGATCCTTGATGAACCGACCAGCGGACTCGATCCGGTCATCCGTGAAGAGATACTGGATATCTTCCTTGAATTTATTCAGGATGAGGAGCACTCGATCCTTCTTTCCTCGCACATCACAAGCGATCTCGACAAAATCGCCGATTACCTTACCTTTATCCATGAGGGAAAGATCGTGCTTTCCAAATCCAAAGACGAGATCCTGGAAGATCTGGGTATTCTGAAATGCAGTCTCGAGGAGTTTGGTGCCCTTGACAAAACATCATTTATCACCTACCGAAAGAATCAGTTTGGCTGTGAGGTGCTGATCAAAGACAAAATGAACTTCATTTCACGGCACCCGGATATGATCGTAGATCCTGTTTCGACGGAATCGGTTATGGTGTTTTATGCAAGGGGGAAAACCGTATGAAACAATTTCTTTCCGGCCTTCTGCTGAAGGATCTGCTGAACCTTCGCCCAATGACCAAGACCCTGGTCTTTATGTTTCTTATCTTCGGGATCGTTTTCATTCCGATGGGAAACACCATGACCGTGTACTTCCTGCTAATGATCTTTGCCGCTCTCCTTCCGATGACGTCCCTCACGATGGATGATATGGCGAAGTGGGACAGATACGCCTTAACGCTGCCGGTCACGAGAAAGGATATCGTTACGTCCAAGTATCTGATGACGATCATATTCTTCTGCGTCGCGATCGTGATTTCGGGAATCATTGCCGGTGTTTCGTATTATCTGACGCCGGAAACGGCGACCCCGTTCTGGTTCATCGTTCTCGTCGGTTCTCTCGGCTTATTCTACGGTTCGCTTCTGTTTCCGCTTCTCTACAAATTCGGTTCGGAAAAAGCCAGATATATGATGTTTGTTCTGATGGCCGTCATCGGGATCCTTCTGGTCGGCTGGTTTGCGCTCTTTGGAGAATCGCTCACCGGGAACCTTCTCATCTATATTCTGATCACGGCGGTGGGCTCGGTTGCGGCATTCATCGCTTCGTACTTCGTGTCGGTCAGGCTTTATGAGAAAAAGGAGTTTTGAATGGCAGCTTCACCGATGCAGAATCTCAAGGAGTTGGAGGAGGAGCTTGTCCTTCTCAAAAAGTATCCAAAAGAGGATCTGGAGCGAATCATCAAAGAGATCGGTTTTTCCTGTACCTGCTGCGGGAAATGCTGCACAAAAGCGTTCAACGGTCATGTGTTTCTTCTTGCTGAGGACACCCGCCGTCTGAAAACGTTTTCGCCGGAGTCAATGATCCCGGCACCCGATTTTCCCTACTCGGATCCTTCCGGGAACTTCTATGTGTCGGGCTATGCTCTCAAAACACGGGAGAACGGAGACTGCGTGTTTCTGGATGAAAATCGACGATGCAAAATCTATGATCAGCGGTTTGCCATCTGCCGGGTGTATCCGTATATGCTTCACCGCGAACCGGATTCCAGGGGTAAAATCGACTGGCGGCAGATCTCCGGTCTCGATGAACACGGAGAGTATGACTGTATCATCTCTGATGAGGAGTGTACAGAAATTGCCCGGGAGACAATTTCGTATGAGACTGCATTTCTGGAACAGGAGATCGCTTTCCACAAAGCGGTCCTGCAGAAGTTTTCCGACGAAGGTATCCGGTTCGTGAGAAAGGATCACGATCTTCGTGTCCGTGCATTTCTGAAATCAGGAAAAGCGACGGTGTTTGTCTGGGACGGATCGAATCTCGTAAAAGAAGAACTGTAAATTAGACTTAGGCGGTGTTGGGTGTGGAAACCTAAGAAAAAAACCAACGTGAATCTCCGCGAATAAACGCCAATCGCATTTTCCTTACGCCCGGGTGCTCTGCTCCGGCTTATCGCCTACGCAGAATCGCACCCTCTCTTGAAAAATGCTGTTTGAAAAATCCGCGTGCGGATTTTTTTGTTGTTTCATTATTTTTCGATTACACACAAAGAGAAGTTTCGGAGAGAAAAACCGGCAAGCCGGTTTTTCATATAGCACTTTTCCAGACGGCGTGCGATTCTGCGTAGGCGATAAGCCGGAGCAGAGCACGGCGGCGCAAGAAAAATGCGATTCGCGAAGATTAGCGGAGATTAGCGGTTAAATTATCTCGTGTGTCCAAACCCAACCATACCCTTCCCGAATTGGGGCCACGCCCGCATCGCGTAACGTATCTTAAAAAAATTAGTTGATTTTTGCGACGTCGGCGAGGAAATTCTCTATGACGTCGCGGGTCACGTGTGGCATCACGACAAATCTGAGATGGCCTGCACGGGTATGCGAGACGATCCATCCCTTCGGCACCGGTCCTGCTTCGAACGTCGCGACATTCATCACCGGATCGACGGCACGGGTGTAACCGAATGCCTCCATCCCTTCGATAAGACGGCGTGTGTTTTCCATACAGCCGGCTACGACCGCACGGAATCCTTCGCGTCCGAGGAGTTTGATGACGGCATAGGCGCCCGCGACATCCGCCCCCGGTCTGGTTCCGGCAAGGGTGCATTCCTTCTTTACGGTCAGATACGGAGTATCGACGTTGAGCGTTCCAAACTGCTCCGGTTCACGGAGAAGCAGACATCCGCAGGGGATCGTGCTCATACCCATCTTGTGCGGATCGAGCGAGATCGAGGAGACGCCAGGAACTTCGAAGTCGAATGGTGCAGGATTTGGCAGGAAGGGGATCACCATACCGCCGAACGCTGCATCAACGTGGAAGAACAGATCGTTTTCGAGGGCAATCTTTGCGATTCTCTCGACATCGTCGATCATACCGTACTCGGTCGTTCCGGCGATCGCGGAAACCGATATCGTATTTTTATCGACCATCTCGGCCATCTTATCGCAGTCGACGGTGTAATTTTTCCCGTAAGGAACCGTCCGCATCTCAAGTCCGAGAATGTCGCAGGTCTTGTCGAATGAAAAGTGTGCCGATGCCGGAACAACAATGTTGGGGTTTTTGATCTCTGGCTTCAGTTTTTTTGCGATACGGATCGCCTGAAGATTCGACTCGGTCCCGCCCGAGGTCGCATATCCTCCGGCTCCCGGATGATGCATGAGTTCACCAAGCGAATGAACCAGCCGGTCTTCGATTTTTGTTGTGCCCGGAAAAAGTCCCGGATCGCCAAGATTCGTTGCACTAAACATTCCATGTACGAAAACCGCCATTTCGTGCGGAATCGTACACATCGAACTGAGGATATGATCGTGATGCAAATCCTCTGCCCGATATGCGGATAGGAGGGAGATGACCTCCTCCCTTTTGCATCCTTTCTCCTCCATGAATAATCACGCTGAAAAGTTGTGGGGTTAGTTTTTCTTCAGAGCCGCGTTGAGCAGGATCTGTTTTTCCGTTTTTGCAACGGTCTCTCTGATCTTCTGGATGGCGTCGATGTTTGCCGAAACGCTGGAGATTCCCTGGTTTACGAGCCACTTGACGAACTTTGGATCGGAGCCTGCCTGACCGCAGATGGAACACTCCACACCGGCTTCTCTGCACTGAGCGACACAGTTTGCGATCAGACGCATGACCGCCGGGTGTTCGGGTTCGTACATCTCGCCGATCAGACCATTGTTCCGGTCAACCGCGAGCGTGTACTGGACGAGGTCGTTTGTTCCAAAGGAACAGAAGTCGATGCCTGCTTTGATGAACTCGTCGATGATGATCGCCGATGCGGGGATCTCGACCATGATACCAAGATCCATGTTTTCCACATCGATACCCCATCCGCGGAATGCTTCTTTTGCAGAGAGGAACTCGCGCGGGTGCTGAACGAGGGGGAACATGATACCAAGGTTATGGTAGCCTGCTTCCCAGAGACGGCGGAAACATTCAGCCTGCATTCTGAGCTGCTCCTTCTGGCGAAGGTCCCGGCGAATACCGCGGAATCCGAGCATCGGGTTGTGTTCGTGGGGCTCGTCTTCGCCGCCTTCCATATTGAGGAACTCATCCGTCGGCGAATCGAGGGTTCTGACCCAGACCGATTTTCCGCGGAATGCATCGAGAACCGTTCTGATACCGTCCATCAGTTCGGTGATGAACTGTTCCTGTTTATTGTGTTTGATATACCAGGAAGGGGTTTTGTTCATGCCGATGATAAGGTGTTCGATTCTGAGGAGACCTACTCCATCTGCTCCGGTAGCTGCAGCACGGGCTGCGGCTTCGGGCATAGAGACGTTGACCTTCACCGAGGTTGCGGTGATGATCGGAGATGCGACGATCGCCGGGCCTTTGGGCGAGGCTCCGCACTCTTCGGTCACGGCAAGTTTTCCATCGTAAATGAGACCTTTTTCGCCGTCGATCGTGACGATCTGACCCTCTTTCAGAAGGGAAGTTGCCTGTTTGGTTCCAACGACCGCCGGGGTGCCGAGTTCGCGGGAAACGATTGCTGCATGGCAGGTCATTCCTCCTTCATCGGTGATGATACCCACGACTTTTTTCATTGCCGGGACCATGTCGGGATTCGTCATGGTCGCTACCATCACATCTCCCTCCTGGACTCTGGAGGTGTCTTTCACGTCATTGACGATGATGACTTTTCCGGAAGCTACACCTGGTGATGCTCCGTATCCCTGAAGAATGATGGTCCCGGAAGCCGCTGAGGCAGGTGCCTTGGTTTTGGAATTGTTTTTCTGGATCGTCGTGATCGGGCGTGACTGGAGGATGTAGATCGTGTCGCCGACCATGCCCCACTCCATATCCTGGGCACTCTTGTAGTGTTCTTCGGATTTTATTGCGAACTCTGCAAGTCTGAGGATATCTTTTTCGGAAAGGACCTGGGCATCCTGCCGGTCTTTCGGCACTTCGGAAACCTTGGTGCCTTTCTTTCCGTCCGGAATGATTTCTACGGATTTGGTAGCGATGGTTTTCTGGACGATCTTCCTGCCTTTTCTGTCATAAACATAGTTGTCGGGAGAGACGGTTCCGGAAACGATTGCTTCGCCAAGTCCCCAGGATGCTTCGATCATCACGGTTTTTGCACCGGAGACCGGGTGGGACGAGAACATAACACCGGCTTTTTCTGAGAAAACGAGCTGCTGGACAACGACCGCGATATTCACGCTGCGGTCATCGAATCCATTCTTTGAACGGTAATATATTGCACGGGCGGTGTAAAGCGATGCCCAGCAGTTCTGGACTGCTTCGAGCAAGTCTTTCTCGCCGAGAATGTTTAGATAGGTGTCCTGCTGACCGGCAAAGGATGCATCCGGCAGGTCTTCCGCCGTTGCACTCGAACGTACGGCAACAACAGTTTCATTTCCCATCTTTTTGTAGGAGTCAAGAATTTCATTTTTGATCTTTGCCGGCATTTTTGCCGTGCTGACCATTGCCTTAACTTTGTCGGAAGTGGCGTTGAGTGCATCATTGTCGTCAACGTCGAGTTTTTCGAGAATGGAAAAGATGGGTTCTTCCATTTTTGTCAGCTGTAAGAACCGGCGAAATGCTTGGGCTGTAACTACAAACGCCTGGGGGACAGGCAGACCGACATGGGTCATCTCCCCAAGGGAAGCGCCTTTCCCGCCAACTGAGGGGATATCAGTGTTGCGGATTTCAGTCAGCCAGAGAATATTGGGTGATTTGTCCATAGATACTCACTATATCATTACTCTCTTAACAATAATAGATTATTGGAGGGGCTTACTTTTGGCGTTGGAGCGGTCCAATGGGAGATATGGATTTTTGTCCGGCAGTTTTCAGCAAATCGGCGGTGTTTTTTTCGCATGCAGGAGGGGTTTTTGGTCAGCACAGAAACATACTAAACGGGTGAATACCAAATAAGTACTCGATAATCCGTGAGCTTCAAAGTACTGGTATCTGATCCTCTTGCAGCAGAGGGTATTGCTATATTAAAGGATTTTTGCGAAGTCGATGAGAAAGCTGATCTCTCTGAAGACGAACTCGTTAAAATCATCGGTGAATATGACGCGTTGATCGTTCGCTCGGGGACCCAGGTTACTGCCAGGATCATCGAAGCGGCTGATAAAATGAAGTACATCGGCCGTGCCGGTGTTGGAGTCGACAATATCGACTGCGAAGCAGCGACCAAAAAAGGCATCATTGTTTCCAATGCGCCGGAGGGAAACACTCTCGCAGCGACCGAACACACGATCGCGATGATGATGGCAATGGCGAGAAATATCCCGCAGGCAAGCGCGTCCCTGAAAAAGGGCGAGTGGAAACGCTCCAAATTCATGGGCAACGAAATGAACGGCAAGGTCCTCGGCGTTGTCGGATTCGGACGTATCGGCCGTGAAGTTGCAAAGCGTGCCCAGGCCCTTCAGATGACGGTCATCGCCTACGACCCGTTCATTCCGGCAGAAGTCGGAGCGGCAATGGGCGTCGAAATGATGAGCGTTGCCGAGCTCTTCACGAAAGCGGATGTCATCACGGTCCACACCCCCCTTATTCCGTCAACGACCCATCTCGTGAACAAGGAATCCATCGCGACGATGAAGACCGGCGTTCGGATGATCAACTGTGCCCGCGGCGGAATCATCGATGAGAAAGATCTCTACGATGCGATCGTCTCCGGGAAAGTTGCCGGAGCCGCTCTTGATGTATTCGAGACCGAGCCGCCGACGGAGTCCCCTCTTCTGAAACTTGACTCGGTGATCGTTACTCCGCACCTTGGAGCAAGCACGGTCGAAGCCCAGAAGAATGTGGCTATCTCCGTTGCCCACCAGTGCATTGATGTTCTGAAAGGCGGCTCTGCGAAGAGTGCGGTGAATGCACCGTTAGTAACGCCGGAAGTCAAGTCGAAGATCGATCCGTATGCGCTTCTCGCCGAGAAGATGGGAAGCCTTGCTGCCCAGATCGCCGACGGTGCGATCACGGAAGTGGAGTTTGCCTATCTCGGTGAGATCGCCGACCTTAAGCAGAATCTGAAGTATGTGACCCGGCTTGGAATCAAAGGTATGCTTGAGCAGGTTCTTCATGAGCCGGCCAACATCGTCAATGCCGAGATCATCGCCCAGGGACGCGGTATTACGATCTTCGAGAAGACCTCGAGCGAAGCAGGCGATTACAAGTCTCTGGTGACGCTCACGTTCAAGACGGAAAAGGGCAGCGAGTCGATCTCCGGTATCGTAACCCGTGCAGGCCCCCGCATCCTTTCGATCGGCAAATACGCGACCGATCTTGTCCCAAGCGGATACGTTATCCTTGCTGATCATGTGAACCGTCCGGGCGTTGTCGGTCCGGTCGGCATGATCCTCGGCAAGCATAATGTGAATATTTCCAGCATGCAGGTCGGCGGCAGAAATGTCGGTTCCGAGTCTCTGATGATCCTCGCAGTTGACGATATCGTCTCGCCCGAAGTTATGCAGGAAGTCGCGTCAAGTGACGGGATTACTGCAGCAAAGTTCGTACGGCTGTAAATGCAGGGGATATCCCCTTCATTTTCCGGAACAAGTTAAAAAAATTTATATGTGTCCGGTGACAATCTAGTAAGGCACACAGGTGCTTAATCCTGGACTCGTGGTCTAGTTGGCTATGACGTCGCCTTGACATGGCGGAGGTCCTGAGTTCGAATCTCAGCGGGTCCACTGTTTTTTTGTTTTTAAAAATACGTAATACTTACATTCTTTCTTCTTTATCATCAAAAAATGGATTTATAGTTTTCCACACTCAGTCATCAGTGCCAAAAACTGATTTGCAGTTAAATTATTCAAATCAAAAATTGGCAAAAGTATTTTGTTCCTGCTGATGGTCGTGATGGAATGTATCTGCTGCCCCTGTACTCAGGCAACTAATATTTCCCCTGACGAGATCGGTTTTCCCTCTGAATCGTAGATTGTATACATCAGATGTTTACCTTTGGATACAAGGAAATTCTCTATTTTAATCGTAGTTCCGTTATTTTCACCAAGTATTTTGAACCTGTCTCCAAGAGAAATGATCCTACTGTTTGTATAAGACTCGAAAGAATCACCTTTAAGGATAATGTATTTGTCCGATTCCTCACGAATACCAAGTTTGATACTAATCATGTCAAGAGAAAATGAGTCTCCCGAAATAAGTTCCAAAATAACATTCCCGTCATCGATATCGGTTGCCACAACATTTGCCGTAATGGGCTTTTCCGTAGTTTCGACTGAATTATTCATGATGATAGCAACACTGCTGACCAACAGAATCGTAACGGTGAGCATTAACAGCACTCCCACAACTTCTGAGACCCCATTCTCTTTTTTGAAATTCATGTTTCCTCCAAAAGGATAGTTGACTGATAAATGATTGTAGAAGACGGCAGATGATAGATTTTGATCTCAACCGGGGTGGATACATTTGCAGCTAATTTTAACTCATCAGCTGATATTCCTAAAATATCTGAAGTTTTCGTGATATTTTCCGTCGTGAGTATCTCTCCGGCAGTCCATGCCGTCTCGTCTGTAAGTTCAGTAAGCATAAATGAACCACCATAATCATCTTTATCTGGATTTTTCACCAAAAATGAAATTTTTATATCGGCAGGTGTCAATCCATTCCCGCTTTTCTGTTCAAACAGCAGTCTGAGATTGTCTCCCGAGCCGTATGACGATACTGAGAGATCTACCGAAGGTGTTGGTTCTGAAACTGACCCGATCCCTCCTGCAAATGCTGCAAGAACGCCGGCTGCGATAATTGTCATCGAAAGTAAAAGCATTATCCCGACAACAGGGGAAACTCCATCATTTTTCATTCTGCACTCACCGTTATATTCAGCCATCTGACGCTCAGATTCATATTACTCGAACTCGGTACTTCGGGATATCTGAAAACCGAAGTGCTGTTTGTGTCGAAAATTTCGATACATTCTCCTGCTGCAAGCTGTATGTCTGCAATCGGCGTAATTGACGCATTCATCAGAATGTTTGCATTCCCGCTGCCGGTCATACTGTTTTTCTCAGTAATGCTCATCTTTGGTATCGTTACCGTGGCATTGTTGTTTCCGTCGGTTGCTATGGTGATGTATTTCCCGGAAATCCTATCTCCTATAATGCTTTCTTCTCTGGAGATTCCTTCTTCTATTGTTAGTATCGTCTGGGATGCCGGTGTTCTTTTGGTATCTTTGGTGATCCATACAACACCGTTTTCATAAGCATATCCCTGTTTTTCCCAGGAAGTAAATGACGGAGCGTATGTGAGATTCACCTGTGTTATTGTATAATCGGGTTTTCCCGGAATTATGAGCGTTCCGATTACGTAATTTTCTGCCTCAACGGTTCCACTCGATTTTACCGGCGAGAGAAGAATATTCCCTCCTCCAAGTGCAAATGTCTCGGTAAACTGCGCTGGTTTTCCAAGACTGTACATATTATCTACATCCGATGCAAATCTGTCAAAGACGAGTTTTACATCCTCGCTGTGGATAATTTCAGATTGTTGTTTTAGTCCGGGAACGTAGGTTGTCGTATACACCGCTATGCAGGTTGAAAGAATTGCCAGAATCAGCATCATAGCAATTACCGTTGAAACCGCTTCTTCCTGTGTTTTTTTCATGAAATCACCAACCCGTCTTTTGCATAAATGACATTTTCTGCCGTTGTCAGCCGTAAACTGTAGCTTTCGGACGGAACTGTCGAGAGGTCGACTGCATAACACCCACCCAGATCAAAAACTGAAGACTCATTTCCAAAACAGTCGGTGAGGGAAATCTTCTCAAGAACAATTTTCTCTCCGCCGTTGGTCGGGGTTAAAACTGCGGTAAGGTCTTTTCCTTCAACCCAGTCCCCTCCTTTGTGCCAGAAATAAAGTGTGTCGGCTGATGTATTCATCGAAACATCAACAACCGTCTCGCGTTCGCCCGGCAACAGATTAAATGCTGACACAGCAAACAGGGACACCAGTATGAGTATCAGCGCCAGAATCAGCATCTCTCCGGCGACCGATGTGATTCCCTCATCTTTTTCAGTTAATTCCATGGATTTCACCTAGATAATATATACAAATGTTATGATCGTTGCAATAAGCATGATAATCGAATGTTTGAGTCCGCAGAGAACACTGTTTGACGACATCTGTCCTGCCATGATTCCTGAGAAAAATGCCAGAATGATTCCGATGTTAAACATGTCAGTTTTGTTTGACGTCAGGTCGAAGGTTATGTCAAAAGACGTGAAACTTGAGATAAATGCAACGTTCATCTGATATGCCGAGTAGAGATAAATTCCAAATGAGAGGTAAATGACCGCAAGATAGACAAACGAGACATTCAGACGCTTGCTTTTCATCTTTACATAATGTTCCAGATCAGAGATGGCGATCGTTAAGATCTCCCTGACGTAATCTGTAACCTCACTTGCTTTCACTAATAACGAAATTGCTCTTTTTACCGAAACAAGACCGATACGTTCTTCCATCCTGACTAAAGCGTTTGAAAGATGCGCCCCGTATGATAACTCCTTTGTTACGATTTTGATTTCCGATGAAAGAACGCCGGTTTTATTTCCGGAGATCATTGATATGGCTCCCTGCAGTGTCATGCCGATATCACGCATATCGGCAATCTCCCGCAAGAATTCCGGAAGCTGTTTTTCCACTTTGGTTACATAGCGTCTTCTGATCTCATACGCCATCATCAGCGGAAGGGAAGCTGCGATAATGATGATGCAAACGAGAACTTCCATTGTCATTGACGGAAATATTTTTGCAAAGGTTCCGGTAATCCAGGATACGCCGACCAGTGATGCAAGCAGCACACCGATGATCCCGGGGATTGTATAATCCGAGATGAAAAATTTAATTGGGTGCCTTAGGATATTGAGATATTTTATGATATTTTTTCTTGCGTTGATCTGTTTGATGAACTCGGCATCCGGCTCAGTATTAGTCCCTGATTCTAGAAGGTCTGGTCCATATTCACTGTCTCTGATTTCCCTGCTGGCAATTCCAAGGTTGTCCGGCGGCAGGAGAATATACAGGATCACAATCAGTATTACTGCGCCAAGCGGCAGGAAAACCATCATGATCGGCATAATATTTCCCATGGTATTCTGACCCGAAAGGTTCTGGGCAACAAGCATAATCATAATGGCAATCGGGCCTGCGACAAATGCCGTAACATAGACCTCTGCAATCATTTCCAAAAACTGTAAGAGAGCATCCAGCTGCTGTCTGGCAATTTCACGGTAGGACTCTGATTTGGAGTTGAAGAAGTTCCTCATATTCCCGCCGCTCCGGTAGACAAGGGCAAGATCATTCAATAATTCACGGAAATTTTCCGACGGCGTTATTTTGATGGTGTTTTCTATTGCCGTCAGCAGATCTTCGCCGAAAAGCTCTACATCTCTTACAATGAGTCCGCATTCCCGTGAAACTTCTCCGTAAAGGTCAGCCGCTTCATACACGCTTCGAAAAATCTCATACAGGGTGATTGTCGAGGACAAGGCCTGCATGTAGGTTATTGCAAAGGGAAGATCCTGTTCGATTTTATTTTTCCTGCCCTGTGCCTCCAGAACCGGGTAATAATAAAAGCAGATGAAGACGCCGATTGGAATAAGTATACAGCTGATGATAATCAGTATCCATACCGGCAAAAAGGAGATGACGGGAATTGTAATGCCCATAACCGTTATGAGGACCCCAATTAGCGCAGTCATAATGCCGGTAAATACGGTTACCAGTATCGTAAGCATCATGTACTGGTCTACAGGAACGGTAATGTGTGCCGAACGCAGGGCATTTTCCAGTTTTGTGTTGAAAAGGATTTTATCGAGTATATCGGGATTCTGTCTCATGTTCAACTCTCAGGATTGCTTTCGTTCGCGCAGAATCGTCTCAATTATTGCTTTTTCCACTGCATCCGGGTTGGTTTTTCCCGAAGCCGCCATCTCATCGAGAGCTTGTATTTTGCTGTTGATTCTCTCCTGCATCTGTTCATCGGTCCAGCCGTTCTGATAGGCAATGCTGTCGAAAACTGCGGAACGGGTATAAACTTTATCAAACCGGTCCGTTGTGTGGTTCCACTGAAACAGGGGTGTCCATGCAATTGTATCATCATTGACCATGATCTCGTTTAAGGATAAACAGCGCCTGAACCCTTTTCCTTCTCCGTAGAGCAGACTTTGAATGACGACAAGATTAAGTGCGCCAAACATTGCCGCGGGCACATTAATTGGATCATTTACGAGCCGGTTAATCGCCTCTTTGACGTTTCCGGCATGCAGGGTTGAGTAGGTTGTATGTCCGGTGTTCATTGCCTGAAATAATGTCTGGGCTTCTTCGCCCCTGACCTCTCCGACAATGATGTACTCAGGTCTTTGTCTAAGTGCAGCTTTTAACAGGGAGAACATACTGACGTTTCCAACACCGGAAATATTTGCGGCACTCTCACGCGTTTTCATCGGGAGCCAGTTGACATGGGGCAGCTGAATTTCCCGGGTATCTTCGATTGAGACGATTTTGGCAACCGCCGGAATAAAAAACGACGCTGCATTCATCGTCGAGGTTTTACCACTGGCCGTTCCGCCGGCAATAATCATACTTTTTCTGTTTTCTACAGCGAGCCAGAGGTGTGCCATGAGTTCACTGCTGTAGGTATTCGAGACGACGAGATCCGCCGGGGTCATTGGTTCGGCTTTGAATTTTCTGACGGTAAAGGAACTTCCTTTGGACGAAATGATGTCAGAGTAGGTCAACTGGACACGCGAACCTTCCGGCAGCGCTGCATCAATGATCGGCGATGTTAAGGACAGCTGTTTGTCTCCTCTCTGAGCAAGTTTCAAAACGTATTTGTTCAGTTCGGTCGAGTCAAAAAGAATGTCGGTTTCAACGTTGGCAAATCTTCTGTGATAGAGGAAGATAGGAATGTCTGCACCATTACAGGTGATATCTTCGATTTTTTCATCATGCATAAGGGGGTCGAGTTTGCCGTATCCCAGAAAGTTTCTGTTGAGATAATAAATGAGCGTGTCGCGCCTTTCCGGCGTTATGTCCGGGTCAAAGTTGGTTATGACTTCCCTAAGAAGGTACGGGTCAAGTTCAAGCTCACCGCGTTTTCGCACCGTGTCGTAGACAAGCATGCTCCTGAGATGTTCGAACGTTTCCTCTAAGACAACGAGTTCTTTTTCATTGAGTTTCGGCTCTACCATCTGGTAATGGACATTGTCGTATTCATCACGGTAAATGTTGGCATATGCATACGGCGGGGTGAGCCAGTATCTGTCGAGGATTTCAAATTCAGTTTCAAACGGCGGCAGGTGGAGAACCTGCGGCGGCTCTTCAAAGACGGTCTTTTGTTCAGGTTTTCCAGACAGAAGAGATTTGATGCTGAAGGTGGTTTCTTTCGCTTCGGCAGATTTTTTGTGGTTTTTTGTCTTCTTCAAACGTGCAGATGGTTTTTTTCCCTCTTTCTTTATGTTCATGGGGGCTTGGTTTTTTTCTGCTGAACTCGTCATATTTTCCGAGAAGATCTCTTTGATAACTGCGGACTCATCATCTTTCGTCACAGAAAGTACGGTAGTTGTTTCATCCGTTTTTTTGAATGAGGGAAGACGCATCAGATTCCTCCCGCATATGCCGTATTTTCGTTTTTGCCTGAGAATTCGATTACAACCGAGGCATATACATTTCGGGAAAATATGCCTATCGCATAATGTCCCGGCGGATACATTCTGCTTGTATCATATGTATCGGCATTTGCGTGTCCCTGCCATCCGGTAATTTCAACTAATGAAATACTGCCGTCATCGCCGATTTTATAGACTGCGATGTTCAGATCGGCATACGGCGTCATATAGTCCATATCCGTATCAAGAACGTTCTGATCATATATTCCGTCGATAGTGTAGGTTATTCTCCAGGGTGTTTCGATTACCTGCTCTGCTGTCCCTGCCGGGGTATACAACGTTCCCGGAGTTCCTTTTACTGTCAGGAAATGTTCATAGAGTTTCCATTTGTCGTAGAGGACATCCCATGAGATGCCTGACGGATACCACGTGCTTTCCAGATATTTCTGTGCATTTTTCTGCTGTTCGATCCCCAGGTAATAGTCGGCATTCATTTCCGAGACATAGATCGGCGAGTAAACCGGATGGCCTGCCGCCCAGAATTTTCCCCCGGTAAGAGTTGAGTCTGTTGTTGGAAATTCTGTTGACAGGTCCAGATCAAGGAGTAATCCGAGGTCAAGTTGGTCTTTATGTGAAGAGTCGCATGAGTTCATGCTCCAGAGTATGTCGGTCTGAATAACGACCGGTGTCTGTGAATTATACGCAGAGACCGGTGTCCCTTTCGAGGCGGTATCTGCAATCCAAACTGTTTTTACCGGCACGGTCCACGAAGCATTTTCTATCGTGTAGGTAATTTTTTCGTTGGCGCCGATGTTTTTTGGGAAGTCAGGCGTGAATTCTGCCGAGAAGGAATTGGATGACGGAACATAGAGTGCATATCCAAGTGATCCGGACAGATTATCTATATTCCAGGTTCCATTCCCTGCATACCATCCTTCGGTATCTTTGCCGGATGGATTTACTGCGTTAGTAACTCCGTATAGTGGATATGTGGACGTTTTTTCAGCGCTGACACTGACTGTCTGTTTAGGATACGTCGTGTTTACTCCGTAGATCATTCCGTTTTCCGGGTCTGTTCCAATCAGTCCAAGGGCTGTTGCATCCGGAATTATTGTGAGGCGGTCATATTTCAGCGGGTAATACAAAAGTGCCGATGCGTATCCCATCTCTTCTAAAAGAGCCGATGCCAGAATAGACAGATCTTCGGAATCACCTGTTTCATCTGCAAGGGTAACTGCCGGTGCCCGGGGATACTTCGATGAATGTCCTGTTTCGCTGTCCGTCTGGTAAGAGAGAGACTTAACAAATGAAAGCACGAGATTTATCGTTTCTTCGCTGTCATATGCGTTATTCACTGCAATATTGGAAAACTGCCGTGCTGTATCGGCAATACAACCCCCGTCTCCTGAGATGATGATATAGTTGCTCAAATCATTCGGGATATCTGTCCCTCCGAAGTCGGTGTTGTACATGTTGTATGCATCTTTGGTTACCAGCACTGTTACGATGTTTTCATTACCGTTGTACTCCCATTCAAAGGTTTTCATTCCCCAGGGTCCGGTCTGTTCCGTTATGTTTTCCGGATTATCTGCGTGTTGTTCCGGTGTAAATTGGGAAAATCCTCCGTTTCCAAAAAATATGATGGCGGCAACCGTTATTAATATAACAATTCCCATTCCAATGATCAGATTCTGGAATGTTTTTTTGCTAAGCTGTATGGATGCCATTCACTTCCTCCTGAGATAGGGGATAAGTCCCGCAAAAATTGCCGGGACAACGTAAATAAAGCCGGATGATTTCGTCTGGGTAGGGATAGGTGTTGAAACCGGCAGATTTGTCTGCACCGGTTCCGGTGTCTGCTGGGTGGTTAGGGCTGGATCGTATGTTTCACCGGTAACCGTTGAGTCAACTTCCGATTCTCCTCCAACGGTAAACGTCATGGCGGTTGTAACGCCGGTGTCGATGTTGGTGACTTTTGCTTCATAGGTTCCCGGGAACCAGGTTGACGTATCAATTTCACCAAACGAGAAGGGACGAGACATATACTTTGCATAGGGTGATACAGATGACGGTTTTACCCGTTCAGTTGGAACCATCATTGCTATGTTGTTGTCCGGATTTTCAAAATCAAGTCTCTGGATCTTCAGACTGAAGGTGTCATCGGTGTAGTAATTCGTGGTTCCTTGAATTGTTATGGTGGTCCCAATGGGGGTGTTTCCCAATTGGGTTATTTCGATCCTTGGTTTTTCAATAGTAAATTCCGTGATAACATACAGATCATCAGATTTGGCATCAGAGATCGCATTTGTTAAGGTATATGCAGCATTATCAGACTGCTGTGTTCCAAGATTGGCACTGCTGCCCCAGGCTGTGTTAATTACACTGAAAGATCCTCCGGTTATATCCGGCGTTACGTCAAATACAGCGTTTGGACCGGGATGCTGGAGGATAAGATAGTATGTTCCCGGACCGAGATCATAGGAAAACGACCGGTTGTATTCAAAACTCGTTGTTCCCTGAGGGGCAAAAAGTCCGAACATTGAGGTGTCTTCGATAAGCAGATACTTTGATTTCATATCCGCATATCTGAAGTTTGATCCAATGATGTACCAGCGGACGTCACCATACATACCTCCCTTTGTTCCCGGACTCCCTCTCGCAGAAATATTATAGCGGACATGATCGCCCTGGGCAAAGTAGCCGCTGTTGGTCTCGTCGGATTTTGCGTGAATGCTCTGGTCACTTATCACATAATCGTGGGAAATATCACTGCTGTATCCCTTCCCCTTCGGTGTGCTGCTTTCTATGTATCCGTAGGGTTGGAGATTGGCATGTATCGTGTAGGTTCCTGGTTCGAATCCGCTGGTGATCCACCCTCCCTCCCATAAATTAAGCACTATATTGTAGGTGAATATGGTGAATGTTGACGGGTCTCCGTCAACGACGGGTGTTCCAGTCAGGCTCGCACCATTTTCAGGAAGGTTTGGTCCGGTTATATAGAAATAAATATCAACATTGGATAGTGCACCTTTTACCGTGCCGGAAAGTTTGATGTAATCGCCTTCTGCAAAGAGACCAGATACGGCATCACTTGGCGGAGCATCAAATATCAGCGAAATGGTGGTTGCAGCAACAGTAATTGATGCACTTTTTACTGTACCCGATCCCGAGGCAGTTATCGGATAATTGCCGGCCGATGCATTGGCAGGTACCGTTATTGGAAGGGACATAGTCCCGTTCCATCCCGGTGTCGCGGTAATTGTATGAGCATCAATGATGACTACACCCTCTGCAGGATTGAAATAAGGTGCGTCGCTTCTGGTTTCAGAAAGAACAACAGAATATGCAGTAAAGGGGATGCCGGTCAATACAGCCGTGCCGGTGTTGCCTGCAGCAATATTTGCTCCGGTAAGACTGAACGTACTTTGTACTGCAGTAAAGGAGTATTGAATGTGTGTTTTTTGTGTTGAAAGACCGTTCAACTCTATGTTAAATGAGATCGTGACCGGTGTTGAGTCGCCGGCAGGGATCAGGGATTGGTCAACCAGTTTAAATGCATAATTCGCATTGGTTTTATCGGTCGGATCGGGTACATTCCTGAGTGACTGAGTGCTGCCCCCGATATTTGTAATCTCCTGCGTCTGAACCCCCGTCTGGGTATTTGTGATAGTGAATCCATTCCAGTTTCCATTTAGTTGGTCCGGGTGGAGATTACTTCCGGAAATATAAAAGACAACTTGAGCAGCTTTTGAGATCGAGTTCGGATTCGAGTCGGTAACGGTAGTTGCATAAGGCGTTACCGCAATTTTCCCAAGATTAAGTTCCGCGATAGTGCATACTGTATATCCGAGTCTGCCAGCGGAATTATTCCATGCCCCATATGTTCCCGGAGCCTGTGTTTGTCCAACTGAAGCGATCTGATTTATGAGGGCAATCTGATCTCCGTCAGTTACATGCTGAAGGTAGTCAACAGTATAACCTCCGCTTGAAAATGCTGAAAAATCCAGATTATTCTCTCCTCGATACACCGTATCACTTAGATTTATGCCTGCATTTTCGCCCGATGCAGTTGCATATCTTGCCGATACCGTTCCGGTAAACAGGCAAAATATGATTACTGCAAGGAGTATAATTGAAATAATATTTTTCGTATTCACTGACATTTACCTCCTGCCTCCGATGTAAAGATGCATATGACCTGCATCAAAACACACAAAGCAAATTAATTTAAGTTTGCACCATTTATTGTGAATTTTATTTTATTAAGTATTTGCACGTTAGGTGTGCTTTGCATATCTGAAATCGCATATGATATACATATTAAATCATCATATCTGGTTTAAATCCTGATTTGCAATTTATTTATATTGTTTTTCATCTAATATGTGTCTGCAAAAAATTATTTTATTTATACTCAATTAATATGATTTAATTGGGTGGGGAAAATCGTATGAAAAAAACAAAGATGTTGAAAAAACACAGATCCGATCGGGATTCTGCAGTATCTCCGGTAGTCGGAGTTATGCTGATGCTGGTTGTAACAATTATTGTTGCAGCCCTCGTCGCAGCATTTGCCGGGGGTATTGGAACAACAACGGAAGCTGCACCTACAGCCTCACTTGATGTTTCTCTCTTCATAGGACCAGGGTCTGCCATGATTGAAAACATTGCCGGGGATACTCTGCCGACGAAAGATTTGCTGATCACTGTATCGTATGACGTTCCGGTAAAGTTTGCCAATAAGAATTTGGATCACGGCGGGGAAACCATCATCCACACGATTGACGGCGGACTCGAACCAGTAGCTGAAAACGATCTTGATACAACTCTGGCAGGCTATCCGTTTGTGTATCAGATTACGAACAACAATGCGACCGTCAGTAAACGAACGGTAAACAATCAGCTCTTTGGTCAGGCTGATTTGGTTTCAGGAAGTTCCATTGCTTTTGATTTGAATTATTTCACTGGTTTCGATACTAAGAAAGCATTAACCTATGGAATTGATACTGGAACGACATTCCATGTAACGATCGTTCACATTCCAACCAGCACCGTCATTTATGACAAGGATGTGAGAATCCAATGAAGTCTAAAAACAAGGAATCTGGGGTCTCCCCGGTTGTCGGCGTTATGCTGATGCTGGTTGTAACGATTATTATTGCAGCAGTTGTGGGAATGGTTGCAGCCAACTATGTAGGAAGTACGGAGGCATCGCCGATGACAAGGATCAACTACCTTGGTTCTGTTCAGGGAAATGATTTTGAAAACGGCTTTTTAGGCGAAGTCGGTCTTCTTTTTGAAAATATCGGTGGTGAAAACATTGTTCTGACAAATCTGGAGCTCACTCTGCAGGAAAATACCCGTGGTGTTGTGAATGAAACGACAATTACGTTTAATGACGCCCCCTCAACCGCGATTTCCGGCATCCTGACACCCGGAGAAGCCCGTCTGTCTATTACACCATCAGCCAAAAAGGTTGACTACCGGATGAAAAAGGTAGGCGTCACCATGAAATACGGGACGTATCTTGCTTATCAGACCATTGAGCCGGGAGAACGTTTCATCATTTATACCGACCGGATTATCCAGAGTGACACATCAAAGTATAGTCAGCTCTACATGGCCGCAACGAGAGACGGCACATACTCGGAAGGATTTTTCGAGATTGGTCCGGGAACGGTTTACACACTTAAAGATACATCAACGGGCAATGTAATTGCATCGGGTGATCTGTCCGGAAAGGTGTATGATTATATCTGAAACAGGAGTGTTGAACAATGAACATTATGAAAAAAACACATAATTCACAAAAAAACAGCGCAGTATCCCCCGTTATCGGTGTTATGCTGATGCTGGTTGTAACCATCGTTATTGCTGCATTTGTGGCAACATTTGCCGGGGGTCTGTTTTCAACATCTGAAGCAGCGCCGGTTGCATCGATCGACGTAAAAATTCTCTACAACTCCGGATATACCGGAAATGATTGTGTCATGTATATCGAAAATTTAGGTGGAGATTCCATCCCCACATCAGATCTGCGGATCTTGACCTATTATACATCCAAGACCGGTTCAGCGGCTGGAACTATCAAGGGTGATCGTACAGCAATGAATACCAGATCAATTACCGTTACCAATTCAACTGGGGTAACTGGTCAGAAAATCGTTGTACCGATTCTCTTAAATGCGGCATATGGTGACGCTGCAACTGATAACACTGCCATAAACTTCGGCAACTACAACTTTGCACCCGGGACGATAATGAGTACCTACAGCAACGAAGGAACTGCCTATATTCTTATGGGTCAGACAAGTTCAGCGAATCAGCTGAAATACCTTAACAAATATGATGGTGATACCATCAATGACGGCTATACTGACTTCAGCATCGGATCAAACGTGCATGTTGAAATCATCCACACTCCTTCGAACAGTGTTTTGTACAGCAAGGATGTGATCGTAGCATGAAATTCATGAAACATGATTCTGCAGTTTCCCCTGTTGTCGGTGTTATGCTGATGCTGGTTGTAACGATCATCGTTGCAGCCGTAGTTGCCGCATTTGTCGGCGGCATTACGAGCGATGAACAGATCGCGCCAAGCGTCAATTTTGATGTGTCCTATGTAGCAGGTATTTCTGATACCGATACAACGAACAGCGTGCCTGATTATTCTTCATCGGCATCAAAAAACAACGGTTTTGTCTTCAAACTTCTTGGGGGTGACTCTGTTCAGCTTGATAAGATAAAAATCATGTTGACAAGTGACGGGTCTTCGATCACATTTGATCCGAGTATCTATCGTGATGAAACGAGTCCTGTCGTAAATGAGGCAGCTATTGAAGTAATGCCTGGTACAAATAATACGAAGCAGACCTACTTTGCGGTTGCCAATAATCTGGACACCACAATTTCGGTTGGTGAGTCATTTATTCTTCTTGCTGACGGATATTACGACAACACAAAAGATGCATCTGCAGTTAAAATAGGCAAATTCCTTCTCTGGACCCCGTCAACGGGCGGCAGATTTGTCGTTCAGGAACATGTTCCGGTAACCTATACGATATTCGACACAATTACCGGCAAGCAGATCCAGAAAGGAACAATCACCATTAACTGAATGGAGGTGAAGAGAATGCGAACAGATAATGAAAAAAACGATGGGGTTTCCCCTGTTGTCGGTGTTATGCTGATGCTGGTTGTAACAATCATTGTTGCAGCATTGGTCGCAGCATTTGCCGGGGGTCTTGGCTCTGCAGCTACCCCTGCCCCTTCCGCAGGCTTTGACTTCACCATTCATGCCGGCGGCCAAACGAGTTCCTATCCGGGAGTTGTATGTGAAATCCCGGTTGCTACTGGAGAATTCACCTCAAATCAGTTGGAAATTATTACGACTTATGTTGTTCCAGACACCTACAACGGGGTTCCCCTCACGAATGCAGGAAAGACTATCACCCATACTATCACTGGACAGGTCGAGGATTACGGCGTTGATTTAAACGGTGGAACTGCCAGGATCGATTGGGCTTTATCACCACTTTATTCTGCATCTGATGATCCCTTTGTTCCAAAAACACAGGTTTATAATGAGCCAATTGTCGCAACCACCGGAAATGGTTTAACATGGGGCTATGGCATGAATGATTTACTCTACTTTGGCGGTAATGCACCCATCGCAAGCGGTACAATTTGGTGGTTTAAGGAGATCGACCGATTCCTTGGTTTCCCAACTACCGAAAGGACAACCTACGGATTTACCGAAGGGTCATTAGTTCACATAACGGTGATTCATGTTCCCACGGGGACCGTACTCAGTGACCAGGATGTGAGAGCATTATGGTAATTTCAATGAGATCTTCTGGTAAAAAAGATGCAGGTGTATCGCCGGTTGTCGGAGTTATGCTTATGCTTGTTGTGACGATCATTATTGCAGGCATTGTCAGTCTGACTGCTGCCGGTTTTATGGATTCAACCGGTACACAGACAGACGAGCCCCAAATCGAGTTTGTCGGTCTTTATACTGCAGGATACACCGCAGCAACGGTTAGTAACATTGACAAGCAGACATATCAGACAGAAGCAGCGGGTCTTTTGTTTAAGGTAGTCGGCGATAAGCCGGTTGATTTGATGAAAATGCACCTCTATCTTGCAAGCGGCAAGAGTTCCGGCGGCGGGGGGTCTGTTGACCTTGGCTATGATGATCCTGTTTCAACCGCCTATCTTCCCGGAGGCAGTACGTGGAATTCAAGACGTCAGATAATTCTCCCTCCGGAATACATGCGAGGCTACCGTATCGTATTGTTTGGCCTGAGTGAAGATGACCCGAATATTCATAACACGATCGCAGATCCGGGAGATATGTTCGTTGTTTCATGCGAGTATGTCAACCCCTCAAGTCCAAGCCTTGCAATCGGTCTGAGAAAAGATGATGCAGACGGTAACACCGTCGTTAGCGCAGGAATTGGCGCAAACGGCGATGCAATTCTGACACTGAGCAATGCCGAGACCGGGTACGTGTATGTGAGACATACGCTGATCGAATCGGATATGATCGCAACGGTTTAATTCTGATTTGCTCCCAAAACAGATTAACAGGGTGAAGAATGTCCATTCTTCACCAATATTTTTCATCCACAAAAAACTCCACATCCCCTTCACTTATGTGCGGATCTTCCATTCAGGGATGCATGGATGTATTTTACTTTCTGTACGTGTTTCCGGCCGGTATTTTTTTCTTATCAGTAATGGTTGGAACCCTGAACTGTACAGATGGGAGACCTCGGCAAAGTATCTGTGATACCTGACCTCTACATTACTTTGATCGGAACATAAACTGCGCGCACATTATGATAATGCATTGCCCCCTGGTAAATATAATCTATTTAATATTTCTCATATGGTAATCTGAAAATCGTATCTGTTTTCATAAATATTGCCGATACTTCAGTTTTTATGTTTGGTGTATTCATGTGTCTGGTGAAGAGCCATGAGCAATATATATATACAATTAAACAGATATTTTTTATTTAACTAAATATAATTGGATGAGCACTGCGCGATTATGGATACAAATACGGTGAATGTTCCCTCCCCGAGAAATTCAAAAGAATCCGGACTTAATATGATAATGTTTCATTTAAGAAACAGCAAGTTCGGGCTTTCAATATCCGACATTGCAAAAAAAACAGGATTGAACAGAAATACGATATCACGATATTTAACGATACTTGCAACACTGGGTCAGGTCGAGATACGCACCGTTGGTCCTTCACATGTGTATCAGTTGTCCGAACGTCTTCCAATCTCGCCACAGTTTCTGGCAGTACAACCCGAACCCACTATCGTTGTCAATAACGAAGGCATTATTCTTGCATTAAATTCATACATGCGGGAAAGTCTGGGAAATACCCTTGGGATTGATACAGAAAACCTTGTCGGAAAAAATTATAAGGAACTTAACAGTGAGCTATTTAACATAATAACTGCTCTGCCTGAGTATGTGAATGCGCTGAACGGAAAAATGCCTACGGTTGGTGCATGGACATATCTCGAAACTTCAGCTGCCCGTTGCCGGCTCTGGATACTGCCTATCATTTTTTTTGATGGGATTCCCGGAATCATGATTCAGGCGGAGACATGGATATGTCCTGAGGGAAGGAAATAACATGCAATCGTGACAGGATATCTTTCGTCAGATGGCATATTAGCGTAATATCCCTCCAAAAACCCGGAAAAATTATTTTGCCGGTTTCTTCACATGCGTTTTCAGTTTCTCCCAGATCTCCGTATGTCTCAGCGAAACCGAGCCTGGGTAAGCTTTGGCCATACGCCGGCTCTGGTAATGGAATCTGGAAAGAAGCTGATTCTCATCCAGCCCTTCCACGATTTTTTCGTGGAGGGTATCACGGATCTTCGCGGCTTCAACAAGGCCCGTGCCTACCTTGGCGTTGATGATCTCCTCTGCTGCACGAAGACGTTCATTCAGTTTCAGGAGAGAGAATACGGAAACGCAGATATCCAGTAATAATATCAGTAAAACTATTCCGGCCGCGATGTTTATTACTTTGTCCGGAATTTGGGTTGCTGCATGCGTGGTCAGCGGTTCGATGATCATGATAAAGAGAACGGAAAGAAGACCAAAGAACAGAGAACATTTCAAACATATCCTTCCCTTGAAGTTGAATCTGTTTTTGGAATAGTCCCACAATTTCAGATGGAACCATGTTTCCAGTATGGTTGCAACCGTAAATTCAAGAATCGTTGCAAGGAGCATTCCCCCAAGGAAGACGAGGAGGATATTGATGATGGTGAAGTTGAATGCCGGGACGGGAGGGGCAAGAGGCCCCAGTACACTTACGGCAATCATGATCAGGACGGCGCCAAAACCATAGATCGGGATGATCGGGCCGTTTAAAAATCCGCGGTTGATGAAATGTTTTGCTTTCACCGAGCAGTATGTCGTTTCCCATATCCATCCAAGAAAACTGTAAAATACGAACCCGAGAAAGTAGGCGGCAGGTATCATGATGTATTTTAGGTCAAATAAGGTAAAAAAAGATACGGAAGTCGAGCTGATTCTGCTTGGGCCGATCATCGACTCGTTGTAGAGACGCAGACCAAGTTTTTCTCCTCGGGCCTCTAATACTAGAGGAACAAGAATCATTGTGCAGCCATATAACGCCAACCCAATTTGTGACAATATAATCATGATGAATACCCCCATTCAGGATAACGAAACTGTCCTGCAGCAGATCCTCTCCTCATGCGAGGCTTCCCGTCTGCTTGAAACAAAGCAGTTTATGCAGCACGGTGACACGAACGTTTATGAGCACTGCATCGCTGTGGCGCGGGTCAGTTGTCTGCTTGCGGATAAGATGGGCTTATCGGTTGATCGGGAATCCCTTATCCGGGGTGCCCTGCTTCACGATTATTTCTTTTATGACTGGCATGTTCCGGATCCCGGGCACCGCCTGCATGGATTCACCCATCCCAAGCGTGCTTTGCAGAATGCGATGGATGATTTTGCCTTGACCACGGTCGAACAGGATATGATTCTTCGCCATATGTTTCCTTTGACGCCGACTCCTCCAAGGTTCCGGGAGGGCTGGCTCCTGTGTCTTGCGGATAAATTCTGTTCGACTTTGGAAACAGCACGGTTTACCCAAAATTCGTTTGTAAGAGGATTTTATGCGAGCGAGGGTGAGATGCAGTGATCCAGGTCAAGGATTTACTGTACCAAACAAATCCTTCCTATTCCTCAACGATTTTCTGAATAAGTCTCGTAACGCTTGGCTTTTTCTGCCTCTTCACTCGTGAAACTCTGCTCACCGGCGCTGCATTCATCTCCTCGTTCAGCCGTGTTGTGATCTCATCGAAGATCCTCTTGTATGCAGTACAGTGGGGATCGACCCCCTCGAGAGACCCTCCGGTCGGTGCTATTGCATTATATGGACATCCCCCTCTGCAGTACGTGATATGGGCGCAATCTTTACATGCCGTGTCCACAAATTCCTTGAACGCCAGCATCCGTTTTCCTGCGTGGCTCTCCATCAGGCTCTCGATTGACGGAGCATTCCTGACATGGCCCATTACCCATTCCGGCATCCCGATAAACCGGTAACAGGGATAAATTTCCCCGTCCGGTCCAACGGCATACGTGGTTCCCATACAATCCGCATAGGTGCAAACGCTCCCTGCCCGGGTAAACACGCACCTGCAGAGATCATTGATGTTCATGATCTCAAGATCGTCTGCATGTTCGATCGCCTCGTCCAGAAGAAAGACCAGCAACTCGCCGTACTCCTCCGGGGCAAGGGTCCATGCATTCGGATTCTCTCCTTTCAGGGACGGCAGAGCCGGATGAAGTTTCATCACCCAGCCCTGTTCTTTGAAAAAGTTCACGATCGCTTCTTTCTGCTTAACGGAAGAGTTGGTGAACGTACAGATGAACCTGACCAGAAGTCCGTGGTCCACGGCGATCTTGTAGCCGGCGAGGCAGCGTTCAAAGTATTCATCGCCCCGCTGATAATTCGTCAGCTCCTGCGGTCCGTCGATGGAAGATCCGATTGGGACCTGGTATTCTGCAAAGATTTCGGCGAGCTCGTCATCCATCAGCCAGAGATTGGTCTGAATGGCAAACTCGGGCGAGAGATGCGGGAGTCCTTCTGTGATCTTCTTGAACGCCTGCCGGTAAAACTCGGCTCCGGCAAGCAGGGGTTCTCCGCCGTGAAAGGTAAATGTGACCCGCTGGTCTTCGAGCGGTTTGAGCCACGTGACAATATCATCTATCGTGTCAAGCGTCATCCTCGGTGAAGTTTCGTCCGAACTCCAGCAGTATTTGCAGCGCCCGGGGCAGCCGAGTGTCGGAATGATCATGACATGGAACGGATTCTTCATTGGTGTCACTACGTTTGTCATGATACATGTTTATTATTTTTGTCTGCGCACAACTAGATACATGACAGCACAGAAAGTACTTCTTTCCACCAATCACGGGGATATCGTCCTCGAACTCCGTGAGGATATGCCGGTGACCGCCGGCAATTTTGCAAAGCTTGTTGCGGACGGATTCTATGACGGCGTCATCTTTCACCGAATCATTGACGGATTCATGATTCAGGGCGGCGACCCGACCGGTACCGGCCGCGGAGGACCGGGCTACAAGATCCCCGATGAGTTCATGGCCGACAACAAAAACAACAAAGGCACGATCTCTATGGCAAATGCCGGACCAAATACCGGCGGCAGTCAGTTTTTCATCAACCTTGCAAACAACAACTACCTCGACAAAGCCCACCCGGCGTTCGGGAAAGTCATTGAGGGTATGGAGGTCGTTGAAAAACTCGGCAAGGTCAAGACGAACTACTCTGACAAACCCTTAGAAGATGTTGTGATCGTAAAAGCAACTCTTCTCTAATCTTTTTTTATTGGACTTACGCGGTGTTAGTCTCGATTCAATTCAGGAGGGGTATCACTGGGTGTGGAGACAATAAATTATTTAACCGCGAATCTCCGCGAATTAACGCGAATCGCATTTTTCTTGCGCCGTCGTGCTCTGCCCCGGCTGATCGCCTACGCAGGAATCGCACGCCGGCTGGAAAAATGCTAAGTAAAAACCGGCGTGCCGGTTTTTCTCCCCGTTAACTTCTCTTTTTGTGTAATAGAAAAAATAGTGAAACAACAGAAAACCCGCGACGCGGGTTTTCCAGCATTTTTCGTTCCGCCGTCCCGGCTACGCGAAACCGATCAGGTGTAGCGTAGGGACGCGACCGAAGGTCAAGAGGGCGGAACAAGAAAAATGCGATTCGCGATTATTCGCGGTGGGATTACTCATGTATCCACACTTATTCTATACATGAAATCAAAGTAAAGATCATCATTACGTCAGTTTTTTTTTATTTGAGATCACACCGCGTTAGTCCATTAAAAAAGGTGCGTGATCAAACACACTTCAGTTTGATCAGATCCTCTTCGACCGAGGAGCTTGCCTGGATCCCGAATGTTTTCACCAGGACATCCAATACATCCGGCGAAACAAAGTTGGGAAGTGTCGGCCCGAGCATGATGTCTTTAATGTCTAAGTGCAGCAGTGCCAGTAAAACCAAAACTGCTTTTTGTTCGTACCAGGCGATGTTGTAGGAGATCGGCAGATCATTGACTCCGCATTTACATGCTTCTGCCAAGGTGAGCGCGATCACGACAAGACTGTAGGAATCATTACACTGTCCGGCATCCAGAATGCGGGGGATTCCTTCGATGTCGCCAAGGTCCAGGAAATTGTATCGGTATTTGGCGCATCCTGCGGTGAGGATGATCGTATCTTTTGGCAGAGCTTTGGCGAACTCGGTATAATATTCGCGTTTCTTGTCACGTCCGTCGCAGCCCGCCATCACGATGAATCTTTTGATTTTTCCGGCATTCACGAGTTCAAGGACTTTCGGTGCAAGGGAAACGACTGCATCATGGGCGCATCCCGTTAAAAGCGCGGGAGTGTGCAGATCTTCGGGAGCCCGGCAGGTTTTTGCGAGGCTGATGAGGGCGCTAAAGTCTTTGGTTCCGTCGGGATTCTCCTCAATGTGGGGGCATCCCGGAAATCCGACCGCTCCGGTGGTGAACACAAACTTTTCATAGGAAGCTGCCGGCGGGACGAGACAGTTTGTCGTAAAGAGGACGGGTCCGTTGAATTTGGGGAGTTCCGTCCGCTGATTTGCCCAGGATGATCCATAATTGCCTTTCAGGTGGGGATACTTCTTCAGTCCCGGATATGCATGCGCAGGCAGCATTTCTCCGTGCGTGTAGATGTCGATCCCGGTATTTTCCGTGGCTTTGAGGAGGAGCTCCAGATCTTTTAAGTCATGACCGGTCACGAGGATCCCCGGATTCGTCCCGACCTTGCTCGACACGCTGGTGATCTCCGGGATGCCGTAGGTCTGGTTTGCGGAATCCAGCAGAGCGAGGGTTTTCACACCGATCTCTCCACATTCCAGAACAAGGCCGATCCTTTCCTGGATATCCAGGTCCTTGAATCGGGAAGCGAGTGCTTTTCTGATGAACGGCAGAACCTTCTCGTCGGTTTTTCCAAGAACGACCACATGGGAATAGTATGCAGCGAGCCCTTTGATGCCGAAAAGCAGGAGGGAGTAAAGGGATCGGGTATTGATGTCCTCGATTTTGTCAAGACCCGTAAGCCCGGAGGTTACGATCTCCTCTTCGGATTTTGGCGTCCATGCACACTCTTCCGGCTCTCCCGGGACTGTTGGGAGCGCATCTTTGTGAGATGTGATACACGTAAGGTATCCGAGAAACCGGTTTTTATCAAACCCGACATTGGTCAGCGTTGAAAACAGGGCTTCAAGAACGCAGGGTTCCAGATTTTTGTCCGCCGATTCCAGCCGATAAGCAAGTCCGGACAGGGTAAAGAGTACAGCGTCCTGATATGCTGCGATCACGGCGTTTTTTCCACAGACTCCGCCTGATGTGCAGGCGGGAGATTTTGCTTCCTGACATTGTTGACAGTACATCTTTTTTCACCTTAGTATCTTTTTAATATTACATATATTATGTATACAAAGTAATATACGCATGAGTTTCCAAAACAATACTATGGATGAATGCTGCACCGTAAACCTGACCGTCCGGTATCTGACGAAAAAATGGACTCTGCTGATTATTCTGGAGTTGTATAAAGGGGATAATTATACGCGGAGATTCTCGGAACTGAAAGCGAGCCTCCCGGACATAACGCCGAAGATACTCTCGGAACGTCTGCAGGAACTGGAAGCGGAGAACATCGTTTCAAAAAAAATCGATGCATCAATCGTTCCGGTAAAGTCAGAATACACGCTTACCGAAAGCGGCGTTGAACTGATCGGGGTCATTCGGGATATTAAATACTGGGCACTGAAATGGAAGATCGACAACATTCCGTGCGGCAGTCAGGAGTGCAAACTCTGTAAACTCTAAGAGGATCCCTTTCTCTTTTCCTTCGAAAAATTGCATCTAAAATCAGGATTATATACTTTGTAATTCGAAGTAAGCACTATGAATGCAAAAATCTCTTCCCGTACGGTATATCTGATGATTGGCTTTGCCGTACTCTCTCTTCTTGCCGGATTTTTGGGCACAATCGTTACGATCACCGGTCCTGATTCCTGGTTCGCTCTTGAACTGATCAAACCGGCCTGGCAGCCGCCGAACTTTCTGTTTGCTCCGGTGTGGACCACGCTCTATATCCTGATGGGTAGCGCCGCCGGTCTGGTTTTCGCACAGGGCTGGGAGAAAAAAGAGGTTAAGATCGCTACCGTCGTATTTTTGATCCAGCTCGCCCTCAATGTCCTGTGGTCGTATATGTTCTTCGGCTGGCACCTGCTTTTAGGATCGACGATCGAGATCATTGTGCTTTGGATAATGATCTGCGTAACGATGTATCTTTTCTACAAAGTCAAGCCAGCTGCCGCCTATCTGCTGATCCCGTATATCCTTTGGGTGACTTTTGCAACAGTGCTGACCGCCACCATCTGGATGATCAACTAGACGGCAAAAAACTCTCTAATTTTTTCAAAAACGAAGGGCCAAGGCCGGGGGTCGAACCCGGGTCTAAGGATCCACAATCCTAAAGGATGTCCAGCTACCCTACCTTAGCCTGAAATCATGTTTTTGCCGATATGGCCCAAACACTCTATTAGATATGGTGTTTTGAGATATTAACATATCTTTTCTCTGTCACGGAATTTTTCTTAGTCCCCTTTATATTAATAATCCTGCACTGCCAATAGATAATCACTATTTATCTCTGTATGGTCAGTCATCGGAGAATGGGGATTCAATATCATGGAAGAACACATCAGAACTCCCATCGTCTGCGTTTTGGGGCACGTAGATCATGGAAAAACATCGCTCCTCGACCGTATTCGCGGGTCGAAAGTTGTTGCAGGCGAAGCAGGGGCGATTACCCAGCATATCGGCGCTACTCTCATTCCGTTTGATTCTATTGCAAAAATGAGCGGCGATCTGGGCAGGCTCAAAACCTCTGTTCCGGGACTGCTGTTTATCGACACGCCCGGTCATCATGCATTTACCACGCTTCGGGCCAGGGGAGGTGCTCTTGCCGATATCGCGATTTTGGTTGTGGATGTGAATGAAGGGTTCAAACAGCAGACGATCGAAGCGCTTCAGATCCTCCGGACCTGTAAAACGCCGTTTGTTATCGCAGCAACCAAACTCGACAAGATTCCCGGCTGGCGTCCGACACCGAACGCTTCGTTTCAGAAAGCTTACAAAAATCAGAGTGAACGTGTCCAGACGGAGTGCGAAAACAGGGTATATGAACTTGTCGGCAAGCTTTCGGATATGGGTTTCAACTCCGAGCGGTTTGACCGGGTGAGTGATTTCCAGCGCAATCTGGTGATCGTTCCGGTGAGCAGCATGACCGGTGAAGGTATCGGCGATCTTTTGATGATCATGATCGGACTTGCCCAGCGGTATCTCACCGAAGGACTCAAGACGACCACATCGGGCCCGGGTGTTGGAACTGTCCTTGAGGTCAAGGAAGAGAAAGGTCTTGGAACGACACTCGACGTTATCCTTTATGATGGGATCATCAGTGTGGGCGACGAGATCGGTATTGCCGGCAGTGATGGGGCACTGTCGACCAAAGTCCGCGCTCTTCTCCAGCCCCGGCCCATGAAAGAGATCTTAATCGAAGATCAGTTTATGCGGGTCAAATCCGTCGTGGCGGCGGCCGGTGTGAAAATTTCCGCGCCGAATCTGGAATCGATCGTTGCCGGCTCGCCGATCCGCGTGATACGCGGTGATCACGACGAGGTTCTGGCAAAGATCAACGAGGAGATGCAGGAGATCAACATAAAACTCTCCGATGTAGGGGTAAGCGTCCGTGCCGACACGATCGGTGCACTGGAGGCCCTTTCCAATGAACTGGATGCGAAAAACATCCCGATTATGCGTGCGAGCGTAGGTCCCTTGTCCCGCCGTGATCTGATCGATATCAGCGTGATAAAGGAGGATCTGTTCAAAGTTGCTCTCTGTTTCAACGTTCCTCTCCTTCCCGATGCCGAAGCGATGGTCCGGGACGAGGAGGTGGATGTGAAGATCTTTTCCAATCGGGTCATCTACAAACTCCTTGATGATTATCTGGAATGGCGCGATGAAATGATTCGGGCCAAAGAAGCGAAACAGTTCGAGACGGTCGTTCTTCCGGCGAAGTTTTCCATCCTCCCCGGTTGTGTTTTCAGGATGAGCGGTCCGGCGGTCGTCGGCGTGCGCGTTTTAGGGGGTACGCTTCGTCCGAAGGTCAGCATCGCGACCCGCGACGGAAAAATCGTCGGCGAGATCAAACAGATCAAGCTCAACAAAGAGACCATTGGCGAGGCAAAAGAGGGCGCAGAGGTCGCCGTTTCGATAGATGGGGTCACGATCGGCAGACAGATCGATGTCGGCGAAACACTTTATGTGGCGATTCCTGAGCGGCATGTGAAGGTTTTGGAGACGGAAATGCTCTCTCATTTAAATGCTGGCACCGTCGAAGCACTCGAAGAGTACACCGGCATCTTCCGGAAAACACAGCCTTTCTGGGGCAAGTAGTATAAATGTGGAGATACTAAATATATGGGTACTTCGGCATCATAGATATCGAGGAGATGTGTATATACAATGGTAGACTTTAAGGTCGTACTGTCAGACCCGAAAACCGGTCTTTCGTACAAAATAGATGCAGCGGGTGCAGCAGCAGGTGCTCTTCTTGGAAAGAAGATCGGCACAGAAGTTGACGGCGCTCCGTTCGGCATGAGCGGCTATAAGATCACAATCACCGGCGGATCCGACAAGACCGGAACTCCTGCACGCCCGGATCTTCCAGGTAACGGCAGAAGAGGTCTTCTGATCTCTGATGGATTCGGCTTCAATGCAACCCACAACGGTGAGAGAAGAAGAAAGAGCCAGCGCGGAAACGAGATCGCTGCCGACTTCGTTCAGGTTAATGCAAAAATTACCGTTTACGGTGAAAAACCGGTTACCGAGATTTTTGCTGCAGCAGCAGAATAAATCTCAATATCTTTTTTATTCTTCGATTCTTTTGATGAGGTCGGCTTTGTATGGTCCGTAGGGGACGCGATATTTTTTTGCAAGGAGTATGACTGCCGCCTCTGGCCCAATCAGATTGTCGAAATGTTTTCGGATGCGTTCCATCTCGCCGGCGATGTCTTTCTTTTCGATCCTGGCCGTTTCGGCGATGTTGTCTAGGAGTTTTTCCAAGGTATCGATCGTCTGACTTTCATCGATGACGAATATCTCGTCTGTCGGGCGAAACCCGAGCGGAATTTTCACTTCGCGGAGGTCGTCACGAAGCGCGTAGTCTCCAGTGTTTTCTTTTTTGATGAGTCCGGTTTTTTCCGCGATGGAAATCAGTTTTTTTGCCTTGTCCAGACTCATCCATTTTTTATCCTGCGTGTAGTAGAAGATCAGATCAACCTGACGGAGATGATCGGCATTTCTGTGTCGAAAAGGGGCGGCGACTGCGGTCTCGCGTTCAGTCATGCAAAAAGCTCCTGAATGATCTGCTTTATATCAAGGGCAGATACGCCGGGTATCGCCGGGGATTTTGTCACGTAGACTTCCGTGAATGGTCCTTTGTCGATGCCTTTGACGAGGAATTTCTGTTCGTTCTTTGGGACATTACCGCTGGATTTGAGGATCGTGTCGGTGAGGATTATCTGGAAATCGGCCTCGTCCGTGACGTCTTCGAGGTGTGAGGTTTTACGGATCCGTTCAAACCCGAGCCGGTCGTGGGCAATAGATACCGAGATCTCCCGTTTCACCGGCCCGGCCGCGGTTCGGAAATTGTCCTGCCGGTCGGCAAGTTTCGTCATTCCCTGGAGGTATATGGAAAAGGGCTGATAAACGTCAAACATCAGATCGCATGTGTGGGGAAAGAGATATGATACGCGTCGCATACCAGAGTATTCGTTATCCGAATACATGAAGCTGTCTTAAAGAAAAGAAAAAAAATATATTTTTATTCGATCAGGACTGCGTTGATAACGCCATCCTGACCCGGGCGGCTGACGATCTGTGCTTTACCAAGTTCGGTCGTGATGATTGCTCCCTTGGTCATGAGGTTACGACGGACATAGTTCGGGTTTGCTGCATTTTCTGCAACAGAGTTGATCTTGACTTTCTGAACTTTTCCGGTCTTTTTGTCGCTGACGTTTGCAAACTCGCAGCGGAGTGCGCGGACTTTGGTGTTTCCACCGGTTACGCGGATGGTCTTTACACGGGTGGTCCCAATGATGGTATCTGCCGGGGATCTTCCGATCTCGAACCGTTTCTTTCCGCGGGATGCGTGATAGCGACCGCCGGTCGCCTTTCTTACTGATTTACCTTGCCAAAGCATTTTGTTTAATATCTCCTAAATTTGTATCTCTGATTAACGTCCGGGTATCCCGGGCATCAGTCTTTTCCAGAGTCCTATATGTGTTGGTTCTACCGATATTTAAAATCGTTTAGGCAAGGAGGGCGTCGGCAATCTCTTTGACCCCTTCTCCTTTCTTCAGGTTGGTCTTGATGATGAGCATCTCCGGATTGTAGCGTTTGATATCCTGAATCATTCTCTCGACATTGCAGCCGACCGCCTCTGCTAAATCGACTTTGTTTATGATGGCGATCTGACAGTCCCGGAACATCATCGGGTGTTTGTTAACCACATCGTCTCCTTCGGTGGTCGAGATGACGACGATTCGTTTCTCCGCGCCGAGTTTGAAGTCGGTCGGGCAGACCATGTTTCCAACATTTTCGATGAAGACGATATCGACATTGTCAAGATCCATGTGGTCGAGGGCGTGATGGACAAGGTGGGCATCCAGATGGCATTCCTTGCCGGTGTTTGCGTTGAATGCGATTATTCCGGTTTTGATGATCCGCTGGAAATCATCATCGCCGTAAACATCTCCGGCAATTGCTGCCGAGACTTTGCCTCTTGATTTGAGTTCAGGCACGATCTTTTCGATTAATGAGGTCTTTCCTGATCCGATCGCCCCGAGAAGATCGAATGCCCGAACGTTGTGGGCTTTGAAGTGCTCCGCATTGTGCTCTGCCAGACGGTTGTTTGCGCCGTATATTTCGGCTTCCATGTGAACATCCACGTGATGCATACAATACTATTGTGGTTTTTCATGTTTATAGATACGCATATTTTCTTGAGTGTGAGTGAGTCACACGATATTGGAATTTAGTATGTGATTTGGAAGCCCTCCGGTTGGTATATGGGTTCGGACAATCTCTCAGGCACGAAAGCCATTTTGGCTTTCACATCATATACTAGTACTAATGGCAATTCGTTTTCTTTACCCGTGCTATTTTGATGCCTCTCTAACCAGAAGCGAGGGAAGGCGTGTAGCAATGAGTCTGGCTGTTTCCGCTCCGAATATGGCTATGATCTCCCGCGCTGCAAAAGTATGCGGAGTCTCTGTTCTCGATGAGGAACGCGATGCCCATCATCCGGCGCAGTGGTATAAGGCCGGCGGACGTATTCGCGTGGAGTATGCCGGATCCAAAGAAGATCTTCTGAGAAGCGTCGCCGGAAAACTCGGCGGGAAGTAAGCATGTACGATTTCCACTGTCATACAACGATGAGCGACGGCGAACTGATCCCGACCGAACTGATCCGCCGGATGGCAGTTGCCGGATATACGGAGATGGCGATTGCCGATCATGCGGATTTCTCCAATGTGGAATTGCTTATACAGTCTCAGGAAAAAGTAAAGCGGTCTGCAGCATTGTATGGAGTAAGGCTTTTTACCGGTGTCGAGATCACGCACGTACCTCCGGCCGAGATCGCCGACCTTGCGAAGTATGCCAGATCTCTCGGTGCGGAAGTTGTGATCGTCCACGGTGAAACGATCACGGAGCCGGTTGCTCCCGGGACAAATCTGGCGGCAGTGACCTGTCCCGATGTGGATATTCTGGCTCACCCTGGAATGATCTCCGAGGAAGAGGCTTTGCTTGCAGCAAAGAACGGTGTGTTTCTGGAGATCACGTCAAGGAACGGGCACAATAAGGCAAATGGCCACGTTCTTGCGTCTGCGCGCCGCGCGGGAGCCGGTGTTGTGGTTCAGTCGGACATTCACGGCCCGGATGATATAATTAACGAAAAAATGCGCGGTCTGGTCGCTCGAGGGGCAGGTATGAGCGAAGACGAGGCAGAAATGGTTCTTTCCCTCACTTCCGCAGAGATTCTTTCTCTCTAATTTATATTTTAGTATTGTGGGGAATGTATTTATAGTACTTCTTACGCATTATATTATGCATAAATACTCTGTGGTTTGCATTCCACGGGTTTGCTTGACTCTCTATTTGTAGTCATCGAGGTTTGATTTGTGAAATTTGCAGGGAATGTTGTATCCCGTCTTGGGCGACGGTTGCTGATTGTTGAAAGTGATGCTGGTCAGCTTCCTCCGCTTTATACGGAGGTTGCAGATGAACAAAGCAGATCAGTTGGTAAAATTGTTGACCTCTACGGGAGCGTTTCAAGACCGTATCTGACTGTGTTATGCAGCACCGATTCGTCTGCCGGTGTACATGCAGGAGACAAACTGTATGTCATCCCCGAAACCAGGCCTGAAAAACCCAGAAAAACTTCACCTCACAAATATGGCCGCGATATGCGCGCAAATCGGCGTTAATCCGTAGATTAAAAGGATCTTATAATCATGGAAACTGAAATTGAAAAACTGAAACAGCTACGAGCAGATAGAGAAAAAATGAAACAGCGTCAGGAAACGACGCTTGTTACGAGGGAAAAGGAGAAGCAGGGTGGAAACGATGCGACGGCGACGGTCTGTCCGGAGTGCGGGAGCAAGCAGCTCGTTCATGATTATGAGCGTGCAGAGCTTGTCTGTCAGCACTGCGGTCTTGTTTTAGATGACGATTTCATTGACCGCGGGCCGGAATGGCGTGCATTTGATCATGATCAGCGGATGAAGAGATCGCGTGTCGGCGCACCAATGACCTTTACGATCCATGATAAAGGTCTTTCCACCATGATCGACTGGAGAAACCGTGATAGTTACGGGCGTGCGATCTCGTCGAAGAATCGGGCTCAGTTATATCGTCTGAGAAAATGGCAGCGTCGTATCAGAGTTTCCAATGCGACAGAGCGTAACCTGGCATTCGCACTTTCTGAACTTGATCGAATGGCCTCCGCTCTTGGTCTTCCGCGAAATGTTCGCGAGACCGCAGCAGTCGTTTACCGTGACGCCGTCGATAAGAATCTGATTCGCGGAAGAAGTATTGAGGGCGTTGCAGCCGCTGCGTTGTATGCTGCCTGCCGTCAGTGTAATGTTCCAAGAACGCTCGACGAGATCGCTGAAGTGTCCCGTGTTTCCAGAAAAGAGATCGGCAGGACTTACCGGTTCATCTCCCGTGAACTTGGATTGAAACTTCTCCCGACTTCCCCTGGCGACTATGTTCCAAGGTTCTGCTCAGGTCTCGGTCTGAAAGGTGAGGTCCAGTCTCGTGCAATGGAGATTTTAAAACAGGCTGGCGAGCGTGAACTTACGAGCGGACGGGGTCCGACCGGCGTTGCAGCCGCTGCGATCTACATCTCCTCGATTCTTTCAGGAGAACGCAGGACCCAGCGCGAAGTTGCCGATGTGGCCGGCGTAACGGAAGTTACGATCCGTAACAGATACAAGGAACTGGCTGAACAACTGGATATCGAGATTATCTTATAATCTCCTGAATATTTTTTCTCACCGAACTTTACAGGTGACGATACCATAGAGTTAATATGGATTTTATCCTATAGATTAGAGATATTTCCGGGCTCGTATATCAGGGGTAGATAGCTACGTTCGCAACGTAGATGCCGCGGGTTCAAATCCCGCCGGGTCCACTCGGTTTTTCCACGTAATTTTTCATAATATTCGTCTCGGTCTATTTTCATCCCATATCTTCCCTCAAAAAATATTTGTGTTGTAGATTTCAGAAAATACTTATTTTCGGTTTTTGATTTGTGCGTACAATAAAACTGGAATAAAACGAGCGGTTACGCTGGATAAAAAAGGGTTAGATATTTACGGTTGACGCAAGTGCCCATGACGGGAGATCGAGCGTGATGCCGAATGCCCACAAAACAATCGTGAAGACGAAGATGGTGAATACCGCAATACCTATCAGATTGAGGAACCATCCGGCTGTGACCATGTCTTTCATCTCCACATATTCCGTACCAAAGGCGATCGCATTCGGCGGGGTTGCTACCGGAAGCATGAATGCAAGAGATGAACAGACCGCCGCGGTCATCATAAGAACCAGCGGGTTCATAGAGAGAGAAATCGCCGTAACTGCAAGAATAGGCATCATAACCGAAGCAATGGCCGTGTTTGAGGTGAGTTCTGTTAGGAACGTCACTAAAATTGCTATTGCAAGGACAATGAGAAGAACCGGAACTCCGTTTAATACTTCCAGATATCCAACAATCGTCTGGGCCAGACCGCTTTTGATGAATGCAGCTGAAAGACACATACCTCCGCCGAAGAGAAGAAGAATGCCCCAGGGAATACGAACTGCCCACTGCCAGTTCATCGTGTACTCCTGTTTTTTCCAACTTATCGGGAGGAAGAACAGCAGAAGGGCGCCGAAAATGGCAATCGTTGAGTCATTGATACTCGGAATAAGGACATCGAGACCTGGGAGAGTGAAGGCCCCGAAATCTTTGCTTTTTGCAAAGATCCAGCAGAATGCCGTCAGGATAAATACGAAGAGGGTATTTTTCTCACCGCGGGACATCGGCCCCAACTCTTTGACCTCTTTATCCAAAGCCTCTTTTGCATTGGTGAGCACATTTGGCATCTTCTTATAGGCGACTCTGGTGAGCCAGAGCCAGATGATCAGGATCATTACGATAACGAACGGAACACCAAACTCCATCCAGGTAAAGAAGTCGATCGGCGTGCTCTCCGGGAAAATGAGCGCCATCTGTGCGCTTAGAATGCCGTTTGCCGGGGTTCCGATCAGAGTTCCAATGCCTCCAACTCCGGCTGCATAGGCGACGGCGAGAACAAGGCAGCCGGCAAATGCTTTATGGGGTGGCTCCATCTCGGAAAATACTTTTGTCGGGAGGACCGTTGCGACAATCGCGATCGCGATTGGAATCATCATCATCGCGGTGGCGGTATTCGACATCCACATCGAAAGAAATGCCGTCGCGATCATAAATCCGAGGATGAGGCGCCTTGGACTTGTTCCCGTGATATTGATTATTTTTAATGCAATCCTTTTATGGAGTCCCCATCTCTGCATCGACATGGCAATAATAAAACCGCCGAGGAAGAGGAAAATAACCTTATCCGCATATGGGACCGCCGCTTCGGTCGGGGTGAGAATTCCCAGAAGAGGAAATGCAACCAATGGTATGAGGGCCGTTGCCTCAATTGGAATCGGCTGGGTAATCCAAAAAATGGCCATCATAACGGTTACGGCGGCTGCGAGGCGCGCTTCAACCGGTAGAACGGCAGGATCAATTGGGGCAAACAACAGAATAAGAAATGCTGCCAAACCCAGTATTAACCCATAACCTTTTTTCATAACGTATTTTATTGAGCAGGGGATGTAATGAGCGTTACTATTTTTCATGCACGTTTTTTCGCGATTTCCTGACGCGATGTTTAATCACCTTGCACATCTAATAATACACCACATTCTACCGCCGGATTAATACCGGATATTAAAGGGTTGTATATACAATGGCAGAGGAACATTCCCAGCACGAAATCGAAAAGGATGAAGCAAGAAAGCGATATGAGTTCAAAAAATCACTGGAACGACTGGAGGAGAAAGAGGGGTCGGGAACAGAACTGATCTCTCTCTATATCCCCCCGGATAAGCAGATATATGATGTAACTGCCCAGCTTCGCGATGAATATGGTCAGTGCGCGAACATCAAAAGCAAACAGACACGGTCAAATGTTCAGAGCGCTCTCTCTTCAATTCTTGCACGCCTGAAATACTTCAAAACACCCCCGGAAAACGGCATGGCGATTTTCTGCGGAGCAATCAACGTGGGCGGCGACAAAACCGATCTGGAGTCCATCATCGTCGAACCTCCGGAGGTCATCCAGACTTACAGTTACCGGTGCAGTTCTACCTTCGAACTTGAACCTCTTAAGGCGATGCTCGATGACAAATATGTATATGGGCTTTTAGTCATCGACCGTCGCGAAGCCTACTGGGGTTTCCTTCGAGGAACGCACATTGAGCCGATCAACGGAACCAACTCCACCGTTCCCGGAAAACAAAGGAAAGGTGGTCAGTCCAGTGTCCGTTTCGAACGCCTCAGACTGATTGCGATCCATGATTTCTACAGCAAAGTCGGCGAACGTGCTTCGGCGGCGTTCCTTGCCGAGCCCAACTTCTTTGAAAAGTTCAAGGGAGTTTTGATCGGCGGTCCGATGCCGACCAAAGAGGAGTTCGCCTCCGGCGATTTCCTTCACCACGAAGTCAAGAAACGGATCATCGGTCTCTTTGATGCATCCTACACCAATGAATTCGGTCTGCGCGAACTGGTGGACAATGCCCAGGATGCTCTTCGCGGTGTCGGAATAATGGACGAAAAAGCAGAAATGTCCAGATTCTTCAAAGAACTCATCAAAGAGAACGGGGCGGCTGCTTACGGAGAAGACAGTGTTCGGCTCAATCTGGAGGCAGGTGCGGTCGACACGCTCCTCCTCTCAGAAAAACTGAGAAAGGCACGGCTCACCATCAAATGCGGGAACTGTGACTACGAAGAAATCAAAACCATGCAGATCGAAGCTGGGAAAAAGTTCAAAGATCTGCCGTTCGGCCGCTGTCCGAAGTGTCAGTCCTCACTCTTCCTTGAAAAGGAAGCCGATATCATCGATGAACTGACCGAGCTTGCCGATGCGTCAAACACCAGAGTAGAGATCATTTCAGAAGATTTCGAGGAAGGAGCCATGCTTTACTCCGCATTCGGCGGGATTGCAGCCGTCCTTCGATATCCAACGGGGATGTAACATGTATCGAGAATATATTCAGAAAACAATCGATCTGCTTCGCGAAGCAACAGGTCTTGAAGATGTCATGATCACCGACGGAGGAGATCATGCGGATCTTGCCTCGACCGTTTCATTTGCGCTTGCAAAAACGCAGAGAAAGAATCCTGCCGTGATTGCCGGAGAACTCGTTGCCGTGCTTTCGGCAAAACCCGAGGCAAAAGGTATCGAGATTTCTGCGAAAGGACCGTATATCAACTTCATCTTCGGCGGAGACTACGTCGCCGAATCCGTTCATGCGGCACGTAGAGAAGACTACGGAACTCTTCCAGCGAGAACCGACAAAGTCATCATCGAACACACCAGTGCAAATCCGAACGGACCCCTGCATGTTGGCCACATCAGAAATACCGTTATCGGCGATACACTCGTTCGTGCATTCCGGAAAGCAGGCTACCCGGTCGAAGCACAATATTATTTGAACGACATGGGTCGTCAGATCGCGATCGTTGCATGGGGTGTCCAAAATCTCCATTACGACCGGATCCCCGGAGAAAAAGGCGATGAATATATTGTTCGCCATTATGTCGAGGCAAACAAAATCGCCAAGGCAAAGCCCGAGATCGAACCCGAGTTCGATCTGCTGATGGAAAAAATCGAAGCCGGCGACCCCGAGACCGTGAAACTTTTCCACGACTCGGTCGACATCTGCGCTGACGGGATCAAGGAGACCTTGTCTTCGATGAACGTCGTCCATGATAAATTCGTGCGTGAGACAACATTCCTTTGGAACGGCTCGATGCAGGATGTCCTCAACAGAATTGAAAAACTGCCGATCGTACATCACGAAGGACAGATGATGTATCTCGATCTTTCCGACGAAGGATTTGGAAACAGATACGTTCTTCGGCGAAGCAACGGGACCTCGGTGTATGCAGCGCGTGATCTTGCATTCCATCTCTGGAAAAATGCTCAGTGCGATAGAAGCATCGACGTTCTCGGCGCCGACCACAAACTGATCGGGGCTCAGTTGCAGACAACGCTGAAACTTATCGGCGAGCGTCCCCCGGAAATCGTTCACTTTGAGTTTGTCTCTCTTCCGGAAGGTTCCATGACGACCCGTGGTGGTGTTTTCATCACGGCCGACGAGCTAATTGCTGAGACGAAGAAGCGTGCGATGGAGGAAGTCACCGTCCGCCGGCCGGAACTTGGCGAAGACGAGCGTGAAAAAATCGCCAAAGCCGTCGCCGTTGGAGCGGTCCGCTACGATATCGTGAAGGTTTCTGCGGAAAAGTCGACCGTCTTCGACTGGAAGGAAGCTCTCGATTTCGAACGTCAGAGTGCTCCGTATATCCAGTATGCCCATGCAAGGGCATGCTCGATCATGGAGAAAGCGAAGGCCGAAGGCGGGTTTGCCGAGTGTTATGAATATTCGGATCCCTATGAACTCGCTCTGGCAAAACACATCGCCCGGTTCCCGTATGTTCTCGAAAAAGTTGTATGCGAACTTCGCCCGCATCTTCTCGCAACCTACGTTCGCGATCTTGCGGATCTTTTCAACTCCTTCTACCGGTTTGCCCCGGTTCTCAAAGCGGAAGGAAACGTTCGGGATGCACGGCTCACCCTTGTCGATGCCTGCAGAAATACCCTTTATCAGGCCCTCGGCGTCCTCGGCATCGAGGCTCTGGAAAGTATGTAATATCAGGCATTAGGCCTGATTTCTTTCTTTTTTACCCCGATAGAATCTATTATCTCCTCATCCGTGTTAGTATCATTTATGTCAAAAACGAAAGCGGACGATGCGGTAAAACTCCTTGAGCAGCTTGCTCAGGTCGTAAAAGAAGGTGATAACGATGTCAGAGAAGTCAGGATCGCGAAACTTTCCGATGCCGTTTCTGCAGCCGGTTCATTTAATGTTCCGGAGAAACGTGATGCAGAAGCTTTAATCAAAATTCGCGACTGGCAAAAGCTCAAAAAATATCTGGAAGAGATTTAAATCCCTGCTGCAAGTTCCAGAACTCTTCTCACTTTTTTATCGGTGATCTCTTTTTTTGCTGCAAGTCTCAGATGACCGAATGTATTGATGTTGTACTCTTCGCTGCAGACTGAACAGTCCTCCTCCGAAATCGATGCAAAATGGCATGCCTCCCTCATCAGAAGCAGCAGAGCAGGGAGGCCGCCTGAAACTCCTGTCCTGATAATGATGCCTTCCCGCATGCACTTTTCAGCGAGGCGGTCGAGTGACGGGTTGTACATGCCGGCAATAAGGATGGTCTGGTCAAGCTCCTCAATTGGGACCTGTAAAACCGCCTCAACGGTCTCTCCTGCCTCATATCCTTCAATGCCGAGCGGGATCTGGACTATGACGTTGCTTCTGATGCCCGTCATTTGGACGCTCGATCCTCTGGATAATGGAATGGCCGGATACCGGTCTCCGATTTTTGCGGCAGCATAGAGGCTGAACTCATCGAGGCCGCCGTCTGAAGAGACTGCCGAACCGAGAACAACTGGTATTGTTCTCTTTTCGGGTCCGGCCCATCCCCAGCTTTCAAGAAGTTCGGCAACAAGTACTCTCAGAACGGTCTGGGCCGCCAGCGGATATCCAGGGAGTCCGAAGACCGGTTTTTTATTTACAATCCCGAACATCGCTGGTCTCGCCGGTTTCATGGAAAGACCGTGGAAAAGCAGTTTGCCCATGTCGGCAATCACGGATGCAGTGAAATCTTTTGTTCCGGTGGATGATCCTGCCGAGACGATGACGATATCACAGTCATCAACGGCTTTTTCCAATGCTCCGTGGATCAGAACGCGATTGTCCATGACTGGAGGATATCTGATTACGTCGACGCCGAACTGGCGGAGATATGCTTCAGCCATTATCGTATTGCTTTCAACGACTTGTCCGGGTGCGGGGTGTATTCCCGGTGCAATCAGCTCAGATCCGGTTGGGATGATTCCAATACAGATCCGTTTCACTTTGACGGACGTTATTCCGTATGCAGCGATTGCGCCGATATTGAACGGCCTGATCTTTATTCCTGCCGGGAGAATGAGCTGATTTTTCTGAATGTCTTCTCCCGGCGGCCGGATATAAGATCCGGGATTAACGCTTTTGCGTATGACGATTTCTTTCGGGTTTTCACCTTCGAACCAGGCATCTTCAACCTTAACGACCGCGTCAAATCCTGCTTTCACTACATTGCCGGTGTTGACGCGTTCAAAGTGGGTAAGAGTGATAGGCGTCTGGTCACAGGCTGCTGATGTTTCTTTCGAGATGATGGTAAATCCATCCATTGCTGCCGTCGGCACTTCGGGAACGGCGTACTTCGCATACAGAGATTCGGCGAGAATATGCCCGCAGGCTTCAAGGAGAGTGACCTCTCTCGACCCGACGACTTTCGGCGTCTTTCGAACAATCTCCACTGCTTCTTTTAGGCTGATCTGATCCAGATAACGTTTTACCATACAAATACCTCCACAATGTCTCCTTTCTCATATCCGTCCCTTCCCGCCGGAACTCTGATGTATCCGTCGCTTCGAACAAGCGTATTCAGCAGACCGGATTTTCCAAGGACAGGTTCCACTTCCCCGTTTTGGTTGAGTTTGACTCTGACCAGATCCTCTCTTCCTTTTTCCGAGGGGAAACTTATTGCAAGCGGGGCTTTGATCATTCGTGTCTTCTCTGAAGCTTCGGTCATTTTTGCGAGAAGAGGGCCGGCAAAAAGGGTGGTGATCATGTAGGTCGAGGCGGGGTGGCCCGGAAGACCGAGGATTGGGACTTCGTTGATGCTTCCGATGATCGTTGGTTTTCCCGGAGCAACCGATACGCCGTGAACAAGAACTTTCCCAAGTTTTTCGATAACTTTTGTGGTAACGTCCCGTTCATCTTTCGAACTGCCTCCGGAGAGAATCACGAGATCACATTCGGCAGCCGCTTTGGATAGTACCGGCGTTAACGCCTCTGCCTCATCCCTGATGATTCCGTAAAATACGGGGTCGGCACCCCGTTCGATCATGAACGCTCTGATGAGTGTGGTGTTTGTGTCCCGTATCTGCCCGACTGCAGGGGTTTGTGAGGGCAAAACCAGTTCATTCCCTGTTGATATGATCCCAACACGCGGACGTTTTCTGACCCTGACCGGATCGTATCCGAAGGATGCGAGAACCCCTGCTGTTTGTGCCGTAATTTTTTGACCGGCCGCAAATACCATCTCCCCTTTTGAAAAATCCTCGTTGTATTTGAGCACATCAAGCCCCGGGTTCACCGATGCTTTGATCAGCAGCGTATCTCCAAGCAGCTCCGTATTTTCCTGCATGATCACCGAATCGGCCCCGGCAGGCATCAGCCCTCCTGTTGGAATATATTTTGCTTCTTTCTCCCCTATTGACCCGGAGGTATTTTCGCCCATGGCAATTTTGCCCGTCATTTTCAGAAGTTTTGGTTTGTTTTCACCTGCTCCAAGCGTATCTGCAGAGCGGACTGCATATCCGTCTTTGATGGAGCGGTCAAATCCTGGAATGTCTTCTGGAGATGTTATTGATTCTGCGAGAATTCGCCCGCAGGCATTTTCCAGTGCGACGTCTTCTGTTTGGAGAGGTTTTGCTAAGGACAGGAGTGTTTTTTCCGCCTCTTCAACGGATACAAGTTTCAAAAATCTCATGCGCTCCCCCCGAAATTCGGTTTGATTATTGCGTTGTATTCACTCTTCATTCATATGGAGTGGTTTTTCCAAACGCTTAATGTTAGCGTAAGGCGCCTGCTGCCAGAGGTGTTTTGTCTCGGAGATCATCGAAAAACTTGACGAGAATTATCTATCATGATTAATCATGTTAAAAAGAATGATTGATATACTGGTTCCTGCCTAATGAGTATGATCACATCACATTGGGTTTTTCGACTGAATTGTGAAGGGGTAGAATTATGGTTACATTCAGTCCAGCGCAGGTATGCGTGAAAATTGGAACCGCTGGCAAATCCAAGGCCAGTCTTCCTGCATTAAATATGCTTGTACGTGCATTTCTTGCGGGCGCCTATGTTGCAATGGGTGCTACGCTTGCAACAGTCAGTTCCACTGACGTAACGGCCTATTTCGGGCCGGGTATTGCTCAATTTGTTGTTGGTGCTGTATTCCCGGTCGGGTTGATGCTCGTCGTCTTTACCGGGGCTGAGCTTTTTACCGGCGATGCGATGTTTGCTCCGATGTCGATTCTTCAGGGATATATCGGCATTCGAAAGCTCATCTATCTGTGGAGCATCGTCTACATTGGCAATCTTATTGGGTCTGTATTCATGGCATTTCTTGTCAGTTACGGTCCCTACACTTCATGGGATTCTGCCGGTGTTGTGACGGTAACGGCGTTTGGCCTTCGTGCGATCCAGATAGGTTCCGCCAAAGTTGCCTACACCGGGACGATGGGTTTGTTTTCCTGTTTCCTGAAAGGTATCCTTTGTAACTGGCTTGTCTGTCTTGCTCTGTTTCTGGGGCTTGCCGCTGATGATGTGATATCGAAGATAGCCGCTCTTTGGTTTCCGATTATGGCGTTTGCTGCTTCGGGATTCGAGCACTGTATCGCAAACATGTTCTTCATCCCGGCCGCCATCATTACCAATGGCTTTACCGGAAATATTGTTGTGAATTTGAACTGGGTGGGTATGTGGACAAACAACATCATCTAGGTTACTCTTGGTAATATCGTAGGTGCAGTAATTTTCATGGCGATCGCCTATTATTATTGTTACAAAATGGAGATATGTGCGTTGTGCGAAACTGCGTAAGATATGGGGTGTAGAACCCATCTCCTGCCTCCAATTTTTTTTGGTTTCAGTTTATCTTTGACTTGGGAATCTCGTTTTTGAAATTATTTTTGTAACCTGCATCCGTCCTTATTCTCGAGGATATTTTTTGTTCTCTGGTGCTGATATTTTTAAACGCTGAATGTTGGCATATAATAATGAAAAACCCTGATTTTGCTCATCGAAAATCCGCGCCCGTGATGTTGATGGAGGTTTCGTTGATCGGTGAGTTTCTTGTAGGGTCAAAACGGGATTTTATGGGGTGATATTGATCTAATTGCTGTTAATTTGATATATTATTGTATAATCTACTGTGGGATGCCAATGGTAATGGTCATATCACCTTCATTGTTCACTGCTCTTTTCCGCGCATTCGAGAAATTTTCTCAGGTTAAATCTATTTTGTTAACATTTTGGATAACTTTATATTTGTGAATTAACCATCTCGGAAAATCTTCGTTCTGGTTTATCATGAATCTTCATGTCAATTGGTATGATTTAAATAGAAACTACTCCAATCAGAAAATAACGCAACCCGGTTAGGTATTTCCTGATCGGATTGTGAGGTGTTTATTTATGGTCACATTCAGTCCGGCGCAGGTATGCGTCAAAATTGGAGCGGCCGGCAAAACAAAATGCAACCTTCCGGCATTTAACATGCTGGTTCGTGCATTCCTTGCTGGTGCATATATTGCAATGGGTGCTGCCCTTGCAACAGTTGGATCAACCGGAGTCTCCGCAGTATTCGGTGCAGGTATCAGCCAGTTTGTTACTGGTGCACTTTTCCCGATCGGTTTAATTATCATCGTTTTAACCGGTGCAGAACTCTTTACCGGCGACGCAATGTTTGCCCCAATGGCAGTCCTTCAGGGTCATGTCGGCATTGGCAGACTCGTCTATCTCTGGGTTGTTGTTTATATCGGTAACCTTATTGGATCTATCTTCATGGCATTCATGGCCAGCTACGGCCCATACACGTCCTGGAGCGCAGCAGGTGTTGCAACCGTAACCGCCTTTGGTCTTTGTGCAATCGCAATCGGAACCGCAAAAGTCTCCTATACTGGAGCAATGGGCATTCTCTCCTGCTTCCTGAAAGCTATCCTTTGTAACTGGCTCGTCTGTCTGGCACTCTTCCTCGGCCTCGCAGCAGATGATGTAATCGGCAAGATTGTTGCAATCTGGTTCCCGATCATGGCTTTCGTTGCCTCCGGATATGAACACTGTGTTGCTAACATGTACTTCATCCCAGCCGCCATCATTACAAACGGCTTCACCGGAAACACTGTGGACAACCTGAACTGGGTTGGTATGTGGACGAACAACATTATCTGGGCTACCCTTGGTAACATCGTTGGTGCCGTCATCTTCATGGCCATCGTCTACTACTACTGCTACAAGTCAGAAATCTGTGCACTCTGTGAAACAAAATAAGATAAGCCCGGCGTAGGAAATACGCCTCTTATCTAAAACCATCTCTTTCTTTTTTCTGCATTGCAAGACATGCATCTATTTAACCTAAGAAATATCACTATCACTAAAGACCGGTGTCTCTCATGAAAATAAAAGGCGTAAAACTCAGCTTAGCCCCCATGCATTATATTGTGGTGATATTTTTCATCGCACTTTTTGTCTGGTCATTCTTTGCAACCGGGGACGGTATGTTTCTCTACTGGGGAATTCCGCTCTCGCTCTGTTTGCTTGCGATTCCTCTGATAAATAGCTACAGCGTTGGCAGACAGTATGTGAAGCTCCTCCCGGAATATGAAGCTGAATCGAAACCCTGCAGAATTAAACAGCTTGGCCCTGTGATGGAGGGTAAGGCTGTACGTGTCGAAGGTGTCGTTCAGGCGGTAAAAGGGAAATTCATCAACCGTCCGGGCTATAAAATCTTTGACGGATCCGGAACCATTGTTGCACAACGTTCGACTCCTCTTGATATCAGTATTCGCGTGGGAGACAATATTCAGGTTGTGGGTATGGTCGTAAGGAGATTTGCCTTTGCAGGAGATTATGTCGTCCATGCAATCGGCGTGAAAAAAGTTGATACTCTGACCCCGCTTGAAATGGACGAGGCACTTGTCTCTTCAGACACCGTGAAAATCAAAAAATATAATTAACGCCCTTTTTCACACATTTTTTATCAGGAACCAATAGTATTAATCCTTTGAGTGCAGACTCATTGTTATGTTACATGAAGTGGTTGTGTACTCGCTTTCAGGTTGTCCTCACTGTAAAGCATTGAAAACATTCCTTGATAACCAGAATATAACGTACACCAATATCGATGTAGGCGAAGATGAAAAAGCCGCTGCTGAAATGATAAAGATCTCCGGCCAGAGGGGGGTTCCGGTCACGGTCATCGACGGCGAAAAAATCGTTATTGGCGATGATTTGAAAAAAGTCATGGAGTATCTTGACGCTCCGGTTGCGGTAAAAAAGACTCCGGATGTTTCTGCAGATCATGATCTCGTAGTGATCGGTGCCGGAGCCGGCGGTCTGTCTGCAGCCATGTACGGCGCCCGAAAAGGCATCGATATGGTCGTGATCACCGGTGCTATTGGAGGAATGGTGAATCAGAGTTATGTTGTTGAAAACTATCCCGGCATCCCTGATATATCCGGTGCTGATCTGATGAAAAAAATCTATGATCATACGGTAAATTCAGGTGGGATTTTCGTTGAGGATGTTGTGACCGGCATTTCCAAAGCCGGGGATGTTTTTTCCATTGACACGCTTAACGGAGCCCATTATACTGCAAAAGCCGTCATAGCGGCCACTGGAAGGTCTCCACGTCTCTCCGGAGCGAAAGGCGAAACAGACTATCTCGGAAAAGGCGTTGCGATCTGTACGACCTGTGACGGGCCGTTGTACAAAAATAAAGTGGTCGGGATCCTTGGGGGGGGTAACACGGCAGTTGATATGGCGATCGAACTGAGCGATATTGCATCAAAAATCCATCTGATCGTCCGCAGTAAGCTGAAAGCCGACAAGGTTCTGATCGACCGGCTCAAAACGAAGAAGAACATTGTTCTGCACAAAGGATATACTATCGAAGAATTTGGCGGCGGTCAGTTTCTGGAATATGTGATTTTGAAAAAACAGGGCGGGATCACCAGCCTCCTTGGAAAAGGTGAAGAAAAGATCCCTGTCGACGGCGTCTTCCTTGGGATCGGTCTTGATCCAAACACCTCCATCTTTGAGGGTCTTGGAGTAACAATGAATCCAAATAAAGAGATCATCGTCGATATCGACTGCAATACGAATGTTCCCGGATTCTATGCGGCCGGAGATGCGACCTCCATCAAAGCCAAGCAGATCGCATCATCCGTTGGTGAAGGAGTAAAGGCTCTTCTTTCAGCATATGATTACCTGAAAAGGTAACTCTCTTTTTTTCAAAATATAGTCCGTCTCTGGATCTGAGATAACTCTCTCAGAATCGGATCATTGAAAACATTCAGATAAAAAAGATTGGCTGAGAATATTTCTCAGATATGCGGCGTTACTCGTAAAGCTCGGACTCGTCGATCTTAGTATAAGATACGAGTTCGGCAGGAGTAAAGTGAATGCCGATCTCACGGGCTGCACTCTCGGGAGAGTCTGCTGCATGAATGACATTTTTGCCGATGGACAGAGCATAATCGCCGCGGATGGTACCGGGGTTAGCTTCTGTCGGGTTGGTTGCACCGTTCATTTTCCGAACTGTTGCAACAACATTGTCACCTTCGAGGACAAAGCGGAATACCGGTCCACTCGTAATGTATGCTTTCATACCCGGGTAGAAGGGTTTTGCGAGGTGTTCCTCGTAGTGCTTGTCGACAATGGATTCTGCAAGAACACCGAATTTACCGGCAACGATCTTGAATCCCTTGTTTTCAAAGCGGGAGAGAATCTCACCGACGAGACCGCGCTGAACACCGTCGGGTTTGATCATCACAAAGGTGCGTTCCATAAATTAAATCACTCCTTACCGCGTGCCTTGCGACCTGCTGCGGTCCAGGCTACACGTCTGGGAATTCTGCCGAGATTATAATTGCTCTGGCATTTTGATGAGCAGAAATAGAAGACTGCGCCATCTTTTCTCACAAAGAGCTTACCGGTTCCGGGCTCAAGCTGCTTTCCGCAGTAGCTGCAGGTATATGTATCTACCATGCTTTTTACCTCCGGGAAAGTTTCTTTGCTTCGCGTTCCGTTTCAAGGAGCATCAGAATGTCACCCTCACGGATAGGTCCGAAAGTGTTACGGGTAATGATACGCCCCTTGTTTGAGCCATCAAGGACACGGCATTTGATCTGGGATGCCTCTCCGTGCATTCCGGTAAGGCCGATGACCTCAATAACTTCTGCTGGCGTTGCATCATCAGGCATGGAATTATCCTCTCAGTGCCTTGATCTGACCGGCAAGATCTCCTACGAGCTCTTTGCCTTTGCCGACTTTAACGATTGCTACTGCAGTACATCCGACGTCAAGACCGCATGCGGCTCCGATGTCTGCCTGCTTGTTGATGAAAACGAACGGAATTTCCTTCTCGTCTGCAAGTCCGGGGATGTGCATGACGATTTCTTCAGGTGCAACGTCTGCGCCGATTAAGACGAGAGCTGCAATTCCACGCTCGACGGCCTTGGTTGCCTCGTTTGCGCCTTTCTTAATCTTTCCGGTGTCACGTGCAAGCTCAAGCGCTTCAAGTGCTTTGTTCTGAAGTTCTTCGGGGACTTCAAACTTCTGGTAAATCTTTGCCATAATTACTCACTTCACTCGAGAGGTTTTACCCTCTGTCATCGCTCATCAGCGGTCATACTGGTAGGTACAAAACAGTCTCAGAATAAATCCTGAGTAGTTCCCCCCGTACGGGGTAACCGTTGCTGGCGTAACTATATTTATGGGTCTGAATTTGAGATAAAGATATGGATGAACGTCATTGGATAACGTTCATCGCTGATAGCGAAATTCTCTCCTCACCTTTTGACGGACGTAAGGCTGCGGCAAGGTTCCGGAACCAAAAAATTTCATTTTGATCTTAGTTAGCCATTTTAACCTTTATTCTGCCGGAAAATGATTTTCATGGTGGGATGTTTCTTTTTCAGCGAACGGAAATCTATGATCTTTCATCCCGCGTCCCGCGCTGAGGATTCGTAAACCCGAAGAGAGGTGTTTTATCTGATTTGATATACGTCTACGCCGTCAGATGAGAATACGTTTACGAGATCTTCCAGCGGGAGATTGATCGTATACATCTCCTGCTCTACTTCGCCGACGAACAGATACGTTGCTCCGTATTTTTTCATCAGGGAAATCGTTTTGGTTGGATCCTCATAGATGGCACGTACATCCGCCATCCGTGTGGATACATCTTCTGTTTCGTCCATCCCCGTTCTCCATCCGACTTCATGACCGGTCCATCCGATGATCGTGGATAAACCAGTCATTGCCGAAACCCGGGACCCGTACGTATATGATGTTCCCTCTGCTTCGACAACGATGATCGAGGGGTCGTTGAGAGTCTGCAGATATTCTATTCCCTGATAGTCCGCCGGATGCGATACGTCAAGCCAGGCTTCTCCATCCAGATTCCCTCCCGGATAACCCAGATTGATACCTCCGACAACAAATATTCCGGCAAGACAGACAAATACTACGCATGCCGCGGCCCATGCCTTCGTGGAATTTACCGTTGAACCACGGTTTCTCAGCCATTTGCCGATAATCAGCATTGATGAGATCCCAAGGAAGAACCACGCACAAAATCCGAACTTGAAAACGGTATTCATTCGGTAATATGTGTCCCCCATGTAGTCTTTGAGGTAAAAGATTTCAAGAAACACCAGAATGGCAAGTCCTATCACACCGAAGATGGTCTCCGGCAGCCATTCTTTCTTTGCAAGGAGCAGGATTATACAGAACAGGGCAACTCCCAGCGATGCGTAGCCCAAAAGTCCGAATATTATCGGCAGTGCGATCAGCCAGGGATATTTTTTCAGGACCGTGAATCCGGAGATAACGAAAACCACGAGGAAAAACAGATACACTCCAAGGAATTCGATGATTGGAGACGGTGTTGTTACAAGGAAAAATCCCTCTATGCTTGATCCGCCTGTTGTGACCATCAGATATAAAAATGGTGCATAGGATAGAAGCGAAAGCACTGGTACAAGGAGAAACGGCAGAAGTTTGCGAATCTGATGACGGTCGAATCTCCACCAGACCATAAACGCGACGATGACATATACGCCTGCATAGATTATCACATCCCACGAGTTCATGGTGGGCATTGTGCCTAGAGACAGGGCGAGAAGACCGATCAGAAGATACTTGCCCCAGCCTTTCAGATACTGCCATCTTGTTATCATCACCGCCAGAAGACAGATAAACAGGAGCTGATTAAAACAGGCAAGAAGATGTGCATGGGGATCGCCCCATAAAAAGGAGAAGAGCGGGTATTCATTGATGGTTGTCCCATCGCCGATCACCCGGGTTGATGCCCACCATGCATCAATGGGCCCTTTGCCCGTGAATGCATGCCAAACCAGAGCTGCGTTTGGTATGACCAAAACAAGCATCGGGATCCATTGATGGCGTTTGAGAAGCAGAACGCCGATCGCATAGGCGGAAACCGCGGCCAAAGCAAACACGGTAGGGAGCATCAGATTGAACACGACGGAACTTGTTCCCATAGCGAGGATCCCTAAAACACCCATCATCCAGTGTCCGAGATAATAATAGATATTGAGGGTTTCCCCTGCAAACCAGGGATCAAACGGCGTGACCGTCGGGTTAAGCATTATGCTTCCGAGAAATGCTGCGTCCATGAATTTTTCGCCGGAAGGGATGATTCCCGGAGAAAACCAACGAACGATCAGAAGTAATGCGAACGCAGCAAGGAAAATCATGTCCCAGCGGACCATACTTTTCAGATCAGTCAGTTCATACTGTTTTTTGTAGAAAGCAACCCCTCCAAGCAAAGCGAAAAGAATCAAAACAAGCTGGACCGGTAGTCCTGCGAGACCAAGATACCATGATACGATCGTGAGAAGAAGGATGCCGACCGGGTATGCAAGTCCGTAAGAGATTTGGCCGAGTGCTGGTTTGAGATATGGATAGATGGTAATCTGGCAGAATTTAATGATGATGAGCCAGAGAATGACTGTAAGTATCTGGGATTCGATTGAGATCATTGAGTGTCGGATTCCATGCGGAATATTCTATAATTAGTTCTGCCGTCTCCGATAAATAATGCTAGCATCGAAAGAATCCTTTTGTTTCCTATATTAATCAGAGGTATTTAATCCTGAATCTGATGTTTGGATGCACAATCAAACAGCATAAATCACTGTTTCGCAGGGCCACCACGGATACGGCGAGTACTGCCGCAGGTAGAGCGTATACTCTTCATCATATTTCTTAATGAGTTTGGGGATTTCCCAGAGATCGTCCGGTTTATGATACACGCATATAGCGAGTTTTGGATGCTCCGAAGTGATATGATTTTTTGCCCCTTCAAGTGCATCCCGCTCATAACCTTCGATATCCATTTTTATGAATGAAACGGGTTCTAAGATATCCTCATCCAAAGAAACCATCGGAATGGCGGTAGATCCAGTGTCGCTTATGTATGAATCCTCGCTCTCTGCCGCATTGAAACAGGCAGTTCCATTCTCTTTACCGATGCAGCAGTTTCTGAAAACGATCTTGTCGAGAACATCTTTTTGCCATTTGGAAAAATAATCGACTGCGATAGCATAATTTTTCGGGTCAGGCTCATAGAAATATGTCCTGGAAAAATCATTGACGCTGTTGATGAACATCTCCGTAACATCTCCGCGATATCCCCCGCAATTGACAAATACCTCGTGATCGTTCAGCGCTACGATTTTTTTATCGAAATATTGTTTGAAGGCGAAGTCTCCCTCCCGATGATAGGTGATTATATCTTCTGTTAACCGGTATTGGAGCATAGAGATCAGTGTCCGTTGTGATTTGTCATCTGCGAGCTGATCGTAGAGTTCCCGGTACTCCTTCTCGTGAGTAAAGAGCCCATCGCGTGATTCCTGCCAGAATGTCTTCAGGGGGGTGTCAACAAATCTTCGGTCCATGCGGTACTTCGTCACAAGCGGGGCGCAGAGGAAGGTCATCATTTTTTGAGCGTAGGGGTTTTTAGGAAACTGGATATCACGTATCTGTTCTTCAAGAAGCGAAGAGTTTTTTGTTTTTTTCACGGCCGGATGTATACAGCTGTAAAACTCGTCTATCGTCATATCTTTAGAAAACATGTATCACACACCTTTCCTGTATTGTATAATTTGGAGCAAACATAAATATCACCCTTGCTTCTCGGAGAATAATATCAGAGATTATTGTTTTCCTCTCTGATTTTCTTCGTATCTTCTTTGAAAAGCCTCTTCAAAAGGGACACCGACCAGTCACCGAAGTAGTAAAGCGAGAGCATTCCTCCTACAAGTGTTACGAGATTTTTGACAAGATGATCTATAACCGCGATGAGGAATGCCGTAAATGAGGCAACGCCGCCGATCTCGAACACTATGGCAAGGGCCGCTTCGTAAGTGCCTATTCCCCCCGGCGTAATAGGTACCGCTTTTATCAGATTTCCGATAATGATCGCTAGAAGAACGAGCATGAATGGAATGTCTACGGCCAGCATCATGCAGATCAGATAACAGGTGATAACATCCATCATCCAGATAATAACCGAGGTTCCCGAGAGGAGGCCAAGAGCAGAAATCGTAGAAGATACCTGCCTGAACTGTGCAAAGACTTCCAGGATTTTATTGAGGATCTTGTTCTCTGCATGCATCCATTTGGCAAGCAGGAGAATAATGATCCCAACAATCCCGGCGATCAGTACAAAGATGATCAGCCAGACAAACCATCCATAGTCTTCAGGGACCAGACTGATCAAAAAAGGCAGAGAACAGAGTCCGAGAACCGCCAGTACGAGAATATCATACACGCGTTCAACGATCAGTGAAGTGAAACTGTTCGTGTAGGGCATTCCTTTCTCATGTTTGAGAATGAACATCCGGACAAAATCGCCGAGACGTGCGGGAATGATCAGGTTAGCCGTCTGGGATACGTAGATACAGGCCGTGGAAAAGATGATCCCGATCTCCGTTCCAAGCTTTTTGACGATGTATTTGTATCGAAACCCGCGGAGAAACCATCCAAGAACACAGATGCCTATTGCTGCGATCAGCCAGGTTGGGACCAGAGATTCAAGAATGCTGTCGAGATTTCCCTGGAGTTCGTTCCACACACGCATCAGCATGTAACCCAGTAACGCAGCGGCGATCACCGTTGGTATAACAACGGCACTAACTTTTTTCCACATGCAGTCTCCACCACATTTTCAGGATATCTTTGCCCATATTACTCACATCTTTGAATCTGACCGTTGTTCCCGGACCCTGCCGCCATACGACCGGAAATTCATCCACACGCAGCCCCTCTTTTTGCGCAAGGACAAGCGATTCCGTGTCCCAGAACCAATGTGGAGCCTGAATTTTCGGCACGAGTTCGCGGAGAGTCGATGATTTATATGCCTTGAATCCGCACTGATGATCGTTGAGTTTGCTGCCGAGGAACAATCTGACCAGAAAATTATATCCTCTGCTGGCGATCTCGCGGTCCCCGCTTCGAACGATATTGCTGTTTTTCATCAGGCGCGAGCCGGTTGCAGCATCTGCTCCATCTTCGATATGATCGAGAAGTTCTGAAAGATGGCTGATGTCGGTTGCCAGATCAACATCATAGTAACAGAATATCTCTCCACGGGATTCCGCAAGCGCACGGTTCAGCGCTCTCCCTCTTCCCTGACGTTCATCGGAGTGAAGCAGCCGGACCCGGGGATCTTTTCTCTCCCACTCCTCTACACACTCTCGGCTTCCATCGGTACTGCCGTCCTCTGCGATGATCAACTCGAAACTTTTCCCATATGCTTCGAGCGCTTCAATAGATTTAGGAATTGCTGTCTTCAAAGCTTCCACATCATTAAAGACAGGAAGCACTGCGGTGACGGAAACGGGTGTCAACGATTTTTCTCCTCAAGTAATTTTGCAGCATTGAGACCCGCCAGAATCGATCCCTCCATACTTCTCTCGGGATAGTTTTCCGGCGAAAACATTCCGGCGATATACAGATTTTTCCCGAGATCGGCAGGCGGAATAGTATCTTTGTATCCCGTTACGTACACTGGCCCGGCGAATTTGTCGATATACAGGTCTGCATGACTTATTTCACTGACATCTATCGAGAAACGTCTGCAGAAGTCATCAATCATCCGGTCTTTCAGTCCGCTGTCCAGTTCACCCTTGAAATAGGAGGCCAGATAGACGACATGTTCCCCGTACCATTCAAACGGGGCAAAGTTCGTGTGAGTAACCACTGCTCCATAAGGTGCCGGGTCTCCCATATTGGTCCAGTAAATACCGTTCGTCGGGTCGCGGGTGAGACCTAGCGTCATGCATGCTGCTCCCTGATACATCAGATTTGGTAGTTGGATATCTGCATTTTGCAGGAGAGAATTCGTAATCGTTGGCGGCAGTGTTGAAATGACGGCATCAAAATCTTCACCGTTGATCAGCCACTTGTCCTTTTCCCTAATCAACGTGGTGACTGGCGTGCCGAGCCTGATCTCTACATGCATACGCCCCAGTTTCTCAATCATCGCATCGATCAGTTTGTGCCACCCGCCTTTCAGATACCCTAGGCGTTCCCCCTCCGAACCTCTGTCCGAGCGGATGGCGATCCTGCTCATAAGCCAGGCTGCTGAAACATCATCCTTCATCGACCCGAATTTGCTGGTGAGCAGGGGTGCGAAAAATGCATTGTAGATATCCTCTCCCACTTTCTCGAACAGATATTCTTTGGCGGTTACTTTGTCAAGCGGGCGAAGATCGATCTTTCTGGAACTGATTACGAACATCCCCAGTCTGAATTTTTGGAAAAGTGTGAGGCAGGGGTAGCGGAGAATCTCCAGCGGGGTTGTGAGCGGGTGAAGTTTGCCGCCAATATAGTAACCGGTCGAACCTTTCAGCCAGATCAGATCGGATTTAAGACCAAGCGTATCCAGTAGGGAAAAGAGATTTTTGTCGCCGGAAAAACAGTGGTGATAGAGGGTTTCAAGCGTATAGGTATTGTTGTAGGTAAGGGAGGACATGCACCCGCCTGGATTGTCGTTTTTTTCAAAAATGACAACCTCAAATTTATCAGCAAGCTCTAATGCAGCTGACAAGCCTGCGAGTCCTGATCCGAGAATCCCTATCTTCATTGCATTATAAGATAGCTCTGTATGATAAGAAAGTTTTTGGCAGACGTCGTCGTATAGTATGGAAGTCATATATATTCCATGACTTACATATATACCACAACTAAAGGTGTCTACAGTAAATGCGAGTGTTTTTTATAGGATTTGGACAGGCAGGAGGAAAGATCGTGGATATGTTCCTGGCACAGGACAAAAAGTTAGGATCCACGAGTTTCCGCGGTGTTGTAATTAACACTGCCCGAACCGACCTGATGGGTGTGAAGCACATCCCGATGGAGGATCGTCTCCTGATTGGCCAGACAATGGTCAAAGGTCACGGTGTTGGAACCGATAACGTGACCGGTGCCAAAGTGGCAGCAGATGAGATTGATACGATTATCAACGCGATCGACAAACGCGGAACTCACGATGTTGATGCATTCGTTGTTTGTGCCGGATTGGGCGGTGGAACTGGTTCTGGTGGTGCTCCGGTTCTCTGCCGTCATTTAAAGCGTATTTACCGCGAACCGGTGTATGCACTTGGCATTATTCCAGCTCCAGAAGAGGGGCGTCTTTACTCTTTAAATGCTGCCCGAAGTTTATCCACACTGGTCAATGAGGCCGACAATGTCATAGTCTTTGACAACAGCGCGTGGAAGAATGACGGTGAGAGTGTGAAAAGCGCTTTTGACCGGCTGAATGAGGAGATTGTCCGCAGGTTCGGTGTCCTGTTCCGTGCCGGCGAGGTGAATAAATATGGTGTAGGAGAGATGGTTGTCGACTCCAGTGAGATTATCAACACGCTTCGCGGCGGCGGCATCTCTTCAGTTGGGTATGCGATCAGTGAAGCTCTTCCAAAAGGCGGTCGGCCTGCATCAAAGTCAGGCGGCGGTCTCTTGGGAGGACTTCTCGGGAAGAAAGAGAAGAAACAGGAACCCCATATCGATATCACGTCCAGCGAGGATAAATCAGCGAAAATTATCGGTCTCGTCCGTCGTGCCATGCTTGGCCGTCTGACGCTTCCCTGTGATTACTCGACTGCTGAGCGTGCTCTTGTTCTTGTTGCCGGTCCGCCGACGGAGCTTGACCGTAAAGGTGTGGAAAAATCGAAGAGCTGGGTCGAAGAAAATATCGCCGGTGTCGAGGTTCGTGGTGGTGACTACCCTGTTGACAGCGGATATGTTGCGGCTGTCGTTCTGCTTGCAACGATCGGCAATGCGCCCCGTATCCGTGAACTCATGGAACTTGCAAAGGAAGCAAAAGAAGAGGTCGTGAGATCTCGTGAACGGGCGACGTCATCCATGTTTGAGGATGGGATCGATCCCTTATTCGAGTGAGGATATTATGAAGAAAATCACGTATGTATTACTGGCACTTCTGGTCTGTGCAACGTTTATCGGCGCAGGATCAGCATTTACGTATACGAGCGGAGCGGTTGTTGATCCATCGGGTTCCTTAAGTCCCGGCGAGGCTGTGACAGCTTCGATGACCATTGGTCTTCCAAAGGACAGTATCAGCACATCGGGCTCTCTGAAATTGACTACTGCCCTTCGTGACTCAACTCTGTGGACCGTGTATGTGTATAAAGGCACGGTTGTAAATAACCAGACGAGTGAAGATGCTCTTATCACAACTTTCTCCTCCACCAGCTTCGCCTATACAATTTCGGGTTTTGTTCTGGATTATGATCAGCCGGTTACTCTGTATATTGCCCTGAGTGGTCTGGTTCCGGACAGTTTGAAAGGTCAGTCTGTTACGATTCTTAAAATCGATGAAAACTCAGGTTCGGCAACCGCGAGCGGGTATTCAACCTACTCTTCACCATCTCAGAATGTTTATAATCCGGATGATTTTTCCGGAATGGTGACTTCAACTGAAACGGATATTGCATCTCTTGATTCACGCATCTCGACCTATACCGCGTATGGAATCGATGTGTCCTCCGTAGTTACGAATCTGGAATCCGCCAAAACCTCTCTTGCGGCAGCAAAAGCAGCAGGCACTGCCGATATCGCTCTTGCTAATAAAAAACTGGAAGCAGCAACGACCTCATTAAATGCTGCTGAAAAAGCGCTCTCTCTCGCTGGTTTGAATGCCATCAAAGCAAATACGGATGCTGTCGATCTTATAGTTACCGAGCTTTACGGGAAGGGCTGGGATACCGAGGCAAAACTTCTTGCAACAACCAATCAGGGCATCAAAAATACCTATGATGTAGCTGCAATTTCATATAATGCAGGCGGCACTCCTGATGTCGATGAAAACCTTAAAGCCTCGGAACAGGCAGTAGCTGATGGAAATGCTTATCTGGAAAAGGCCTCTGCCTCACCTCTTGCTGCCATCGGCAATATATTACCGATCATCATTGTGATCGTTGTTGCGGTAGTTGTTGTATTCGGTGCAATTATCTTCATTAGAAGACGGAGAGGCGGCTGGGACGAACTTGGATAACTGATTATCATGTGTGAGGAGTCCTTCTCCTCAATGGCACCTTTTTTGAAAAAAATAGTATGATAAGAGTTAGTGGAAAAGTTCGTCCATATACTCTACCGATCTGCCTTCCGATTCTTTCTTGGTGAAGACAGTGATCACATCTCCCGGCATAAAGGTAACATTTCCGCTCGGGATGATCAGTTTACCTCCCCTTCGAATCGCAATGTAGAGCATATCCTTCATATCTGATACATCTTTGACTGTTTTGTTGACGCCTTTTGCTCCTTCGCTTGCCGTCACCTCAAAAATACTCCCTCCCTCGATCGATGCAAGAAGCTGTGTGTCCGGGTTTTCCGACCAGAGATACAAACTGCGTGCCACGATCTCGTCCGGATTTTCACTGATCCGGACGCCAACTTCTTTGAACAAATCAGAGTGTTCTTTTTGATTCACGATAGAGACAAGGGTCTTTACCGCGTATTTTTTTGCAAGCCAGCAGGCCATGAGATTCAGAGCATCATCGCTGGTTGTCGCGACAAGCGCGTCTGCCCGATCGATCCCCGCATCTTCCAACGTTGCTTTATCTGTCGCATTTCCGGCGATTGCCAGGAGATCGTGCTGGGAGAGGATATCTGCACACCGATCCTCATCCTTATCGATTACCACAACACTGTGCCCGTTCTCCGATGCGATCCCGGCAAGACTTCTTCCAATTCCGCCCAGACCAACGATGATGAGATACATAGGAAATCGTATGCGTTCAGGTGGTATTATATCTATTCCCTGAAATATACGTATCCGATGACAATCTGTGGGGTCGATGAGGCGGGGAAAGGTCCGGTTCTCGGTCCGATGATCACCGCAGGTGTTCTTGTATCGGATATGTCCGAACTGGAGATGCTTGGCATCAAAGACTCCAAAAAACTCAGCCCGAAAAAACGCGAGAGCCTGTTTGAAGAGATCACTTTTTCATGGAAGACATATACGGTCGTGCGGACTCCTTTTGATATCGATTCACGAGAGGGGACGATGAATGCATTTACGGCTTCCTGCCATGCAGATGTTGTCCGTGCTCTCTGCGCTGATTTTGTGTATCTTGATGCCTGCGATGTGAATGCAAAACGTTTCGGCGAAAATGTTCTCAGGCTGAGCGGGAGTTCCGCTCACGTATGTTCCGAGCACAAAGCCGATGCCAAATATGCGGTTGTCGGGGCGGCAAGCATCGTCGCAAAAGTTACCCGGGACAGATGTATAGCCGACCTCAAGGAAGAATACGGCGAGATCGGGAGCGGATATCCCTCGGATCCGGCAACGATCTCTTTTCTCACTGAGTATATACGTACACGCGGGGAAGTTCCGCTCTGCGCCCGCAGATCGTGGCAGACCGTACAGGATATCCTTGATCGGGCATCACAGACAGGTCTCTCTGACTTCTTCTAAGCAACCTCTTAACATCCGACCTCCAATAAGTATAGAATGGACTTGAGCTGGCTTATTCCGGTACTCATTGCAGTGATGATTTATGCCTGTATATGTTATGCCATCATAAAATACAATATTCTTCCAAATACTTTTTCATTCATGGGTCCATGTCTGATGATCAAAACGACCCGTACCGGTATTTTTGACAAGCTTTCCCGCTGGAAACGTCTTCTCATAGCTTATGGAAATCTTGGCGTTATTCTGACTGTTATCTGCGGCGTAGTCGTTACGATTCTGTTTGTTTTCACGGCATTTATGAGTCTGGTTGTCGAAACGGAACCGATAGCCCCGCAGAATCTCTTACTGATCCCGGGAATAAACGACTACGTGCCGTCGACGTTTGCCGTATGGTTTGCTCTCATTTTTGCGATGGTCATTCATGAGTTTGGGCACGGTATTCTTTCGCGGGTTGAGAAGATCAAAGTGAAATCCGCCGGAATCCTCGCTCTTGTCATCCCGATCGGTGCGTTCGTCGAGCCGGATGAAGAAGAGATCGCGAAGTCATCGCTTGGAGCAAAGCTCAGAATGTTTGCGGCGGGCATCACGAACAATCTGGTTGTGGGGGGTATCTGTATCCTGGCTCTTATACTTCTTCTCGGGTTTGTTGTTCCCGGATCTTCACCTTATGTATATGGGGTATACGAAGGCTACCCTGCTGACGAAGCAGGCGTTCTGCCCGGAACGGTCATTTTCGCTCTTGACAATACATCAGTTTCCAGCCTTGCCGACATTTCTGCATTTCTTGCAGCGACAAAACCGAATCAGACGATAACTCTTCACGGCGAATATCGGGGAACTCCTCAGACATATGATGTGACTCTGACCTCTATCCCGCCTGATCTTTCCGGTAGTGTTCTTGTGCCTGAATCGGGAGCAGGGTTTATCGGCGTGTCCTTCTCTGAACCATCGGTTCTTGTGAATGCCCTTCATACATTGATGTATCCATCGTCACCCTTAGGGGCTGCCGGCTCACTTCTGACATTTGTGGCCCTGCCCTTCTCCTCGATCGCCGGATCGGAAGCATTGAGTTTCCTGATCGTGGATACGCCGGATCCGGCAATACTGGCTGCCCCCTTTGCCGGTTTCTGGGAAATCATTCACATCCTCTACTGGTGTGCCTGGATCAACATCCTTCTCGGCATATTCAACGCTTTGCCGCTTGGGCCGTTTGACGGCGGGCAGATGCTGCGTGAAAGTCTGCGTTCATGGTTTATCAAACGCGGGAAAGATGAAAGAACCGCATTCAGCATCTGCCGGTCAATATCCTACGTTCTCGTGCTGCTCATCATTATCCCGCTGATCATGCCGTATCTCCTGTAAGGGAAGGTTAATTATCTCTCTACTTCCCACATAACTATCATGAAGCGTATCGCGGTACTTGCATCCGGACGCGGGTCCAACTTCCAGGCGATTCTGGATGCTCTTGCAGCAGGCAAAATCAACGGAGAGATTGTGGCTCTTTTGACGGACAACAGAGATGCCTATGCAATCGAACGTGCAGATGCTGCCGGGATTCCTGCTATTGTTCTCAATTACAAAGATTATCCCTCCAAAGAGGCGTATGAACGCGATCTTCTTACTGCTATGCAGGATATTTGTGCCGATCTTTTTGTTTGTGCCGGATATATGCGTATCATCGGTTCTAAGATTGCCCGGGAATTTTCCGGAAAAATGATAAATATCCATCCGGCCCTTCTCCCTGCGTTTTCCGGTCTCCACGGGCAGCGTCAGGCTCTGGAATACGGGGTAAAAATCGCCGGCTGCACAGTTCATTTCGTTGACGAAGGTCTCGATTCCGGCCCGATCATTTTACAGAAATCTGTCGAGGTTCTGGATGACGATGATGAAGACTCTTTGTCGGAGAGGATCTTAGAACAGGAACACCGGGCATTTCCCGAAGCCGTAGCATTGTTCTGTGCCGATCGCCTGACGGTTGTCGGCCGTCATGTGAAAATACTTCCCGAGGCAAACAATCAATAGGTCTGAACCCTTATTGTATAAGGCATAATCTCTATGGCAAAAGCAGAAAAAGGCGTCTCAGCAAAAAAAATCGCTCAGGAACGGGTCGATATTTTGTTTGAACGTGCAAAAGAGGCACGAGATGAGCCGGAACTCTCTGCTCGCTATGTCTCCCTTGCCCGCGAGATGGCGATGAAACAGCGTGTTCGTCTGGCACACTATCACCGGCGCTCATTCTGCCCGTCATGTCATGCTTACTTTATCCCGGGAACAAATCTCCGGGTCAGGATTCAGCATGGGAAGATCATCTATACCTGCGGTATCTGCGGAGCAGTTACCCGCATCCCCCTCAATAAAAAAACCGAATCAAGGTGAAAAACAATCTCAGATATTACAGAATCCTATATCCAGACCCTGAAACCAACCATATGGGTCGGCAAAAACGGCTACACAGAAGATCTCGTTGCCGAGGTTCGCCGCCAGCTTGACGCACGCAAAGTTATCAAAATAAAATGGCTTCAGAACTCCGATATGAATGCCGAAGAGGTACAGGATCTTGCCAAAGCCGCCTCTGCAGAAGTTATTGCCGCGCGTGGGAGAATGGTCGTCCTTGGTGCGAAAAACCGGGGTCAGGTCTCAAAAACCACACCTTCGAGACGAACGCCGCCGAAAAATCTCTCTGCACGGGATAAGATCAAGTCTTCTTTCCTAGGAAAGAAATAACTCTTGTCTTTTTTCTAGGGAACATATATTATCTTCTGACTCTAATTTATACAGACTGTTAATGTCATCAATCACGGAAATGTTCCGTGAAGCATGTCTCCAACATGCGGCATACAGTGAGGATTGTCAATGACTACAGTGTTTGATATTCCGGCAGACTTACTCATCGCAAAGGTAGCAGACGAACTCAAGAACGAGTCCGTTATTAAAGCACCCGAGTGGGCAGAGTATGTCAAGACGGGAGTACACAAGGAGATGCCGCCGGAAAATCCAGACTGGTGGTATGTTCGTTCCGCAGCAGTGCTGCGTAGAATTTACGTTGACGGCCCAATTGGAGTTGAGCGTATGCGCTCTGTTTACGGCGGTCTGCAGGACCGCGGTTCCAAGCCGTCCCACTTTAGAAAAGGCAGTGGAAGCATTGCCAGAAAAGTCATGCAGCAGCTCGAAGAAGCCGGCTACCTCGAAAAGGTTACCGGTGGTCGCAGTGTTTCTGCAAAAGGCCGCAAATTCCTCGACAACATCGCCTACTCCATTAAGGATCAGGCAGTCGAGACTGCGCCCGGACTCGCAAAGTATTAAAAATAATTACTGACCAATTGAAGGTGATTCAAGAATGGGAGACGATGAACTCGCAGAGATCCGCCGTCAGCGTATGATGCAGATGCAGCAGCAGCAGATGGCGGAACAAGACCAGATCCAGCGTCAGCAGCAGATGCAGGCACAGATTCAGTCTGTACTCATGCAGGTAATGGAGCCTGAAGCTCGTGAGCGGTTAAACACCATCCGGCTTACAAAACCGGAGTTTGCCGCTTCCGTCGAGCAGCAGATTGTATCTCTCGCCCAATCCGGACGCCTGCGTCAGAAAATTACCGATGAACAACTCAGACAGCTGTTAACTCAGATTGTCCCGCAGAAGAAGGAATTCAATATCCGCAGGGTTGGATGAAAGTAGGTGTGCTCTACAGCGGCGGTAAAGACAGCAGTCTTGCCGCGGTCCTGTTGTCACGGGATTATGATGTGGAGCTTTTGACCTTCGTCTTTGACGAAACCCATGCTGTGCCTTCTATCGAGGCGGCGGCAAAGGAAACCGGTTTCCCCTGGAAGAAACTGGTCTTTGCGCCAGGTTTCCTTGATGAGGTCGTGGACAACATCGTTCGCGACGGGCATCCTGCAAATGCCATCAACGAAATCCACCGACGGTCCCTCTGTGCTGCAGCACAGGAATATGAGGTGGTCGCCGACGGAACCCGACGAGATGACCGGGTTCCGATGCGGACACAGTCTGAAGTGCAGAGTCTGGAGATGAAGTACGGGGTAAGTTATATCCGCCCCTTACTTGGCATCGGAAAAACAGAGATCATCCGGTTGGCGGAAAAGTTCTTCGAGATCGCCTACGGCGAAACAGGAACGATTCCAAACGGTGATTTCGAAAACGAGATCAGGTCCGAAATGACTCGGAGAGGAATAGACTTTGTGTCTCTCTTCCCGAAAAATCATGAACAGTCTCTGATCATCAAGAAAAAAATGGTGAATGAACCATGAGCAAACTTACCAAAAGCCGTAAGATTCGTCTTGCAAAGGCAACCCAGCAGAACCGCCGTGTTCCTGCCTGGGTCATGATCAAAACCAAGCGTACCGTTGTGTCGCATCCAAAGAGACGCAACTGGAGACGCAGCACGCTGAAGGTGTAAAAAAATGGTAGAAGTGCAAAAAGAACAGGTATACGTGATCCCGCTCCGCGATGTAAAGCGTGTTCCGTGCTACAAGCGTGCAAACGCAGCTATCAAAGACATCCGTGGCTACCTCGAGCATCACATGAAAAGTGATGACGTTAAGCTCGATAAGAGCATTAACGAACTCGTCTGGGCACGCGGATCCCAGAAACCGCCAAGACGCATTCGTGTTCGGGCAATGAAGTTCGAAGATGGTCAGGTCCAGGCAGAACTTGCTGAGGAATAAATGGACCCGACCCTGTCATTGAATGGTGACCCGAACATCGGCGTGTATGCCCGTGTCTTTGAAGATCTTGCCGTAGTCCCGGTCGAAGCTCCAAAAGAGTTCCGGGACAAAATAGCGGAAGCTTTGGATGTCGAGGTTATTGAAACCTTTGTCCAGGGATCCTCTGTCATAGGTCTTCTTCTGACAGGCAACTCCCGCGGATTTGTCGTTTCCGGTCTCATTCAGGATTCAGAACTCGAAATCCTTCAGGAGTACGGCGACTGTCTGCTCCTTGGAGAAGAGATGAATGCGGCAGGGAACGTAATCCTGACCAACGATTCGTTTGCCGTCGTGCATCCGGACATGTCGTCTGCGATGCGCGAAATGGTGGCGGATTTTCTGAAAGTCAAGATAATCCCGATGTCCTTTGCAGGAGTCGGAACGGTCGGTATGACATGCGCCTGTACAAATACAGGTGTTCTTCTACCGGCACGAAGTACTCCCGAGGAGATCGAAAAACTGGAACGCAGCATCGATGATGCTAACGTGGCTATCGGAACCGGATCCGTCAACATGGGTTCGGGACTTATAGGTACCGGTCTTCTGATCAACAGTAAAGGATATCTGGCAGGTAACGCTACCACGGGCTATGAACTTGGTAGAATCGAAGATGTATTTGGATTCTTGTGAAAAATTTCTATTTTTCACGAGTTGAGCATGCTTTGTAAAAAGTATGCGATTTCTGTGAGGTGAAATGAATGCCGAAATTCGAGGTAAAGGGCACGTTCAAAAATGATGGACAGATGAAGCCCTTCACAAAAATAGTCGATGCACCTTCCGAGAAACTTGCTGGAGAATTCACTCTTGCAACGATCGGAAGCAAGCACAGACTCGAACGCAAGTATATTACCATTGACGCTGCAAAGGCTATTAATGGCGAGTAATACTGATCAGGCATCCCTGGAGCAGGAGGTCCGCTCCCTCCAGGCATATGCCAATGAATATTCCCAGCAGTTTGAACTTCTGACCCAGCAGCTGCGTTTCATCGAATCAGCACGCGGGGAAGCTTTAGCGTCCACCGAGTCGCTTGAAGCTTTCAGCGGTCTGGAAGGAGATGTACCCACTCTTCTGAATCTGGGCGGGGGCATATCAGTTCATGCCATCGTCACCGACACGAAGAAGATCCTGGTTGGGATCGGCGCAGGCATCACGGTTGAAAAACCGGTCGAAGAAGCGATCACGTTCCTTCACGACCGGGTCACTGAGATGGATGCATCCGCAAAACGGCTTTCTGAGTCTCTTGGAAAGCTTCAGGAACAGATGCGGGCCGTTGAGCAGAGAATGCAGGAAATCTATTCTCAGACTCAGCACCGCTGAACTTCTCTTTTTTCCCGTTCCGTTCGCCATCACGCAAAACGCCTAAGTGTTTCAAAAAAAGGCGGGTGTTATCTTCTTTTGATCAGCAGGAAAGCGGCCGCCAGACCAAAAAACATTCCTGCCGGCAGGATCGGTGACTTCGCAGCTCCTGTATCCGGAAAATCCGGCTCTTCGAGATAGAACGCATCGTCATCAAGATAATCGTCGAGTTCGACTACCCAGTAACAATTATTTTCATCCAATGCAGTAAAGACTAAATCTTCTGCCGGATCATCGCCGAATGTGAAACTGTCTGCGGAATATACCGTGGAGATCGACTCCTCTTCTTCGTTGTAGACCTCAAGAAGCGGTGTGAACACATCGCCTGGTAAAAGTTTCGTATCTCCCCAGAGGTTCGTACGCGAATACCAGCCGTCTTCGGATACGGATTCAACAAACAAATAGTTCGTCTTCATCGCGTTCATATCGACAACGGCAGTGATCACCGAAGGATGCGTTATGTCCTTTCCGTTGATCTCTCTCGTTATGTTTCCGTATATCAGATACACATCTTTGACGGACTCGTCTTCAACGACGGAGTATGCATACGTCATTGATACGAGGACATCTGCGTTTTTGCCGTCACTTCTCAGGACAAACCAGGATCCGTCCCAGTCAGGTTCCTCATACTCGCCGGTCGGAACGGAAATCCAGAGGCCGTCCTCGGAGGGAGCGTATATTTCCTCGAGTGGTGTTTGACCGACGATGATGTAGTTCGAATCAGTGTAATACACATAATCGGCAAACGCCCACGTTGTCTCCGTGTCGTCATGAACAACGATCGTTCGGCTGTCGGTATTCCCGCTCTTGTACGAAGCGCTTGGCTGACTTTGGGTGCCGGTTTTGCTCATATAGCTTGAGAAATACTCATACCATCCGTTTCTTCCAAACGCTATGCTTTGAGGGATCGCCTTTGTAAAGTCCTCTTTTGGTGCTGCAATGGATACGCCGTTTGCAGCACTGAAATGGGTGGAGTGGTCTGCTGCGACAACGTAATCCTGCAGTGAGGTCATCAGAGATCCGGCGGCTCTATGCAGTTCGGTTGTATCTTCGGTGTTCGCGTAAATCAGGTCCGCAAACTGATAGAGATCTACCGACGCCACCCTTGATCCATCATCCGACCTACCATAGCCTTGGACAGTTGTGTAGATATCTCCGAGAGCTGCAAGCGAGTCTTCGTTGTTGAGACTGTCTTTTAGCGAAGTCCCGAGTACGTCAAGGGATGCTACTACATTCTTTGCTTTCTGGAGACGGACAAGAGAGAGGGTTTTCCGATTCTCGTTCGTGCCTGATACATACGCAGAAATGATGCTCTTTCCAACTTCCTCCGGGGTCATCGCCGGGTCGCTGGAGAGCGCCTTGCCGATTCCGACGTAATTGAGTCCGATCCCCGGAACATTCTCTTCGGATGCGAGAAGGAAATCCGCGTGCGTATCTAAGGCATCGGCCACTTCAAGGGATGCCATCTGACAGGCATCGAAGATAATGATGTCATAAGGTTTGGAGGCAGCAAGGCCGGTCTGCAGATCATCCACACTCATCCATGTGTCGAACAGTTCGTTCGCACCAAATCCCTCATATCCTCCTCCATGATTCCAGAAGAGGAGATATCTGTTGGCTGAGGCGAGATCATTATCTGCAGAATAGGATTCTGCATACTGCAGACCCTCAGATAATGCACCTGGAGATGAAATGTCCACGTCCGAAATCCGGATAAGAACATATTCTGTCGGGGTCTGGGGATCTTCGTCCGATCCGACGATGCCGTCCTCAAGATCTTTTTTGAGAAGGTCCAGATTTGTTATGGAAAGGCCGTTGTCCCATCCTGTTTGGTCAGCTCCTCCGTATATCACTAATATATCAGTGATTTCCGGATCCAGATTGTTTACGAGATCGTTGAGATTCATGGAAGCAAGATGATCCTCCCCCGATTCCAGGTCGGATCCGACCATGTAAAAGACCAGATAATTTTCACTTGACGCTGAAACCGGAACAATCATCGCAGTGATGAGGAGCAGGAGAATTCCTCCAAGAATCAGAGTTTTTTGGACCACACCGTTTGATATCATTATATTCCAGTCATCAGTCTAAGTTAATATAGCATTCCCTCAGGTCTAACAGAGAGGAATTTATATTCACAGGACCGAATTAATAGATAATGTTTGAAGGACTGAAAAATAAGCTCGGTCTCGGGAAAAAAAAGAACCCGATTCCGGAGACGGAAGCGCCCGTTCCTGCCGCCGTCGAAACAATACCATCACCCCAGCCTGAGGAGAAAAAAGCCCCGGGCTTCCTCAATAAAATCAAAACCCTTGTTGTAGAACACGAGTTTGTCCTCTCCGAAAAAGATATCGAGGAATCCCTCTTCGAACTCCAGATGGTCCTCCTGGAGTCCGATGTCGCTTATCCGGTAGCCGAGGCGATCACCGAACATATGAAAAAAGAGCTCGTCGGCACTCACAGAAAACTTCGCGAATCGGCCGATGATGTTGTCACGAACGCTCTTCGGCATGCAATCGAAGAGGTTCTCGGCGAGGGTTTCGATCTCGTATCCTATGTCAGAACGCATGACCGTCCGGTCAAGATCCTCTTCACTGGGGTGAACGGGACCGGAAAAACCACCTCGGTCGCCAAGATCGCCCACTATCTTCAGAGTCAGGGCCTCTCCGTCGTGGTCGGAGCAGGTGATACGTTCCGTGCCGGGGCCATCGAACAGATCCGTGTCCACTGTGACCGGCTCGGGATCAAACTCATCGCCCATCAGGAAGGAGCCGATCCCTCGGCCGTTCTCTACGACACCGTCGAGTATGCCAAAGCCCACAAAACCGACGTTGTCCTCGCCGATTCGGCAGGAAGATTCCACAACCGGGTCAATCTCATGAACCAGCTTGAAAAAATCAAGCGGGTCATGAAACCCGATCTCGTCTTCTATGTCGATGAGGCCGTTGCCGGAAACGATGCCGTTATTCGTGCCGAAGAGTTTGAAAAAACCGTCTCCACAGACGGGGTCATTCTCACCAAAGTCGACATGGATCCAAAAGGCGGTGCTGCAATTTCGATCGCCTACACGATCGGAAAACCGCTTGTTTTCCTCGGAGTCGGGCAGGGGTATGACGATATGAAACCATTCACTCCTTCGCTGATTATTGATGAAATATTCGGAGATGACTAACATGGGACTTGATACACTTTCCAACTCACTCAAAGACGCGATGAAAAAACTCGCCGGCAAAACTGTCATCGACCGTGCTGCCGTCGACGAACTCGTTCGCGATCTCCAGCGGGCTCTGCTCTCATCCGACGTAAACGTCAAACTCGTGATGGAGCTTTCCAAGCAGATCAAAGCCCGCTCGCTGGACGAAGATCTTCCCAAAGGCATCAACGCCCGTGAACATGTTCTCAGGATCGTGTATCAGGAGCTGGTGAATCTTGTCGGCAAAGAGGCTGAGTTCTCCTTAAAACCGCAGAAGATCCTTATGGCCGGTCTGCAGGGATCGGGTAAGACCACTACGACCGGAAAACTCTGCCGCTACTTCCAGAGAAAAGGGCTGAAAGTAGGGGCGATCGGCGCCGACAACTTCAGGCCGGGAGCGTATGCCCAGCTGGAAACGCTCTGTAAAAAGATCAATGTTCCAAGTTACGGTGATCCAAAGGAGAAAGACGCCGTAAAAATCGTTAAAGACGGACTTGCCGCTCTCAAAGATGTGGATGTCATCATCGTCGATACCGCCGGCCGTCATGCGCTGGAGGATGACCTGATCGATGAGATTACGCAGGTCAACGCATACCTCAACCCCGATCACCGCTGGCTCGTCATCGACGCCGCTCTCGGTCAGGCGGCCCGCGATCAGGCCAAACGGTTCCATGAAGCGATCGGCATCGACGGCGTTATCGTAACCAAGATGGACGGTACGGCGAAAGGAGGAGGCGCCATGTCTGCTGTCGCCGAGACCCAGTCCGGAATCGTTTTCATCGGTAACGGTGAGACGATCGACGATCTCGAACGCTTCGATCCCAACGGATTCATCTCCAGACTTCTCGGTATGGGCGATCTCAAAGCCCTCGTTGAAAAGGCCGAAGAGTCGATGAACGCCGAGGATGTCGATGTCAACGCCATGCTTCGGGGAAAGTTTACGCTGAATGATATGTACAAACAGCTCGAAGCGGTTCAGAAGATGGGTCCGTTAAAGCAGGTCCTCTCCATGCTGCCGATGGGCAACATGAACGTTCCGTCCGACGCTCTGGAAGGAACCGCCGACAAGATGAAAAAGTTTAGGATCATCATGGACTCCATGACCCCTCAGGAACTTGACGAACCTGCTTTGATCAACACATCCAGAATGATACGGGTCGCCAAAGGTTCCGGTTCTTCGGTTGAAGAGGTCAGGGATCTCATCAAATATTATAAGATGATGCAGAAAACCCTGAAAGGATTCAGAGGAAACAGAATGGCGATGGGCAAAATGATGAAACAAATGCAGAAAGGCGGCATGGGACCTATGGGTCCAATGTAAACTCGTTTTTTATTACGATTTCGTATAGCTTATATTATAATTGTCTGTCCCGGTTCCGTCAGGGAGGATGGTAAAGTGGATCAATGCCTCTTCGTAATAATTAATATACGCGTTTTCTTTGTAGGGGTACCAGACCATTTCCCACGGTTTGTCAGAGACTCCATACTGATCCGTCCAGAATGAAAGACCCGTGTAGTTGGCATATATCTCATTTTTTATCGTATAGAGCATCCCGTTGTATTCATATTCGTTAATGGTTTTCCATGTCCCGACGTATCCATCAAGGGGATCTCCCTCTTCCCTGACAAAGGTGCGTCCCTCTTCATCGGTGGCATACATGCTGTCTTCCGAGACGGTTGTTAACCATGAGTCATATGCGTATGCATAGGATCCGTCTTCATTTTGTATCCAGGTCATATTGGAGACGTAATCAGCTCCGTCATCATACACCCAGGTTTCGGTCCCTTTTCCGCCGGGATTGAACATGATTACGATCTGGGTCACATTTGGGGCGGGAAAATCGGTGAGCTTTTCGCTCGTCCAGGTGCCGACGATATTCTGGGATGTGCTCACACACCCTGCCGAACTGATCATTACTATGATAACGGCAAGGATGAGCAGCAGATTTTTCATCCATACATCTGGTATCTATGGTATCTTATATGTGTCGAACGTATGGTGTCAGCCGTGATAATTTCTACCAAAAATGAGTTTTTACCAAAAAATGATGTGAAATCAAGCAGATAATCATGTTATTCACCTTTTCTGCCGATCTCCTCCCGTACCCCAAACAAATACTCCTGGGCATACCCCGCATACTGACCGAAATGTTCTCTGGCAAATGATCCTGCCCTCTTATAGGAGAGTTTTCGTGTTCCGCCGAGATACTTTGTCCTAAGGATACGTTCGATCCACACATCGACAGGGAACGCCTCGTATTTTTCAAAGCCAAACAACAGTACGCAGTCTGCCACCTTTGGCCCGACTCCGTTCAGCCTCATAAGCTTCTCATGTGCCTCGGGATAGGGCATGCCTGCAATTTTCTCAGCCCAGTTGGCATCGGATGCAGCCATTTCTGCCGCCCCGCAGATGTATGCGTCGCGATATCCCACTTTACATGTCCGTATCGAACACATCTCCTCTTCAGCGAGGCGCTTTGCGTCTGGAAACGTGTGGAACGTCATTTCGTCCATTTCGATTTTGTTACCGTATCTCTCAGAGAGATTCTCTATTCGCATCATAATGCCCGGAATATTGGCACAGGTCGCGCAGATATACGAAATCAGACACTCCCACGGATCCTGCCTGATAATCCGAAGACCCAGGCAGCGGCGGATCGCTGCGTGGATCAGGGGGTCCCTGTCTATATCCGTTAGGATATCGTCAAGGGGGATATCAAGACCAAAGTATCTGATGAGTTCTTTCTCGGTCGGTCCATCATACAAAAGAAGATCTCTTTCCTGTCTGATCTTCCAGATTTTGTCTCCGACAGGGGCATACCAGAATCCGTTATACTGCCGCCACCGAAATGCCTGTCCGCAGGAAACCGTCAGATCAAGCTGAAATGGGGTGTCTTTGAGAGAAAAAGTCTGCATAAAAAAAGTTATTCTTTGAGCATCAGAATGCCCAGAAGGATTGCACCAAGACCGCATAAGGCAAGAACAAGTCCGAATCCTCCGAGTACGAACTGAATGAACAGATCAAGGTTGAACCAGATCCCAAGAATGCCGAGAGCAAGAAGAATAATACCTACAATCAGAGTGATAAGTCCTGTTTTATCCATATAAGTATGTACTCGGTTTTTGCTTATATGCATTGCGCCACGGTTCATATTCCTTATCCAGAAGTATTCTATAGTGTTCACAGCAAAACTACACAATAATCATAATTTAGGCACTATGAATGCGCATACAGCTGATGACGGCGTCGCCGAAGTAATTGGATTTATCCTGATTATCGCTTTGATCGTGGCAGTTGCGGCTGTGTGGATTCTCGTGTATATTCCGTCACAAGGAAATGCGGTCGAGACGGAACATGCCCGTGTGGTCACTGAAGAAATTGCTGACATCAAATATGGGATTGATCTGCTCTGGACAACGGAACAGACCGGCATAAATGTAAGTCGTGTCCTCTCTCCATCTCCTGTGGAAGGGACGGAGTTGTCAGGTTTGTTGTTTTTATCCCCGCCTGTTGGTACCGGGACGATCACTGTTAGCAACGGAACGGCGTTTTGGATCAATCAGACTCTGCCGACAGGTAGTACGCAAACTGCGGTTTCCGCTCTCAAAATAACCTATAACTCTGCAAACTATTATGCTCCGGATATCCGTATCGTCTATGACGGCGGAGCGGTTTTCCGTGGAAAGAAAAATGCGGCGCCGTATGTTTTTCTTCCCCCGTCTGCGGGATCTTCGGACCTTGTCCTTGTGACCGTCCCTTCGAACTACGGTGAACAGCAGATCCTTGGAAATATTCCCCTGAGTCTGACATACAAATATCTTGACTATGAGATCTACCCTGATGCGACTGTAGCATTATACCAGCCAGATCCGGATAATCCCTGGAACGATTTTGTCGGAACATTCGATACCGTTACCGTGGTCAAGTATGAGGTTGCGGCAGGAGGTCCTCAATGAACAAAAATGCCGATTCCGGTCTTTCGGAAGTTGTCAGTGTGGCGCTGATTTTAACCGTCCTTATTCTTGTTATAATAATGTGGGTGCTGATTGCTTTTCCGATAATGGGAACTAATGCCGAACAGGTGCATAACGGTGATGTTTTTCTTGAGTTTGCCCAGATGAAAGCTGATGTGGATACCGTCTGGTTGTCGAACTCCACTGGTATCACCCGGCAGGCGGTTTTTACGCTATCCCCTGCAGCTGATCGAACCGAAGTCACGGTCTTTCCAAATCTTTTGCTGGCCGCGTCATTTGGCACGGTAACTCTGCAATACGGCAGTATGTATACGCGTGGAAGCGAAACGTATGCTACAGTGGAGATCCTCTACACTTCTTCTAACATGTATGCTGAAGAAATCAATATCCTCTATGACGGCGGCACTCTTTCTCAGAATGATCGTGTTATTCTTTCCGGTTCTGATTTTGGATCGGGGAGCTATGTCGTTGTAGTTAATACTGCCGACGTTCCCGAGACAGTCATCGGCGGCTCTGGTGTTGCCACGTTGAATTACCGGCTGAAAGAAATCATCGATCCGACCCCGGGTTCTTCAGATGTAGATCATTTATGCGTATTTACTATGGGGTTGCAGTGATGATGGCCACAAAAAATGATTCCGGTCTTTCCATGGCGGTTGGTTTTGTGATGGTCTTATTGGTCATCGCGATGATCATCGGGATGTGGGCGGTCATCGGCGTGCCTGAGCAGATCAGGGATGCGGAGGATTATCATGCTATTGAGGTGACGAATTCTTTCCTTGACTACAAAATTGCTGTTGATAATCAGCGTGTTCATGACATGACCGGATTGAACATCAGTATGCTGATTCCTGCCGCATCTGCCTATGCCGACGGGGCCCTCTTTATGGAGGAGGATGTGGGGACTCTCCGTATTCTGCTTGGCAGCACCGAAAATACATATGATATCAGCAGGTTGTATACAACATTTGGGACGACGAATACCCGGGTCGGTTACGAAGGGGGCGGCGTATTTCGAAACGATTACGGCTCCGCTGTGTGGGTGACACCGCCATCAATCAATATAGATAAAGACGGGTCTGATCTTGATATCACAATGATAGTTCCGGAAATGCATGGTGTTTTTGCTGTTGGAAGTTCCGAAGGAATTCCGGTGGAGACAGGTCTTGTCTCTTCTATCTCAACCTATGTGAATGCGCCGCAGGATCAGATGCTCACTATAACTTATACCGCTGAAAAGCAGTGGGATGCTGTCCTTTGGAGCACCTTTTTCAACGAAACACAGATACTATATCAGAGCGAAGGTGTATCTATCACAAGTACGATGCCGTCACCGATAACAGCTACTCTGCAAATAACTCCGCCGCCGGGAGGGGTGATTTATCTTACGGTCATCAAGCCAGTCTATGATGTCGATGTCAGGAGATATTAGATATGAAAAATGAATTCGGTGTTTCCAGTGTTGTCGGTGTTGTTCTTCTCTTGCTTCTGGTTGTTCTCGCAGCTTCCGTTATCGGTCTGACCCTTTCGGCAGCTACGCAAAACGCTGTTGAAAGTACGCCGAATGTTCAGTTTATCCCTTCGGTTGATCCCCAGATGCTGTATCACGGCGGTGGTGATGTTCTGTACAAGGATCGATTGAAATTATATGCTAACGGCGTTGATATAACAGACACCGTCAGTATTGATTCCATGACTACCTGGACCGAGTGGCGTACTGGTCAGGCGATCGAACTGCCTGATGACTATTATGTTGCAAACCTTACGATCATCGCTCTAGATACGTTGGGCCGTGACCAGTTGTTGTATCGGGGTTCGGGCGTTGCCGTGACACCTTTGCCGACGCCCACCACAACCTCCACACCAACGGTAACTCCGACACCCACTCCGACAACTCCTACTCCAACGGTAACGCCCACGCCGACTCCGGAACCAACTCCCAACCCGTATTATACCGTCGGCAGCGATCATGCTGATGGGTTTGCGACGGTTGGGGAGTTGGTTGAGTCGCTCAACAACTGGTCGAACGCATTGTACGGGGCGGATGTGGCCTTGACTTATGGCGGCAATCAGATCGGTTTCTTTGGTGCTGTCCCGATTGGGCGTGAACCGATTCTTATAACGGAGGGGATGGGGACGGTCACCCTAATTACTTATGGTGGGACGGGTACTCTTACAGAGGTACCGTTTACCCGCGCTCCTGGGTATGAGGGAGAGCTTCTTGTGATATCCTCAGATGCTGAGCTGGTAACAGCCGGGGCCAATCTCAAGCTTGATGGAATGGGTCATGGGGCTGCCCCTCTTCTTTCAGTAACCTCCAGCGGGTCTCTGGATGTGCATGGCCATATTACACTGATAAATAATACCAACCCGGCAGGGAATGGAGGTGCCCTTCATAATGAAGGTTCGGTTTATGTTAGCACAGGACTGATAATCTATAATAATACTGCAAATAATGGCGGCGGTATATATAATATTGGTGCGATCACACTATCTTCAGATAATATTATCAGAGATAATGTTGCCTTGGAAAAAGGCGGCGGTATTTATAATGCTGGCTTGAGCGGCGTGTCGATTAAAGGTCCAATAACAAATAACTCTGCAAAATATGGCGGTGGTATTTATAATGACGGGACCATGACGACAACCGGTACTATCTCAGGAAATTCCGCATCAATATCCGGCGGGGGGGTGTACAATGCAGGTACCTATACATTTTCCTGGACATCTACGGTTTCTGATAATCAGGCTCAATATGGCGGTGGTATCTATAATGAAGGAACCATCCCCTTTTTTGGGGGAGCTATATCCGGGAATACCGCTACGATAAATGGTGGAGGACTCTTTAATTCAGGAAGCTATACTATGGGTGGGAACTCTATTGCCGGGAATACAGCGGGGAATATTGGAAACCAGGTGTATGCAACCATTGATTCAACAAATTCCATTCCCACTTGGATAATTACTCTTAAGAAGCATGGGAATTCTTATTATTATGCGGATTAATAATCCCCTTCCCTCTATCGAGTATGAAAATATCTCTTCCATGAACCAGCTCTGAGATATTTTGAAGCCGCACTTCTCGAATGCCTGAGGTCTGCCTTGCCTATTACATATACTCCCGATGATGAGTGGAATTTACGGATATAGTATCTGTTTTTCATCAAAACAAAAATACTATGTCAAGTTGAAGGCATAATCTATCACAAGTAATATGTCCTTACTAACAGAAGCCAGTATGGAAATAACTCCGCTGTCAGATGAGCAGATATATTGTACTATCATCACGCCAATGTGTGGTGTTGATGACAGGTGGTGCTGATATGCCCAATAACTCAGGAGTATCCAGTGTTATTGGAGTCGTTATTCTCTTGCTTCTGGTCGTTCTCGCAGCTTCTGTAATCGGTCTGACCCTCTCGAAAGCCACCCAGAACGCTGTTGACAGTACGCCGAATGTGCAGTTTATACTGTCAGCTGATTCTCAGATGCTGTATCACGGCGGCGGGGATGTTCTGTATAAGGATCGATTAACGTTTTATGATAACGGTGATGATATCACCAATGCGATCCAAATAGATTCTGATGATACGTGGACTGAGTGGCGAACAGGTCAGGCGATTACACTACCTTGGGATTGTGTTGTTACAAATCTAACCATCTTGTCCTTAGATACTCTTGGTCGAGAACAGTTGTTGTATCGGGGTTCAGGTCTCGTGGTCCCTACTCCCACTGAATCTCCTACTGAAACTCCCACTCCCACACTAACGCCGACCCCCACTCCTACTCTGACCCCAACCCCAACCCCCACACCCACTCCGACACCGTCCGGTTTGCCCGATGCAACATTTACGTGGGAGGTAGACTTTGGTTCTGAGGTCCCGCATTCAAGTCTTCCGTCCTGGCTCACTGCTGATGCGTATGTCATTACTGATGAGGGATGGATATGGTGGCCTTGGTGGTGGGATCGGTATACTGATGTTGAGTTTACTGCAGTCGAGAATGGCGCCGATGTTACCTATTTCTGGTCATCAATCGGAGTTGATGTTTCAGATCCTTATGACAGGGTTACAGAAATGCGGTTTGACGATACAGGATTGTATCCCGTCACGCTGACCGTGACAAATAGTTCCGGCACGAATAGTTCTACGAAGACGTTCAGCGTAAGAAATCCGGGAGTTACCGCGATGACGTGGGTTAAAAGCGATAGAACCTCTCGTACCGGTGTGTTTGGAAGCAATGCGAGCTTGGGCTCGTATCAATGGAGGTTATTGATTCCCTCGAGCATACAAGGATATAGTATGCAGATATATACGGATGATTGGTGGGGTTCTGAGACCGTCTATTCATATGTTCGCATTCCAAAGAAAAATACCTGGTATCACGTTGCCGGAACATACGAAGAGAATGATGCGTCGGATAATCTCATAATTTATTTTAATGGAGAGAAAGAAATGGGCGAGGGTGCTTCCGGTACATTATTGGATGTCAATGGAGTAACTACATGGAGTGAAACCAACCGCTTTTACTGTGATGCCTCGTATGAAATCCCGTTTGCACTTACATCAGCGGAGATCGCTACAGTTTATGATGATGAAAAATCTGCTTATGGGTGGTAGTTTCTGCTATCTGTATTACGGGGTAATGTAACATATTTTCCAAGATACTTGGGCGTTTGTTTTTTAAGGGGAAATAGTGTGGACTATATTTGACTTTTTGCTGAATGCTGTGAACAAAAAATGATACCCTATGAAATCTGGGAACGGCAGGAGGTGCATCTAACAAACATATTATTCTTGGAAACGCGTGACCCTCTCTTTCCGGCAATGAAGCCCCCGCTCCTTCCCCGAATGGTATGGGAGATCAGTACTATGCTATACTAGGGACAAAAAATCAGTTTAGTAGTTACCCCAGTCTAAAAACCGGTCCGAATAATTACTACATAGATTAACTCTCTTCAAACGTATTGGTGGATAGGTACACCTGATGTGATTTGATTGACTATCACTTTTTCTCATAGTTTTTGATAGGATGTTATCTGAGTTGTTAGAACCTTCTCCGATGGGGATCAGACGATCTATACCGGCACGATTAACCTCGTGTAATTTCGCGAATGGGTATCATCCATATCTTGGATGACTTCTTTTTTTCAGGGTTAGCGGTCCGGTCATCATAACTATTATGGGTAACTTCTCATCATTGATGTTCAAATCCGTTATTTCCACGAAAAATCATGATAATATTACAGTTATTCTGGATGTTACACGAGGGATACCTTTATCATCAATTCGATACAAAACTAAATTGCATATTATGAAAGTAAGTACAAAGAAAAATGACGGAGTTTCCCCGGTTATCGGTACGATTCTCCTTGTGGCAATCACCGTTGTGCTTGTCGCAATCATCTCGGCTGTCGTAATGGGCATGACCGGGGACATTGGCTCAAGCTATGTCGTTGGTGTGAAAGTAACCCAAAATGCAACTTCTGATGGTTATGCCTTACTCACCATTACTGGTGGACAGAATACTGGCGATCTGAAAGCCCTGTATGTTTACAATGGGACATCCTCCACACCGATTACTGCAACTAATTTGGCTCTGAATGCTACACCAGTTGTAGGTATCCCGTATAACTATTATGTTGGAACTGGTCAGGTTGCCCTTTCAGTTGTAGGTAATTTTGCAGACGGTACTAACCAGACCATCTACACTGCAACTGTGAACTACTAATCTTACTAACGTAGATTATTCAGAAATCCCGCAAGGGGTTTCACACCTTTATTTTTCTCATCTTTTCTTAGCTCTGTTTTTCCGATCTATGGATTTTATCCTGTGCAAACCATAAATAATACTGAAAAACTGCATTTTTGGCATTTCGGAGATTATTATTTGGGAGTTACACGGTGTGATATTAGCCGAAAAAACAGAAGCAGTAATGAGATGTATCTCAATTTTGTGTACGGCATTAGTGTGGAAAAATAGAAAAATATCCCGCAGGAAGAGGTGAAATCACCTCTGTCCTGCAAGAAAACTCGCAAACCTTTGGTTTGCTCTCCGACTCGGGTCTACGACCCTCGTTTGTCGGCTCACCTCGCCCCTTCTACAAGTTTCCCAAAAAGCATTATGAGAAACCCGAGGAAGAGCATGATGAGCTTCCTAAGCCGGCGGGAGATCTGCATCTCCGCACCTCACGTTAGTTCAGGGCCGGCTTGGTGTCTGCCCAGGCGTCGACCGCTGCAAGGGTGGCGTCATCGGCATAGCCGGAGACGGTCATGGAGTCCCGGTTGAGGCTGATCTGGAAGGTGTCGGTCCCAAGCGTTGCGGAAATGCGGACGTTCCAGGTCGCTTCGGTACCGATTTCGGAGGTCTCTGCCGTACCGCCATTCCCGAATGCGGTCTTGAGATCCGCACTGCCGGTGAGGGCGGTGATTGCCGCGGCATACTCGGCCCGCGTGTATGCCGTAACCTGAACCTTGCCGTTCATTTCGGAGGTGTTCGGGTCGAAGTAGCCGACATAGGTCTTGTAGGTCTGCTTCCCGAGTTCGACTTCGGCAAGGCCGAGGGGGTTATCCACGCCGGTAATTTCTGCGACGATCGCATCATACGCGGCGGCGTTCGTAAACTCTGCGGTGAAGGTCCGCTTTGCGGACTTCGAGATTGCTGTCTGAATGAAATCTGCTGTCATGGTGGAGGGGATCCATCAAGGCCGCTGAAGGCGGCCGAGATGATGAGCAAATCTATGATTTGCGAGCGGGCAACCCCATAAGGGGTGGCCTTAGCCAAGCAAATCTTTGATTTGCGACCCGTCGAGGTCATCAAAGATGGCTAAGACAAGGCGCTTGTCGATAGACTTGCCGTACATATGCAGAACACACGTGATTTTTCTATCCTATTTGGAGGGGATCGTTGATCGGAATTCACGTGCCGTTTCACACATGCTATATGATTATTGGACAGAAAAGAATAAAAAATAAAGGAAATTTGCTCTCGCTTCGACAAAAACGAGAGATGATCTCACAACTCTGATGGTTCGAGAATCTTATCCGCCATACAGCTAGACGGATACTTGATCCCGTGACGATGAAGGGCCGTCTCCACCGAATGCCGGCTGCATCCGATTTGAAGAGCCACGGCAGAGACCCTCTTATGCTTCGCGAGCAGAGCCTTCAGCTTCTCCTTATCCAGAAGCTCAGGATAACTATACCAGTACCTCATCGGTCAGCCCCTCCTTCGGATCACTCTTTTCACAATATACCCTTTCGGGGTCGTCTTCATCGTAATATACTCCGGACGCTCCGCCACCGGCAGTCTCGCCTCCAGATCATCCACATTTACCGCTTCATACCTCTTGATCCGATCCCCGATCTGCGTCTTCACCGCCTCATAGATGAAACGGTTCGAGAGAAGTTTTACTGCGTCAGGAGCCGGGATATGCACAACCTCCGCAAAAAGATCCGGAAGACCGCTTCGAAGCGCCGGGATATCGACCTCCTTTTTCTGGGATTCCTCCAGCACCAGAACAAAATCCTCAGAAAGAAGACCGCCTGCCTTGATCTCATCAACGGTCTCGTTAAACCGGCGCTTGTAGACTTTCGCCAGATCATTTAAGGAACCGGCCATCAGCTGACAGTAGAACGCATCTTCGTATTCGTCCATTGGCACGGGAAACGCCGTCTCCAGAGCCACCCGGATCTCGTCAGCATTAAAGATAGTCATAGGTATCCTCCTGCAGTTCATTGATCCGTTCAATGATTGTCCTTCGCATATCGAGGTAGGCGAAGAACTGGATGTCGTCATCCGGAGAATCGATCCGCAGCGTCGGCGACCCACAGACCGGGCAGTTCACAATCGCTTGTTTCAGATCGCTGGTATCCTCGACCCAGACCTTTTCCGTAACCGAGTTCAGGCACACCGGGCAGGAGAACTTGATCCTCCGAAGGTATTCCGTTCCGGGTTTGCTCACAGGCCCACCTCCGAATAGGTTCGTCGGGAAACGATTCTGTGGATCGTGCTCTTGTTCACACCGAACGCCGCCGCAAGGATCCGCGGGGGTTCGCCTTCCGCGTATCTTCGTCGGATCTCCCCCACCTGCTCCTCCGTGAAGATTCGCTTTTTTCGTCCCGAAAGCGGATGGTTGTTGTCCCAGAACGGGATGAGCCGGAGGTTTGCAAGCCGGCAGTCCTCGATGTTCCCATTGATGTGATCGATCTGGAGGTTCAGATCGATCGGCAGATCGTCCATCGTTTTGCAGGTTCCGGCGATGTAGACGGCCCGGTGCTTGGTGACGTTGACTACATATCCCTTGTATCTGACCTGTGCGGACAGATATCCGTTGTTTTTTGGGAGGAAACAGAGAGGCTTTCCGGTGCTCCGGGAAATGATCTCGCCGTTTTCAGAATCGACACGCCAGGTTCCGGCAAGGATCTTCGAGAGGATGACCCGGTCGGCGATCCGCAGACCCAGGCAGGTTTTATGTTCCAGGATCATGCCTCCTCCGGGACTTCGCTGGCAAATCTGATGGTGAGGGTAAATGTTTCACCGCTGATGGCGGCAAAGGGAATACCATTATCTCTGAGTTGATCAGTGATGAGAGACGCAAGGTAGTTGTGCGTTCCATTGATGAGTCGAGCAGCACGATTGTTCCTTTTTGGATCGAAGGAGGTGATGATCGAATCGAGATAGGGCGATGCGTCGTAATCGGCTCTGCTCCATATCTGGTTTTTTGGCCCCCGGGTCATGGTCCACCTGTCGTGGGGGCGGTTGTTTTTTCTCTTTGCAGTGCACATTGTGTATTGCCTGTTCCCTGATTATGTTTACCGACAGTCATAGGGCAGGCATGTTGTTTTTTCATCATTTAGCAACTCCAGTGATTTTCGCGAAGTTTGGATGTTTTTGTTTGAACTTTTCTATGACATCACCTGAGATGTCCGGGTATTTCCTGCTGTGTTCTGCACACCGGTTGATGACGGCGGCTTCCGCGCTTTTTCTTCCGCCGAGAAGTCGGGCGAATTCACGTTCGTTGGTTATGTCGCCGAAGTAGAGGTCGTAGATGCGGGCGGTTTTTGCTTTCAGGTTTTCGGGAGCGGCCACATTTCCAGTCAGGGATTCTTCCATGAAGTTTACGATCATGGGTGATCCTTCTTTGCCGAACTGTTCTTTGAACTGATAGATGATCCCGGATTTGGATTCAGGGACGTAGACTCTGAATTCAGGCATTTGTCAGTGTTCCCCGTTTCATGTGTTCTCTGATGAGAGCGAGGATAACTTTCGAGGTCCTCGGGTTTGGATACTTTTTCGTGAATGCAGCGAACATCTTTTTGTCAGGGTCGCTGATCGTGAGGTTGAAATGGTTTTTCAATTTTTTATCACATCCCCTCTTTTACAGAGGTTTTTCCAGCAGTTTCACCGGGGTCATTTCCCCCTCGGCTGCATACAAAATAATTATTTTTCTATGCATATTAGTGTATGTTTTTTTGAAAAACGAGAGATTATTTCAATAATTGCAACATAATTTAGGGAAGTTATGGGGGCTGAGGTAACGTCGAAGTTGGGGGAAAGATGGTCCTTTTGGCCGGTCGGATTATGGTCGGCGGTTTGTTGATTTTTTTTCTTGGTATCACGCTTTTTTTGGTGGTTTTGGTTTTTCGGGAGATGTCTCCGAAATATATCTATTGTTGGATTGTGAGTATTTATACCTCCAACCACGCGGTGCGATAATGCCCCGGATTTTTGCAGATACGGGGTGGTCAGTGAGTGAGAAGAGGGTTTTACGATGCAAAAAATGAGGTTGGGAAGGCGGGGTGGACGCTGAAAGCGGACGCCCTCAGCTGAGGCGGATTGACGGCGCAGCCGGCGATCTTAGCTGAGCAAGTTTTCAAAGGAAACTTGCGAGTAAATCTTTGCCTTGCGAGGGTCGAAGACCCGAAGCGGAGAGCAAATCTCTGATTTGCGGTTCGCGCCGATTCGCGGTTGGTTTTTATCCTCATGTGTTCACACCCAACAAACTCCTTCCCGAATTGGTTTGAGATTAACACCGCGTAAGTCCTATTCAAAGTTGACGGGATTATTTGAAGTGTACAATTCTCGCAAATCTAACGATTTGCTCAGCTGAGGTCGTCGACTTGTTCACAAACCTTCGGTTTGCTCTCCTACTCGGGTCTACAGCCCTCACTTGTTCGCCACCCCGCCTCAACGCCGGAGTCGCGGCCCCACACCCCGCATAAAAAAATCTCCCGTTTTTCCACCCCTGTCCCCCTTTTCGTGAATTAAGTTGCTTTTCGTGCGATTCGGTGTTGGGGGACAGGGGAGGGCACTACATCTATCCCGCCCAACCGAATCTTTCTTTTTCGTGTTTTCGTGGACGTTTTCGTGAATTTCGTGTGAGGGCCGCTGATAGCAAGTCTGTCAACTAGCTCAGCTGAGGGCGGTCGAGTTCCACACCCAGCCTACCCTTCCCGAATTGGATTGAAGGTTTCCGATATCTTTTTTGAGACCCCTCTCCCGTGATCAATTTTCGATCATTTTTCCACTCGCAAATAGGCTTTTCGATTCCATTTTGACCTCCCGGGAACCATTTTTGATGAATTTTCGATGATGATTTTCGGCGGGTAAAAAATGAAATCGGCAGGATTCGGCGTATTTTGGTTTTCATTCGTTCATAATATATAAATTGATAGGGGGGCGCCTGGAAAAAACGATGCCCCTGGAAAAACTACCTACCTAGGTTGGTAGTACTTTAAATAGTAGTAATTTTTATTTTGATTCTTCTCTCTCTCTCTCTCTTCTGTACTGTACATAAAATAATAATACCTCTAGGCGCCTAAAAAAAAAGTGATTGATGAGAGATTTTCTTCCGCTCTAGGTCACTACCTAGGTAGGTAGTCTGGCAGGGGTCATCGTTTTTTTCAGGCGCCTGGGGTTTTCTTTATATAGTTTTGCTGTTTTGCCGGAGAAATCGGCAGCATCGGCGTATTTTTTGTTGGGTGATGGTTTTTTGCTGGTCAAAAGATGGGTGTTTTTGATCGGAGGAGGGTCATTTTCCAATCGAAATGATTGTTTTCGAGTGGAGGCGGAGGGGGATGTGGGGGTGTTTGGACTGCAGATATTCTCTCCATCTTACCCTGACATCAGGTATTTCGGCCAAGAACCCCCTCGTTACCGCGGATTTTCCATCTCGGCAGCATAGACCGCGGCGATCTCAGCACCATTCAATGGGAACGGCACTTCGGAGTATGATGACACATTGAATGACGGATTTTTATGATGGTCGCACTCGCTGAAGCAAGATATCTCTTCCTGACATGCTGCATCTTCTTCACAAGGGAGTGTATTTCTTTTTGATCAGGATATGTGTCCGAAAAATAATTGTCTTCTCATCAGATAGTTAAATCCTATGAACATATTTGCCTCTGTTTCAGATTGTGATGTGGTTTCAAATTGATTAGGAAAATGCCTTTTTTTTGTCAAGATTTTCATCCCCTTATCATAAAGAGTTAACCTTAATTTTTGTGAAGAAATGAGTAACTATAGTTATTGTATCTCTCTCATTTTGGAAATATGAGATAGATTCCATACATGACCAGTTCATGTCTGCTATTCTGTATATCCTCCACTTTCAAGAGTGTGGATTGCCGTAATTTCCTCGGAGGTCAGCGGGAAGTCAACCTCGTGCTGCATTTCTGTCGTAAAATTGCCGTTTTCAATCTTCCAGCGGGTAACATCGTAACGTGATCGTGTAGGGGTATTGAGAGGCAGATTCTCATTTATCGGCCCGCGTATAGTGCCGCTATTCCTGCCGTAAATATACAGTTTGGATCGCTCCTGCGGAGATGTGCCTCGTTGGTCATACACACCTGTTATATGATACCATTTTCTCTCAAGACTCGAAACATGGTATTCAACCTGTGTGGATGGAGTTTCACCTGTTTTTTCAAAATAGAAGACCATCTGAAAACCATGAGTAGTTGGGTTTGAAAATTGCAGTCTCCATACTCTGTCGGTATATCCAGTGCCGCCAACACCATCGCTATACCCGCGTCCTGCAATGGGCCACACATTAGTTGTATAGGTTTCATTACTCTTCACCCACGCCATCGCCGTAACCCCCGGATCTCTTACTGCAAGTATCATCGAGCTTGTTCCAACCTCTCCCGAAGTAACATTCCGGATATCCAGCCGAACCGTGTATGTTCCAGCGGTATTATACACAAACGACGCCGCTTGCGTATCGGCCGTCTGTCCATTTCCGCAGGTCCAGGAAAACTCCAGGTCAGGCGAACTTTCTTCGGCCGTGAACTCCACCGTCGTTTGGTCGGAATCTTGATCGAGAACGACCCACACATCGGCAAGATCCGCAATCACGTCGGGGAGAGGTTTTGCACCCGACACGCCGACCTTCACCTGACTTGTCGCATTCTTTCCCTCCGTTACTTCGGCCGTAAATGCTGCATTTATCCGGGAGGTATTGATTGAGTAAAACTGTTTTTCGGCAATAACGACAGCCCCTCCACTCCCGGTATATATGACGGACACCAAATTAAGGGGCTCTGTTGTCCCTCTGTCCCAGACAAGTGTTGTGCCCGGAGAAAAATCCACAACATCTCCCTGAAATTCCCGGGTCTGGTCAACAACGTTTACCAAAATTGCATATTCTCCGGCAGGAAGCGTATCTCCCGAAAAATGGGTCAGAGTGATAATACCGTTCTTCTCTGAAATGGTGATTCCGGCAATTGGCGCAGAATCTACATTCCCCAGAGAAAAAATCCCGGCTGCAAAAATGCCAATGAGAAGTATCGTGAGCGCAAGAATCAATAGTGCGGCGATAACGGGAGATACCCCGTTGTCTTTCATGCCGCATAGCCGAATCATAACACACTGTATTTCTCTCCGAATCATATACTCCTTTGTGAAGGAATCTTTTCTTCTCGGGAAAATATATAACTGCAACATACAAATTACTGTTAATCTTTATCTCTGCAGCAACGTGTTGCCGGGATGCATGCAGGAATATGGCTGATGTTTGGCAGAAAGAACAAGGAAGAGGCACAAGAGGAAATACCTGACACCCTCCCGGAGTATGATTTCGAACGGGACGGGTCTTTAGTCTCTCCCAAACTCCGTAAAACGGACGAAATTCTCGAAGCCTACTGGATAGAGCCGGGTCTTACCCGTGTCACCATCATCAGAACCGCCGAGTATGAAAATGTCTATATCGCCCATGAACCTGCTCTGACGCATTTCGAAGCCGAACTTCTCGAACGTCTTCAGCCTGCCGTTCGTGATCTGCTGATCATGAAGGATATCGAACTGAACGATATGATGGAGGTCCTGTATGAATCGATCGACCTCCTTCTCGATTCCTATGATCTGAATATTACCAATGCCACCGTATATAAGATGCGGTATTATCTGAAACGCACGTTTTTCGGGTGGGGGCGTGTTGATATCCTTCGCGGGGACCATGACATCGAGGATATTTCCTGTTCCGGGTATGATCTGCCGGTCTATCTGTATCACCGTAAATACCGGGATATCAAGACCTCGATCTTCTTCACCGATCCGCGGGAACTGGACAGTCTCGTTGTTCTGTTTGCCCAGAAAGCAGGAAAACACATCTCCCTTTCCAATCCAATCGTGGATGCTACCTTGTCCGACGGATCGCGTATCCAGCTGACCTACAGTACGGTGGTCTCGACGCGCGGGTCTTCCTTTACCATACGTAAGTTCAGAAAGAATCCGTTCTCGCCGATCGATCTTCTGGTCAACAACACGTTTACGATCGATGAGATGGTCTATCTCTGGATGGCGGTCCAGTATAACTACTCCATTCTGATCGTCGGAGGAACGGCTTCCGGCAAGACGACTACGCTGAATGCTATTTCCCAGTTCATCCCCGCTCTTTCTAAAGTGGTGTCCATCGAGGATACCCGCGAGATCATGCTGGAGCATGACAACTGGATCGCGAGTCTCGTGCCGCTTTCATCGGGTGCTGTCAGCGCCGCACAGCGGGACATCACCATGTTCGATCTGTTAAAAGCTGCGATGCGTCAGAGACCCGAGTACATCCTTCTTGGCGAGGTCCGCGGTATCGAGGCCCAGACGCTTTTCCAGGCGATGAACTCGGGACACACGACGTATTCCACTCTGCACGGCGGTGACGTGGCAATGGCGATTCACCGTCTGGAGAACCCCCCGCTGGATGTGCCGAAAGCAACGATCGAAACCCTCGATATTGTGTTATGTCAGGGAAGTATGTTTAGGAACAAGAAGCAGGTTCGCCGGTGTAAGGAGATCACCGAGATCGTGGGTATGACCGATAAAGGCGAGCTTGAGATCAACACGGTGTTTCTGTACAACTTCCAGAGAGATACCCCCAGTTTCTCCGGCACGTCCCAGGTCTATGCATCGATCGCTGAAAAGACCGGCATGAATATGACAACGATGGGCGATGAACTCCGTAAGCGTACTGCCGTTTTACAGGCGATGCTTGATCAGGATATCAGGGATTACCGGGATTTTGCACGGATCGTCTGGCTGTTTCTCTCAAGACCCAAGTATGTCATGGCGAACGTCGGCGATCTTGTTCAGATTCTTCCAGGGAAGTGCAAACGTCATGAGTCTCTGGCCAACCTCCCGATTCCGAAAGATGAGTATCCGGAGCTGGTGGATGGACCTTCGGAGTCCGATGCAGCATACGGGGTTGGTTCCTCTGTCTCCGATCGCGAGACTAGTGTCGATCCATCCGGTGTCTGCTATATCCCGCAACCCGTGGGGCAGGCTGACGAACCTGCGAAAGAGACTATGCCCCTCACGAAAACAGTGCCCGTTTCCGGCGAACAGACGCCGATCGTTCGTTCCGTGCCGATTGATGATTCCGGCGCTGCCGGGTTAGAGTCCACCCCCGAACCTAAGGAGCCTGCTTTCACACTCCCCCCCAAACCCGTTCCCGAATCCACTGAGCCTGCATTCGTTCTTCCCCCCAAGCCTGCAGATGAATCCGGTGAACCTCTGGCCGATCTTTCCACCGAATCCACCGAACCGGGAGTCGACTACCTTCCCGAACCTACTTCCGAATCCACTGAGCCTGGAGTCGATCTTCCCCCAGAGCCGGCTCCTGAATCAACCGAGCCTGAAGTAAAGGAAGAACCAGTTGTAGAAGAGCGGCTTTTCTATGACGTCCCGGTCGACACCCCCTCCGAAGAGGAGATATTTGGCCCGGCGGAACCGGATCCGCTCTTCGAAGTTGCCCCGGACAAAGATATCTCATCCTTTGATCTGTATGCAGATGAACAGACCTCCGGGTCAGCCCCGGAAAAGAAGCAGCAGTAGGCCATGAGAAATCCCTTAACTCCATCTCCGGAACGCATTCGAGCTCTTGAAAAGGAACTCTTTTCGGCCCGTATCGATATCGATGTCAAGGGACTCGTTCGTTATGCACGGGTATTTGGTTTCATTGCCAGTATTCTCATTGTTTTCGCCCTCATCGTTATCGATGTTTTCTTCTTTCCGGTTGCAAATCTGTTCACGGACCCGGAGTATATCATCTTCACGTATCCTCTGACGGCCGGGATCGCTGTTCTTGCTAATGTTGCCGTCTATTATGCCATTATCTCCTACCCGAAGCTGGAAATGCGGAGCCGGAAACGGTTCATCGAAGCATCCATGTATGAAATGGTATCGTTCATGTATGCTCTGCACCACTGCGGGGCAACCCTGTATGCATCCGTTCATTCCATTGCCAAGTATGCGGATTTCTACGGCGATGCAGCAAAAGAGTTCCGTCAGGTAGTTTCCGATATGGATTTCTGCGGCTATGACCAGTTCACTGCCATCCAGCGGCTTGCCGATACCACGCCTTCCGACAAACTTCGGTTCTTCCTGTCGGAATTGTCTTCAACGTACCGGTCGATCGGTAATGCCGAAGTGTTTCTGCACGGCAAACTTCAGGAGATGCAAAAAGAGAGCGAGGTAGCTCAGAGAAGCTACCTCTCCTCGCTTGGGGCGATCGCCGAGATGTATATCACCCTTTTCGTCGCGGGTCCTCTGTTCGTGGTGATCGTTATTATGGTCATTGGGCTCATCTCGGGGTCGGACCCGATGATCCTTGCGATCGTCGTTTATCTGATGCTTCCGATTGGAACGGTGATTTTCCTCCTTCTTCTGGATGCTCTCGGCCAGACCTACATCATCAAACGCGTTCAGATGCCAAGGTCAACAGTGCCTCTGTATCCTCAGCTTACAATAGTGGAAGCAGAAGAGGATGAAACACCCCTCTTTGAAAAACTGAAAAAATACGACAAACGCCTGAAATACATGGAGTTCATTCGTCACCCGCGGCTGGCTATTCGTGAGGAACCGGCGCTTGTTTTCGTGTTCAGTATCCCTCTGTCGCTGATAACGGGTGTTGTTCTTTACGTTTCCACGGTAAAGGTATTCTTCAATCCGTATATGATCTATCAATGGGGTATGGCCGTCGATGACGTGGTCGTGGTCATGCTTTTGGTAGCTCTCATGCCGTATGCAATAAGCTACCGGAATTACGTCCGCAGAATAGATAAGGTGGAAGGCGCTCTTCCCGATTTCTGCAGGCAGCTGAGTTCTCTGGTAAAGTACAATATGACGCTGACCCACGCCATTGAACTCACCGCACAGGAAGGAAAAAGTTACATACAAGAGGATATCCGCATTCTTTCCCGTGATCTTCTGTGGGGCGAGAAGCTTTCTTCCGCATTAAAGCGGTTTGCGGACCGTATGAAAAATCTGTCCGTCGACCGTCTGGTCATTCTCCTCTCCCAGACCGAGCATTTCACAAATGATCTATCGCTTACGATCGACCTGCAGTATCATGAAGCGAAGGCCCGCGAGTCTCTGAAAAGGGAAAGAAAGAGCGACATGGGCGTGTATGTCGTCATCGTTTTCATGGCGTTCGCGGTATTTGTGTTCGTTCAGGTCATCATGTCGGAGGTTTTTCTCAATATTATGATGGAAAATTCCGAAGCTCTCTCGTATCTCAGCTCCAGTTCGGGAGCCGGGTTTCCCGCCCAGACGTATCAGATGATCATTTATCATTCGATCCTTATTCACGGATTCTGTTCCGGGCTTGTGGCCGGTATGATGGGTACGGGCTCTATTAAAGGGGGTATCCAGTATTCGTGTATTATGCTCGCTCTTGGAGCCATCGCATTTATCGTTATTAGCATGGTTATGTAGGGTCCGAGTCCAAGTAATAACCATTATGTTCGTATAAAACAATGTAATAGGGTGCTAAAGTGTAGCATGACACACCGTGTCATGCCCCCATCTGCAGAGGACTTAACCATATGTTCTGGAATGAGAAGATGGAAACCCTGTCCGGCCAGGCTCTTGAAGAGCTTCAGCTCAAACGTCTCAAGGAGACGGTTGCACGGACGCAGAATATCGGTTTCTACAATACCCTGTTCAAAGATGCGGGAATAACCCCGTCTGATATTAAATCACTAGATGATCTGGCAAAGATTCCGTTCACGAAGAAAGCGGATCTCCGTGGGGGATATCCGTTTGGCTTTTTAGCGGTGCCAATGAATCAGGTCAACCGTATTCATACAACATCCGGAACGACCGGGAAACCGACGGTCGTTGCCTATACGAAAAACGATCTCAATATGTGGTCGGAACTTATCGCACGGAACCTGACGATGGTGGGGCTTAGAGCCGGCGATATTTTCCAGAATGCATCGAACTACTCTCTTTTTACCGGCGGGCTCGGCATCCATATGGGGGCTGAGAAGATCGGCTGCGCTGTTGTGCCGTCAGGCGTCGGCAATACAAAACGGCAGATCGAGATGATCCAGGATTTCAAGGTCAAGGGTCTTCACTGCACGCCGAGCTATGCGATGCATCTGACCGAGGTGGCTGAGGAAATGCATGCGGATCTTGCTTCGCTTGAGATCGGCTGTTTTGGTGCGGAAGCCTGGTCGGAGAATATGCGCCGCGATCTGGAGAACCGTCTCGGTCTCAAGGCCTACGACAGTTACGGGATGAGTGAACTTTTCGGTCCGGGCGTTGCCTTTGAATGCCCCGAACAGGACGGTCTGCATATCTGGCACGACTGTTATATCGTCGAGATCATCGATCCTAAGACCGGCGAGGTGCTCGGTCCCGAAGAGAAGGGAGAAATGGTCGTGACCCCGATCGTGAAGGAGGCCATGCCTCTCTTAAGATACAGGACCGGCGATATCACGATGCTCATGGAGGATGAGTGTCCGTGCGGCCGTGGTCAGAAGATCGCAAGACTGCTTGGAAGAAGCGATGATATGCTGACGGTCCGTGGGATCAATGTTTTCCCGAGTCAGATCGAGCATGTACTGAAAAACATCCCCGAAGTGGGCGATCAGTTCATAGTCTACATCGATCGGGTGAACCATCTTGATGAGATGATGATCGAGGTGGAGATGAATAAAAACATCTTCTCGGGAGAACTTCAGGATCTCTCGAAGCTGCAGACGAAGATCATGAAGGCCCTGCAGGACACGCTTACGCTGCGTGCCAGAGTCGAGCTTGTAGAGCCGGGGTCTCTCCCCCGCTTTGAAGGGAAAGCAAAGAGAGTCGTTGACCGGAGGGTCATTTAAGTATGGCGTATTATAACGAAAAGATCGAAACGATGCCCAAAGATGAGCTTTCGAAGCTCCAGTATCAGGAACTGAAAAAACTGGTCACGCGTCTCTACGATTCATCGGCCTTTTACCATAAGAAGATGGACGAGACGGGTGTGAAACCCGCAGACATCACCTCCATTACCGATATCACGAAGCTGCCTTTCATGAAAAAGACGGATCTCCGTGATAATTACCCGGACGGACTCGTCTGTGTCCCGCACGAAGATCTGGTCAGGTACCATGTTTCATCCGGAACGACCGGCAAGCCGACGGTCGTTGCCTACACGCAGAATGATATCGATCTCTGGAGCGAGTGTGTTGCCCGCTCGCTTGTTTCGTGCGGGGTCGGAAGAAAGGACGTTTTACAGGTCTGCTACGGATACGGTCTTTTTACCGGCGGTCTCGGGCTGCATTACGGTGGAGAAAAAGTCGGTGCGACGGTGATCCCGGCATCCACCGGAAACTCCGAGCGGCAGATCGAGCTTATCCAGGATCTTAAAACGACGGCGATAGCCTGTACTCCTTCTTACTTCATCCATCTGATCGACGTTGCCAAAAAAATGGGTGTCGACTTCAGCAAAGACACGGTTCTTCGAACAGCAGTTCTCGGCGCCGAGCCGTGGACGGATGCGATGCGCCGGTATATCTATGCCGAGTCCGGCGTTACGGCACATAACATCTTTGGTACGTCCGAGATTTCCGGCCCGATGTTTACGGACTGCAGCGAACTGAACGGTATGCATATCTGTGGAGATATCGCATACACCGAGATCATCGACCCGAAGACCGGCGAGCAGCTTCCCCCCGGAGAGAAGGGAGAACTGACTATCACGGTCCTGAAAAAGGAGGCGATCCCGATGATCCGGTATCGGATCGGGGATATTACATCTATTATTGAAGGAGATTGTGCCTGCGGCAGAACTTCCCCGCGGATCGACCGTCTGCAGGGCAGGGTCGACGATATGCTGATCATCCGCGGGATTAATGTCTTCCCGTCGGCTATCGAGCATGCCCTCTTGAAAAACCCGTATCTCACGAGCCATTTCATGATCGAAGTGTTCAGAACGGGCCCTCTTGATGATATGCTCGTAAAGGTAGAATTAAAGCCTGATGCGATGACAGATAGTATTAACGGTCTCATGGAGATGCAGATGCGTACCGAGCGTGCTCTTCGGGATGCTTTGAATGTCTCTGCCAAGATCGAGCTCTGTCCGCCGAACTCCCTCCCGCGTTTTGAGGGTAAAGCAAAACGTGTAATCGATCATCGGGTGATCTAAATGACGGAAAAATACATCATCAAACAGTTGTCGATATTTTCAGAGAATAAGGCTGGAAAACTTGCCGCGATCGCGAAGATCTTTCTTGACACGGGCGTATCCATCCAGGCTTTCAATATTGCCGAAGCAAATAACTTCGGTGTCGTCCGGGCGATCGTGGACAAGCCGGAGATCGCGTTCAATGAGTTTGCCAAGCAGAATTACGCTTTGCAGTACACGGATGTCCTCGCAATCAAAATGAAGGATGTGCCGGGCGGCCTCTATGAAGTGGCAAATCTTCTCGGCGGTCTAGGCATCAACATCGAGTATGCGTATGCATTCCGTTCCGGAGACTACGGCGCATTGATCGTGAAAGTGACAAATCCGCGTGAAGCCGCATTAAAAATCGTGGAAGCCGGCATCGAGCTGCTTCCGGCGAAAGACTACAACTTCTGATCTGAATACTTATTCTCTATTTTTTATTCAGAAATAGGACTTACGCGATGCGATCTTAACCGGAAAAAACAATAGTTCTTATGAGATGTACTTCGATTTCGTGTACGGTATTCGTTTTGACACAAGAGAAAAATCAACCGCGAATCGGCGCGAATCCGCCCTTCGGGCGAGGCGAATCGGATTTGCTGATCCTCACTCTCGCTCGTTGGGTCTAGTCGCAAGGCAAAGCCTTGCTCCGCTAAGGTCGTCGACTTCGTCGCCAACCCGCTCGACCCAACGGCTCGTCCCTTTATCGGGAACGTTCGGGCAAATCCTGTCGCCGCCCCAGCGGCTCCCGATAGTAATTTTTCCCCCTCTTTTTCATTAAAAAAACTCCCTGAATATTTCCCTCAGGAGGCGCTGGGGCGCCGACAGGATTTGCCCGAACGTTCCCGATGAGGGATGAGAAAGACAGCGAAGTTGGATTGTGAAAGTGAGGCACAGTAAATCCGATTTTGGGAGCAAGCCAACGGCTTGCGGGATTCAAGCGAGGGGCGAAGACCCGAAGCGGAGAGCAAAGCAAAGCTTTGCGGTTCGCGCCGATTCGCGGTTGGTTTTTTCTCATGTGTCCACACCCAGTAATACCCTTCCTGAATTGGATTAAGGAGAACACCGCGTAAATCCTACTAAAAAAAAGAATGAAGGGTTCTATCCTTTCCGCACCGCATCGCGGTTCTGCCGGTAGGCTTTCTCTTTTGGATCAAGTTTCATTGCCTGCTCGAATGCAGAGATTGCATCTTCTTTCCGGCCAAGATACGCAGAAGCCGCGCCTTTCAGGCTCCAGCTTTCGGCATCGTTTGGATCGAGCAGAAGGACTTTTTCTATTGATGCAAGACCTGCTTCAAAATCTTCGCTTCTGATCAGGAGATTTGCCTGCAGTTTCAGCAGGCGGCCGTCATCCGGCACTGATGAAAGCCCGGTTTCCATGGTTTCTTTCGCCTTTGCCGCATTCCCGAGTAGGGATTCTGCGTGAGCTTTGTGCAGATAGGCAAGCGCACAACCCGGATCGATCGCGAGGGCCTGTTCTGCCGTCTGCCGGGCTTCGTCTGGGTTACCTGCAAAGATGAGGTAACCTGCTTTGTTTGCTAAGAGGGTCGGGGAGTATGGGGCACTCGCTAAAGCATCAGATGCCGCATTCACTGCCTCGGTGTATTTCCCGGATTCGGCAAGAAGTCTGGCACGCTCTGCGGAAAACCGGTAATCTGCGGGAAACAGTTTTCCGGCCGTGATGTGTGTTGCCAGTGCTTCTTTTCTTTCGCCGGTCTTTTCAAAGAGCCGGGCAAGATTATACCAGACATCAGGAATACCCGGCCGAAGTTTGACCGATTCCTGATAGCAGAATATGGCTCCTTTCTCATCGCCGGAGATCATCCGTTGGGCTGCTTCCTTACACCAAAGAACCGGGTCAGATGGGTTAGTGACACTAGGTTTTCTGCTCACTTTTTCTCCCACCGGAGAAGCTGCGAGAGACTGCCGAGCGTCCCGCCTCTCCGAATCTCTTCACGGATCCTGACCTCGGTTTTTTGGACTTCGACCGCACGCCGTGCGACCTCGTATGCCCGTTCCCGTGGAATAACGACGACACCGGACTGATCGCCGATCAGCCAGTCTCCCGGCCGAACGGTTTGACCGCAGCAGGAGATGTCGGCGTTGATCTCGCCGAATCCTTTGGGTTCGCCTGCATTTGGCTGGATACCCGTTGCATAGACGGGAGTTTCAAGCGTGACGATATCATCCCAGTCACGTACGGCCCCGTCGATAATGATCCCCGCGACCCCTTTGTTCTCAGCCGAACGCGTGGCAAGTTCGCCCCACGGCGCTATGTCGGTTCTTTTGTCATTGCTGATGACGAGAACATCTCCCGGTATGCATTCATCGATCGCCTGGACCGGTTTGGACCAGTCGCCGCCGAATGTCTGTACGGTGACCGCTTTTCCGATCATCTTCTTTGGAACATACTGAACGGTAAGACCGCTCATCGCTCCTTTTCGGTAGAGGGCATCCGTAACGTTCGGGGCCGAGACCTGTTCGAGAAGTTCGCGGATCGTGTCATCCAGACTGGTTTTCACGGTCGTTCCTTCTGCAGGATGATCAATCGCATCCCGAACATTTCGGGCAGCTTTGGTGACGTCGGCTGCTTTGATGATCGACCCGCCAACGATCACGATGTCTGCTCCCCTTGCCGCAGCCTTGGATGCAGTTTCTGCATTCAGTCCGCCGGCTACGGCTATTTCGAGCGGAAGATCCCCGAGTTTATCCAGAATATCCAGCGGATCTTTCCCCTCCATCTGCTGGTCGATACCTACATGGGCATTGATGATCTGGACTCCAAGGTCGGCGAGCTCTTTCGCACGTGTAACCACGTCCTCGACATTCATCATGTCTGCCATGATCTGCACTCCGTAAAGGGATGCCCCGCGAAGGGCGTCGATGATGACCGCGTTATCCGTATTTGCAAGGACGCAGACGATATTTGCTCCGGCCTTTGCTGCCATCTCGACTTCCATGCCGCCGGTATCGGCTGTTTTCAGGTCGGCGACGAGTGTTGTGGTCGGAAACTGCGCCCTAAGGGCGCGAACTGCCTGCATTCCTTCGCTTTTTACCAGGGGGGTGCCTATTTCTATCCAGTCGGCACCGCCTGCCAATGCCTCTTCTGCTATTTTTTGGGCCCGGGTAAGCTCGGTTACGTCAAGGGCCACCTGGAGGATAGGGCTTTGCATGGAGAATAGTTTGGAAGGAGAAGGGGATAAGGCTGGTGGGTGAGTAAAAGATATCCTGAGGTTTCAGCGGCGCAGAATTCCCGTCATATCCTGAGAGGGTTCTGTTTTATCGAATCATCATTTTAAAAAAGGAGGAAGAAATGTGACAGGGTCACAGGTATTACAGCAGAATTTTCCTATTTAACGGTATCTTTTTTCAAGAAGGAAACACCGTGCATTGGAAGTTTCGGGAGAACACGATTCTTGTACTGTTAATAATTTTGAAAGTAGTGACGCCACAGGTATCTCACACCCTCCCTCGTAGAGCTCTGCCGTGTCGGCATTACACGTCGGGCGTTCCGGATAGTGATAAGGGATATGATTTTCCCTGGTAAAACTTGTCCGCTTTAGTTCGGCGATTACATTTGTCATTTTTCATACATCCCAGTGTCATTAAGCCCCTGAGTCCTGAGTTCAGAGACAATAGGTAATATATATGTTATTATATTTAAAATATTCTTTTTTAAAAAATTATGTTATATTTATACTTTATTATTAATTAGCGTTTTTGGATGAAAAATAGGATAATTTAGGTTCACTGCTCCGATGCCGGGCTGCGTCTTTCCGGCGCGTTTTGCTCGTCATGGATATGTATCTCGTCTCTTCAGAATCTTCCAAAAATAGTCTGACAACTCATGTTAATTGAACAAAAAATGTCCCTGACATACTGTTATGAATATTAAAAACAAACTATACATCGTACTTGAGGATATGACCCCGCAAATCTATTCCGATACCCAACTTGTCATGAACGGGAAAATCTACAATTCTGAAGAGAATTGTTACGGGAACGGCTGGAACTGGGATGCGGGGTCTCGTGTTCTTTCACTGAATTCATATCATGGATCCGGGATCGACTGTTATGGGGATATCTCTATCATTGCCTCGGGTGCAGAAAATACCATCATTGGGAAACATCGTCCGGGGATACGTGTGCGAAATGGTGGTCTGACTATTTCGGGTGAAGGATCGCTTATCCTTTCCGAAAGTGAAACCGGCATATGTGTTGATTTTGGAACATTATCTATAACGTCGGTATATGTGGGCATCACCGGGGTGGCCTGCGGGATCCATGCCAAAAAAGGCATCGCGATCTCCGGCTCGACCATCAGTATACTCTCTAAAGATACCGGTATCAGATCCGGTGCCGGCATAACTGCGGATACATCTTCTCTAAAGATTATTGCGGCCGGCACGGGTATAGAGTGTTTTGGCGGCCTCGAACTGGATGGGGGCACTCATCTCATTGAGGCGCCGGACGGAATGGGGATACATGTGCGTGATGGTTCATGTACCCTCAAAAACTGTTTCCTGCGGGCAGCTTCCCGAAAAATCGGGATCATCTCTGAAAAGGGAGATCTTCATCTCTCTTCTGTCACCGCAGAGATCGGTGCCGGAACCGGCATTTCAGTTGGTGGATCCCTTATCGGAACGGATCTTCATCTCTTCATCAACGGTGAGGATGCCGGGATTCTCGTTGAAGGGGAAATCTGCCGTCTCTTTGATGGGAGTTGTGCGGTTTTTGGCAATTCGGCATTATCCTTTTCACATGACGCTGTATTTACGCAGATGAATGTCACGGTCGAAGGAGAAATCACCGGGATCTTGATCGGTGCGGGCTTTTGTTTGGAAGACAGTTCCGTTTCCGTCATCAGCGGAAAAGAGATCGGCGTTCGTGTCGGAACAGATATGCACTTTTCCGGCAGGAGTCTGGAGATACGTGGTCGAACCGGCCTTGTCGTTAACGGAAATCTCGAGGTTTCGAACGGAACCCTCACATCGATCAATGAAGGCACCGGGATCGATGTCAAAGGGACATATATCCAAAACTCCGGCATGATCTGCGGCACCGGTATGGCCGGGGATGGAATATGCGTCGCAAAAAAAATGACTGTGTACGGCGGGAAGATCGAGGCAACCGGCTATACGACCGGTCTTTATGTTCATGATGATCTCAGGCTTACGTCGGGCCTGCTGACCGCTTCTGGAAAGACCGGGCTGAAGATAGACGGATCCATCGAAGATCTCGGGGGGTATCTTACCGTCTTTGGTGATGAATTTGGTCTGTACGTTTCCAACGGTGCCGCCAGTTTTAATGATGCCGTCGTTGATATTGCCGGGGATGTTGCATTGTATGCCGGGAATACCGTCAACATTTCCGGCGGAGCGGTTCAGATTTCAGGTCGTTACGCAGGCATTTTCTCCTGCAGCGGCGACATTCAGATCCACAGCGGCATGCATGACATTTCTGCAGATATCTACGGGATACTGATCACCTCGGGTTCGATCTATGCAAAAGGGGGATCTCTTCAGATCAGAGCAACCGACATCGAAGAAAATTCCTCTGGTATATGTCTTGGAAGCGGCGATCTTATCGTTTCCGGGACTCATCTGGATATTGTTGGCGGCATGTACGGGGTGAAAGGCGAACAAAGTACTGTAACGGTCGCGAATTCCGGTCTTGATGCCGAAGGGGCTATCTACGGGATTGCCGTAAAGCGTCTTTCATTCACGGGGTGCAATCTTACCGCCTATGGTAAAAAAGCCGCTCTCTCTCTGGAAGATGCCACGACGCTCGGTGAAAAAGATACGATTGTCACCTGTGGTAAATCCATGGGTGGTGCCGAACCCTGCCCGTATACCGATCAGAAGTATGTTCACCTCTATCCGAGGCATTTTGCGCGGCTCATCATCCCGGCAACGGTCGAAAGTCTGGAGCAAATCGTCGAATGGGTGGATACTGCTCTTCGTCCAAACGGTGTTGCCGAACCCTTCATCTCAAAGATGACGCTGGTGATCGAAGAATTGTTTGTCAACATCGTCAATTATGCCTACCCGAATGAAACCGGTTCAGTGACCTTTATGATGCATATCGGCCCTTGCCTGAAACTGATCATTACTGATCTGGGGGTGCCGTTTAACCCGCTTGAGTATGCAGAGCCGGATGTTACGCTGCCGATCGATGACCGAAACGTCGGCGGCTGGGGTATTTTCCTGTCCAGAAAACTGACCGACAGAATCACGTATGAACGTGTGAACGGGACGAATGTTCTGACTGTATACAAAAAAATCTACTCTTAGTGTCTAAAAATGGGGGAACTACATCTATGAAAATCATAAAAACTGTTAATGAATCCAACCTGATCCTTGAGCTGGATGGGAAACTGGATGCCCGAAACGCTCCTGAGTTTCGGAGGTGCGCAGAGTCGTCCCTTGACGGGATAACTACCATTACGCTCAATTTTGCAAAACTCACCTACATGTCCAGCGTTGGTCTTTCGATCATCCTGACCTTGAAAAAGAAGCTTGGTCCGAAAGGGACCCTGCAGATAATCAACGCACGCGGTCTGGTCCGCGAAGTTTTTGAGATCTCGGGGTTTGACGATCTTCTGGTAAAAGAGTAAAGAGAAAAAAACTGTGTTTTGGGATTTCATTCCCATCTTTATTCTTCTTGGGTGTATCTGACAGCGAGCATCGTCATATCGTCCGTCTGTCCACGGTTCCCGGTGAAAACGTTTACATCATCGATTACTGAATTAATCATAGTTTTTGGATCGTCTGATTTTTCAACGATCGAAAGGAGCCGGTACACTCCATACATTTCGCCATGTTTGTTTTGCGCCTCCGTTACTCCGTCGGTGTACATACATAGCGTATCATTTCGCTTCAGAACAGTTCGCTGATCGATATATTCGTGGTCCATGATTCCAAGTCCGGGTGCTTTCTCGCATACAACCAGGGTGCAGATTCCTGCTCTGCAAAGTATCGGCGGATTGTGTCCGGCACATGCGTAGGTAAAACGACCACTTTTTATGTTGAGTATCCCGAGAAAAACCGTGACGAACCTGCATGCGTCATTATTTTTCATGATTTCTCGATTAACGATCGTCAGCATTCTGCCGGGCTGCGTGAATAATGTCCGCACTGATATTTTGATCATGGTTTTGACACGCATCATCATGAGTGCTGCGGAAATCCCCTTGCCCGATACATCGGCGATGACAATCGCAAGATGATAGTCCCCGATTCTGATAATATCATAGAAGTCTCCGCCGACCAGTTCTGATTCAGAGATGGCTGCGTGTATTGTTACACCGGTGATGTTTTCGAATAAATCCGGATCCGGAAGTATGCTGGACTGTACATCCTTTGCAAGGCGCATCTCTTCATCGATATGGATCTGCTTGATGGCCTTATGTATCCCGTAAAAAACCTGCATATAGAGCAGGATAACCATGATGATGAAAATGATTCTGGTGGTGATCTCCGGAATGAAAAATACGGTTCCTTCCTGACTATTCCACAGACAGGATAGTACGGCATAGGCCAGATAGACCGCGATAGGAATGAAGAGAACATCTCGAAAATCCCCCTGCAGGTCTCTGTTTGTTTCCTGGATTGTTTTGATCTGGAAACGACTCACCAGCATCAGACCAATGGTCAGAGCGATCAAAATCAGAATGCAGGCTGCAAACTTCAGCTGATAGAGATCCCATGGGAACATCATGTGAATGATGCTAAAAGAAAGGTCACAGATGCTTAAGCCGATAAAAAGAATATAAGATGCTATAAAGAGCTTGGAAGATGAGGTTCCCCGGTACATCTTCCAGGATACAAAAACAAACCAGACACCGACGACGGTCACAAACAGACAGTCGGCAAGTAAAGAAATAAAATCATATCCGCTTGGTATAAGAAAGACACACGCCTCGTAGACAACATCCACAAAAGAGGTGAGAACGACCAGCGTCAGGAATCCTCCAATCCAGAGTAATGCTGTGTGCAGACCGGAGTATTTTCGTGTCAGGGTCAGATTCACCATGACCGCACAAAAAATCCAGACGAGGGCAATCATGCACATGGAGCTTACCCAGTTCAGGAGGAAATCATTCATACGCTATCAGAATATACAATAGGTATGGTTAACACATAATATTTTACCTCCATATTTTTAGAGAAAAATCCATCAGAGGACTCGTCATTTTTTGGTATGGATTCTGTCATCCGGCAGTTCCCAGATCCTGTTTCCAAGAAAAAGGAAAACGATCCCTCCAAAAAATAATCCGGCTACTGCCGCCAGTCTCCACATATTCTCGCCGTACACCTCATCCACGGGAAATCCAAGGCCGATAAACAGCAAAAGAAGCAGAGATACGGTCAGGATTCCTGCCCCGCAGATGCTGATGATCCGTTTTTTTGTCGTTTCTGAAAAGCGTACCGGATAATCCAGAATCAGCAGAATCAGCATCAGGGATGAAAGACCGTAGATCCATTCTGAAATCGATAAGAGCTCGTGAAGATACATGGTCCCAAAATAATTCGCCCATGGCCCGGTAAGAAACAGATCCCAGATGAGATATTTTACGAGAAGTATGGTTCCGGCTCCCATCAGAATCATCCCCGTTCCTGTCAGGATCCGTTTAACCATCTTCCCCTTGGCGAGATACTGACCCAGATAACGGTATAAAACGACTATCACTGCCGTTCCTGCGATCACTGCCAGTATCCATGATGCGAGATACAGATAGGGAAGATACCCATCGGGTATCGGAGGATAGACCTCTGATGACGGCGGGAAAGGTCCGAGAAACGGCCAGAACCAGTTTACGGGTGTTTCCCACATGACATCTCCGAGCTGATGGATAAGAACGCCCGCTCCTATGCAGAGAAGCAGGATATTTTTCCGGTATTTGTACCAGATCAGCAGTCCGATGATGATCAAAATCACTGCCAATGTCAGTGTATGGGCATAGATCCGTCCATAGTTTATACTGTCGGAAAGAAGGATCTGTCCTAGCGGTTTGTCTAGAAGATCCGGTATAATCGCTCCGACCCCTGCGTAAAGCACGGCCCATTTATTCGAAAGAAGCACGGCGAGGATTATTCCTGCGGCCAGACCGAGAAATAGATGATGAAAAATCAGCATATCTTCTGCATAAGATCCGGCGTTTTCTTCAGCTCAAAAATTGGTTTTGTGGATATTTCCACGAATTACTGGTATTTCTCTTCGAAGACCAGCCTGTCCAGCGGCAGCTTTTCTGCGAGCGTGATGCCGCCCACATCCGGAACGCCGGCTGCTACGATTGAAACAAGCTTGAATTCTTCCGGGACATTGACGAGTTTACGCACATCCTCCGCGTACTCTTTTTTGTCGCCGGCTATCCAGCATCCGCCGTATCCATAGGCATGGAGGGCCAGAAGCAGGTTTTCGGTTGCTGCCGAGCAGTCTTCGATAACATACTGCCAGTCGGCTTTCCCGAATACGAGGAATCCAACTGCAGCTCCCTCGATGAATTTTCCATTTGGTGCGAGACCGGCAATCTTTGCCAGGGTCTCTTTGTTCTTCACTACAACAAAAATCCACGGCTGGATATTTCGTGCAGTCGGCGCTTTAGAGGCACACTCGAGTGCTTTTCTAATGAACTCCTGCGGGATCTCAGCGTCTTTAAATTTTCGGACACTGTGTCTTGACTGAATGATCGTCACACCGAAGTTTGCAATACCCGGATTTCTGGTATTCATGATTAACCTTATGTCTGACAGGTAAAATAGTCTTTCTCTCAGGTCCGCACAGTTTATTACCGTCCGCCTGACATTATTGTATATGTGTGCCGAAAAACCGGATTTTATCCGGATGTGGGATGAACAGATCGCACGTGCGTTCGAACAGAAGAGAAAGGCGGGTGAAGACAACGGAAGTTTCTGGGACAATCCGGTCAATGTGGAGAGGTATGTCAGAAGACTGCAGAATGATGACCGGGGAAGAGTCAAAAAGCAGCTTGACTCTATGAATATCCTGCCTGGATCTTCGGTTCTCGATGTCGGGGCAGGACCAGGTACACTTTCTGTGCCGCTTGCGGCATCGGGTTGTTCTGTGACCGTTGTCGAGCCTTCCTCCCCCATGATCCGGGGGATGGAAGCATATCGTTCACTCACGAACGCTCCGCCAATTCGAACTATCCAAAAGACATGGGAAGAGGCTTCGCCTGATGAGATAGGCAAACATGATGTGGTGATCGCTTCCCTCTCACTCATGATGGCTGACATTGGTTCCTGCATGAAAAAAATGGATGACTGTGCAGAATCTGCGGTCCATCTCTTCTGGTTCCTCCTCCCTCCCTCACTTTCGCGGGGAAACAGCGATCTTTGGCCGATGCTGCACGGTGAACCGTACAACTACGAACCAACTGCCGATATTCTCTGGAATGTGTTGTGTCAGCTGGGGATCTATGCAAATCTTACCGTAGAATCACGAAATACCGGGCAGGCATACACGTCTGCTGCAGAGATGCGGCAGGACTATTATACCCGTCTTCTGGCAAACACCGATGACCAGAAACGTATCGTGGATCAGTATTTGGATCAGCGCCTCCTCAAAACCGATAAGGGATATATCCTCCCCGGAACGTCAAAGACCGCCCACATCTGGTGGGAAAAATAATTTTTTGAAAAATAAAACAGATTTTAGATCCAGCCGGTCAAAAACGACCAGAGATTGGCAAATCCGGTTATTAGAATATCCTTCATCATATCAAGGTCCACCCCTAAGAGCGGGGTCAGGAAGATAAAGAAGGCAAATGTTGCGATCGTGCTGCCGATATTTGCTGCCGCTGCGACAAGGAGGATCTTAAACAGCGGAACCGAAAACATATCGTGAATCGATTCGGCTTTTGCGATCGCCTTGAAGTCGCCTGCCGTCGGCGGCCGCATTCTGGCCTCCACGATCGCCGCAAACCATCCGCAGGCAAGGAACGGGTTTAACGAAGTCATCCACGCGAGTCCCGCAGCGGTCGCCGCGGAAAGCGGGTGGCCTCTCACAAGTAATGTCGCAATGCCGGCGAACAGTCCGTTCAGAACCACCCAGTAGATGATCGCCCAGATAAGAAGATCGGTTGCCCCGGAAAAGGCGATCGCGAGAATAATAACCGCAAACATCGCAATGAATACACTGCCGATGATCTTCCCCCACGGATATTTTTTCGGCATTTCATTCAGGTTTTTCATGGAGGGCAGTGTTTCAGGATGTTCCCGGAATTTGCTGATTCCCGGAAGGTGTCCGGCACCTACCACGACCACTGCCCGTTCGAACGAACTGTGCTCCAGATTGATGATGCCGTGAGCAAGATAGGCATCCCTTTCCGTGATCAGCGCATTTGCGCCGGTTGGGGAAAACTTCTGGAACTCGGCAAGGGCAAGTTCGATCATGTCGGGATTTGTCAGAGACTCGACCATTTCGGTGTCGATACTCTCTGTTTCGTCATCCGTTCCGACCATCGAACGGATAAGGACCCAGACGAGTTTTATCTTCTCGAGGAATTTCATGTTTCCCCAGAACCTGGCGAGGGTTATGTTGATGTTCCGGTCGATGAGAAGTATCCTGATATTTCTCTCTTCGGCGATTTTTATCGCCTCTTTCATCTCGGCTCCCGGCTCGACACCGACGTTCATACCGACTTTTCGCTGAACATAGGCGAGGATCCACTGAACGAGCATCAGAGTAAAGTTTCCCTTTAAGAGACTCTTCACCTCGGGGGCTTCTGTTTTGCCTTCTTCTTTTGGCAGAATCCCATTTTCCCGATCCTCTGCCTCCTTCATCTGCTGTTTCAATGCGGCAAAACGCCCGGGGTCAAGTTCTATCGCGATCACATCGGGGTTCACTGCGTCCACGACTTCATGGACTTCATCGATGCTTTTTTGTGAAACATGGGCTGTTCCAACGATGTGTATTTCCGTCATTGTTATTTGTGCTGATGAGCTCCCCTGCTGTCGAAGATGATTGTTGACCCCATAACCATACTATGCTTTTGGTACTGCTCTTTTGTTAAAAGAAATTCCTTATCCTCCGCCTCGCGGCGGGCAAGGAGATCCCGTGCGATCAATTCCGCGTCCGGCGTTGGCTCGCCTGATTTACATCCCGAGCATTCAAAAACGAGTAGCCGGTCCCCGTCAAGCATGAAAGGATAGGTCCGGCAGATATGCGGTCGGTGTTCATAGACGGTGCACCGGTTGTTTTTCAGAAACATACAGTTTCCATCCTCTCCCCGCCGTAAAACGCGGCCGAAGGTGAAGGTCGCTCCCTGATCATTGATCCATTCCGGATACGGCTCGGCGATCTGATCCAGGGTAAGGTTTGTCGCTTCACAGAGCAGATCGATTTCATCGGGCGAGACCATGACCTCGTTATCATTTCCGCTGCAGCATTCTCCGCAGCATCTGCAGGCGAATTCCGCGTTGAGGATCTGTATTTCCAGTTCCATCTATGCGTATCTGATGACCTGTTCGCGGATCGTGTTCCTGATAACCTCGGGAGGGAAGCCGAGAATGCTTGCAAGAAACATCGCTCCTCCGGCGCCCGACCCCTCTTTGATCTCGCCTTCTGCGTATCGGGCAAGGCCGTCATGGCCGATCGATCCGAATTCCGGATCCACATAATAGGCATCTGCTCCGACTGCGGCGGCCGTTTCCTTGAACGAGGCCGTCTTGTCATCGTAGACATATACTGTCGTTACAATATCAGGAACTGTGTTTCCAAGTGCCCGAATCACTGCAGCGGCTGCAAGCATCTGCGTGCCTCCAGCAAGGAACAGTTTCCCCCGATATCCTTCGGCGATTCCTGCGGCGACCGGGATCATGGGGTCCCCGACCATCGAAACGATCTCGAGCGGATCGGTCACGCCAGCTTTCTGTACTTTTTTCACTGCTTCGGCTGCGATTTTCTCTTTGATACAGACCGGGTTATCCACGAGGCAGCTGCTGACCTTTGCCTGGTAGCCAAGAGCGCGAAGAACACAGAGTGCGGTCGTCGTCCCGCCCGGAAGACACTCACCGAGAACAAGGAGGTCGTGGGTCTGGGAGAGATACTCCCCGAGCCATCTGCCTTTTTCAAAAAGTTCCTTCGCATTGGGAACGGCCCTTCCTTCCCGAGGGTCGCCTCCGGCTTTTTCACCGAACTGTATATGGGGGACAGTGACCTCATGATCCAGACCAGCCGCGATCATGAGAGGTTTCATGCCGATAAGATCCATCATCGCGAGAGTCAGGACCGCCGGCGTCGGGCAGCCGGTCGGCGTGTTTGGTGTCATGTCAACGGAGGTTATCTCGCCGTTTATAATAAGTTCGGCGTCTAACGGGGGGACCATCAGACTTTTTGCCGGGCTTTCCCCAGCTCCGGATACTCCCTCTATTGTGGAGACGAGGGAGTTTGACAGAATCAGGGCGAACATCGGAGACTCTGCAGAGAAATCCGCTCTCGTTGAAACAAATGACATGATATTATATCATTTAGGACTGACAAGATATAATATAAATGCAGTCACTTCGCGCACTCTTACAGTTCACCACGATCCTCCCTCTGGGGAAACCGGCGGATTATGAATGTTTTGCGAAGCGAAGCTGGCTCTATCCGATAGCAGGATACGTCACCGGCGGTATCGCGGCACTTCCCGGGCTGATCGCCTGGTATCTCGGATTTGAAAACTCTTCGATAATCGCCGCCCTCACCCTTGCCTTGGCGGTCTTCATTTCCGGCGGCAACCACTTCGACGGACTTCTCGACTTCGGCGACGGACTCATGGCGCATGGAAGCAGGGAAAAACGGATACGTGCCATGACCGACCGAACGACAGGTGCCGGGGCACTCGCTCTTGGAATCATGGTTGTTCTGATTTCCTACGCCGCTCTCTCATCCATGACCGTCCTGCAAATCGCTTTCGCCGTGTTCATAGCAGAAATTTTTGGGAAACTGAGTATGGCTTTCTCATCAGCGCTTGGAAAACCATTTCACGACGGGATTCAGAAATATATCTACGATCGTTCAAAAAAGCGGTTCTGCCTCTATGCCGTACTCTTAACTCTCCCGCTCTTCCTTTTGCCTGGAAAAATGTATGTCGGGGCAGGACTCGCTGCGGCTCTTGTCACATTCCTGTGCCTCCATTTCCTCGCGCGAAAACTCTTCGGCGGAACGAACGGGGATGTGACCGGTGCGGGCAACGAAATCACCCGGATGGCCGTTCTTCTGGTCGTAGCGGTAATACTAACGTCTGCGTGAGAGCGGCTGGTATCCGGACCCTGCGTCATCCGAACACTCGATATCGGTGGCATTCTTGTCTTCGATCACGGTGTTGAAAAGGGTCATTCCTTCCATTAACTGTTCATCGAGGGATAATCCTCCCTTTGACCCGCGCATTGCCTGGGCGTATGGATTCGGGGTAACTCTCCGGTTTACCCGTATTCCCGCGCAGTTCGCGCAAAAAACACAGGTACTGTGTACGGAAACTTCCTTATCCCCGCACATCACGGTCGATTTACCGCTCGGTTTTCTCTCAAGAGGTAATGATTTCATTACAGAGAATACGGGATTATTTTCCTATTAGTCTGTCGGTTCTGTTCGTTTGCCCGAGGAATTATTTTATATGGTTGTAAGACCTATCTGTTTACACTCGTGTTGATTTGGATCATACTCTTTTGTACATCCGATCAATGAGTCAAAGTGGAGATACATTATCATGGCAGCAGCAAAGCCCCACATGAATCTTGCCGTTATCGGTCACATTGACCACGGTAAGTCAACAACCGTTGGCCGGATTCTCTTCGAGACCGGTGTCGTACAGCAGCACATTCTTGATGGATACAAGAAAGAAGCAGAATCAAAAGGAAAAGCAACTTTCGAGTTCGCCTGGGTAATGGACTCCCTCAAGGAAGAGCGTGAACGTGGTATTACCATCGATATCGCTCACAAGAAATTCGAAACCCCGAAATACAATTTTACCGTTGTCGACTGTCCAGGTCACCGTGACTTCGTTAAGAACATGATCACCGGTGCATCCCAGGCTGATGCAGCAATCATTGTCGTATCCGGAACCGAAGGCCCGATGGAACAGACCAAGGAACACGTTTTCCTGTCCAAGACTCTTGGTATCAACCAGATCATCGTCGCCATCAACAAGATGGATGCAGTCAACTACTCCGAAGAGAAGTACAACGAAGCAAAAGACAAGATGACCAAGCTCATCATGTCCGTTGGATTCAAACCGGCCGAGACCCCCTTCATCCCAATCAGCGCATTCTGCGGTGACAACATTAAGGAAGCATCGGCAAACACCCCCTGGTACAAGGGCCCGACACTTCTTGCAGCACTTGATCTCTTCAAGATGCCCGACATGCCGACCGACAAGCCGCTCAGACTCCCGATTCAGGATGTCTACACCATCTCCGGTGTTGGAACCGTCCCAGTAGGCCGTGTTGAGACCGGTATCCTCAAGAAAGGACAGAAGATCTCCTTCATGCCGGCAAACGTTACCGGTGAAGTTAAGTCCATTGAGATGCACCACGAAGAATTCCCCGAAGCACTTCCGGGAGACAACGTTGGTTTCAACGTCCGTGGTATCGCAAAGAACGATGTTCGCCGCGGCGATGTCTGTGGTCCGATCGAGAACCCGCCGACCGTTGCAGAGGAATTCACCGCACAGGTCGTCGTTCTCCAGCACCCGTCCGTCCTTTCCGTAGGATACACCCCGGTGTTCCACTGCCACACCTCACAGACTGCATGTATGTTCACCGAACTTAACAAGAAGCTGGACCCACGCTCCGGACAGGTTAAGGAAGAGAACCCGGCATTCCTCAAGGCCGGCGATGCAGCAATCTGTACCATCACTCCGACCCGCCCGCTCGTCATTGAGACTGCAAAGGAACTCCCGCAGCTCGGCAGATTCGCTGTCCGTGATATGGGTATGACCGTTGCAGCAGGTCTTGTTCTGAGCGTTAAAGCAAAGCAGATGAGATAATCTCATCGCTCACTCGAATTTTTTGTGGTGACTTAGAAAATGCAAAAAGCCAGAATACGCCTGACAGGGACTGATTATGAGAAAGTGGAGACGGTATGTACCCGTATCCGTGAGATTGCAGAACGTACCGGTGTAAATATGGCTGGACCTATCCCCCTGCCGACCAAGAGACTTATCGTCCCAATCCGGAAGTCCCCTGATGGAGAAGGTACGGCAACGTGGGATCGCTGGCAGATGCGTGTGCACAAACGCCTCATCGACCTTGACGCCGATGAACGTGCACTCAGGCAGCTTATGCGAATCCAGGTTCCAAAAGATATCAGCATCGAGATCGTTTTAGAGAACTGAACGGGATCCCCCCGTTTTTTTCTTTGAATATATTTTTCTGTTTTTAGCATTGTATCGCGTTTGATATTTCCTATTTTACGTTGTATCAAGACGGAATCGGAATGCTTGAATCGATTATTTTGAGTAATACTTTCTATCTGGATCATGATTTACTTCTTTATGACTATGGCACACTCCTGTGATAAAATGTAAGCCAAGTTTATTAACAAATGATCGTTCGGACACAGATATTCATATCCTATCCTGACAAACATACTTTACGCATCCATGCTTCCGTTTATACAGAATATAAAAAATCGTATCCGTGTCGAGCACGTGATCTTTGCCATTCTGATTCTGGCGATCATTCTCAGATTCGCTTTTCTGGATCTCAAGCTCTTTCATCACGATGAAGCGATTCATGCCTGGTTTTCCTATCAGCTTCTGACCACCGGCAATTACCTGTATGATCCGGTATATCACGGACCCTTCCTATACTACATCACGGCATCCATGTTCGCTCTATTCGGCGACTCCGATCTAGTCGGCAGAATCCTTCCCTGTATTGCCGGCTGCGCTCTCATACCTCTCGTCTACTGGCTGTACAGACTGCGGTATCTCACCGGCAAAGTCGCCGTCATCGCGGCACTTTTCCTTGCGATCGCTCCGGAACTGGTCTACTTCTCCCGGTTTTTACGAAACGATATCTTCGTGGCCTTCTTCTCACTCCTTCTGGTCGTTGCCTTCCTTGCATGGCTGGATAAAGGCAAATGGTATTATCTGGCCCTCGCGGCCGTGGCGGCGGCTCTCGGCATGTGTTCCAAGGAAAATATGCCGCTGATCCTTGTTACCTTCGGCGTATTCTTCCTCTATCTTCTTTGGACCAGAAAGATCACTCTTCCGGAAAAATGGATCCGTGATCTCATTATCGCGGTCATTATCTTCGCTGGAATCATCTGCACGCTGTATTCCTCATTCTGGGCCCATCCCGAAATGATCCTGCAGGCAGGTCCTATGGCCATCGAACACTGGATTGCGATGCACAACGAACAGCGGATCGCCGGGCCGCCGGTGTTCTATCTCCTGATGTTCATCTTGTATGAACTGCCGATCCTTATTCTGGCAGCAGCAGGCATCGTCATTTTCCTAGTGACCGGCAAAAAACGGTCATCTGAAAAAGAAGATGAGTTGGAAAATCCGGAGGAACAAGAACAAACTGAACCAAAAAAGAAGTTCTCCTTTGCGGCCTTGTTTCGCCGGCCGGAAGCTCCCGTCTTTGTTGACAGAAAAAAGGAGTTTATCCGGTTTGCCGTTTACTGGACATTGATCGCCTGCCTTACCTATGCCTACATCGGGGAAAAAGTTCCCTGGCTTTCTCTCCATCAGCTGGTGCCGATGATCTTCGTCGCAGCGTTCGCTCTCACCTTTACCGGAAAATACTGGAAGATCCTTCTTGTTGTATGTGCCGTCCTTTTGTTTGCCACAACCTGTTATGTGGCATACACGCCGACGGATATCGCCGAGCCGATCATTCAGGTCCAGAACTCGGAGGATCTTGTTCCCCTGATGGCAGCGATCGATGCCTCTGACAGAGTTGCTCTTGCGACCGATCAGGCCTGGCCCTTTATGTGGTATTACCGCGGTGATGCCTGGGACAGATTTACCTATTATGGAGGACTGAAGGATTCGTCCACGCTTCTTTCGGGAGACTATGATATCATCATCACCCATGATGACGAGAGTTACGACTCGCTTGACGGGTACACAAAAGAAACGATCCGGCTGAACTACTGGATCGACTGTCCAGGTACCGGGGAGGATCCTGGCTGGATCGCATACTTCTTCACCCGTGCTGGTAAAATCGGCAGTTACAACTTCGATGTGTTTACCCGCACGACTCAGATCACATAACTACTAAGAGTCTGCCCGCCAATATAGGTACATCTATAGGGATGTGTACATGGAACAGGGAATCGTGGAACTGGAAGAACTACGCAGCAGATTACTGGATCTGACGGTCCGCAGCAATCTGCTGAACTATAAACCGTCTCCCGGCAGATCGATCGAGGTCATCGACGGTGATCCAGCGGATATCTATCGGCTCCTTGTTCTTGATGAGAAGGGGATGAAGTTTTATCCGTCCGGCAAAGCTTCACAAACCGAGTCTGAGGACAAACGCATCTGGAAGTATCCTACCTTCTCCAAGACCGCAAAGTATGCCGATCTTATCCTCCATACCTCCTATACCGACATCGAGCTCCGCAAAAAACTCTACAGTCTTCAGAACAAAAGCCGGACTGTTTTTGAAGAGCAGGGATATCCGGTTCTCTATCTTGCTCTCGGGTTTGTCGAATGGACCGAACGCGACTGCCCGGCAAAACCCTTCACCGCTCCGCTTCTTCTTATCCCGGTCGATCTGGAACGTCAGAAGATCAAAGAAAACTATACGCTTAGGTGGACCGGAGAAGATCCAACCCTTTCCCTGTCACTGGTTGCAAAACTTGCCGAACAGGGCGTCGTTCTTCCGGATCTTGGACATCCGGAGACGGTCGAGGAGATATCAGCTTATTTCACCACCATTCAGGAAACGGTTGCCGAAAAAGATTGGAAATTCATCCCCGGTATCTCACTTGATCTTTTTAGTTTCCGTAAATTTGTGATGTTCAAGGATCTGGATCCTGCCGGCTGGGAAGGAAGTTCCCCGCTTGAGGCAAATCCTTTGATCAAAAGGCTATTCCATCCGGAAGCCGAGGCCAATCCTGCCCCGCCCTTCCCGGAAAAAGAGGCGGATCTCCGGCTCCCAAGCGAACGCAGCTTCAGCATTCTGGATGCCGACTCCTCCCAGATCGCCGTGATCGAGGAGGCAAAGGCCGGCCGAAATCTTGTGGTCGAAGGGCCGCCGGGTACGGGCAAAAGCCAGACGATCGCAAACATGATTGCCGAGATGCTGGCTGTCGGTAAGACGGTATTGTTCGTCAGTGAAAAGATGGCTGCTCTCGAAGTCGTGAAACGCCGCTTGGACGTAGCCGGTCTTTCTCCGTATTGTCTGGAACTTCACAGTCAGAAAGCAAAGAAGACCGAGCTCATTCGCGAACTTGAGAAAAGTCTCCAGCATCCTTCACCAGAAACAGCCGGCTCAGCCTATGATCCGGGTCAGATCGATTCGCTGAAAACCGAGTTGAGCGGGTACTGTCATGAACTCAAGACACCGATCGGTGCCTGCGGATTTACACCATATGATCTGTTCGGCATCAGGGAGCAGTATCGGTATGAGTTTGAAAGCAGTCCGCACCGGAAAAATTATCGGCTCCAAAAGATTCCCATCGAGAATGCCGTTGAAATAACCCCGGATGAGTACAAGGCTGCGGTCTCTTCTTTGCAGGAGATCGCATCATACCTGCCGATTTTGCTTAAAGACGGCGAGTCTCTTTCGAATCATCCGTGGGCTATGACCAGGCCCGGTATGATCCTTCCACGCGATATGGATGATATCCGTGATCTGGTAATAACCTATCAGGAAAAAATCCAGGATCTTCAGACCGTTATGCGTGCCGTTTTCGATCTGACGGACATCCCGGTCCCCCGAAGCGAGACCGAGGTGTCCCGCCTGATCGAGACCTGCCGGTATCTGCTGAAGGGATATTCGGTGACGCTCGAAATACTGAATAATCCTTTGTGGGGAAAACAGGCTGAACTGAACCGGCTTATTGCCAATATGCAGGATCTGCATGATCATAATTCCCGGATTCAGACAAACTTTACCCCGGAGATCTATCTTCGCAATCCCGCCCGTCTCTACTCTGAGTTCCTTGCTTATTCGGAAAAAGGCGCGTTTGGCAAACTCTTTTCCGGTGGATACAAGAAACTTAAGGCCGATATCGCCAGGTATTATGTCGGTCCCGTGCCTGATGATTCCAAAATCCTTTCGGATCTGAAAGATGCACGGAACTATCTGACTGCGCGTGATGTATGGGCTCAGGATAAAGCTGCGTATCTATCTTTGTTTGCTCCAGTCTGGAAGGATGAAGAGACCGATCCTGCTTCCCTTCGCAGCTTTACCGAATGGGTTCTTGCGGTCCTGACGATGGTGCAGGAAGAGCTGATCACGCCGCACACCATCGAACTGCTCTGTTCAGGGCAGATTACCCCGCAGTCCCTCTCACCGCTGTTTGAACAGCTCGAAGATGCGGTGATTGCCCACAGCGAATCACGCGATGTTCTGTTTACCCGCCTAGGGATACAAGAATTTGAAACGGATCAGACGTTTGCTTCAATGCGCAAGCTTACCGATCTCTGGATCACGGAGATCGACCGGCTGAGTGAATGGAGTACGTTCCTTACGTATGCGGAAACCTGCGAAAAGACAACGGCGGCCCCTGTGCTGCCTCTGCTCTTTACCGACAAGATCTCAGCCGAGGCTCTCATCCCGGCATATCTTACCGGCTATGCGGATGCTCTTTTGAAAGAAGCATATCGTGTTCGTCCTCTTCTTGCGAGGTTTGCCCAGGCGCCTCATGAACTGAAGATCAAGACCTTTGCCGAGTATGACCGTGCAGCGATTTCCGCAAATGCGGCCAGAATCATTCAGAAACTGGATCAAACGATTCCTGAAATCTATGTGGGTGCCTCCCGTGATTCGGAGATGGGTGTTCTGACCGGCGAGTTCAACAGAAAACGCGGCCATATGTCGATTCGAACCCTGATGACAAAGGCTGGAGGACTTATTCAGCAGATCAAACCCTGCTTTATGATGAGCCCTCTTTCCGTTGCTCAGTATCTGGATCCCCATTCCGTTCAGTTCGACATCATTATTTTTGATGAGGCGAGTCAGGTCAGACCGGAGGATGCTTTGGGTGCTTTGATGCGCGGCCGTCAGCTTGTGGTGATGGGTGATTCCCGTCAGCTCCCGCCGACGACGTTCTTTGATCAGATCGCCGGCCCGGATGAGGATGATGAGGAGTCTGTTGCCGGGATCGGGGATATGGAAAGCCTTCTGCATGTTTGTAAGCAGTCGTACCCGACACGGAGGCTTCGCTGGCATTACCGATCAAGGCATGAATCGCTTATTGCCCTGTCGAATGAGGAGTTCTATGACGGAAGCCTGATGGTCTTCCCCTCGCCGCGGCACGAAACTCCCGATCTTGGCCTCTCCTTTGTTCACCTGCCGAATACGATATATGAACGCGGAAAATCCGGCGTGAACAAAGGTGAAGCCCAAGTGGTTGCTGAATCCGTGATCGAATATTATCTGAAGTATCCTGATAAGACGCTTGGTGTTGCCACGTTTTCCACCCGTCAGCAGGAAGCCATCCGCCATGAGGTGGATGTTCTTCTCCGAACCCACCCTGAAGTCGAGATGCTGATGCGGCCGGCAAACGGCGAACATTTCTTTGTAAAGAATCTGGAAACTGTTCAGGGCGATGAACGCGACACGATGCTTATCAGTATCGGATACGGATTCGATGAGAACCACCGGCTTTCCCGGAACTTCGGACCGTTGAATCAGGCCGGCGGCGAGCGGAGGCTTAACGTCCTTATTACCCGTGCACGGGAACGGTGCGTGGTGTTTTCCAACTTCCGCGGGGCAGATCTGCAGATCGATCCGGATTCTTCATCCGGTGTTGCCGCCCTCTCGCGTTTCCTGACCTATGCGGAAGACCGCTCTTCGATGATGAGCGGCTCCGATATCAGAGGCGTGGATGATACGGAATACTTCCCTGAATCCGTGGCAGTAATGCTTGAGGATTATGGGTATACGGTTTCCCGTAATGTCGGATGTGTCGGATTCAGGATCGATATCGCTGTTTCCGATCCGAAAGATCCAGGCGTGTATATGGCGGGGATTCTCTGCGATGGATCGAATTACTGGTCATCTGACGTAGCGCGTGATCGTGACCGTCTGCGTAGCCAGGTCCTTGAAGGACTCGGGTGGCACCTCATCCGGATATGGTCTGCCGAGTGGTTCCAGCATCCGGTTTCCTGCACGAAGATTCTTCTGGACTTCCTTGCAGACATACAAAAGCCGATCGAGCCTGCCGCGGAGATTGTCGAGGAGCCTCCAAAGATAGAGCCGACCTCGGCGTCTCCGGAACTGATCATAGAAGAAACCCCTGTGATAAAACAGCCCGCTTATGCCAAGGTAAAGGTCGAACCGTATGTTTTCTGCACCGAGTGCGATCTGAATAAGTATCACCAGTTCTCATCCGTGCCCGATTCCGTACTTACTACGGCGATGCTTCAGATCATCTCAGTCGAAGGTCCGATCTCTTTGAGCGTGCTGCATGCCCGGATAAAGGAACTTGGAAGCGTTTCGAAGATGACGCCCGCAATCAAGAAGAAGATTGCTTCACTCGCGGAGGATGAAGTGAACGCCGATCGTTTGACTGTGGATGACGAGGGATTCTACTCGGTTCCAAATAAGGAATTGGCAGCACGCGAACGTCCTGCAAAATGGTCCTGTAATGACGTGTCGCTTTTGGAGATCGGTCTTGCCGCCGAGATTATTCTCGGCAAACAGTTTTCCACGCCGAAATCGGATCTTGTCCGGCAGACAGCGCTTGTCCTTGGGTTCAAGCTCACTGCCCCGGTCAAGGAACGGATGGAAATGGGTATCGATGCTGCGATTTCTTCCGGGAGTATTGCCACCGAAGGCGACAAACTCCTTCGTAACGCTGAATAGTATTTCCACACCTTTTTTCAGATGGCAGGTCCAATAAAGTGAGCAACAGTCTTTCGGGTTTTTAGATAATATGTTTGAGTCGATTTCCGCAGTAACGAACTCCGCCGGGTATCTCCTGGGAGGTGTGGGTGTAACCCTTCTTTTAGTTGGTTTTTCCCTCTTAATCGGATTTATCTGCGGAATCATTTTGACTCTCGGCCAAGTCTATGGTCCGCGCCCGGTCCGCTGGTTCGTCGGTGTTTATGTCTGGTTCTTCCGCGGACTCCCCAATATCGTATTACTGTTTTTGTTTTACTTCGCGCTCTTCCCGTTCATGTCATGGGATATGCCGGTGTTCGGCGTTGCCGTGACCGTGCTCGGACTTAGGAGTGCAGCCTACCAGTCACAGATCTTCCGTGGAGCTATCCAGTCTTTGTCGGAAGGTCAGATGCTTGCAGCACGTTCTCTTGGAATGACAAAATGGCAGGCAATCCGCTCGATCATTCTCCCCCAGTCGCTTCGTCTTTCTCTTCCCGGCTGGTCGAATGAATACCCGGTTCTTCTCACCGACTCAGCTGTTGCCTATGTGATCGGCGTTGCCGAGCTGCTGACCAGAACGAGTCAGGTGATTTCCCGGACCGGCGAACCCATGCTCCTGTATCTCACCTGCGCTGTGATATTCATATTGTTGAATTACGGAGGTATGATGATTATCCAATATATAGAAAAGAAAGTCCGGATCCCGGGATTCGGCAATAACGAGGCTGAGTGTTTATGAGTGATGTCCCCATTCTCAAAGTCGAGAACCTCTGCAAATCGTATGGAGATCTCGAGGTTTTGAAATCCGTATCCTTCGAAGTGCGCAAAGGAGAGAAGAAGGTGTTTGTCGGTCCGTCAGGTACCGGAAAATCGACGCTTCTTCGGTGCATAAATCAGCTGACAATCCCCGACAGCGGGTTTGTCTATCTCAACGGAGAAGAGATCGTTCATTCCGGCAAGAAAATCAATGAGTATCGGCAGAAGATGGGCATGGTCTTCCAGAACTTCAACCTCTTCGATCATCTGACTGCAGTCAAAAACGTCGAGCTCGCCCTGCTGAAAGTAAAAAAGATGGATAAAAAATCTGCACATGAAAAGGCGATGCATGAACTTGAGCAGGTTGGTATGGCCGACCGTGCGGACTTTTATCCGGCGCAGTTATCGGGTGGTCAGGCCCAGCGTGTTTCTATTGCGAGGGCTCTTGCGATGGATCCCGAGGTCATGCTTTTCGATGAACCAACCTCAGCTCTCGATCCAGAACTGAAACGCGAGGTGATGGAGGTCATGCGGACCCTTGCGGCTCAGGGGATGACCTGTATCGTCGTTACGCATGAAATGAAATTCGCCACCTCATTTGCGACTGAGATTTATCTGATGGAGAAGGGAGAGATCGTTGAACACGGTCCGCCGTCAGAGATCCCGACAAGTCCGAATTTTGTGAAAACACGTGCGTTTATGGGCAGTTACGCAGACGAGTGATATGGATAATCTGACCAGTACATCTGTGCCTGCAGACGGGATAAGCGGATTTTTCCAGAACGCCATAGACTCGTTCGTTTCCCAAATACCCTTCTGGCAGGATATTCTGCTCCCAGCTCTCTGGGATGGGTTAGTGGTGACGATCCAGCTTGTGCTCATGACGGCACCACTCGGTCTCCTTCTTGGTCTTCTTGTGGCTGTATCCAGAGTTTACGGGCCCACGCCGGTCAAATGGCTTGCAAAACTGTATGTCATCTTTTTCCGTGGATGTCCGCTTCTTGTTCTGCTGTTTATTCTGTACTTTGGTCTGCCGTCGATCGGGATCGTTCTCGGATCCTATTTCTCTGCTCTTGTCGGGTTTATTTTGTGTAACTCGGCATATAACTCCGAGTATCTCCGTGGGGGACTCCAGTCGATAAAACGCGGTCAGCTGCTTGCGGCCAGATCACTTGGCATGACGAAAGCACAGGGAGTTATGTATGTGGTTGTCCCGCAGGCACTTCGCCGTGCTCTTCCGGGTGTTTCAAACGAGTTTATTTATCTGATAAAATACTCGTCGCTGGCCTATGTGGTTGCGGTAATCGAACTTACCGGTGCGGCAAAAATTATTGCAAGCAAGTACTTCATGTACTTCGAGGCATTTGCGGCAGTAGGAGTTTTCTATCTGATTCTCGTGACGATCACAACGATCGGTGTCCACTGGCTTGAGAAGAAGTATGCGATCCCCGGCGTCTCGGGCGTTGTTGGAAAAGTCACCAAAGAACACTAAATCCTTTTAGAAATCTTTTAAATATTCTGTTTTCCTATTCTCTATCATGTCATTATCTGTTGATGTTATAGACAAACTCGCTGCGCTTATCACCGCAGCGTTCGGTCTGGTTGCGGCTCTTGCATGGAACTCCGCGATTCAGGCGATATTTAAGGAGATTTTTGGAAGTCAGAGTGATATCCCTGCGATGCTTGGTTATGCCGCTTTTGTGACGATTATCGCCGTTGTCTTTACGGTGTGGATAGGATACGTCTCAGGTAAGACAAAGGAAAAAGTCGACAAAGTTAAAGGAAAGGTCTTTCAAAATAAGAAGGAGTGATTCCATCCAAATCTTTTTTTCCGGACACGCTTTAATAGTTAATATGCGAGTCTGTTGTGCCCAGCTGATTCAGGTGTGGGATGATGTTGATGCTGCTTTTGCGAAAGCAGATGTTTTTCTTAAAGAATATTCCGGGACAGCAGATATAGTGGTGTTTTCCGAGCAGTTTGCGACCGGATGGCGACCCGCCCCCGCTCCGGTCTCGGCTGAGGATGTGAAATGCCGGTGGCTTGCCCTCGCAGCGAAGCATAATGTCTGCGTTGTTGGTTCCTATCAGAAAGTGGAAGCTGGCGGGTTGCCGCAGAATACTATGCTCGTGTGCGGTCCGTCAGGCGAGGTCATTGCCGAGTATTCCAAGATGTATCTGTTTGTGCCGGGTAAGGAGGATCGGTGTTTTTCACCGGGTGCCCGGCCGGTGACGTTTGAGTATGGCGGGGTGAAGTTTGGGTGTGCGATCTGTTTTGATCTGCGGTTTCCCGAGTTATTCCGCGCGTATCTGAAGTTGGGGTGCGAGTGCGTTCTGGTTCAGGCAGCCTGGCCTGCGGCACGGGTCGCGGATTGGGAGCTTTTACTTCGGGCCCGGGCATTGGAGAACAGGGGATTTGTTTTCGGGGCTGCGTGTATGGGATATGATCCCGCGTCGGGAACGGATTACTGTGGGCGGAGCATGGTGTGTGATTATGAGGGGAGGGTTATTTGTGATGGTGGGGTGTTTGAAGGGGGATGCTCGGGCGAGGTAGATGTGGATGGGGTGCGGGAGATGAGGAGGGAGTGGGGGATGAGGGTGTAAAAATCACATATCTCCATTACAAACTGGTGTATCCGTAGCATAGAGATGCTTTGTTGTTTCAATCAGCGATAGTATTGGTTTTGCTTCGTCTGGGAAATCTGATGAGTAATCCAGATATTGTTTTGGAACAATACGTCCTGCAAAATCCTTAATACAAGTTGGAGTGTGACGCCAAAGGTACCAAAGTGGAGCTTCAGTAAGTTTGGTATTTCCATAAAATCCCCTCATTCGGATTATCTGAGGCAATATCTCATTTGCAAAGGTTCTGGATTGTTCTCTGTCATATGAACTGTTTTTTGCGATCTCATTGGACATACTGTTCAAAAAACGTGCGTAATAGTAATCATATATCCCTTCGGAAATATAGGTGTCAAGAGTAGGATATCGTAGAGAACTTGACTCTTGTTTCTGCAATATTCCGGATGGCGTTAGATTACAAATATCCCGATACCGGAATGGCAAATCTAGGTATATTGATTTGGATCGGATTATCGATAAAAATTCCAAGCTAAACTCGCCAAACCGGATGTCATTAATTTTTTCATCGGTTAGCGTTTTATACAATTTTTTATGGAAATCGCTCCTCCGTAATGCCATCTGATTACTTGAGATGTTCTTTCCGGTCTTTGCTGCATTCAGTCTGGCTACTGCATCCGTTTGCAGAAGTGAGCATTTGGTTGGATACATTGCACGTGTACGGTATTTTCCTGCAGATGGGGATTCAATGTAATAGTAATTTCCTTCAGCAACATCGCAATCTTTGTGCGTCTCTAGGTATTCAATACATTTGCATAATGTCGATGGGATGAGGAATTCTTTGTCCGTACAAAACACACTGTATTTGGTATTAACATGTTTCAAAGAATCAGCCCATTTACGATAGATATCGCCGCCATATGGTTCTATTTCGGGGGGATATGATAGATAAGTTATATTAACATCATATTTATTTTGAAGTGTATTTATGGTTTTTTTATTTTTAATATTTATTTTTTCATCTGATGAATCTGCAACGATGATTTCATTATATGGAGACTGAGATAGATACCATAAGCATCTGCTCAAATAGAAGGGTCTATTATATGTTGGTATTATAAGGGATAATTGATTTAATTGTCTATTGTTTTTGAGAGGGTATCTATGATGTGTAATACTCATCGTTTCATCTTACATTCTAATCTTATTATATATTATCAATATCGGTATGATGATTCAATGATATTGTTTTATAAATATTAGTTGCTGATGTATGATCTTGATAATAGTTTCTATTTTAATTTTCTGAAATAGTGGGTATACTCTGATAACAATAACTAATTTATCTCACCCATGATTATAGTAATAGTAATGTTTAAATTCAAAACTAAGTATTACACGCACGCATTTTATAATAATCAGAGAAATGGTTCTCTTAAAAGTGCGCAGGCTCTAATCCAATATTATTTGGGATATTTTATCCACAAAGTGTGGTTGACGTAGGGTGTGGTTTAGGAACCTGGCTATCTGTCTTCAAAAATATGTATAATTGTGATGTTCTCGGGATTGATGGATATTATGTTGATAAAAAAAGTTTATATATAAATGAAAATGAATTTATTCCATTTAATCTTGAAGATCGGATTACAATTGATGTATTTGGGATGAGAGAAAAATTTGATTTAGCTATTTCTTTGGAAGTTGCGGAACATCTAACAGAAGCACGTAGTGAGAGTTTTGTACACGATCTTACCTGTCTTTCTGATGCAATTTTATTTTCTGCAGCAATCCCATTTCAGGGTGGAGTCAATCATATTAATGAAAAGAAAATTCTATATTGGATTAATCTATTTAAGAATGAAGGATATCTTCCAGTAAGTTGCATTCGTACCTTATTTAAAAATGTTCAAACAACCAATGAACTAAATGGTATAGAACCTTGGTATGCAAACAATGCAATATTATACCTTGAACAATCAAAAATGATAGATTATAATATAAATCCTAGTGAATATGAAGATGATTATTCGCCTCTCCCATTTATGATGGAAAGTCTTTGTAGGAATCGAGTCAGAAAGGACTATATATTAGTTCCTAGAAACTCTTTAACAGATAAAATTTCAGAAATTTATTGTCGTATTAATCATAAATAAGATTAAATTTAATTGTAGATCATGATTATATTGTATAACTTCTTACATATTCTCTTCATTATCTTTAATATGTCGGTATAAATAATGAATTAAGTTAAATTGGAATCATGGGTGTTTTGTAATGAGGATGGTTAATAGTGCGGCGTCATATATAAAAATAATCAATATACAAATAATTATATGAAATATAAATAGATTGAAGTCAGATTATAAAATATGATTAATGAAGCTCCAAATTATATCCGAAAACCTTTTTTTTATTTCAGATATTTACTATATGTAGTTTTTTTGTTTATTATAGGTAAACAACTCCGTATATATCATAATATCAATATCATGACTATATCTGAAACATTAGATATATTAAAAAAAGGAAATAATACCTCCATTATACGTTTTGGTGATGGGGAGATGAATATTATTGCTAGAAATGATATTGGATTTCAAAGTGAATCTCTCTCCCTCTCGGAAAAAATGAAGGTGGTGTTGAATACAAGAGACGCAACCCTATTAATCTCTATCCCGAATATATTTGGTAGTTTAAAATCTTTTGATATTGAGGCGGAATATTATTGGATCACTCATCGTGAAGAATATTATGATTTATATAATTCATATATAGATTCAGAGTATCTGTATGGCGATGCACTTGTGTTTCGACCATATATTTGTTTTAATAAAAAGGAAAGAAAATATGTTGGAAGTTATTTTGAACAAATAAAATCTTTGTGGTATAACAAAGAAATTGTTATAATTGAGGGTAAATATACCCGTATGGGGGTTGGAAATGATTTATTCGATGGTGCAAAAATGATTGAGCGCATTATTTGTCCGTCTTCAAATGCTTACGATAAATATCAAACAATCTTAGATAATGCATTAACTATAAATAAAGAAAAATTAATTTTATTATCATTAGGGCCATGCGCAAAGGTTCTTGGTTATGATATGTGGAAATTAGGATATCACGTTTTGGATATTGGACATATTGATTCTGAATATGAATGGTACCTACATAATGTTGAGTGGAAAAAACGTATGAATAATAACAAGCACTATGCAGATATTGTCGATCTGGAGAATATTGTTGAGTGTCAGGATGTCTCCTATAATTCTCAAATTCTTATGGACATTTCAGGTGTGAACTAATAGAGTTGTACATTATGAATATATTATAGGGATATTTGAGATATAAGATTGGAAAATTATTAATGAAGATATCCTTTAATTTTGTGAATAATCATGGTTAGTGGTGGGAAGCATATTCTGGAAATCGATTTTTTACGTGGATTTGCAATATTAGCAGTTATTGCCATTCACACTACTGCTGCATTTACCGATGTCCCATATATTGACTCGCTAGTAATTACGAATATAGTAATCGATGTTTTTTCGCAGTTTGCTGTACCACTGTTTATATTTATTTCTGGTTTTGTTCTCTATTTAAAGTATAATGGTAAGTATTCATTGAAACATTTTTATAAAAATCGATTTTTACGAATAATCCCACCATATTTAATATTTACAACAATTTACTTATTTTATCTTCCTCTTGGGTATGCCCTTGTCTATGGAAATGTACCGGTTTATCCATCCATATTGGAAATAGTATCCGCTTTTCTTTTTGCAGGTGGATATTTTCATCTATGGTTCTTTTTAATAATAATTGAATTGTATTTATTCTATCCATTACTAGAGAAAATATATGCAGTATTAGCTTCTCGTGATTTTGAATGGGTATTTTTGTTGGTGGCCTTTTTTCTTCAGATAGGATGGAATATAGTTAGTTCATTTTTCACAGTATCGCTGTTTGGCAATGAGATGTATATGATGAATAAGGTGTTATTTTGTCAGATATTTTATTTCGCACTTGGAATGTCTGTGTGCAAACATTATGTTCAAATAAAATTATTTTTTATGGAAAAATGGATTACTAATCTAACAAGTCATCGGATATCATTGTATGGGTTATTATTGACTCTCATATCTCTCCTTACGGCCCTATCAAGTTATGGCTTAATATTAGGTCTAAAAAAATATGGAACTTATCTCTTAATACCTCCAAATTATTTTATTCCCTATACTATTATTCAACCTTTTGCATATGTTTTGACATTTATTGTATTATTTATTATTAGTACAGTACTTGTTCATGCAGGAACATGTAATATTCTCTCAATAATTGGAACGTATTCATTTGGGATTTACTTGATTCATCCATTAATTCAGGGTATCTTAGGTCGAACTTTCAGTGTGGTACTTAACCTGGGGGCTACGGATGTCCTTTATTATCCTTTGATGTTTAGCTTAACCCTCTTGCTTAGTGTTATTATTATACATATTTTACATAAATTTCCATGGAGTAAATATGTTATAGGGTAGATTAAATAATATTCTGTCTATCTTATGGCTACTCTTTATTAAATGGAAATATTTTCTATTTTATTTTTATTTGAAGGCATAATCTTCTTAGAAATAGGATATGTTGTGTTAGTTGTGGTGTCATACTCCCCAATTTTGCTAATGTATGTATAAGCGTAATCTTCCATTTGTCATATATTGGTAAATATAGATTCTTTGCTGCTATTTTATATATTGCTTTATATTTGATTTCGAGCTCAGTATCATTTCTTTCCTTTTTAGAGAGGTATACCTTGGTTAAAAGTATATGTTCAGAGAGAGATATCATATATTTTTTTAATGCAAGAGCATATAATTTATCATATCCCCCCTCTCTAAAAAAATCCATTTGCTCCTCAGAAAATTGCAGGCTATCTTGTTTTTTGAGAGTATATGTTGCTCTTGTTAAACTTAGTGGGTTAGATCTATAGTAATACAATTTTAATGAAGTAACTGCCACTCTCTTCGCAAGGTAAAATAGTTTATATGATGTACCTTCGTCTTCATGAATTTTCCCAATTGGGTATTTGACATTCATAAATAACTCTTTCCGATAAAGCTTGGTCCACGAAGCAGTTGATGAATCAGCCAAATCATTATATAAATTGGCACACATATCAACATTTGAGTAGATATGTATCTCTAGAGCATCATTAAATATAGAAGTACACGATTCACAGATACTATATGTTGCATTTTCCGATATCTCCAAGAAATTGCATTGCACTATGTCCGCATCATATTTTTGGCTAAGCCCATAAAGCGTCTCTACAAAATTTTGAGAGATGAAGTCATCAGAATCGACAAAACACAAATACGTTCCCGATGCCATGCTAACACCTATATTTCGGGCCGCAGATAGGCCTTGTGGCTCAGTATGGAGTACCTGTAAACGGGAATCTACCTGAAGATATGAATCACAAATTACTACCGAATTATCTATTGAGGTAGAAGCAACTAGAATAATTTCCAGATTTCTATATGTCTGTTTCAAGATGGAGTCAATACATGTTTTCAAATAGGGTTCAACATTGTAAACCGGAACAATTACACTGATTAATGGAACTTCACTGTTCATTCAATCAAACCCACTGAAATGTTTCAATTATTTGACAGATTAATTTAACTTCGGGATTATTTTCATCAATTGGGAAATATTTTTTTGGATTTAGTCTCTGGATAAATACTTTTTGGAAAAATAATTTCAATGAATCTGGACATATTTGGTAGATTATTCTCAATGGTTTACGAATTGGATTTGGACGGGTGAGTCTTATATTTAGCCAATGCTGAAGTAATGGTTCAAGATTATGTTCAATGTCACAAAGATCGTCTGGAAATTCTTGAAAGAGAGATTCTCTGATTCCATTCTTAAAATCTGTCCATTTGGAATCAAATTCAGAATTTGGATATGCCCAAATGACTTGATAACGAAATGAGGAAGATTCCTGATTTTTTTGAGAAAAAGAGTTTGTCTGATTGAAAGTTAATTGATCCCGATAAGTAATTGCTAAATCTAATATATTATAAATTTTTCCGAAAATCACATCCAACAAATCAAGATAAACCTCCCCAAATCGCAAATCATCTTGATTATTACAAATCATATTCAAATAAATCTCTTTATGTTTTTTAGATCGATGAATGGATAATAAGGTGAAGCCAGATGATGAAATAAACTGTTGCAATCGTTTCCATCCATCCTTATCCACTATGGTGCCAGCAAACGAAGTTAAGGTATAAGACCGCTTCTGTCTGAATTCAAGATGATAACGACCTCCCCCTGCCACCGTGTAATCCAAATGAGATTCGAGGTAGTGTATACATTTACAAAGGGTAGTTACAATTTGGAACTCCTTATCTGTACAAATTTGTGAATATTCCGTCTCCACATGCTGCACCGCATCTCCCCATTTTCTATAAATATCCCCTCCATACTTCTCAGTCTCCGGTTCATACGCCAGATACCTCACATTAGCCCCGAACATCTCCCGCACTTTCGCCACAGTCTCCCGGTTCACCACCTTTTTTTCCTCAGGTGAAGAATCGGCGACAATGATTTCCCCAAAGGGGAAGTGAGCATGATACCAAAGACATCGCGAAAGATAATAATTGCGATTATATGTCGGGATCACCAGTGTTAGCTTCTTCAGCAGACTCAGATCCTTGTCCGCATAACATTCATCCACAAAATCAGGCTCACGCATCACCGATCACCTCACGGAGCTGGGTATTATCCCCCCAAAATGCCATCCCTTCATACGCAGGATAGCCATACACCCCAGTCTTCAGCCGGATCGATGAGCCGCTTGCAGCAACCCGTTCCTCGACCAGACGCCGCACGGAAATCATCGCGCCCGAGCAGCAGTTCACGACTCCGCTCTCTTTAGACAAAGCGATCCTGCAGATATACTCAGCCACTTTTTCCACAGGAAGATAATCTCTCAGCTGCTCCCCGCCTGACATCGGAAAATCCGGATCTCCGCGTGCGATCGCCGCATCCAGTTGCGGAAGAAGCGATTTTGGGCTCTGTCCCTCCCCATACAGGAAAAACAGTCTGATCCAGTTCCAGGAAATGCCTGACTCTGCCCCCAGAAATGCAAGATATCTGCGAAGTGTGTCCTTGGCGGCTGCGTATATGGTATTTGGGTTCGTTGGATGATCTTCAGAAATACAGCCGTTCACGACACCATACTCATAACAGGTTCCAATAGCTGCGATCTTTGTCATATTTGATGCGGCAAATGACCGCAGAAACCGCATCTCGACTGGAAGATTCTCTTCCATATGAAAGCGTTCCATATAATTTGGAAGATTTTTCCATGCAAGATGGATCAGAAGATCCGGGCGGTCGAAGAACTTGTGATAATTGATATCTTCAGCGAAATAATCACAGGGAATAAACTTGACTTTCGAAAACCACGGGAACTCTTTTGCTTTTTCAACAGATGTTCCTGTGGCAACCACATCCTCATATCCATGATCGACAAGCCATTGAACGACGTGGCGTCCAACGAATCCGGTGGAGCCGGTTACCAGGATTTTCATACCTGCTCCCCGTACATCGAAACATCAAAGCCGACAAAATTATCATTCACCAGCGGATGTTTTCCATCCTTTTCAGAAATATCCATGACCGGAAGCGGCCACTCGATCTTCAGCGCCGGATCACTGAACCGAAGTCCGGCTTCGCTTTCCGGCGAATAAAACTCCGTCACCAGATACATGATCTCAGAATCATCTTCAAGAGACTGAAAACCATGGGCAAACCCTTCCGGAACTGCAAACATCTTCATATTCTCTGCTGACAACTCCACAGAGTAGTGCTGCAGAAATGTCGGGGATCCCGCTCGGATGTCCACGACCACATCCAGAATCCTTCCCCGGATACACCGCACAAGTTTCATCTCCGCATGTGGCGGCTTCTGGAAATGCATCCCTCTGATGGAACCTTTCTTCACCGTTCTCGAAAAGTTCACGTTTTTGATGTGACGCTTCCCGAGGACTGCCGCCAGTTCCTCTTCACAGAACCAGCGGGCAAATGCGCCCCGGTGATCTATGAACGCGTTCGTTTCTACGATGTATAAGCCTTTCAGCGGTGTTTCGATGATCGTTAATTTTCCCATCTCAATACTCCAGGTGATTCATATAGGCGGTGATATCTGCCAGACTGAGTTCTCTGGCATCTGCTCCGGCATAAAAATTCTTATACCATTCGGCAGTTTTCTTCATCGTCTCATTGACGTCCCACTGCTGTTTCCAGCCAAGAACGCTCTCAGCTTTCTTTGAGGAGAGCGTCAGGAACGCAGCTTCATGCAGATGCTTCGTCTCTGTATCATATTCTGCTTTTCCTTTTCGCCATACATTATAGAAGCTGTCGATGATTTCGGCGACCGTGACTGCGGGGCTGTTCTCTTTCGGGCCAAAGTTCCAGCCGTCAGCATAAACAGCTGCATTCGTCTCCATCATCTTTGCCGCAAGAAGCATATATCCGGAGAGCGGCTCCAGCACGTGCTGCCAGGGGCGGACGGCGTTAGGACTCCTGATCTCCAGAGATTTTTCCGTGGTAACTGCACGCACGGCGTCAGGAATAATCCTGTCCTCTGCCCAGTCTCCGCCGCCGACAACATTACCTGCCCGAACCGAGGCGATCATCACTCCATGCTTTGCGACATCTGCAGGCGGGAAAAAGGAGCGGCGGTATGAAGCAACGGCGAGTTCGGCGCAGCCTTTGCTTGCGCTGTAGGGATCATGACCGCCCATCGGATCGGTCTCGACATAGCCCTCGGCTTTTCCCACGTTCTCATAGCATTTGTCGCTTGTGATCATCACTACCGAACATGGTTTACCCAGACTTCGCACCGCATCCATCAGATAGATGCTGCCCATAACGTTTGTATCGAATGTATCTACGGGGTTGGCATATGATTTTCTGACGAGCGGCTGCGCTGCCAGATGGAATATGCAGTCCGGCTGTACGCTTTGGATGTACTTCGTTAGCGTGCTTTGGTCTCTGATGTCACCCAACTGTTCCGATTTCAGGAGTTCGGAGATGTGGGCCGCAGTGTAATGGTTTGGTTCTGTGTTTGGCGGGAGAGAGAAGCCATGCACTTCTGCGCCCAGTTGTGCGAGCCAGAGACACAGCCATGAGCCTTTGAATCCAGTGTGACCTGTTACGAGGACAGTTTTCCCGTTAAATGCGTCAAAAATCATTCATCCCAGCCTTTCCAAGGTGCGTGTCCTTCGTCCCAGACTTCCTGCAGCTGCTGTTTGTCACGGAGCGTATCCATGCATTTCCAGAAGCTGTTGTGTTTGTAGGTGTATAATTCTCCGTCTTTTGCGAGCTTTTCAAGGGGAGAACGTTCAAATATCGTAGCGTCTCCCTCTTTGATGTAATCAAAGACTTCAGGTTGAAGGACAAAGAATCCTGCGTTGATCCATGCTCCATCGCCTGCCGGTTTTTCCATGAAGGATGTGATCTGCCCGTCGGGTTTGGAGACGAGAGCGCCGAATCGTCCTTCCGGCTGGACAGAGGTCATGGTGGCAAGTTTGCCGTGAGCATTATGGAACTCGACGAGTTTTTTGATATTCACATCAGAGACCCCGTCGCCATAGGTAAGCATGAATGGTTCGTTTCCGACATATTTTTTGGCGCGAAGAACACGTCCTCCTGTCATGGTATTCAAGCCTGTATCAATCAAGGTTACCCTCCAGGGTTCGCAGTGCTGTTCATGTATGGTCATCTGATTTTTTTCCAAATCGAAGGTGACATCGCTTCTATGCAGGAAGTAGTTCGCAAAAAATTCTTTGATGATATAACCTTTGTATCCAAGAAGAATGATGAAGTCAGTATATCCGTAGTGAGAGTAGATCTTCATGATGTGCCAGAGGATCGGGTGCCCGCCGATCTCGACCATGGGTTTTGGGATTATACTGGTTTCTTCGGCAAGGCGTGTGCCCATACCGCCGGCTAGGATGAGGACTTTCATTGATGAACGTGTAATTGGTTTCTTTATATTATAACAGTTGCTGGTTTATAGATACACTTATGAGCCTGCAATAATTTCAGGCATAGACTGGACAGATTCATTTTCTCTCCATAAAATACAATAGTATAGTTATTTCATCTTTATGTGCAAATATATTAGAAAATAATCACTCATTACCATATGCCCATTCCTTTTATATCCAATATCATGCGTGTTCCTGCAATACAACGTCAGAGTACTCTCTATTTATTATCGACAATAGGTATCACCCTTTTTGGATTCATATCGACCATGCTCTTCTCCCACCTTCTTGGAAAAGATCTGATGGGAGTCTACTATCTTTTCCTCGCTTATTACGGCATATTCAACATGATCGGAGATGGAGGATTTGGACAAGCAGCTCTTAAGCGAATATCTGAAGGAAAAGAGCAGAATGAATATCTCACTGCTTATGCCACGCTTCGTGCCCTTCTTATTATTGTATCCACGCTTCTTCTGTTAGTTCTCAGCCCATTTTTCGTTGATCTTCAGGGATATGACCTTATCCCATGGATCATAGCTGCTCTTGTTGCCTCATTTTTCGGACACACAATAACATATGGTGTCTACGGTCTGGGACATGTGGGAGTAAATAATGTTGCCGTCGGGATAAGTGATTTTTTCCGCATTCTTATTCAGGTCGTTGCAGTCCTTCTTGGATTTTCCATATATGGGTTATGTGGAGGATTCATCGTCTGCATCATTATTTCTGGCATTCTCTGTCTGAAATATTTCACCTTCAAACCTGCAAAATTCAGTTTTCATCATATCAGTAGTCTTGCAACTTATGGATTCTGGATTTTCCTGATTGGGACTGGATCCATCGTTTTTGCCTATGCCGATACGATTTTCATCGGTTATTTTATGACCAACGGTGATGTCGGCGTGTACCGGACTGCCTTTCAATTCACTTCAATATCCACCTTTATTTGTGCCGCTATCGCCGGGACTCTCACCCCGAAAATAAGTCACTGGAGTGCAAATAATCATATGGATAAAATTGCTCCAGTAATCACCCGTGGAATAACTTTCTCTCTACTATTGGCCATTCCTGTTGCTTTTGGTGGAATCCTTCTTTCAGAACGATTGCTATATTTCTTCTACGGGGCTGATTTCGCCGCTGGTTCTACAGTATGTTCGATTCTCTTTATTATGCAGATTATCTCAGTGTTCACACTGCTTCTCGGCGTTGCGCTTACCGCATCGGATCATGCCCGTCAGGCATTCTATGCCGCCGGAATCGCTGCTCTCCTCAACATTGCTCTGAATGTAACCCTAATTCCGATCTTTGGGATTAATGGGGCAGCCGTCTCCACTGTAATTAGTTTCTTCCTGAATGCTTTCTTACTGGCTCACTTCCTCAAACGTTACATCATCATCCGGATCGAGCTCATCCCAATAGCCCATATAATCATCGCGTCTCTCGTCATGGCTCTCTTTGTCTTCATCTACATACAATTCGTCCCTCTTGACAACATCATCGTCACCCTTGTTCCGGTCTTCATCGGTGCCTTCATCTACGTCCTTCTTCTCTTCAAACTAGATCGCGGCATCCGTGATGAAATTGCCGGCATGGTTACAACTTTCGGCCTCCCCTGGCCAAAATGGCTGTAACCTCTCGTATTATCTCTCTATAAGATAAATAATTCACCAATAAATGAAAGGTATAACCCATATCATTCTCACCATGGCAACAATGCTTGTTGTTCTTGCCCCCCTAACTCCATCTCTCTTCACCTTGGAATCCATCCCAGCAGTGCTGATTCTCATATTAGGCGCTTTCTTTGGTTCTCTCGCCCCGGATATCGATAAAGGAAAGGAAGCCGCAATATATCATTCTGAGATTCCAGGTGCCCGCGGCAGAAAATTCCATCTCACGCCGGTTTTTGGCTATGCCCTCTATTATACCTGCTACAAACCGCTTCAATTTCTTTTCCGGATAATTCTCGGTAAAAAAATATATGCTATTAATGGACATCGTGAACTCCCTCACTCACCGATTGGTATTTTATTAATCTCAATTCTCGTTACAGTTTACCTTTGGCTCATATGCTTAGCACTTTCATTTGTTCCATATCTCTCTCCTTTATACAACAACTCCCTCATATTTGTGTTCGGCTCGGGTTTTCTTCTGGGTTGTTTCCTGCATTTACTTGAAGATACCTGCGATAATTCCGGGATCCATTATTTCTATCCCTTCTGTTTTAGTCGCCTGCGTGGAAAAGTCAAGGGAGACGGTACCGATCCGCGTCCAAAAATATTTGCCGTTGTCCTGCTAATAGCCGCTTTCATTCTTGGGGTTCTGTTCATATCTGGATTAATACCCGCAATATGGTCTTATCCGACAACGCTCATGGTTCCAATTGTTCTATGGGTCATCTTCCTGAAAGCATCAGGTGTACCGGCAAGAAAAGAGGTTCGGGAATAAGCTTCTAATCCTGAAGAGTCAAATACATAACCATGTATAAACTCGTCTGTGTACACTGCGGCGCTGAGTATCCGCCTGACGCCATTGTGTATAATTGTGAGAAATGCGGCCACCTGCTTGCAGTTAAGTATGATCTGAGCAAGATCACGATTACTCACGAAGAAATATTACAGCGTCCTATCTCCCTCTGGCGCTACAAAGAGTTCCTTCCAGTCCAGATTGAGCCGGTCACCCTTCAGGAAGGAGGTACGCCTTTGTATCACCTGAAAAGACTTGGGGAAGAGCTGGGTCTGACCAATCTGTATGCAAAGCACGAGGGTATGAACCCGTCAGGATCATTCAAAGACCGCGGTATGACCCTTGGTGTTTCTATGGCAAAACAGCTCGGCAAAAATATCGTTGCCTGCGCGTCCACTGGAAATACCTCGGCATCGATGGCGGTTTATGCAGCAAAAGCAAATATGCCGGCAGTTGTTTTACTGCCCGCCGGCCATGTTGCTCTTGGCAAAGTTGCCCAGGCACTTATGCATGGAGCAAAGGTCATTTCGATTCGGGGTAACTTTGACCGCGCCCTTGAGATGGTGCATGAACTCTGTATTTCCCATGGAATTTATCTCTTAAACTCCATCAACCCATATCGTCTTGAAGGACAGAAAACGATTGGGTTCGAAGTAGTCGATCAGCTTGGCTGCGTTCCGGACAGAATTGTTCTGCCGGTAGGAAATGCCGGAAACATATCTGCCGTCTACAAAGGATTATGCGAGTGGAAAGAGATCGGATACATTGACCGCCTTCCAAAAATGACAGCAATTCAGGCCGAGGGCGCGGCTCCAGTCGTAGCCGCAATCAAAGGTCAGCTTCCGGAAGTTGTTGTTGAGCAGAACCCTGAAACGGTTGCCTCCGCAATTCGTATCGGAGCTCCGGTGAATGCAGAAAAAGCTCTGCGTGCAATTCGCGAGACCGGCGGAACTGCAGAGTCAGTGACCGATGCCGAGATTCTTGCTATGCAGCGCGATCTCGCCAGATACGAAGGTATCGGTGTTGAACCTGCATCTGCAGCCTCAGTTGCAGGTATCCGCAAGATGGCGGAGATGGGACTTCTCGACAAGGATGAAAAGATCGTATGTGTCGTGACCGGCCACCTGCTGAAAGACCCTGAAACTGTAATTAAACAATGCGCCCCGCCAATCGAGATCGACCCAACCATCGAAGCACTGCTTGCTGTATTGTAAGCATCCTTGTGGTCCTGCTTGCTTTGTTTGCAGTCCCTGCGGCTGCAAACTCTGCAGTGTATTTTGTATCGGATGACGGGACCGTTCTGACGGCGAATGCTACTCTGATTAATCAGAGTACATTTCTCCTGGTGAAACCCGGTTTCTTAGGTGAGGAGGTTGCCCTTTCGGTCGACAATCTGACGATCCAAAACGAGAGCGGCGTTGTCGAGTATACCCAAAATGGAAAAACCGTTTCGTTTCCTGCGGGGAATTACACGCTGAACTACTCTGCGAAAATCGAGAACGGATTGGTTTATCTGAAATATCCCGAGCCGTACAATGTCTCGGTTTATCTCCCTGAACGGTTTCAGACAGGGCATCTGATCTTAGGTACGGTTGGGACCGGGGGTGTTGTATCTTCTTCGGACAATTCATCCTATGGTTCGATGGTCACCTTTGAGAATACAACGACTGCCTCGTTCACGTTTTACGATGACGTGCGTGAACCGCTTCTCTACATTTTCTTAGGGATCTGGGGCGTTGTGTTTATTATAGCGGGCATAAGGTATCTCAGACTGAAACGAAAACCGATGAAGGATTTCTAAACGGCGATATTTCTCCGATATCATTTTTTTATTTTTGCTTTTTTTCTTGTCCTGATTTGATTTGGGTGTTGATCAGTACAAGTGGTTCGCCTATGTAAAGTTAAAAAAAAGAATTGAATGAGTTTTGGATACTGATTCTATTCAATATCGATGCCGTACTTCTTGGCATTTTTGTCGGCAATTGCCTGGATCTTTGCGATCTCGGCATCATTCCTTAGCGGTTTGAAGAGGTGACGGAAGCGTTTCTGTGCTTTGAGGTAATCATCGACCGGAACTCTTTTCACTTTTTTCACGGTTGTAAGTTCGCCGTCAATGATTTCGTAATTGACCCAGAGGCCGCATTCGACTGCCATTCTGCCGATTTCCATTGTCTTGGCACCGTCGAATCCCCATCCGGTACAGCAGGGTGTGTGTACCTGGATATAGCAGGGACCTTTGATGTTTCGTGCTTTTTCGACTTTTTTCATCAGATCTGCAGGGTAGGCCATGGAAGCGGTGGCAACGTAAGGCGAACCGTGAGCGACAAGGATCTGCGGGTAATCTTTCTTTGGAAGGTTGTTTCCGGTTGAGCAGACGCCTGCGGGAGATGTTGTTGTATCTGCGTCGTAGGGTGTTGCCCCGGACCGCTGGATTCCCGTGTTCATGTATGCTTCATTGTCATAGCAGATGTATGTGAAGTCATGTCCGCGTTCAAAAGCGCCGGAGATACAGAGCGTTCCGATATCAACCGTGGCACCATCCCCGCCGAAGACGAGGATCTTTTCCGTGTCAAGACGTCCCTGCTTTTTGAGGGATGCTTCGATACCCGATGCGACTGCCGATGCGTTTTCGAACAGCGAGTGAATCCAGGGAGTTTTCCATGCGGTTTCCGGATACGGTGTTGAGAAAACCTCCAGGCATCCGGTTGAGTTGACTACGATCGTGTTTTCGCCGTAGCCTTTCAGGATCATACGGACTGCAGATGATGCTCCGCAGCCTCCGCAGGCTCTGTGCCCGCATTCAAAGTTTTCAATAGATCTGTCTACCATTTCAGAGCACCTCCTCGCGTAATCCATAGAACATATCGCCCTCGCCTTTTTCTGCGAGTTCGACGATCTTTTTGATGTCTCTCTTTCGTACGTCGCGGCCGCCGAGACCAAGGATATAATCGTAGATCGGTATGTTCGATCCGTAGCAGGCTTCCTTGATTTCGATTGCGACTGCCCCTTTTGCACCCAGACTGACGTTTTTATCGAGAACTGCGATGGTGTTGACATGGGCGAGAGCCTTTGCAACATCGGTTGACGGGAACGGACGGAAGCAGCGGAGATTCAAGAGTCCGACTTTCTTTCCTTCTGCACGCATCTCATCGATCGCGTCTTTGACGGTACCGCAGATGGAACCCATTGCAACTATTGCGGTTTCGGCATCTTCAAGTTTGTAACCGACGACTAGCTCCGAGTAGTCGCGGCCGAAAACTTCGCCGAACTCTTTTCCGTATTTTTTAATGGCTTCGGCCGCACGTTTGACCGCCTGATCATGTTCGTATCTGAACTCCAGATAGTATTCCGGTGTTGCATACATACCAAAGGAGATCGGATCCTTTGCATCCAGTTTCTGATAGGGGTTGAACGGTCCGAGGAATGAGTCAACGAGTTCCTGCGAGGGGAGGTCGATCGGCTCATATACATGGGACAGAATAAATCCGTCGAAACAAACGAAAGCCGGGAGCAGAATGTTGTGGTCTTCGCAGACTTTGTATGCGAGGATGTGCATGTCGATTGCCTCCTGGTTGTCTTCTGCATAGAGCTGGATCCATCCGGAGTCTCTCATCATGATTGAATCCTGCTGGTCGTTCCAGATCGAGAGCGGTGCGGAAATCGCGCGGTTTGCGATACCCATAACGATCGGCAGTCTCATTCCTGCTGCGTTGAACACGACCTCTCCCATCAGTGCGAGACCCTGGGATGTCGTTGCCGAATAGACTCTGCTTCCGGCTGCCGAGGCACCGATGCATGCCGAGAGAGCGGAAAACTCAGACTCCACACAGATGTATTCTGCGTCAAGTCTTCCATCAGCCACGATCGACGCCAGTCCTTCGACGATGTGGGTCTGCGGGGTGATCGGATATGCGGAGATAACCTGTGGTCTGCAGAGACGTACGGTTTCTGCGATCGCGATCGAACCCTCCATAATTTCCATCGTCATTTATTTTTCCTCCTTAACCATGTGGATAGCCTTAGCTTTGTCAGGACATTCCTCGGCGCACATGCCGCATCCTTTACAGAAGTCAAGATCGATAGAATAGGTTTTGTCAGGATTCTGATTGATACAACCTTCTGGACAGATCAGCTGACATGTTCCACATTTTGTACATTTTTCCGTGTCCATTACTGGGTAGAATACTCTCCATGAACCGGTTTTGTTGTTTCTGCTGTTGCCCGGGCGTGCCGTGCATCCAATTCCAAGAGCCATTATACGCGTCCCTCCTTTACCATCGCATATGCACGTTTTGCTGCGGCGATATTGCTGTCTGCAAGTTTCGCGTCGAATCGCTCTTTGATTGCTCCTTCAAGAGCTTCGAGGGTGATCTCGCCGCTTGCGGCAGCAAATGCTCCCATCAGGGTAGTATTGGTGATGGGAAGTCCTATTTCTTCAAGGGCAACCTTTGTTGCATCAATGGTGATCAGTTTTACTCCTTTTGGAAGATCGTATCCTGCCCCATCTTTTTCTGTGTTGATAATGGCAATTCCGCCTTCCGACATGCCTGCAAATACATTCACATCGCGGATCAGCGTGCTGTCCTGAACGATGATGTAGTCCGGTTCATAAATCTGACTTCTGAGGCGGATTTTTTCATCGCTGAACCGCACAAATGCCTGCACGGGGGCTCCGCGGCGTTCAACGCCAAATGCCGGGAATGCCTGTGAATAGACGCCTGCGGTGAATGCTGCCGTCGCTATTAATTCTGCAGCCGTCACCGAGCCCTGTCCACCTCTTCCGTGGATGCGTAGTTCTCTCATAACACTTATATTTATCACGATTAATCAATATGAATTTACTGTTTGCAAATTTCCTGAAAAAAGACCGCACAATGTAAAAAAAGGTGCAGCGTGGGGGTGAATTATTATTTGGGGGTCTGTATCACTGAAATTCCAAGAATCTGTTTTGCCCCGTTAAAGATATCCCGTGCCATAAGCGCAAGTCCTTCGGATGCTGCCCATTCGTTGTACACGATGACTGGTTTTTGCAGCAATGCGGATATTTCTTCGGCCAATTCCGGTGCGAGACTGCCTGCCAAGGCAATTGGAGCCTCGCGTGAAAGAAGAAGAAGCGAGGCGCATTCCATCGCGGCCCACATGGCGATCGCCGGCTTTTGATATTTTTCCTCGAGATGATATGAGACGCCCGCCGTCGTAAACGCTTCATTTGCGGTACACTCTCCCTCATCGATTTTTCTGATTGCATCAACATCGAGTGCTCCGTGCTGGGTTCCCGGTGCGAAGACGCATGCGTCGAATGCCCCGACAATTTTTCCGTTCGCAACGAGAAGAGACACGGTGTTGGAACTGATATCCGACACGATAAACGTGTCGTGAAGCGTCTGTTTTGCAAGGTAGGCTATCCCGAGTTTTTCCGGACTTGTCTGATGGGAATACACTTTGAATCTGGGGTCGGTATCGGATCCGCGGTGAATGCCCGGAATGACCATTGCGGGAATTCCCGATTCTTTTATGACATCGAAAACCCGCGTCCCTCCGCCTATATGTTCTCCGGCACCGTCACGCGTGATGACTCCCCGGTTTTTCAGCTGAGCAATAGGTGTTATTTTGGAAAAATTATCTCCCATTGAATAGCATACAGCGAATCCTTCTATCTCGTTGACAGGGCAGATCTTTTCCAGAGCCGAAAGTTCAAAACTTTTAGCCGCCTCCCGGGATATTTTCAGATGTTTTCCGGTTTCTGTTGCGAACCGAAGAGACGTTGTCCCGTGGTCGACTCCGATATACATACAGGAATGTATTGCTCGAATATGAGATAAGTTCTATCCTTTATAACACCAATAGATGAGTAGAATGGGCGATTCCCACTATGATACGCTCGGCGTAGCAGAAAATGCAACGCCGGAAATGATAAAAAAAGCCTATGTTGCTCTCGTAAAAGAGTTCCATCCAGATCACGCGGGTGAAAGCGAGGATAAACAGCAGGAGTACAACGAGCGCCTGCTCGAAATAATGGCCGCATATGAGGTTCTCGGCAATCCGGAAACCAAGGCCGCCTACGACGCCGAACGTGCCGATGTTCCCATTTTCTCCACTCAGCCCCGTGGCAAAAAAATGTCGGGAATGCCGACAAAAAGCGGCGATATCGAAACGGATTATCCGATATCCATGACGATCGCCGCATATGGAAAAGGCAAGATCCCGATGAAGGTCGCGGGTGAAAAGGTCGTCATCAAAGTCTATCCCGGGGTCAGACGATACAGAATTGCTAACAAAGGGGTGCCTGTCGAAGGAAAACCCCGGGGGGATCTGTATGTGAATCTCAAAGTTATTCCTGAAGATAACTGGGAGATCGATGATGCAACAAACGATCTGATCTGCCGTCTGCAGATCCCTCCGAAAATCGCAGAACAGGGCGGCGTGATCCCTCTTACCCTGCTGTTTAATAAAACCATTAAGATCACTGTTCCTGCGGGTGTAAAAACCGGAGACCGTTTTGCACCGCCGGAAGGAAAAGGACTTGGCGTTTTGTCTCCGAAGAAGAAAGGCAATATCATCATCGAGGTTGAAGTTGCAAAGAAAAAAGGTCTCTTTGGCCTTTTTGGATGAATCATGACCGAAAAAAACGGAAACCTTACTGCGGCCGATTTTCATCACGAACTGTACCGCAGATTTGATGCGGCAACGGAGCGCGGCTCCTCGCATATCGAAGTTACGGCTGGAGAACTGCACAAAACACTCAAAGCATCCAACAGGCTTTCGATGTGCAGCAACGCGCTCTACGATATGCAGAACATTGGCGACGTTATCCTCTCCGTCCCGTCCGGCGGCGTTGGTTCATCTCTCCTGATCAGGTACTCTCTTCCAAGGGAAAAAGGGCTTAATCTGGAACTCAGCATCTATGAACGCTCTGCCGTTCTCTCGGGGTACGAGATGCGCATGAAACGGTTTATTGAAATCGCGGCGGTCCATCCGGTATTTCGTGATCTCGATCCCATCTCCCGCCAGAAAAAATCAGAGACCGCCACCAGAAAACTCTGCGATATCACGATGAGTATCGCTGAACTCATCTGTAAACAACAGAAAATCCGTGCCGACAACACAAAGTTCGGAACTCTTTGCGGGGTGATCGGCAGGACTGGTCTTTTGAGTGATGATGCATTATATGCGCTGGATTTTGTCAGGATCGTCGGAAATACCAATGCAAGAAAAATTCCCGACACCTATCTGCTGACAACGAATGTCTTTTCGTATGCATCGTATGCGTTCCTGATTTTTGCTGAAGAGGTCATAGAGAAGCGGCTGGTCTGGAAAAAAGAAAAAGCTGAATAAAATATTATGTGCCGTGGTTCCACGAGCACATATACTCTTTTTGACCGCAGGAGAGCTCATCGATCGTTGCGCCTACAGCCGCCAGTTTTAGCCGGGCAATATATTCATCAATCTCTGAAGGGATGTCGTGAACGCCCGCTGACAAATTTTTGCCGTTCTTTGCCATGTATTCGACGCCAAGCGCCTGGACTGCAAAACTCAGGTCCATGACTTCGATCGGGTGTCCCATTCCTTTCGGCGTCGCGAGATTGACCAGTCTTCCTTCTGCTAGGAGGTGGATCTTTTTGTCTCCAATGAGGTAGGTGTCGATTCCGTCGCGGTGTTCAACCGACGATGCATGAGTTTCGAGCCAGGGAATGGAGATCTCATTGTTGAAATGGCCGGCATTTGCGAGGATCGCTCCGGATTTTAACAGAGGGAAGTGATGGTCAGTAATGATATCGCAGTTTCCGGTCGTCGTGATGAAGAGATCGCCGACTTTTGCCGCGTCATTCATACTCATCACGTCAAAACCGTCGAAGTGTGCCTGAAGGGCCCGGCGAGGATCGACTTCCGTGACGATGACCCGTGCTCCAAGAGCGCGTGCTTTGGTGGCGACGCCTCTCCCGCAGTATCCGTATCCGGCAACAACAACGTGTTTTCCGGCAATCAGGACGTTTGTCGTCAGCATGATCGAGGCGAGAGCACTTTCGCCGGTTCCGTGAACATTGTCGAAGTAATGCTTCATCGGTGTGTCGTTCACCGATAAAACCGGAAACTCGAGTTTTCCTTCAGCCTGCATTGCCTTCAGCCGGTGGATACCCGTTGTTGTTTCTTCGCATGCCCCGATGATCTGCGGGAGCGCGTCTCTTCTGTCAAGATGAACTCTGTTGATCAGATCCATACCGTCATCGATGGTCAGGGTTGGTTTTGCATCCAGCACTTTATCGATCGCCGCATAATACTCCTCGGTATTGCAGCCTCTCTTCGCATAACAGGCGATGCCGCCTGCTGAAAGAGCCTCAGCCACGTCATCCTGTGTGGAAAGCGGATTGCAGCCGGTAATATACACCTCGGCCCCGCCTGCCTGAAGCGTTCTGACAAGACATGCCGTCTTTGCCTCAACATGCAGAGCCATTCCTATCCTTTGACCTTTGAGAGGTTTCTCCTCTTCAAAGCGTTTTTTGATCGCCGATAAGACCGGCATATACTGGGAAGCCCACTGTATTTTCAGTTCGCCCGAGCTTGTCATGCCTTATCTGTTGGTCTGCATGACTATTATTCATTGCCTGCGGCTCTGATTTCTGCGGAAAATATACAATTCATCAGAGAGCAAACTACTAACCACATGTATTCTGCTGGTTTGATCTTCGAAGGGGGCGGGATGCGCGGCGCCTATACGGCCGGGGTCATCGATGCGCTGATCGATAATAAACTGGAATTCAGCTCATGCTATGGTGTTTCATCCGGTGCCTGTCATTGTGCGAGCTATCTCTCCAAACAGCACGGGAGAGCCTACCGGACCATGACCGACTATATCGACGATAAACGATACTTCAGTTACTGGAATCTGCTTACCAAAGGAGATCTTATCGGTCCGGAAATGCTCTATCATACGATTCCTGAAGAGCTTGACCCGTTCGATTACGATGAATACAACAGATATCCGGGAAAATTTTTCAGCGTGGTGACAAACTGCGAAACGGGAGAGGCAGAGTATCTCCAGGTAAAGATCATGCAGGAGGATGTGGAGATGATTCATGCATCCAGCTCCCTCCCGATCCTTGCGAAAAAAGTCAAAGTCGGCGAGAACTATTACTTCGACGGTGGGATATCCGATTCAATTCCCATCGAACGCTCCATTGCCGACGGCAATACGAAAAACGTTCTCGTTCTGACACAGGCTGCAGGTTATCAAAAAAAGCCGGATAAAACCGTGCCTGTTTTGAGAATTGCCTACGCCAAGTATCCGAAGATGGTCGATATGGTTGCGACCCGCCATATCCGGTATAATGAAGCATTGAAAGTTGTAGACAGGGAAGAAAAAGCCGGCAGAGCATTTATTATTCGTCCACAAAAGCCGGTCGAGGTCTCCAGAATGGACTTCAACATGAAGAGAATCGCTCCATTCTATGAAGAAGGGTATCAGGAGACAGTGGACGTAATTGATGATCTGATCGCATTTCTGGAGAAGTGAGGCTTCATCCAATGTATTCTGCAGGCTTGATTTTCGAAGGGGGCGGAATGCGCGGCGCCTATACGACAGGGGTTATCGATGCATTTCTGGATAATGATCTGGAGTTTTCCCGTTGTTACGGCGTCTCGGTTGGGGCCTGCAATGCCGCATCGTTCCTCGCAAAACAGCGCAGAAGGGCATATCGGGTAACGACCGATTATATTGGAGATAAACGGTACTGTAGTCTTCGAAATCTTTTGACGACAGGAAATCTCTTCGGTCCGGAAATGCTCTATCATACCATTCCGGAAAAGCTTGATCCGTATGATTATGATACGTTTTCCAGATATGCTGGAATACTGTCTGTTGTCGTTACCAACTGTGAAACAGGCGAAGCTGAATATTTTCATCTGAAAAATATGCGTGAAGAGGTGAATGTTCTTCAGGCATCGAGTTCTCTCCCTCTCCTTGCAAAACCAGTTTTGATCAACGGAGCAGAATATCTTGACGGCGGGGTTGCTGATTCGATTCCTTTGCAGCGTTCTATCGATGACGGAAACGTCAAAAATGTTATTGTCTTAACACAGGACATCACCTATCGAAAAAAGCCGATGAAGATCGTTCCCCTTTTGAAAATCTTCTATAGAAAATATCCGCATCTTGTCGATCAGCTTGCGACGCGTCACCTCCGATATAATCAGACGCTGGATCTTCTGGCACAAGAGGAATCTGCCTGCCGGGCTTTTGTCCTCCGGCCCCAAAAACCGGTGAACATCGGCAGAGTCGAGACGAACAAAACAAAGCTCGCTGCTCTTTATGATGACGGATATCGGGATACAATTGCCAGAATGGATGATCTGAAAGCGTTTCTGGAAAAGTAATCCATTCTCCTTTTTCAAACAGGCTTTTCTCCAAAAAACACCAATCATATCCTATGGGACTTACCCGGCGAATCATTCCCTGTCTTGATCTGAAAGCAGGAAGGGTAGTAAAGGGCGTAAATTTTGAAGGGCTTCGCGATGCAGGTGATCCTGTCGAGCTCGCCTCACGATATAATGAACAGGGTGCCGATGAGGTCGTATTTCTGGATATTGCGGCCTCGAAGGACAATCGCGATACGATGATCGACGTGATCGGCCGGGCTGCCGATGAGCTGTTTCTTCCGTTGACGGTCGGCGGCGGGATTCGTACGGTCAAAGATATTCAGGATATTCTGCGTGCCGGCGCCGATAAGGTAAGTCTGAACACGTCTGCGGTAAAAACTCCTGACGTAATCAACGAAGGATCACATCTGTTCGGGAATCAATGTATCGTTCTTGCCGAAGATGTCCGGAGAAATTATGAGATGCGGGACGGCGTGACCCCGATCCATCTCGCAGACGGGAGAGTCTGCTGGTATGAAGTGGTCATCTACGGTGGCAGCCAGCGGACCGGCATCGATGCGGTCTCCTGGGCGCAGGAAGGTGTCAAAAGAGGTGCCGGCGAGATCCTTCTCACATCGATGGAAACAGACGGCGTCAAGACCGGTTTCGATTTGGAGATCACCGCAGCCATCTCGGAAAATGTCGATGTTCCGGTGATCGCATCCGGTGGGGTCGGGACCCTTGAACATTTTTACGACGGCTTTGTGAAAGGAAAAGCTGATGCATGCCTTGCGGCAAGTGTCTTCCATTACGGAGAGATGACGATCCGATCCGTGAAGGAGTATTTGGCTTCCCGGGGCGTTTTGGTCCGGTTGTAATGGGGTGGCAGACCGATTATCAGGCACGCGGGTCTCTGTGGGCAGGGGCATCCTATCTCCTGCCCGAGATCCCGGAAAATGCTCTTATCCTTGAGACCGGATGCGGCAATGGAAAGACGCTTCGTTCACTTGGCCAAAATGCGGTCGGAATCGATATTTCATCTGCCGCCGTCCAGCTTGCCGGCTCATCGGCTCTGGTTGGAGATGTCCGTTCTCTTCCGTTCAACGATTCTGTCTTTGATATCATTTTCTGCTGGCATGTTCTCGGTCATCTTTCATTTTCGGAAAGGAAAACAGCGGCAGAGGAGATGCTCCGCGTCCTAAAACCTGAGGGTGTGTTATATTTCAAAGATTTTTCCAGAAACGATTTCCGGTATGGAAAAGGGACCGAGATCGAGCCGTCGTCATTTCTGCGGGGCGACGGGATCGTTACGCATTATTTCGAACCTGAGGAACTCATCTCTCTTTTCGGTCCTTCCGATCTCTCCACAGTCTCATGGAATCTTCGGATAAAAGGCGTGAACAACCGCCGGGAAGAGATTCTCTTATCTCATAAAAAAACCAACAGTGAATAATTATGCCTGACCTTTTCCCTTCACTCAAATACCATGACGGACTCATCCCGGTGATCGTCCAGGATGCAAAGACCCTCCAGGTCCTCATGTTTGCTTTTGCGAATGAAGAGGCCGTTTCTCTGACCCGCTCAACCGGCTATGCCCACTACTTCAGCCGTTCGAGAAACAAACTCTGGAAAAAAGGCGAGGAGTCGGGCCACCTGCAAAAGATCGTCCGTATCTGTGTCGACTGCGATGAGGATTGTCTGTTGTATCTGGTTGAACAGACCGGGTGTGCCTGCCATGAAGGATACGCCAGTTGTTTTTTTAGAACGATGGAAGGCGAGGTGATTCTTCCAAGATTGAAGGATCCGGCAGATATCTACTCAAGGTGAATCATTTACTGCACCTTTTGGAACACTATACTAATATCCTATTGAAACCCCATAAATATTGGTTGAATATTTTATGATACTCGTACCTGATACCAGCGTCGTCATTGACGGCCGCGTTACCGCCCTGATCGAGAAAGGGGAATACCGTGACGCAACGATAATAATACCTGAAGCAGTCTTTGCCGAACTCGAGGCACAGGCGAATCAGGGCAGAGAGATAGGATTCTCCGGTCTTGCCGAGCTGCAGAAACTTTGTGTTCTAGCCAAACAGGGCAGGATCACTCTCCAATATGTCGGTGAAAGACCGAGACTGGAACAGGTCAAATTAGCTGGCGGCGGCGAGATCGATTCCATGATCCGGGCAGTCGCTATCGAACACGGCGCTACGTTCCTTACGAGTGACTATGTTCAGGCTGAGGTTGCAAGAGCGAAAGGACTCGAGGTCATCTATCTGAAGTCCGAAACAACGGACAACTTTGCTCCCCTTCAGATCGATGAGTTCTTTGACGAAAACACCTTTGCCGTGTACTTAAAAGAGCGTGTGGCTCCCTGCGCCCGCAAAGGTACGATCAAAGAATCCCGGCTTGTCCAGATCAGAGAGGCTCCGGCCACTGAATACGAGCTCCGTGCCATTGCTCAGGAATGCCTTGAGCGTGCCAAACGTCACCCTGACGGGTTTGTCGAGGTCGAGATGCCGGGGGTCACCGTATCCCAGATCGGCTCAATGCGGATCACAACGACCCGTCCGCCGTTTTCCGATGGAATCGAAGTAACGGTGGTCCGCCCTACACGCGAGGTCTCCTTTGAGTCCTATAATTATGCGGCGGCACTCAAGGACCGTCTTAAGGAAGGAGCAGGCGGTATGCTCATCGTTGGAACTCCTGGCTCCGGGAAATCCACGCTTGAACAGAACATCGCGATTTATCTCGGCAGTCAGAACTTCATCGTCAAGACGATCGAGTCTCCCCGCGATCTGATGGTCCCGGACAGTATTACGCAGTACACATCCCTTGACGGCAGTATCGCCGCCACCGGTGAAGTGCTGACTCTGCTTCGTCCGGATTATGTTATTTTTGACGAGATGCGCAGAAGCGAAGAACTTTCGGTCTTTGCCGATCTTCGTCTGTCCGGCATCAAAGTCATCGGCGGTCTGCACGCGAAATCGGCACTGGATGCAATGATCCGCCTTGCAAGCCTCGTCGATCTGAATCTGATCCCGCAGATCGTTGCTACGATGGTGTTTGTGAAGACAGGGGACATCTCTGAAATCTACAATGTCTCGACCGGATTCGGTGTCCCCAAAGCTCTTGAACAGATCGGCGACCCCCAGATCCGTCCGATCGTCAGGCTTACCAATATCATCACGCAGGAAACTGCCGCCGAAGCCTTCAGATATGAAGGAGAGGTCATGGTTACGCCAGCTGCGGGGCTCTCCAAAGTCAGTCCGGTTGTCATTCCAAAAGCCGCTCCCGCACCGACCCTGGCTCCTGTTGCCGAATCAAAAGCACCAGCCCCGGTTTCGACTGTTCCTGAGCAGTCCTCCCAAGAGGAGCGCTCGGCGCCGCCGGTTCACAGCATGCCGACCTTTGAGGTCACCGATGACAATCCGGCATGGGTCGTTTTGGAAAAGGAGATCCAGAATGAGATCCGCCGGTTTACCGAAGGCGATATCGTTGTCCGCATGATCACCGATACGAAAGCTGCTGTTTATATCGAAGATGCTGACGTTCCTGCGGCTATCGGCAAAGCCGGCAAAAACATCGCTGCCGTAGTCAGCAAAGTTGGTGTCGGGATCGATGTCCGTCCGCTAAGCGATCTACCGGGACGGGAGGTCCTCTTCAATGACGTCCCGGCGCCCGTCAGCGGGTCTGCCGGATTTAAGATCAAGAGCGAGAAGAAACAGTTATCCATCATCTGTCCGGATTATGCAGGTAAAATCGTAGACCTTTTCTCAGGAAAGGAGTACCTGTTTACTGCAACTGTTGATGATTACGGTGAAATTCATCTCGCACGAAACTCAAGTATCGCTATGGAAATGATACGGCGCTACGGTGCCGATGAGGAACTGAAGATCCGTCCCGTCGATTAACACAATAGGTGAAAACAACAATGGCAAATACCCTGGCAATGACCGAAATTGAACCGGAGATCCGCAACGAGTGGATACCGGCATTCGAATCAAATCCTGATGAAACGAAAGACAAGCTGTACGTAAACGTGGCATTCCCCTATCCGAGCGGCGCAATGCATGTGGGTCACGGGAGGACCTACATCATCCCCGACGTGGTTGCCCGCTTCTGGAGAATGCAGGGAAAACAGGTGCTTTTCCCGATGGCGTTCCATGTTACCGGGGCTCCGGTTCTCGGCATCGCAAAACGCATCGCGAATAAAGATCAAAAAACGCTCAAGCTCTACGGCGAACTCTACCGGGTCCCAAAGGAAACTCTTGCGAACTTCACCGACCCGATCACGATCGTGAATTACTTCGCTGATGAATATGAACGGGTGATGAAACAGCTCGGCCTTTCCATCGACTGGAGACGCCGGTTCACGACCATCATCCCCCAATACAGCAAATTCATCGAATGGCAGTACACGCATATCTACGGGCAGGGAAAAGTGCAGAAGGGAGAGTATCCGGTCAGATACTGTCCTGCATGTGATCAGCCTGTCGGTGATCATGATCTTCTTGAGGGCGAATCCGCTGAGATCATGCACTTTGTGTTTGTGATGTATCAGTTCGGCGAGTTCCAGATCCCGTGCGCCACCCTTCGTCCGGAGACCATCTTCGGCGTAACAAATCTCTGGGCAAATCCGGAAACCACGTATGTAAAAGCTGAAGTCGACGGTCAGAAATGGATCATCAGCACGGAAGCAGCGGAAAAACTCCGGATGCAGAAACACATCGTTGTAGAACTCTCGACGCTTCAGGGAACCGAACTCATCGACAAGACCGCAAAGAATCCCTATACCGGTGCCGATGTTCCGATCCTTCCCGCTTCCTTCGTAGACCCGGACATGGGATCCGGTCTTGTAATGAGCGTTCCGGCCCACGCGCCGTTCGATTATATCGCTCTTCGTGATCTTCAGGAAAAAGGAAAGTATACGGATATCAAAGCGATCCCTCTGGTCACCGTTCCAAACTTTGGAACGGTCCCGGCACAGGACATCGTCGAAAAGAACAAGATCCCCAACCAGGATGATCCGCGGATGGACGATCTCACGCAGGAGCTTTACACCGCCGAGTTCTCGAAAGGAAAACTCAACGATAACTGCGGTATCCATGCAGGAAAATCCGTTCGTCAGGCGCGTGAAGATGTGACCCGCGAGTTTACTGAAGAGCGCGGTTCGATCATTTTCCATGAGATGAGTCAGAAACGCGTGATCTGCCGCTGCGGCGGGCGCGTGTATGTCAAGATCCTGGACGATCAGTGGTTCCTGAACTACGGCGATCAGGCCTGGAAAGCTCAGGTCCACGAACAGCTGCCGAAGGTTGAACTTGTTCCGGCCGAAGTTCGCGCCGAGTTCGAGCGGACGATCGACTGGCTCAAAGAGTGGCCGTGTTCCCGCCGTGTCGGTCTCGGGACGCATGTTCCGTGGGATCCGAAGTGGCTGTTTGAACCCCTCTCGGACTCGACCGTCTATATGGCGTATTACACCATCGCCCATAAGATTTCCAGTATTCCGGCTGAAAAACTCATACCAGCGGTCTTTGACTATATCTTCCTTGGAATCGGTGACCCGGCAAACATGCCGGTCGACGAGGCCACCTTACATGAACTCCGTTCTGAGTTCCTGTACTGGTATCCGTATGATTACCGTTTCAGCGCCAAGGATCTGATCTCCAATCACCTGACCTTCCAGCTCTTCCACCACAAAGCGATCTTCCCGGACAACCTCCAGCCAAAAGGCATGGTCGTCTTCGGGATGGGATTACTGAACGGAATGAAGATGTCTTCTTCGAAAGGAAATGTTTTCCTCTTAGAAGATGCGGCAAACGAGTTCGGTGCAGATACCGTTCGTATGTTCCTTGTCGGTTCAGCCGAACCCTGGCAGGATTTCGACTGGAGAAACGAGCTCGTTCTCTCCGTCAAGAAACAGATCGAGCGGATGTGGCAGATCATTCTGGATTCCTCGGACGCGTCCGGGACCACTCCCATCGATGCATGGCTCGTATCCCGCATGCAGCAGCGGATCGCCGCTACGACGAAGTGTCTGTGTGCTTTCCAGACCAGACAGGCCCTGCAGGAAGCATACAATGGTGTTGTCTCGGACCTTGCGTGGTACCGCAGACGGCTTCCCGAAGGCTCGTCTGGCGGCGCTGTCCAGAAAGAGATAATGTCCGAGTGGATCCGTCTGATGGCCCCGGTCATCCCGTACACCGCCGAAAAACTCTGGAAGGAAACCGGTCACGAGGGGCTTGTCTCATTCGCAGCATGGCCTGTGGCTGATGAATCTAAGATCAACAAATCGGTCGAGATCTCCGAGTCTCTTATTCAGAGAACTCTTGAAGATATCCAGTCGATCCTGAAACTCGTTCAGATCGAGGCAGCCAAGGTCACGCTCTTCATCGCTCCGCAGTGGAAGCGTCATCTCTTCTCCATCGTTGCCGGTGCCGAGGATAAGAGAAACGTGATCAAGACGGTCATGGCTGACGAATCGCTCCGTGCAAAAGGAAAAGAGGCCACCGATGCTTCTCTCCAGACCGTTAAGCTGATCCACTCGCTTTCACCGGAACTGGTATCTGCGATCGCAGACGGCGTTGACGAGGAAGCTATCTTCCAGGCAGCATCTGCCTTCATTGAAAAGGAATGCAGACTCGTAGTCGAGATCGTCTCTGCAGAGGAAAGTACCCACCCGAAGGCAAAATCGGCGTTACCTTTCAAGCCGGCACTTGTTATCGAGTGAACCTTCACTCAAATCTTTTTTTTTGATTTTGTAAAGAGTTTGACTCGAAAAAATAGAGAAATTTTTTGTATTTTATTCTTCCTTCTCGGCTGCTTTCTTTGCCCGTTTGACCCGTTCCTTTGTGGTAAAACAGGTGACAAAATCAAGATAGGCTCTGAACTTTTTATTTGTGTCCAGAATAATTGGGTCTGCCTGTTCGTCCGGCATCGAAAGGATGGTCGCATCCGTTTCCGTATCCACCATCAAGGTCTTGTTTTTTTCTCCGGCCCATACTTCGAGGCGTGACATGCTTCCGTAGGAGATCATATAATGGCCGTCTTTTACCGTTGGTTTGACGCCGAAAATATCTGAAAACCCTGTTTTTATCCTTTCTTCGAGAGTGCTGGTGTTTCCGCGCTTTACTTCGTATTCCTGCATACCATATAGTATAGACGGCCCGTCTAAAATTAGTTGCTTTCCAGTGCAGCTTATTTGTTTGGTGCGTGAGGATGACATCGATTTCCTCTTCGACCGTATCCGAAGTATTATCCCTCTAAAATGAGACTAAAGAGTATGGAAAAAAGTTCAGAAGGCAGTGACAACGGCACACATTGTTTGATCAATGCCTTTCACGCAGGTGACGACCCTCTGGTTCGTGTCTCGGCAGAGATACCCTCCTCGAAAGAAACAATCCTCATTGCAGGTTTCCCGGGTTCCGGCCTTGTTGGAAGCATTGCAGTTCAATATCTGGTAGAGGCATTATCCTTCACCCATATCGGAAATATTGCGAGCCCGCTTCTTCCTGCGGTCTCTCTCGCGACCGCCGGGCTTGCCCAGGCCCCTCTTCGTCTTTATGAGAAAGGGCGGCTGCTCGTTGTTCTCTCTGACGTCCCTGTCTCTGATGAAGGCTCGTGTACGATTCCCTCCAGAATCCTCGAATGGCTATGTGCCAGAACTGTAGTTACGGAGATCATTTTGATCGGCGGTGTGGTTACCGGCGGGGATGGAGAACGCGTCTTCGGCGTTGCAACAACCAACGAAGGCATTGAAAAAATCAAATCCTCCTGTCAGATCCTCCCTGCTCTCAATATCACCGGAATTACCGGCGGATTTCTGACGGAAGCCTGTCTGAGGAATATTCCTGCCACCGGTTTTCTTGTTGAAACAAACTTTGATGTCGATCCGCGGGCTTCTGCAGCCGGTCTTTCCGTAATCAGTTCTATCTACGGCCTCGCGCTTGATACCGAGCCGCTCATTGCCCAGGCCGATTCCATTGAACCCATGCTCCAGAAACTTGCCGAGGACGTGAAAAAGAGCGATGTCCCTCCTACTGCGTTTGATGAAGACATAATGTACGGGTAATTCATTTCCCGTTTCATTTATCTCTGTGTTGATTGAAAAAGATGTGATTTTCCTTCGTTGGTTTAGGAAGGGTTTATCTTTGTGAAAAACGAATAGGTTAAGGCGTTACCAGCGTGGGCTTGTGGCTTAGCCAGGATATAGCGTCGGGCTTCTAACCCGAATGTCGGGGGTTCGAATCCCTCCAGGCCCGTATAACGTTTTTTTTGGATTTTTGACCAACATCTTTATATGATTATAAATCTATTTATTTTTGTAAGACAGTTTACGGAGGTGAACTGCCAAAAAACGTGAAAAAGCTGCAAGGGTTGGATTCAACTTCAGGAATGAAGTGAAAAGATCGATGTTTGAATAATTCTCTTTTGTAATCTTGGTAATCCTTTATCACGTTAATTCGCATACATTATTGTATCCATGTCTTCAGAGGATACGTTCCCGGACCGCTTTTTATCGATCAACGCTTTACTTGATACCGCAGAGGGGTATCTTCATGAGGGAAATACGGATGCTGCGCTCGCTTCGCTTGAAACGGCCGTGTCTCTTCTTTGTGACGTTGGGTCGGACACTTTGTCTGAAATCCCTCAAGCCGATATTGATGTTCTGGACGGCCGTCTTGCCGTGGTCCTGCGGCGGGTTGCGGAGAGTGCCGGTTTTCTGCCGGAAAACTTCGAACCGATCCTCGCAATTACGGGCGTTCCCGTCTCTCTTGGCGAGGAGTTTTCTGAAAAATCCGCTTCTTCTCTCTCGGCAGAGGAGATCGTTGAGATCCTGCAGACAATCTACACTGCGCCTGATGAGATCTCCAAGGATACGGAAAATGATATTTCTCTCCTGAAGGCCCTGACAGATGTTCTTGTTGGGCAGAAAACAGTCTCTGAAGTTATATTTTCAGAAGACGGAGCGTATGATATGTTTGCTTCTGCTGCGGCGCCCTATCTCATCACCGGCGCTGCATATCTCTACGGGGATGAGGGGCAGTCGGAGGAAAAAATTCCGGAAATGCTGGATGGTCCAATCAAACGCCTTTTCAGACTGCTGTTCTCTCTTTTGACCTCTGCCTTCATGTCGGCTCTTCTCCTTCTTCTCGTCAAAAGGATTCTTGCTGCACGAAAGATGAGGCCGGGAATCGTTGATAATGCAGCTTTTGCAGCTTCGCTTGTCTCTCTCACGGCTGCTAACCTCCCGCTGCTCCTTGAAGGCATAAGGGCCGCTGTTCATGAACTGCAGGGTCTGCGTGAGCTGATTACAGCTTCGTAACGACCGTTACGATATCATTATCCTCAACCACATGTTTCAGACCTACTTTGGCTGCGTCATGTTTGACTGAGGTTCCCCAGATTTTTGCGTAACGGAACTGATCGACGAAATCCCGGTGGAGCCGGTGGCAGATATCCTCGATCGTGCTGCCTTTGCGCATGATCATCGGCTCTTCCATGTCCGCCTCTTCGCCGTATGGCTTCATGTAGATTCTGACGAACCCGAGGTGCTCGTAGATCGCATCCTGAAGTTCTTCAATATGATAGCCTTTGTGAGCTGAGATCATGATGGGGTCGACGCCGTATTTCTCGCGCATATGTTCCTCGACCTCTTTGCGCTGGGCATCGCTGATAAGATCGACTTTGTTGATGGCAATGAATGCAGGGATGTAAATCCTGTTTCCCTGCATCGCATCCACCAGATCATCCTGCGTCACGTTGCTTCCGCGGATCAGAACATCGGCGTTCATGATTTTATTTTCACCAAGAATGGCGCGGACCTCTTCAAGTCCAAGTTTTACGGCCCCGACTCTGTTCAGCCTGATACCTCCTCCACCGGTTCTTTTGATGGTGATATCCGGTTTAGGTTTGTTGATCCGAATGCCGGAGTCGTAAAGTTCGCGCATCAGCACGTCCACATGCACGGCATTGAATACATCTCCAAGGATTACGATAAGGTCGGCGGTTCGAACGACCGCAATAACTTCCTTTCCTCTGCCTTTGCCCATTGCAGCGCCGGCGATCAGTCCGGGAATATCGAGGATCTGGATCTTTGCGCCTTTGTACTCCATCAGGCCCGGAACGACGGTAAGAGTGGTGAACGCATATGAGCCGGTTTCACTCTGCGCGCCGGTAAGTTTGTTCAAAAGCGTGGACTTACCAACAGACGGGAATCCGACAAGAACGATTGTCCCGTCTCCGGATTTCTTTACCGAAAATCCCTCTCCCCCGCCTACGGACTTGATTGCCCGCATGACCATGTCGTCTTTTATTTTTGCGAGTTTCGCTTTCAGACGCCCGATGTGCTGCGAGGTAGCTTTGTTGTATTTGGTATTTTTTATCTCGTCCTCAATTGCACGAATATCTTCTTCGAGTCCCATAGTGTCTATATTTATTGGTAGTGGGATATGATGAAGATATGCAGACGTATAATCCCCTTCTTCCCTTATCAGTTCTATCCAACTTCGTCACCTATAAATATTCCTGCTGTCAATCTTATTACGCACTTTTGTCTGCTGATATAGTGTAGTGGCCAATCATGCCGGCCTCTCACGCCGGCGACTGGGGTTCGAATCCCCATATCAGCACTGTTTATCAATACTTGAATCTCTTTTACTTCTTCCTTTCATTTATCAAAGTTGAATTTTTCGCGCTTCACCATTATCAGAATGCCTGTTCATTGGGCGCGCTCATCTCTTTTTCCCGAGCCTTTGGACGATAATTATGCGTAGATCTTTATTTAGTTCCACGGCGGGCTCGCATTGAATTATTTGTACAGTAATGTATATATATGTACAACAGACAACAATTGTTGTGAATTATGCAAACAATCAATACGAATCGGATGGTGATGCCGGTGGAATGGAAACTGGTATAATCGGGGACTCTGGTCAAAATGCGGTATTTCCCACAAAAGAGGAATTACCGGCGCTCAAAAAGACCTTAACGGCCAATACGCTGATCCCCGTTTATACGACTTTTACCGACTCGGGAATCTCGCCTGCATCTGCCTATGAGGCACTCAGAGGAGAATACGGTTTTCTCCTCGAATCGATAGAAGGAAATGAACATAATGCACGATACTCGGTCCTTGGGACCGGCCTTCTGATGCATCTAACTGCAGATCCGGGAATCAGCATTTCCGGAAAATACATTCCCGCGAAGGGAATCGAAGGCCGGGATGTGTCTGCGGACTCGCTCAATGAACTATTACGCTGTATCGAGTATCAAAGTCCTGATATTCCCGGATACGCCGGAGGTCTTGCCGGATACTTCTCGTATGATCTGGCCCTTCAAACCCTAAGCGTCCCCGGCATCAAAGAAAAACCGCGGGATTTCCCTCTTGCCGAGTTCATGATGCCGGAAGAGTATGTTGTATTCGATCATGTGCGTGGAACGATCACCATTCTCAGATTTTTATTCGGGATGGATTCAAAAGACATCGATTCCGCATACGCCGAGGCCCTTCGTCAGATCTCCGCAGCGAAAAAGACTCTCTGCGGATTAGCATCATTTGAAGAGAAATTTCCGTGCGAAAAAATGGGTAAGGCCGAATCAACATATACATCCGGCATATCAAAAAACGGGTTCGAAGATCTCGTGAGAACCGCAAAAGAGTATATTCTCAACGGGGATATCTTCCAGGTTGTCATCTCAAAACAATGCGCTGTCCCTTATGAAAGCGATCCCTTTAGGCTATATCGGCAGATGAGGAAACTGAACCCGAGTCCCTATCTGTATTTCATGGACTTCTCCGACAAACAGGTCATCGGAGCAAGTCCCGAGATGCTGATCAAAGTGGAAGGGCGGCAGGTCACCTCGGTTCCAATCGCCGGGACCAGAAAGCGCGGGAAGGATGCAAAAGAGGATATCGAACTGGAAAGGGAACTCTTAGCTGATAAAAAAGAGTGCGCCGAGCATCTGATGCTCGTTGATCTTTCGAGAAATGATATCGGCCGCGTCTCCAAATACGGAAGCGTTCGGGTGACTGACTTCATGTCGGTTGAAAAATTCTCCCATGTTCAGCACATCGTATCGACCGTTGAGGGCATCCTTTCGGATGATCAGACCTCCTTCGATGCCTTCATGTCGTGTTTTCCTGCTGGAACCGTCTCCGGGGCACCGAAAATTCGCGCTATGCAGATCATAAATGAACTTGAACCGACATCCCGCGGCCCGTATGCCGGCGCCGTCGGCTATATCGGATTTAATGGAAATCTGGATCTTGCGATCCTTATCCGGACCGTCGTGGTAAAAGACAAAACTGCGTATTTCCAGTCCGGAGCCGGCATCGTTGCGGATTCCAATCCTGCATCTGAATTCATCGAGTCGGAAAACAAGGCCGCAAGCATGAAGGCAGCAATTGAATCGGCGGGTGAAATCGCATGAACGTTCTGGTAATCGACTGTTACGACAGTTTCACCTACAATCTCTGTCAGCAGATAGGATATCTCGGGGGAAAACCGATCGTGGTTAAAAATGACCGACCAAACGATCTCCCGGATGCGTCGGAATTTGACCGGATCGTTCTTTCTCCGGGTCCAGGAAAACCGGAGGACTCCGCCCTCTGTCTGGATATCCTGGAAACTTATTCAGAAGAGATCCCCACTCTCGGGATTTGCCTTGGGCACCAGGCGATATGCCACTTCTTTGGAGGAAAAGTCATTCGGACCGGAAAACCGGTACACGGCATGACCTCCGAGATTCTGCATGACGGGACCGGCCTCTTTGCCGGGGTCGAAAATCCATTCAAAGCGACACGGTATCACTCGCTTGCCGCTGAAGAATCGTCCCTTCCCTCCTGTCTGTCGGTTTCGGCACGAAGCAAAGAAGACGGGATGATCATGGCAGTTTCCCACAAAAAGTATCCGGTGTTCGGGCTCCAGTTCCATCCAGAAAGCCTCCTCACAGAATCGGGTGACAAAATCATGAAAAATTTCCTGAATACAGGAGTGATCCGATGATCGCAGAATGCATTAAAAAAGTAGCATCACATTCTGATCTGAGCGTTTACGAGGCAAAAGGGGCGATGCAGGATATCATGTCAGGAAACGCTACCGATGGTCAGATCGGCGCATTCCTTACAGCCCTTGTAATGAAAGGGGAGACAAGTTCCGAGATCGCCGCTTTTGCATCCGTGATGCGGGAGAACGCCGTCCAAATAACTCCGAAAAGAAACGGTATGCTTGTCGATACATGCGGCACCGGAGGCGATGGAAAAAACACCTTCAACATCAGTACGGCAGCGGCTTTTACTGCGGCCGGTGCTGGAGTGACTGTCGTCAAGCATGGAAACCGGGGAGCGACCAGCAAATGCGGATCCGCTGATGTTCTGGAAGCCCTCGGGATAAAAATCGATATTTCGCCGGAAAGGGTCTGTGAAATCATCGATGAAAACGGCATAGGGTTTATGTTTGCCCAAAGCCATCATCCTGCTATGAAGTATGCGGGCAAGGTGAGAAAGGAGATCGGTATCCGCAGCTTCTTCAATCTTATCGGTCCCCTCTCGAATCCTGCAGGAGCCGATGCACAGCTGCTTGGGGTCTATGACTCTCCCCTCACGGAAAAGATCGCCGAAGTTCTCAATATTTTGGGTACGAAAAGAGCAATGGTTGTCCATGGTGATGGATATGATGAGATAACAACGACTGGTATTACTCAGGTTTCCGAGGTGAACGACGGGCAGGTCAGGAGTTATTCCTTGGATCCGTCATCCTTCGGGTTCCAAAAAGCCGATGCCGCCTCCCTCTTCGGTGGAGATTCTCAGTACAATGCACACATAATCAGATCGGTTCTTTCGGGAGATGAAGGTCCGAGACGGGATATCGTCATCCTCAATGCCGCAGCTGCAATCTATCTTGGAGAGAGGGCAGGGAGTATCGCGGATGGGATCAAATATGCGGAAAAATCCATCGATTCGGGCCTTGCGCTCGAGAAACTGGAGAATCTGATTCTCCTTTCTGGAGGCAAAAATGATTCTTGATGACATTTGTGCCCGCTCAAGAGAAAGGGCAGCACTGCTCGACCCCTCTATAAGGAAAACCTCCGAAGAGACAACCTATGTTCCGCAAAGCCTCATCAAATCCGTGAAAAACTGCCAGGGCCGGAAAAATGCGGTTATCGCTGAGATCAAATACAAAACTCCCTCGGACAAAACCCTTGACTCGAGGAGGGATCCGGCGAACCTCTCCCGTCTGTATGAATCGGGCGGGGCATGTGCTGTTTCCGTTCTGACTGAACCTTTCTACTTCTCCGGAAGTGCGGAAAATCTCACCAAAGCAAAATCCGGGACCCGGCTTCCGATCCTTAGAAAGGATTTCATCGTCGATGAAAAACAGATCTACGAAACCTACGTCATGCAGGCCGATTCAGTGCTTCTGATAGCCGATGTTCTGCAGGACCGGCTTGAAGAGTTCATCCTTCTTTGCCAGTCTCTGCATCTCGAACCTCTGGTCGAGGTCAGGAACCGGGAAGATGCGGAAAATGCCGTAAAATCCGGGGCACTGCTGACCGGCATCAATAACCGGAATCTCCATGACATGTCGGTCGATACGAAAACAACAGAAGAACTCTCATGCCTTCTTCGGGATGCGGGTCTTACTGTGATCTCCGAGAGCGGCATCAAAACACCTGAGGATGTCCTTGGTCTGAAAAATTTATGTGACGGTTTTCTCATTGGAACCTCTCTCATGAAGTCTGCAGATCCGCAAAAAACTTTGGAGGCATTCGTATGCGTGTAAAAATCTGCGGGATCACCACGGTAAGGGATGCGTTAATCGCGGAAGAAGAGGGTGCCGACGCGATTGGAATCGTCGTCTGTTCGGATTCCAAACGTTCGGTTCCGGTCAGCCGGGCAAGAGAGATATTCGCCGCCCTTCGTCCAAACACCGAGAAGATCTGCGTTACCAATACAGACAGTCAAAGCGATCTGGAACTCATCCTCTCCCTCAAACCGACCGCCATTCAGATTCCCCAAAATCTGAAAGTCCCGGCAGGTGTTGGAACAAAAATTTACCGTGTGGCGTCGGGAGAGGCCAGCATCTCCGAGAAATGCGATGCGGTTGTAATCGATCAGAGCTGCGGCCGGGGAATCGTGTATGACCGGAGTTATGCCCAAAAAGTAGTTGAAAAGTCGGCGGTTCCCGTTATACTTGCCGGCGGCCTGACGCCCGACAACGTCGGCGATGCCATACGGGATCTTCGTCTGTATGCCGTCGACGTCTCATCCGGCGTTGAAAAATCAAAGGGAATCAAAGACAGAAAAAAGATGCGTGAATTTATAGAAATTTGCAGGAGACCAGCAGTATGAAAGAAAAAACAGGATATTATGGAGAGTTCGGCGGAAGATTCGTCCCCGAAACACTCATGGCGGCTCTCTACGAGCTGGACAGCGCGTACCACAGATTAAAAGACGACCCGGGGTTCAAGGCTGAACTCAACTCGTATCTGACGGAGTTTGCCGGACGCGAGACGCCCCTTACGTTCTGCAGGAATATGTCTGAGTACTGCGGGTGTAAGGTCTATCTCAAGCGCGAGGATCTTGTTCACGGCGGGGCGCATAAACTCAATAACACCCTTGGGCAGGCTCTTCTCGCAAAAGCAATGGGTAAAAAACGCCTGATCGCAGAGACCGGGGCCGGACAACACGGCGTTGCAACGGCAATTGCCGGAGCGGCTCTCAATCTGCCGGTCGAAGTGTTCATGGGCGAGGAAGACTGCGAGAGACAGAAACTGAACGTATTTAGAATGGAACTCATGGGGGCGAAGGTCCATCCTGTCAGTTCCGGGACGAAGACACTGAAGGATGCAACCAACGAGGCCTTGCGCGAATGGGCAAAGACCGTTGACTACACCCACTATCTGATTGGATCGGTTGTGGGTCCCCACCCCTTCCCCATGATCGTCAGGGACTTCCAGTCGGTCATCGGTGAGGAAACAAGACGTCAGTGTCTTGAGAAAGAAGGAAGACTCCCGGACACGCTTGTTGCCTGCGTCGGCGGTGGCTCGAATGCGATAGGAATGTTTTACCCGATGCTGAACGACGACGTCCGGATGGTCGGCGTGGAAGCAGGAGGGCGTGCCCTCACTCCCGGAAATAACGGTGCAACGCTGAACACCGGCAGTCCAGGGATTCTGCACGGGGCTCTTTCCTATCTTATCCAGAATGATGACGGACAGGTCGGCGTGACGCATTCCATCTCGGCTGGACTCGACTACCCCGGGGTCGGGCCTGAACACAGCATGCTGAAAGATTTGAATCGTGTCGAGTATTCCTACGTGATGGATGACGAGGTCCTTGAGGCCTTCTCCTATCTTTCACGGACGGAAGGTATCATTCCAGCTCTCGAATCGGCCCATGCGGTATCGTATGTTCTCAAAAACAGGGATTCTTTCGACCGCGATGATATCGTGGTCATATGCTTATCCGGAAGAGGGGATAAGGATGTCTCGTCGGTTTCAAAGATGTTTGGAGGTGAGGAGTAATGCCGGCAAAATCCGGAAAAGAGAGGGTTTTTGCAGCGTTTGCAAAACCCGGTTTCGTCGGATACACCGTTGCCGGCGATCCAAATATGTCTGATTCGATTGAGATCGCGAAAGCCTTGATCGACGGAGGCTGCGATGTTTTGGAATTGGGAGTTCCCTTTTCCGATCCCGTTGCCGACGGAGGTGTGATCCAGAGCGCTGATAATCGGGCGATTAATGCAGGCATTACAACCGGAGGTGTATTTGAGATCGTGAAAGCGGTTCGAAGTTACTCGGATGTTCCGATCGTATTTCTTGTCTACTGCAATATCGTGTTCCGCCGCGGTATCGACCGATTCTATGATGAAGCAAAAGAGGCTGGCGTCGACGGGATTTTGATTGTTGATATGCCGCCGGAAGAAATCGAGCCTGCCCTGAAAGCTTCAGAGCGGACCGGGCTCGCACAGATTTTCCTAGTGACGCAGACGACCTCGGACGAGCGGCTTGATATGATCGTTTCGCTCGCTTCCGGCTTCATCTATCTGGTCTCTTCCCTTGGGGTCACCGGAAAGCGTGCTGAGATTTCGGAAAATGCCTTCCCGCTTCTTGACCGTGTCAAGGCACGGACCGAGACGCCCGTCGCCGTCGGGTTTGGGATCTCAGAGCCGGCACATGCTGCTGAGATCGTCCGCCATGGTGCGGACGGGGTTATTGTCGGCAGCGCGATTGTTGGAAGGATCGAGGATCATCTCGGGGATAAAGAAGGAATGCTTGCAGAACTTAAGGCATATGTCCGGAGCATGAAGAATTCTGTTGACGATGAAGCGAAGAAACGCGGGATTTGAGATTCAGTTTACCAAAATCTCAGTTGGAACCCCCACTTATTTTTATTTTTGTATGACCAACAGAATCATACGTGTCTGATGTCATCGTCATAGGAGGGGGACCAGCCGGATCGACCGCCGCTCGAATCTGCGCCAAAGCAGGTCTTTCCACCAGGATTCTTGAAGAGCATGCCTCAATAGGGTATCCTGTCCAGTGTGCCGGTCTTCTTTCGAATAATGCCTTTGCCGAATGCGAAGTTTCGGACAGGTCCGTGTATAATACGGTCCGCGGAGCAAAAATCTGCGGCTCAGAGGGCCATTCTCTTTCTTTCGATGCAAAAACGACAAAAGCCTATGTTGTCGACAGAGGCAGACTCGATCATGAAATTGCCGTTCGTGCGGCTGAGGCCGGTGCTGAATTTTCTCTCAAGACCTGCGTGACAAAGCTCAATCCGGAGAAAAAAATTATTCATACTGCCGGCGGGGAGGAAATACCCTATACAATTTTGATCGCAGCAGATGGTCCGCGGAGTGTTGCCGCCCGGAGTCTTGGGATCCCGCCGTCATCCTATATTTATTCCGGGATCCAGGCCGAAGTTCCGTGGGATGGAGATTCATCGCTTGTCGAGCTTCATCCAAATGCCGCTCCCGATTTTTTTGCCTGGGTCATTCCCTTGTCTGAAAAAAGAGCACGGGTGGGTCTTTGCGGAATGAAAAATGTACCTGATCTTTTTGCTGAATTCCTCGCACGTTTTCCAGGGAGCGTCCTTCACTCGGTAACGGGTACGATTCCACTTGGGATCCGGCGTAAAACGTTTGGGTCGGGCTGCATGCTTGTCGGCGATGCCGCAGGTTTTCCAAAACCGACATCCGGCGGCGGAGTCTATACCGGGATCCGCTCTGCCCGGTTTGCTGCGGAGATCGCCGTTAAATCTGCGGAAACCGGAGATACGACGGATGCATTTCTTTCTGGGTATGAAGCTCTCTGGCGCGAAGATTTCGGTCGTGAACTGGATATGGGTCTAAAGGCTCTCGAGTTCCGCCGGAATCTGAAGTCGGAAGATATCGATTCGATGATCGATGCAATGAATACTCCAGAGATACTTGATCTGATCGTTCGTTACGGGGATATGGACCGGCCTTCCGATCTGCTGAAGCGGCTTATGATGAAGCCATCTTTGTATGGAACATTCGGAAAGGTCGGTGTCAAAGGAATTTTTAGATCGGTGTTCGGACAATAGATTTCTGGACTTCCTATCTGAAGTTTGCAATTTCCGGCAGGCAATTCTTGATTTTTCCCCTCTCTTCCGTACTACCAATGCTACCATCTTTATGTCCTCAAAGCATACATAAATCAGTACAATGCACCTCATTGAAACCCGGGACCTCTGTTATTCATACAGCACATCCAAAGAGCCGGTATTGAACAATATCAACTTCATTGCCGGAAGAAAACAGCGGATCGCGGTTCTCGGTCCCAATGGGGCCGGAAAAAGTACGCTTTTCCGTCATTTGAATGGAATTCTGAAGCCGAAATCAGGGTCTGTTTTGATTCGGGGCGAGCCAATCACCAAAGCAAACATCCATGAGGTGCGGAAGTTTGTCGGTCTCGTTTTTCAAAACCCGGATGATCAGGTATTTTCAACCACCGTTGAACAGGACATCGCTTTTGGTCCCTGCAATCTCGGGCTTGACGAGGAGACTATTGCACACCGCGTTGATTCCGTAGTCCACATGCTCGGTCTCGAAGATCTGCGCGACCGGGCCCCCCACCACCTGTCCGGCGGTGAAAAAAAGCGTGTGGCTATAGCAGGAGTTCTAGCCATGGAACCCCAGGTTCTAATTCTCGACGAACCTACCGCCGGTTTGGATCCTCTTGGGGTCAAAGAGCTCTTCGACTTTCTGAATGCGCTTCCGGAAACATATGGATTCACGGTTATCTACTCCACGCATCAGGTAGAACTGGTCCCGGAGATGGCTGACTACGTATATGTTATGGAGAAGGGCGAGATCACTGGATATGGGACCCCTCAGGAGATCTTCCTTCAGGATGATCTGCTTGCACGTGCCCACCTGGAACTTCCGTCCCTCCCAAGACTTATTCAGGCTCTTCAGGCTCAGGGAATCAATATTGAATCAGCCTATACATATCAGGATGCTGAAGATGCCTTCATGAAAGCATTTGGAAAGGAACCTCTCCCCAGAGAAAAAAAGGAGATTCCTGTCCATTCTGATTTGGAACATATGAGTGACCACCAGCACATCCATCCCCATCCCCATCTTCACCAAGAATGACGCTCATAGACGAACTCTTTGATATCGAACACGAGGCGTACCGGAAAAGCCCGGTTCATTCCATGGATGGAAGAGTCAAACTCATCCTTTGTCTTCTGGGATTACTGGTAACGATTGTTCTGCCTTACGTAAGAATAGGCGATCAGATCATTCCCTGGCCTCAGCTCTTTGCTCTTCTCGTGATCTATATGCTGTTTTGGTGTCTCTACCTCATGTCCGGGGCTTCAATCAGATATTATCTGGTCAGGCTTGTTCTTATCATGCCGTTTGGGTTGTTTTTCATCATTCTCCAGCCCTTCTTTGGAAACCCGTACTATGATCTCTATCATGTCCTGTTCTCTTTCCCGCTTGGGGTAACTATGTACTGGGAGTCGCTCATCTTCGGATGCTCGCTTTTTGCCAAATTCGTTATTTCCCTCTCGTTCATCATTCTTCTTTCGGCCACGACGACGATGCAGGGAATGCTTGAGGCAGCGTCCCGCCTCCATATTCCAAAACTCTTCATCACGGTCATGAGTCTTACCGTCCGCTATATCTTCGTCTTCGCATTGATTTTTCAGAAGATCCAGTCGGCATTTGCCTGCAAATGTTTCACCTGGTCCGATCGTCATCTTCCTCTTGCGTATCGGCTTCGCGTGATCGGCAACGCGGCCGGATCCTTATTTATTCGTGCCATCGATCAGGGAGAACGAACCTATGTTTCGATGTGCTGCCGGGGATATGCGGCCGACTCGGCGATGCATTTTTCAAAGAAACCTCTGGTATTTGCCGAGTGGATCTTCCTCTTCTTTGGGGTCGGGTATCTCCTTTTGTTTCCGGCACTGGTTTATATGATATTTTAATGCGTGTTAGCCGGCCCGCATTGGATTTCAAGGGTTTTGCGGGCGCTACCCGGCGCGCATGCGATTAACGTTTCCTAGTGTCCGCGCTCTTGCTGCTTTCCTCTAAAACCCTGCAGATCAGGCGTTTTTGGACGATTTTGCCACGTTTTCTCCGAGACCTTCGCAAAAGTATTTACAGTGAGAAATCAACAAGAAAAATAGGAAGTTCCACAGGATTGAGGCGACGTGGGTTAACTTACACCGGGGAGCCGGATAGGGGGTCTGACCAGCCCCTGAATGCTGCAGTCATTGAGATAAACGAGGTGCCGGGAAGACGGGAATCGTCTCGCCATGGAAATTTATCCATCGACAGGTAGCCAGACTATTTGCGTAATCACTCACTAAAAACCGAGGTGAAAACCAAATGCAGAACAAACCTATGGCAGGCAAAAAGGACGCAGCACCTGTTAAATCAGACGCAGCCCCGAAAGCAGCCCCAGCACGCGACGCACCTTCAAAGAAAGGAAACCGCAAGTAATGCGGTCTCTTTCCTGAAGGAAAAAATAGTTGAACATACCCTTATGTGAGGCGGGCACCCCGTTTCACATAAGCTCGCCTGCATTCAGAACTTACACTGTCTGCTCTTTTTTGATCCGTCTGACTTCTGAGAGAATGCGCTGGAGTATCTCCGTATCCGAAGGAACAGAGGAGTCGAGGATCTTTTTGACATGAATTGGGATCCCGTCCATCCGGTATGCTGTACCTTGCGTATCGATCCCGACGATGGATCCCGGCAGCTGGATCTTGGCAAACGGAGTTGTCAGCGACACGTAGGGGTCAAGGACGATCGTGTTTATTTTCGCCAGTCTTTCGATGCTTGTTCTCGGGAAATGTGCGCCGATATCTGTCGATACGACAACACAGCAGTCGACCTCGTTTCGTTCCAGCAGATCGATCCCGCTCGTTTCGCCGGGATTGTAGTAGGCGATCCCGCGCGAATAGTCGATGGCAAACGGATAGCCTGTTGTCAGAGAGAAGATATGGCATGTACCGTCCACGTTCCAGTGACCTTTGAGAGGGGAAAGGGCATATTTGGTATGACGGTTCAGTTCATCGATAAGTTCGATTCCTGCCCGGACGTTTTTGTACTTTCCTCTTGAGTGGGTGAGCCCAACCCCGGTAAAAAAGATCCCGAACTTTGCGCCAAGCAGGATGTCCCCGAGTTTTAAGAGCTGACCCTTCTCGACCCCGCCGATCTCATCGGGGAGGATATCTCCTTTCCCGGAGACGATCGCCCGCAGAGCATTGAATACGGCAAAATCCGCTCCCGGTTTTATTTTCAGGAAGACATCTGCCAATTTTGCCGTCTCGGATTCACGAATGTCAACCACGACAATTGTTCGATCCTCTCTTCCCTCTTTTCGGAAATAACCTGATGTATAGGTCGTATAGCGGGACATATGCCGCGGATGGGCTACCTGCGGATTACATGCCCAGTAGACCACGACGTCGGCCCTGTTCTTGACCTGACCAAGTGTACATCCCGGATGGCCAACCTCCTGGATGGCGAGAACCGTTGGTCCGTGACATTCCGAAGAACAGTTGTCTATCACGCCCCCGACCTCTTCGGCGAGTTCGATTCCAACCTGCATTGCCTCGGCCGATGTACTGCTCCATCCGTACAAGAGCGGCCGTTTTGCGTGGGCGAGACACATCGCGGTCTTGGTTATCGCTTCATCGTAATCGGTATATCTCCATTCATTTCCTTCACGAACCGCGGGGGAGAGGAGCCTGCCGGATGCTTTGAATTTTTCGGCACAGAGCGTACAGCCGTTTACGACTGATGTGACTTTCCCGTTTGAGAAATGAATCTCCAGATCATCACAGACGCACCCGCACATCGGGCAGACGGCATGCTGTGCTACTATCTCCCCATCTGGACAGCCGGGAACTCTGTCGGCAGTTGGAAGGTCGAAAGGAACTCCGCCAAGGTCAATCATAAGATCCGTTGCCGAAACCGATTTTTCCTTCGTGGCCGAGACTTCCACGATTATACCTTTAAAGTCAGGAGCTCCGGTGGAGTGAGTGTTTCCCGTCAGCAGAGCATTGCAGTATGGACCAAGCGGCATGTAAATGATGCCTCTGGGGGTGTCTGAAGACTGGATAGCAGTAAAAACGATGGAAGTCACTGGTGAGGAAACGAGGATCTGCTCTCCGTCTTCAATATCGAGGTCCATCATGTCCATTGGATGCAGATAGCAGAGCGATGTACTCCTGGAGTAACTCTCTCCCTCTTTGTGATAGAGGGCTTTTCCCTGATCGATCGTTCGGCCGCTGCTCATCAGCATTTTCATGATATCCTACCTCTCGTATCTTTACTTTAAGTGGTATCCTCTAGTTAATATATGCATTTATAGGTCCCGGTTACTCGGATTTTGCGTTGGCCAGCATAAGTTTGATCCGGTTTTCCTGATTGATCCGTGTTGCCCCCGGATCATAATCCACTGCGACAATATTCGAGTCAGGGAAATCCACTTTCAGTCTTCTCATCATGCCCTTCCCCACGACATGGTTTGGAAGACAGCCAAACGGCTGAGTACAGACGATGTTCGGGGTTCCGGTGTGGATAAGTTCCAGCATTTCGGCGGTGAGGAGCCACCCCTCTCCCATTTTATTCCCGTATCCGAGATATCCTTTGATGAACTCCTGCAGATCGGCAAAGGTCCCCATGGCACGAAATGATCCTTCGTCTTTTATTACGCCGATCGTGATCTTCTGGCAGGTCTCGATATATCGCTGGGCGACCCCGATTGCGAATTTTTTCAGTTTGCTTCCGCCGTACAGATCCACATCCACTGAGCGGTTGTTGAATTTGAACAGCATGAAGTCGGTGATTCCGGGCACGATCACTTCCACACCTTCGCTGGTCAGGAAGTCTTCGAGATTGTTGTTTCCAAGCGGAGCATACTTGATATAAATCTCGCCGACGATCCCGACCCTGATCTTCTTTTCTGTACTTTTTGGGATCGCTGCAAAGTCGCGGGTAATCTTTTCCATATATCGTTTCATCTGTCCGCGGCTCATTCCTTTTCCGTGAACGAAAAGGTCTACAAGATCATCGGTCCATTTCGAGATCAGGGAATCGGTCGCTCCCTTCTCCAGCTCATACGGCCTGCATTGATTGCCGAGATGAACCAGAAGATCCCCGTACATCATACCGTAGATCATCCGGCGGCCGACCGAGAAAGGGATCTTAAATCCGGGATTCTTTTCAAGACCCGACAGATTGATCGAGATCACCGGAATATACTCTAAGCCCGCTTTCTTGAGCGCTTTTCTGAGAAGGTGGATGTAGTTCGAGGCCCGGCACCCCCCTCCGGTCTGGCTGATGAGAAGGGCCACTTTGTGGGGGTCGTATCTTCCGCTTTGGACCGCTTCGATCAGCTGACCGATGACGAGAAGAGCCGGATAGCAGGTGTCGTTGTGTACATATTTCAGCCCGGTCTCTACGATCTCCCGGTTGGTAGATGTCAGAATCTCGATTCTGTATCCTTCGAGTTCGATGATCCGCTTCAAAAGATGGAACATCACCGGAAGCATCTGGGGCATGAGGATCGTGTATTCATGCTTCATCTCCTCGGTGAAGAGGAGCCGCCCGGTCTCGTCGTACACTAATTCAGCCATCTTATGTTCTCTCCCTTGCTTCGACCGCTGCGATCAGACTTCGCAGACGGATCTTCACAGCTCCGAGATTGGTGATTTCATCGATCTTGATTTGCGTATAGAGTTTGCCCCCCGATTCAAGGATGTCTCTGGTCTCGTCCGTTGTTATTGCATCGATCCCGCACCCGAATGAAACGAGCTGGATAAATTCCATATCCGGCTGGGTGCAGACGTATCTGGCAGCCGAATAAAGTCTGGACTGATAGGTCCATTGATTCAGTACTTTTCGCGGCTCCTTTTTCACGAGATGGGCTATTGAATCCTCGCTGATGAGAACAAATCCATATGACACGGCAAGTTCGTCGATCCCATGGCCGATCTCCGGGTCGATGTGATAGGGTCTTCCGGCCATAACAAGGATCTTTTTCCCGTTGTCCCGTGCGTATTTGATATATTCTTCGCCTTTTGCACGGATCTCAGATTTATAATCCTCATATGCCTTGTATGCCGCACGGGCGGCCTCCTTTGTCTCATGTGCCGGAATGCCGAACTCGCCTTTGAAGTAGGCGGCGGCACGTTTGGCAAAATCTTTTGGTCTGTGCAGACCGAAGTAGGGATTCAGGAACCTGACTTTTTCCAGTTCGGAGATGTTTGCTGCAAGAAGTTCCGGATAGTAGGCGACGACAGGACAGTTGAAATGGTTGTCTCCTGCCCCCTCGTCGAAGTTGTAGGGCATACAAGGGTAGAAGATCGTATCAATTCCTTCGTCGATCAGGGAAATAACATGCCCGTGCATAAGTTTTGCCGGGTAGCAGACCGTATCCGAAGGGATAGTGTGTTGACCGAGCCGGTAGATGCTGCGGGATGATTCGGGAGACAGAACCACTTCGAAGCCGAGTCTGGTAAAGAACGTATGCCAGAAGGGAAGGTTCTCGAACATATTGAGTCCAAAGGGTATCCCGATCTTCCCGCGGGGTCCCGGAACGCCGGTCAGCGAACGCAGACGGTCATACTTCCATTTTGCCAGATTCGGAAGGTCGTTTTTCTGTTTTCCAAGCGGGCGGCTGCATCTGTTTCCCGAGACGAACCGGCGTCCGTTGTCGAAGGTGTTGATCGTCAGACTGCAGTGGTTCGTACAAAGTTTGCAGGTGATAGGTCGCGCCTTGTGGGTAAAATCCGCAAGCTGATTCAGGGTAAGGAGTCCCGGGTTTTCCGGCGCCGTATCCTTTGCGTACAGCGCGGCGCCGTATGCCCCGGATATCCCGGCGATGACCGGGCGGGTGACCTGACGCTTGAGTTCCTGTTCAAAACTTCGAAGGACCGCGTCATTATTGAATGTCCCTCCCTGAACGACGATGTGTTTGCCGAGATCGTCGGCACTTGCTGCGCGTATGACTTTGTAGACCGCATTTTTGACGATCGAGATGGACAGTCCGGCAGAAATATCGGCGACCGTTGCCCCGTCCCGCTGGGCCTGTTTGACCGATGAGTTCATGAAAACCGTACATCTCGATCCAAGGTTCACCGGATGTTCAACGAACAGGCCTAATTTCGAAAACTCCCCGATCTCGTAGCCGAGAGCCCGGGCGAACGTTTCGATAAACGACCCGCATCCGGATGAACATGCCTCGTTTAAGAAGATACTGTCGACTGCCCCGTTTCGGATCTTGAAGCATTTCATATCCTGTCCGCCGATATCGATGATAAAATCCACGTCCGGGTTGAAGTGTCTGGCGGCCTGATAATGGGCGATCGTTTCAACCAGCCCAAGATCCATATTGAAGGCGTTTTTTATCAGCTCTTCTCCATAGCCCGTGACCGCGCTTCCTTTGATTTTGATTCTGTCTCCGGCAAGTTCGTAGATCTTTTTGAGTTCGGCGAGAACGATCCCGACCGGGTTTCCCTGATTCGATCCGTAATACGAGTAGAGAATCCCGCAGTTTTCATCGATCAAAACGAGTTTTGTCGTCGTGCTTCCCGCATCAACGCCGAGCCAGGCGTCACCCGTGTATGATGAGATGTCTGTTTTCGGCGGTGCATTGCTGTTGTGCCGTTTGCAGAACTCCTCATATTCTTCCTGAGAGGTGAAAAGAGGCGGCATGGTGTTTGTGTGGGTCGCGTCGTCCACGCTTTCCCGGATTCTTCTCAGAACGTCGCCAAATGGGGTGGATTCGTATCCGTCCGTCGAGAGAGCCGCTCCAAGCGCCGCAAAACAGTCGCCGTTTTCCGGGAAGACAGCATGTTCATTGTCGAGGCCAAGCGTCTCGGTAAACCTTTTCCTGAGACCTTTGTAGTAATACAGCGGCCCGCCCAAAAATACGATAGTCTCTCCAAGGCTTCTGCCTTGTGTCAACCCGGCAATCGTCTGGTCAACGACGGCCTGATAAATGGATGCTGCTACATCCTCTTTTCGTCCGCCCTGATTGAGGATCGGCTGGATGTCCGTCTTTGCAAAAACGCCGCAGCGGGATGCGATCGGATAGATCTTTTCGAAATGCTGCGAGAGTTCGTCGAGTTCCTCGACGCTTACGTTCAGCAGGGTCGCCATCTGATCGATGAAAGCTCCCGTCCCTCCGGCGCAGCTCCCGTTCATCCTTTCTTCAAGACTTCCCTTAAAAAAGATGATCTTTGCATCCTCCCCTCCGAGTTCAATCACGGAATCTGCATTGGGGATGTAGCTTCTGACGGCCTTTGCTGTAGCAAAGACTTCCTGAATAAACTGAAGATCGGCGGACTTTGCAACGCCGAGCCCCGCCGAACCTGTGATCAGGATACGAACCTGTTTTCCGTCAAGAATCTCCGAGGCCCGATTCAGAAGTTCTTCTGTCTTTTCCCTTACCTTCGAGAAGTGACGTTCATATGCCCGATAAAGAATATTGTCTGCTTCATCAAGGACTACAACTTTGACGGTGGTCGAGCCGATGTCGATGCCGATTTTCAATATCGATGTATATTTGGGCTCCGTCATTTATGTAAGCAGTATTAGTCCGGCTTTTCAATATATCTTGTGGGATATATCTCCATGATAAGCGTCTCCTGACGGAACGTGGGATTAATACTATCAAGGGCCCAATAATAACTACTTCAGGTGAATATATGGCAGAAGAAACCGGGGCACTCCCCTCCCGTACCGATTTTAGCGCATGGTACAACGAAGTTATCCGCCGTGCGGATATTATGGACGTTAGGTATCCCGTCAAAGGACTCTACGTCTGGTATCCGTTCGGATTTGCACTCCGCAATCACACATACACCCTTCTTAGATCGCTTCTAAATAGAGATCACGAGGAAACCCTCTTCCCCCTTCTCATCCCGGAAACCGAGTTCATGAAGGAAGCCGAGCACATCAAAGGATTCGAGGACGAGGTCTACTGGGTCACCCACGGCGGTCTCTCACCGCTTGACGTTAAGCTCGCTCTTCGTCCGACCAGTGAGACGGCAATCTATCCGATGTACGCTCTGTGGGTACGTTCCCACGCCGATCTTCCATTAAAGCTCTATCAGGTCGTCAACACCTTTAGATATGAAACAAAACACACCCGCCCCCTGATCCGGCTTAGGGAAATCACCTCTTTCATGGAATCCCACACGGTCCACACCGACTGGGACGATGCAAATAAACAGGTCGAGTATGAGCTTGGTCTTGCCACCGAATTCTATCGTGATCTCGGTGTGCCGATCATCATCTCCCGCCGCCCGGACTGGGACAAGTTCCCCGGAGCTGACTTTACGATGGCAATCGATGCAGTCATGCCCGACGGCCGGACCCTGCAGATCGGAACCGTTCACCATCTCGGCGACCACTTCTCCACGACCTATAATATCACCTATGAGGATGTGAACGGCGAACAGAAACTTGCTTCGCAGACCTGCTTCGGCATTTCCGAGAGATGCATTGCCGCGATCATCGCGGTTCACGGTGATGACAAAGGCCTGGTCCTTCCGGCAACCGTTGCCCCGACCCAGGTCGTTATCATCCCGATCATCGTTGGAAAACGCGGTGACGAGATCATGGCTGCGGTGGAAAAACTCGAGAGCGAACTGAAAGCCGCCGGGCTCCGTGTGAAAACGGATGCACGCGATATGCGGCCGGGCGCCAAGTATTATCACTGGGAACTCCACGGCGTGCCGCTTCGCGTAGAACTCGGCCCGCGCGATCTTGACAATAATCAGCTCGTCTGTGCAAACAGGCTTGGCGTCAAGACCACGATCCCAAGAGAAAATGCCGCCGATTCCGTGAAGCGTCTGCTTGATGAAGCACACGATCAGATCCTCGAAAAAGCCGAAGACCATCTGAGCAGTCATCTGAAGACCGTTAAGACCGTAGATGAGTGTAATCAGAGTTTAGAGGAAAACATCGTCATTGTTCACTGGTGCGGAGAGAAGGCCTGCGCCGATAAGCTTGAGGAGCTCACCAACTCATCCCTTCTTGGAACGGGTGTCCGCAGCAAATATGTCGTCGATGATGAAGGACCGTGCATCGTCTGCGGCAAACCGGGAAAAACCGCTCTCGTCGGCAGATCATACTAAAATAATTTTACACACAATCAAAAAAATTCATATAAAAACAGAGGATATCATGTCAAACAATGATCAATATTCAAAAACACAAAATGATAAAGCCGCATCCGGCATGCCGATAGATGAGATGCATGAGCTTGACCGGACCCTCGGCTTCAAAGAACGCCGCTATATTGAGGAGCTTCGAATCCTGACCAAAGCTACCGCAATCGACTGTATCATTGATGACCGGTTTGAACGGATCATCTATGTTATCCGTCAGGGAGACATGGGGATTGCTATCGGGAAAGGCGGAGATAATATCAAAAAGATGTCCCGTGTTCTTGGGAAACGAATCGAGATGGTCGAGTTCGATGAGGACCGCGAAGTTTTCATCGCGAATATGTTCAAGCCGGCCGAAGTCGCTTCAGTTTCGTATGGCGGCCGGGACGAACCGGTGATGATCACCGTTCCGGAACGGGGGGACTTCGGTCTTGCTATCGGAAAAGGCGGGTCGACGATCGAAAAAGCCAGAATTCTGGTCCGAAGGTTTTATGGTAAAGAGGTTGGAGATATCCTCATACCGAACAGAGGAAGCGTATGACGGATGCAAAAGTATTCGATGAGTTATGGCAGGTCATCTGCGAAAGGGCGGCGTCTGAAAGTTTAGAGAAGTCATATGTGCGGCATCTCCTGTTTCATGAAAAGGGCATCGACAAATCCCTTGAAAAGGTAGGAGAAGAGGCCGTTGAATTCATTCTCGCCGCAAAGAACGGCGTTTCTGAAAAAACGGTGGGAGAAGCAGCGGATCTCATTTTCCATATGATGGTTGCTTTAAAAGCGGCTGATGTGGACTTTGATCTCGTGGAAGAAGAGCTCGCCGTTCGTCGCGCCGGGATGCATCTTCACGATTAATCCGGCGAATCTGTGGTTTCTTATCTCATTCAGACGTAACCCCTATTAACCCGAACCGCCACATAATATACATGAAACTCTTAGTCAGCCCAAGTTCAATAGACGAGGCAAAGTTCTGCCTCGATGCTGACATTATTGATGTGAAGCGCCCTGCCGAAGGGTCGCTTGGCGCTAATTTTCCGTGGGTGATCCGCGAAATTAAACGTATGGCTTCTTCAACTCCCGTTTCCGCAGCTATCGGCGATTACCGCCCGACTCCGGGAAACGCTTCTCTTGCTGCATACGGTGCTGCCTGTGCCGGAGCTGATTTTGTTAAGATCGGTCTGATGTTCAGTGATAAACAAGCTGCAAAAGAAGTTATCGAAGCAGTCGTTCGTGCCGTCAAAGAACCTTTTCCGGAAAAAACCGTTGTTATTGCCGGTTACTCGGATTATGAACGGCTCGGTGCAATCAGTCCTTTTGACATCTCACCGCTCGCAGCTGAATACGGCGCAGATTTCTCTATGATCGATACCGGGATGAAGGATGGTAAAAGCACATTCGAGTTCATGAACGAAGATTCTCTGACAGACTTCACCGATCTGAACCGATCCCTAGGTATAGGCACTGCTCTGGCCGGATCCCTGAAGTTTGCGGATCTTCCGATCCTCAAAGAGATCGATCCAGAGATCATCGGTGTCCGCGGCATGGTTTGCGGCGGAGACAGAACAACCATGGTTCAGGAAAGTCTCGTAAAGAAAGCGATTCAGATGGTAAGGTAAACAACATGTTTGGAGAAAAACTCAACATCCCTACGGCACTCACCTTCGATGATGTGCTGATTGAACCGGCAGAATCCTGGATAGAGCCAAATGATGTAGATGTTCGATCCAGATTCTCTAAAAACATTTCACTCTCCATACCTTTGGTGAGTGCGGCAATGGACACAGTTACCGAGGCGGAAATGGCAATTTCTATGGCACGCGCCGGAGGTATCGGCGTTCTGCACAGAAACTGTACGCCCGATGAAGAGGTCTCCTTTGTCACCCGCGTTAAGTCGGCTGACAATGTCATCGAACGTGATGTCAGATACGTGACCCCCGACACGACCATTGCTCTTGTGGCAAATCTCATGGACCGCCACTCGATCGGCGGCGTGCCGGTCGTTGGTCCTCACGGCAAACTTCTCGGCATCGTTTCGCGCCGGGATGTCCGCGGCCTTGTTAACAAGACCGGGACGGAAACCGTCGAAACGATCATGACCAAAAAACCGATCGCCGTGAAAGACAATATCACTGCAGATGATGCCATCAATATGATGTACACCAAAAAGGTCGAGCGTCTTCCGGTCGTTGATGACAAAGGCAGACTGACAGGTATCATCACCATGCAGGATCTGCTTGAAAAACAGCAGTATCCGAAAGCCAACCGCGATGCAAACGGAAAACTCCGTGTCGCCGCCGCAGTTGGACCGTTCGACATGGAGCGTGCATTAAAACTCGCAGAGGCAGGCGTTGATGCGATCGTTGTGGACTGTGCCCACGGCCATAATATGCATGTTGTCCAGGGAGTAAAAGCGATCAAAGGCGCCGTCTCATGCGATGTCGTCGCCGGAAATATCGCCACCTCGAAAGCTGCCGGCGAACTTGTAGGGTTCGTTGACGGGATCAAAGTCGGCATCGGTCCAGGTTCGATTTGTACGACCCGTATCGTTGCTGGTGTCGGCGTTCCGCAGATCTCTGCCATCGCCAACGTATGTGATGTCGCAGATCCATGTGGCGTCCCGGTCATCGCAGACGGCGGCGTCAAATACAGCGGTGATGTGGCCAAGGCAATCGTAGCTGGCGCTTCGTCAGTAATGATGGGCAGTATGTTTGCCGGAACCGACGAGGCTCCAGGTAAAACGATCATCGTCAAAGGCCGGAGATACAAACAGTACCGCGGCATGGGATCGCTCGGCGTCATGACCTCTGGAAATTCAAGCGACCGCTACTTCCAGAAGAAAGGTATCGGCTCGACCAAGTATGTTCCGGAAGGCGTCGAAGGTGCCACTCCGTATGTCGGTTCCGTGACCGATGTCATCTATCAGACGATCGGCGGTCTCAAATCGGCGATGGGATATTCCGGAAGCAAGGATATCGAAACTATGCGGACGAATGCCAGGTTCGTCAGAATTACCTCCGCGGGACTGAAAGAGTCCCACCCCCACGACATCCTGATCACCGATGAAGCACCGAACTACCGTACCAATCTCTGAATTGGTACTTCTGTTTTTATTCCGAAATTAAAAAGAATAGGACTTACACGTTGTTATCCTTAATCCACGTCGGTAAGGGTATTACTGGGTGTTGAAACATGAGATAAACCAACCGCGAATCGGCGCGAATCCGCCCTTCGGGCGCGGCGAATCGGATTTGCTATTCCTCACTCTCGCTCGTCGTGTCCCTCGCAAATCAAAGATTTGCTCGGCTAAGACACGACGGCTCGTCCCTTCATCGGGACCGTTCGGGCAAATCCTGTCGGCGCCCCAGCGCCTCCTGTGAGAGAGATTCAGTGAGCAGTTCTTAATCTGAAATATATCCATTTTACTGACAATCACGATATAAGATAAAGAGGTAAATCAATCATGGGAGCCGCCGGGGCAGCGACAGGATTTGCCCGAACGGTCCCGATGAAGGGATGAGCAAGACAGCGAAGCTGGATTGCGAAAGTGAGGATAAGCAAATCCGATTCTGGGAGCAAGCCAAAGGCTTGCGGGATTCGCGCCGATTCGCGGTTGGTTTTTTCTCTTGTGTCTACACTAAGACCGTGAACGAAATCAAAGTACATCTCATAGAACTTCAGTTGTTGTTTTTTTGGTTGAGGTCACACCGCGTAAGTCCTATAAGAAAAAAGATTTTTTATCCGTTTTTTCTGACAAGGTATATTTCATATGCCATCATCAGTGCTAAAACGGCGAGGGAAATGACCAGAAATCCCTGTACAACATTATGGACCAACGGCATCCATGAAACGCTTTCCACTGCCGGACCCGCCGCCGTCTTTATTGCAAACATCTCTGCCGTATCGCTGGTTTGAATGGGATATCCTGCCCTGACGGTTAACTGGTTCAGCATCTGGGGGATGGCAACAACGAGGGAACAGCCAATCGCGATTACGCCGGCCATTGTGCCGTATCTCTCCGCGATGCCTTTCAAATCAACGGTCTTTCGGGGAGCAAACACAACAACCTGATCTTTGACCGCATAGATTTTCATCTCACGTCCCTTCTCGCTCCACCTGGTATTGGAGATCTCGACCAAGCCTGCTGAAAGCATATTTTCCAGATGATATTTTACAGTTGTAAGGGGAAGTCCGGTCCGCTCGGCAAGCGCCGTGGCACTCTGCGGATTTCCTGTGAGTGCGTTGAATAGATCCGCAGATGTGGGAGAAGACATCGCCTTGGCAACTTTTTGCGCCTCAAGGGAACCGTGTTCCAGCACAACAACATTCTCTTCCTGCATGATATGTACTCTACTTGTATGGATGCGAGCGGATATAACCCTCTCCTAAACTGCGAAAAAAGTGGTAGTTATGAATTGAATTCTGCACGGATGAACGACTCGGCTTTGAGAAGCGCCTTGCCGACGGCTGACGGATCCGCTCCCGCTCCCTGAGCGAGATTCTCCTTACCTCCGCCTTTTCCGCCGAGTTCTGCGCAAACCTCGCCGACCAGTTTTCCTGCGTGGATCTTCCCGGTCCCTGACGAGGCAACGACGCCAAGCCCGTCAGCGGTCGTGATCAAAACCGTCACGCCGCCCCGTTCGGCGATCTTTCCTGCGACCGTCACAAGCTCCTTTCTGGAGACGTCGATCTGTTTGATAACGACCTCGACCCCGCCAATATTGATGCCTTCGATCCGTGAAAGTTCGAGCTCAGCGATCTTTGCCCGGAGCTTTTCGATCTCTTTACGCTGATCCTTCCACTCGGTGAAGAACCGGTCGACCGATCCGGGGAGATTTTCCGTCTGCACGGACAAGGTGTCTGCGGATGTATTCAGCAGGCTCTGGATATGCTGCATGGCATCAAGGGCCGCGAATCCTGCCGCGAACTCGATACGCTCGACACCGTCCTGGATGTGCTCCAGTTTAAGGATCTTGATCGGACCGATCTCGCCGGTAGACTGACAGTGTGTTCCGGCGCATGCCTGAACCTCGGCACCCATCTGAACGACACGGATGTCTTTTCCTGGGGGGACACCGCCCTGGTAAAGGGCAAACCCGAACTTCTGCTCCGCCTTTACTCTGTTCTCGATCTTGACCATTGTCGGGAGATTCTCCATCACCAGACGGTTGGCGATCGTTTCCATCTGTTTCAGCTCCTCGGGCGTGATGTGGGTGTAGTGACGGATATCCAGCCGTGCGACGTCGGTCGAGAGCTGAGATCCGGCCTGGTGGACATGTGGACCAAGCACCTCTTTTGCGGCGCGGAGAACCATGTGGGTCGCCGAGTGATGACGCATAAGTGCCCACCGGCGGTCCTCATCCAGAACTCCTTTCACTCTGTCGCCGCGCTTAAGGGTGTTTTCCCGGACCTTGTGGAGGATGACGTTTTCCCACTTTACGACTTCGTCAACACGGACCATCGTCGATTTCGTCACAAGCATACCGGTATCGGACGGCTGTCCTCCTCCCTCGGGGTAGAACAGAGTGGCGTCCAGAACAACATAGTTGTCGAAGATGTCTAAGACCGTTGCATCGAACTCCATGTCGGCGGGACGTTCGTAGAAACTCTTGCGGGTCTCCGGGATCTTGGCAATACGTTCTGCGTATTTTGCGAGCGGCGAGACAGGTTTTTCCGTCTCGTTCTCGGAGTGCATGTCCGCGATCTGCGAATCGAAGTCGTCGGGGATCTCGAACTCGGCGCCGGTGTCTTTTAGGATCTTTCCCATCAGATCGACCGGAATGCCGTGCGAGTCGTAGAGCGTGATCAGTTCAGCGAGCGGGACCGGTTCGTTCTTCTTGACGTAGGTCTGGCCAACCCGCTGCACGGTTCTGGTTCCGCGTTCGATGGTCGTATCGTACTTCTCGACCTCACGGTTGATGATGTGTCTGACGATATCCTCATCCTGCTCGAAGTTGGCAAGACCGATCGTCTTCATCTGACTGACCACAAGATCGCCGAGGTCGTCATCCATATTGAGATCCTGCATCATTCTGATACTGCGTCTCAGAACGAGACGGGCGAGATATCCTTCGCGGACGTTGGACGGAACGATCAGATCGCCGAGCATGTATGCGAGACATCTTGTGTGATCGCAGAGAGCATACACGGTTTCCATCGGAACGATGATCTCTTCGAGTTTCGCAACCGAGATGTTGGTCGCGTCGGCCACCTGCTGTCTGAGGTCGCGGATCTTTTCGCCGCGGATATCCATGAGGCCGGCAAACTTGGCGTTCAGTCCTAAGATGCGCTCGACCTCGGGATTTTCCAGACGGTCCTCCATTCCTGCCGCGGTGAGGATACGCGGGATCATTTCCGGGAAGACCGCGTCGTAGGCGGTCGGCGTTCCGCAGGATGCCCAGGTGAATCGTTCCAGGCCGTAGCCTGTATCGACGATTCTGAGAGGCATCTCGTAGTAGTCTTTACCGTCGATACTGACAGGCGGTTTGCCGGAGTTCTTCCGGGAAAGGTTCATGAAAACGAGTGTGGCCACTTCGAGGCCACCCATTAAGACCTCGACGCTTGGTCCTGCATTTCCTCCGCCGAACCACGGATTTTCCTTGTAGGTGAGATCGAATACGTTTCCGCCGAGTGACTCGATAAATCCGCTGCAGAGTTCAAGGCAGCGGTCTTTCCAGTAGATCGGTTTCTCGTCGGTGTTGAAGGCATGGTGCGCCATCATCTCAAAGCAGGTGAAGTGTCTGCCGGATCTTCCCACGTTGTCAAGATCGTTCAGTCTGATACAGGGCTGGGAGATCGTCAGGGGGTTTGCCGGCGGCGGGCATACGCCGCTCGTTACGAACGGCTGGAAATCTGCGATGGATGCAATGGTAAGATAGATATCGTCACGCCATCTTGCGGCTACCGGGTATCTGTTGATTCTCGTGTGGCCGTGTCTCTCGAAGAAGGAGAGATATGCCTCCCGCATTTCCGTAAGGCTGTGTTTTGTGAAAATAGGATTTCCAATGAACTGATAAGGTTCACACGGTGCATCCCCGCAAATCTCCCGGTTTGGGTCGAGGGTCCAGAATGCACTGCCGCATTTTTTACAGATTTTGCGGATGAATCCGTTTTCTTTGAAGTATTCAAGCTGATATTCGTTTTCTAGCATGGGTAAACCTCCGGTAGATACAGTATATATTTGTAGGATTGATGCAGTTAAATGAGTTTGCGTTGGATTTTTGAGTCAGGAGGTGTACGGGATTTACACAGAACAGTAAACCGGATCTTTGCGGCCTCGTTTCTCACCGGGATTACGTTCAATATCCAAGAGATGTCAGATACTCCAGACTGGGCTTGACATCCTTGAGTTTGAGAACTTCAAGGATCAGCGTCGCATCTCCGATCTCCGGAAGAATTTTTCCAAAATCCACTATCCCCGTTCCGCAAGCGGCATGTTCATCGCACATTCCTTTATTGTCGTGGAGATGAAAATGATCCGGTTTTTCCTTGAGAAATGCATCGAGCGTTCCGGTAAGATTTGCATGTCCCACATCCAGAGCCAGTCCAAGTCCCGCTGCACGAAGGTCCTGGATAAGTTCCGTGTTTTGAAAAAAGCAGCAGTCCATCGATCCGAGATTTTCCATGACGAACCGGACGGAGAACTCCTCCTGAAGATCGCCAAGCTCCTGAATCGATCTGTGCAGAGCAGAGACTGACGCTTTCCTGCATGTTGGATCAAGGCAGAATCCCGGATGGATCACCAGTTTTTTCGCGCCCACCAAGTCTGCGATTTCTGCAGTTTCTTTAATCACCGCGATGCTTGCTTTGCGGATCGGCTCAAACGATTCGGCAATATTCCCGTCGGCAGTCGGTGCATGAATCGTGTAACGCAGATCGAATTTATCCAGAACGGATGCATGTCGAAAGAGAGAATGATTTGCATCGCACTGGATCTCCACAAGATGTGTGAGCGGCTCCAGTATGGTGAGTGCCCGTTCAAGCGGCAGATCCATTACGCAATTTGTGGAGATGCCTACTTCGTTCATGGATTTCCGGCGTACAGTATCTTCATAAGGGCCGTGATGCCGGGTACAATCACTGCTTCGTTTTCGATGAGGGCTCTGCGGATGTGTGTCGCTTCGCCGTTTGTGTAATCGTCCCCCTCCCCGAAAAGATATACTGGTTTAGAAACTTCGGTGAGAGCTTTCAGATTTGCCAGATTGCCGTATCCTACTGGCATGCCTGTGACCACGATTTTATCCGCGCTGGCCAGCATCAGCTTCAGTTTTTGAACTGATTTGTCACTCACGACGGCAAACGGCGGTTCGATGATCGTTTCCAAACCGAGTTTCACTGCTGCAAGACAGTCCGAGTCGTTCGCCGCCAAAACACCGGCAGATACGGAAAATCCATGCAGACATAAGGTATGGAGGATCTCAGTCCCCGTTCCACCTCCGGAGATCACATGGATGCGGGTGGAGGCGGGTGTTGGCTGAACACCATACTCAGGCATGAGGTGCGGTTTTCCGGTAAGCGGGTGGATTGACACCATCATGCCAATTGAAAAACTCTCCCGGATTTTTTCCGGTGTCAGGACTTCCATGGGGGTCCCGACTGCGAGAATTTTACCTTGCTTCATCAGCACGATCCTATCACAGAAGTACGATGCCAGATTCAGATCATGAAAGACGCCAATGACCGTGATCTTCGGCGTAAGGTCCCGGATAAGGTCCATGATTTCTATCTGATGATTGATATCGAGATGGGATGTTGGTTCGTCAAGAAGGAGGATCTTCGGCTGCTGGGTCAGTGTTCTCGCAATCAGGACACGTTGCCGTTCTCCGCCCGAAACCTCGGTGATCAACCTGTCTGCGAGAGGAAACGTGTTTGTGGTTTTCATCGCTTCATCGGCGATTGCCAGATCTTTTGGCGATAATGGGGCGAGTTTTCCAATATGCGGATATCTTCCCATAAAAACGATCTCCCGTACCGTGAATGGAAATGCGACATCAGTTTCCTGCCCGACGCACCCAATCGTTTTTGCGAGAGTACGGGAATCATATGATTCTGCGTCCAGGCCTTCAATGAAAACCGCTCCCTGATCCGGTTTCAATATTCTGGAAAGGGCACGCAAAAATGTTGTCTTGCCGCATCCGTTCGGCCCGAGGATCCCGATGAATCCGCCCTGATCAACAGCGAGAGAGAACTGTTCGATAACACGATGATCCCCGTATTTCACAGAAATATTGTCTGCCGAAATCGTTGGCGTCATACCCGCGTCCTCCTGCGAAGCAGGTAAATAAAGAACGGAGCTCCGAGAAATGCAGTAACGATCCCAACGGGGATCTCGACGGGAAGTGTTCTGGCAAAGGTATCAGCCCACATGAGGAGAATGGCTCCTGCCAGCACGGATGCCGGAAGAAGGATTCTGTGGTCTGGGCCGGTGAAGATCCGCATAATGTGAGGGATTATGAGTCCGATAAATCCGATGCATCCTGATATGGATACTGCGATGGCAGTAATAAATGTGGCTACCATGAGCAGAATTTTTTTGGTTCGTTCCGTGTTCACGCCAAGATGGATCGCCTCCTCCTCTCCAAGTGCCATAACGTTCAGATCACGGGAAAAGAGGTAGAGAATGACCGCTGCCGCCGGAATTAAGAGCGCGAGCCCTACATCGTCCCAGTACATGTTCCAGAATCCGCCCATCATCCAGAACATGATCTGGTGAAGACTGTTTCCGGACAAGTACATGATGAAGGAGAGCATGGCAGAAAGGAAAAGCGAAACTGCGATTCCCGATAATAACAGGGTTTCGACTGCCATCCGTCCGTTCCTCTGAGATATGAGATATACGGTGATCGTTGAAGCGGCTGCTCCGATAAAGGCAAAGAGCGGCATGAGTAATCCTCCGAGAAAAACAATCGCGCAGGCCGCCCCAAGAGCGCCGCCGGTCGAAGTTCCGATGATATATGGGTCCGCCATTGGGTTTCTGAAAAGTCCCTGCATCACGCAGCCGGCGGCGGCAAGCCCCCCACCTACCAGAAGTGCCCCAATCACCCGCGGGAGCCTGACTTCAAAAATCAGTTTTCGAATCATCTCCGAGTCAAAGGTGAGAAGAGAAAACCCCGACACTCCAATACAGGTGGTGAGGACAATGCTTATCAGAAGAACGATGAGAAGCACGGGTAGGAGAAGAACGGGGTGGCGAAGCATAATTGTGTATATGTTGTTTGTGTTAAGTAAAATAAAGGTGTGTGATTTGATGTCTTTTCATATTCGTCTGCGGGCTGCGAAAAGAATTCCGATTCCAAGGCACCCAACTGTCCAAAGGAGTGGGGCAGGAGATGCGGGAGTCTGTGTTACTGTTTGTGTTTGGGTTTCTGCAGTATGGGTGGGTGTTGCAACCGGTGTGTCGGGCATGATGGTGTTTGTTATCGAGACCAGGAGAAGTTCATCCGGCAATGATGTCAGGTTTACCTGGAACACATCCATATTATTGTCATTTATGTCTGTCAATGATGTATTGATTACGGACACCGTCTGATTCATGATCGTAATCACGCGTATATCTGATTGGTTTACTGTCCAGGCATGCGATACCGGAAGCTGAATGGCCACGCCGGTAAGATTCGTGACATCCAGTTTGTTTGAAGTTATGTTTACCAGATATGCAATATTGGTTATGGACATTCCGTCAATATCCTTTAACGTTGTCAGGATGGATTGGTTGATTTCCGATGATACGTTGATTGTAATTTCAGTGCCGCTGATAATATCCTGCGGGATTTTATCAAAGGTAAGGAATACTATCGGTGAGATCTCTGTGGTTTCATTTTCTGCGGTCGCAACCCCGGTATATGAAAAAACTGCAAAGAGGATGAGCAGCAGGATAAAAATTTGTTTTGTGTGATTTTTCGACATTTTTACACCTCTATTCCGGATGTTTTGATTTTGCCTGCAGCAGGTACAAGTTCTGCAGTCATGTTCTGGATTTCAGCCGTGACTATCTCATCACTCCTGATGAGATTCTTTACTGGGATGGTCATCTGAAGACCGGGTTCGGTAATTATTATTGTGTGTTCGGTAATGTTGACAAACCCACCTGCCTGTGTGATTGAGGTGTCGACCGTGATTCTCTGCGGGATCCCACTGCTGATGGTGACGCCCTCAGGCATTCCAAGATTGATTGTCGGCGTTTCTGCCGCTGAAAGATTAAGCAGCGGCACCGCGGATGCTTTGACCTTTACGATGAATCCGTAGGCATACTGACTTGTCTCCGGTATTGACGCCATACTCTCACTATAATACCAGACGATTTTATCTCCGTCATGGACCATGTAGTTATTTGACATCTGGCTTGTTGTCAGACCGTTTACCTGATACAGCCACCCGTTGAGATTTTCATCCTGAGCGATTCCATTGATGGAATGAACATAGATTCCGCCTGGCCACTCTTTTGTCTGGAGATTCATTCCTGATGCATGCAGTATCCCGAAAACACTCAGGTTGTTTACGATGAATGTTTTATCGTCCATTGTGGTTGTGTAGGTGAATGATCCCGGATCAACGGTGATAGTGCCGTAATATATGGTTTTATACTTGATAGTTGCGAGATTTGCCACAGGTCCCGTTGATGAAACCGGTGTTGTTCTGGAATCTGCCGGGATCTCATCTATTGCTGCAAGGATTGTTGAGAATCCCGGGATGTCTACAAGGAATTCCACCCATCCCGGAGCCACATTTCCAATCGTGTAATGCAGCTGCTCATAACCGTTCGAGCCGTCAACATATCGATAGAAACTCACGTTCGATGCATTGGCGTAATCAATGGCAAGACGAATGGAAAGGCGGGCGTAGTTGTTAAGCTGATGGATGTTGTTTACCCCATATGCATTTGACGAGTCTATCTCTAAGATGAAGAGAGGTTTTTCGTTTGAGTTTGGTAGGGTGTAGTTTGTCTGAATATTCTGCCACTCATCATCGGAAATTGAACTTTGATTCTGATATCTGGAGATGCTTATCGTAACATTTGATGCGTTAGTAACATCTGTCCCAGTAAAGAAGATATGGGTTGTGTCCGGGATTGAGTCCCCGGTAAGTTTTGCTTCGAGGTTGTTGGATTCGTCGAATGCTGATGGCGGTGTTGTTACAATTATTTCAGCGCTGTTTGTTACTGATCGATTATCATATTCCGCAGTTACGGTGATGATTTTAGTCCCGGCATTTGTATAGATTTTATCAACAGTAGAGGCAACGCCTGAGGATTTTGTTTCAACAACGGTGGTATTGTCGCCAAAGTCCCACGAATATGTGGTATTTCCCGGGTAATTGGAGAGGGCAGTAAAGACAGCAGATGCTCCCGTGACCATCGTTGATGGATTTGTGATGCTGAGGTCTGAAATGCTGTTTACCGTAACATTGACCATATATTCCGTTCCTATCACATTCCACGATGCATCGAACTCATCATAATGGAGTGAAATAGTTGCTCCCGCGACTACCGGGTCAAGAACGCTGTAGACCGGTATTTCGTTATTGTTGTAATATGTGGTCATCCACGAATGCGACCAATCCTCTGCATTTTCTATTCCATTGATGTCTTTTATCGTATCATATTCGGTGAGGTTATAGGTGAACCCTCCTGCCGACACTGCCGCATCGAGTGCATCCTTTACCGTCACTCCCGTTGAAGAATTCGTCAGATTGACCGTGTCATCGTAGATGATCGTCCACGGTGCTGGTTCATCGATATTCCCTACGGTTACATTCACGAGATACTGGGTTCCGACAACATTCCACGATGCGTCGAGCTCATCATAATGGAGTGAAATGGTGGCTCCGGCGACTACCGGGTCAAGCACGCTGTAGACCGAGGTGTCATTATTGTTGTAGTATGTGGTCATCCACGAATGCGACCAGTCCTCTGCATTTTCTATTCCATTGATGTCTTTTATCGTATCATATTCGGTGAGGTTATAGGTGAACCCTCCTGCCGAAACTGCTGCATCGAGCGCATCCTTTACCGTCACTCCCGTGGATGTGTTTGTGAGATCGATCGTGTCATCGTAGATGACTGTCCACGGTGCTGGTTCATTGATATTCCCTACGGTTACATTCACGAGATACTGGGTTCCTACAACATTCCACGATGCATCAAGCTCATCATAATGAAGTGAAATGGTGGCTCCGGCGACTACCGGGTCAAGCACGCTGTAAACCGGTATTTCGTTATTGTTGTAGTATGTGGTCATCCACGAATGCGACCAGTCCTCTGCATTTTCTATTCCATTGATGTCTTTTATCGTATCATATTCGGTGAGATTATAGGTGAACCCTCCTGCCGACACTGCCGCATCGAGCGCATCTTTAACCGTCACTCCTTCCGAGGTATTCACCAGACGTACTGTTCCCTCGTAGAGCACTGTCATTGGGGCGGGGGGAACATATGGCTGATCAGCGGCATTTGTTTTGTCGATTTCGATAAGATCCCCCTCTCCAATGACATAAAATCCAGCTCCTTCTGAACCGATGAACAGATTTTCACCGTACACTACTGGAGAGGATGCAAAGAATGTGTAGTCTTCTCCAGGATTTCCGCTCTCCGGAAGACTGAAGTTCCATTCTTCTGCCCCTGTTGTTGCATTTATTGCAAAAACTTTTCCGCAATGTGCATTCATTGCATAATAAATTGTATTTCCCGCAAGCACTGGATTGAGATAGCTGCTGGATCCTCCGCTTACATGCGTAGTAAATCCATCAAGTGCCTCTCCTGAAGTAATATCATATGCTGCCAGGGTCCCTCCCTGGGAAACATATACGGCCGAGTCGGTTACGACAGGTGTGGTCGAAGTGAGCGTGGAGACATTCCATGCCTCGGTCCATTCTCCGATCGTGTTTATTCGGTACAGAATGCCGTTTGCATTAAGATAAACTGCGTTCCCGTGTGCCACGATCGAACTGCCGGTTGTAATGGCTGATGGGAGTGTGTAGGAATTAACCAGATCGTTTGCCGGAGATATTTCAAGAATTCCGGTATCATCCATCACAAGCAGATTGTTTGAGGATGAAAGTGTTGGTGAGGTAAAGATAATTCCCCCGCTTGACCCAAGCCCGCGTTGAAAAACAAGATTGCCATTTCTGGTGTCATATCCCATAAGCTGGTGCTTCGTAGGGCTCGTAACATAGACCACACCATCATTCACGAGAGGGGCCCCTGTCAGACCCCAATATCCGGCTGTAATGCCGGTCACACTCCACACAGTATTTCCTGTATCTTCATCAAGACAAAACAATGCTCCTGATTTTGTACCAGCAAAGACTTGTCCATCTGCAACCGTTATTTCGGACAACACTTCCCCGATGGACCGGAACCATATCAGGTCTCCATTGGTTAAATCAAAACAGAAAACTCCCATCGCATTTGTGGTGGAGAAGTCCATACTTTTCCAGTTTGCAATAAACAATCTGTTGTCATGTACAGCAGATGTACTGTCGATGCCTCCATCAACAGAGATATGCATCCTGACATTATCTGACGTTGGCCCTGTTGGTTCATCTGCAGATGCAACGCCAATAGTACATATCATCAGGACGATGATAAACAACAAATAGAGAAATTCACGCATTTTTTTCATACACATCAACTCAGTATGTTGAAGTGTACTTAATTGATATTATATTAAAATAATTATTTTAAAAGAAATTTAAATTTATATAATGACAAAAAATTAACTTATGGGGTGTGAAATAATCTTAAAAATAATTGTATATATTTTCTGCACGAATCACCTTTTTCGGAAGAAAAATATTCCGCAAACTGCTGCACATGTTATAATAATCGAAAATCCGGGTGATGACGCGGATGATGTATTATCTTCCTGCGCGCCAAAAAGTTCCGGGTGCTCAATTTTAGCCAGTGTCTCAATACAATCTACAATTCGAGGGCCTCCTCGGTCCATAATATCTGCATTTATTACATAAACCTGATTATTTTTCACTGCTGAAAGGGTCTGCAGCCTTGCTTCCTCCTCAAAGTAATTTTTCAGAATGTCAGTACCTCCTTCTCCCATTCCCATACCGGAATCAACAATAATGATCTCCGGATCCGTGGTCAGAAGTTTTTCCAGTGTTACTACACCCCAACCTTCAACATCATTGAATGCATTAGTGCCGCCGGCGATTTTGATCATCTCATCCTGAAACGTGTTGTTTCCCGAGACCCATAACGGATCCGTCCACATACAGTGAATCGTCCGCGGTGCAGTTGTAACGTTCTTCAGTTTTTCTTTTACGTCCTCTATTCGGCCTTGCATATTGTCAACAAGTTCTTGAGCTTCTGTCGTTTTTCCGGTTGCCTGCCCGACAATTTCTATGTCATGCAGCGTGCCGTCGATACTGTCCGAGTTCAGTGTGATAACAGGATATCCAAGATTTCTCAGATGATTTATCAGGTCTTCCCCGTTCCCATAATAGGCAAAGATGAGATCAGGGTCCTGGGTAATCACACGTTCAACGTTCACCGTGGTATAACCGCCAATAATGGGTTTTGTTGCTGCCTCCTCAGGATAGTTGCAATATTCGGTTACGCCGATGATTGAGTCATTAAGACCAAGCGCAAACAAAATTTCGGTATTAGCCGGAGCAAGCGATATGATTCGTGATGGTTCCTCGGTAATAGTTACTGTGTAACCGTAGTCATCGGTAATTGTGACCGGATTCCATTTTCCGGTTGGTTTTGTGGATGTCGGGGTAGGTGTAGTTTCAGGAGATGCGGTCGGCACGGGTGTTTTGGATATTACATCCGCATACGTACTGCTTCTAATATCATATCCCGTCTGGAGCGGCATGATCGGGTAGGATTTACCACTCAAGGCAGTCACCGCGCGAGCCGTCATACTTACCGGGCTGTCTACAACATATTCGGTATATTTGAATGAACCGTCAGCCTGCTGGAGAGAGAGGAGATAATCAATCGGATTGTTTCCATTATTGGTAACTGTCAGAGGGTCAACTCCGCAGGCTGCGAGTGCCTGAATTACCCATGCCGTTGAAGCAAGGTTGCTCTCAGAATAATAGCCGTAGTTGAATCCTCCAGTAGGCTCCTGAACATCACGAAGATATTGGATTGCATTGGTGATGACCGGATCATTCGGGCTCACTCCCCCAGCTATGAGTGCCATTATCGATGCTGCTGTGTCGTCACTGTCAGAAACACCGCCTTCAGCCCAGGCAAATCCTCCGTCATCCTGCTGCTGTTGTTTTAACCACGCAACAGATGTGCTGACATCTTCACCGGTGGCAACAAGTCCGAAGATACCCCAGTAGGTTGTATAGATGAAGTCGCCGATTTCTCCGCTGGATTTTACCTTTGACTTTAGATCGGTCACATAGTTATGGCCGTTATAATCGTGAGGGTCTACTCCGAACTGAACAAGATAGGTGATTTTCTTTGCCATCTCTCCCGTTCCATCCGCGTCATCCTTAATTGAATTCCAGTAATCGAGGGGGGAATTTTCATTCACTCTCCAGGTTTGCGGGTCTTCTCCTGCTGAAGAAATTGCCGTGACGGCAAACCATGTGGTGCCGATCGATCCTTCTACCATGCTGGGTTCCGCAAAACCTCCGTCTGGGAATTGTGAGGCAGCAATGTAATCAAGTGCACTTTGTATAGCTTCATCAACATCTGGGGATGAAGCCGAAGATGTACCGCACACAGTAATGAGAGAGAGAAGCAGTACAATTAATATGAGGGATATTTTCGGTTTCATGATCATCTTCCGGCATGGAAAATATATAACATAAATGTCTTTCCTTAATAAAATTTATTTTACTTACATATATATTGCTTTATAATATGTTTCTGCATCCGCTGAAGTGTCAGGCCTTTCTCTCTCACAAAATCGGCATAGGGATAAAAAAAGAAACTGGGGATAAACCAGGAAGATTAGATCCGCCTGCAGACAAAGAGACCGCCGATAAGTCCGGCAATGATCAGGACCGTACCAAACCCGGGGGAAGCCGCGGTCGATCCGGGTTCGGCATACTCGCCGAAGATCTCCGGATGGAGGATCTGGGCAAGCTGCTCTAAGGAAATAACGATCCTCGGTCCCCCTCTATCGAAGGTATCCGAATCCATAACATAGACTGCATTATTCTTTACTGCAGTAATCCCGCTGAGCTGCGGTTCGGTTAGGAACGCTTTCTGCAGTGTGTTTTCACCGATAGTTCCCATCTTTGAACCGGAATCAACCAGAATGATCTCCGGATCGGTTGTGAGCAGTTTTTCGAGCGTGACCACGCCCCAGCCATCTACGTCAGAAAAGGCATTAGTTCCGCCGGCAAGCGTGATCAGTTCGTTCTGAAATGTATTATTTCCCGAAACCCAAAACGACTCAACACTCATTGCGTGCATAACCGTTGGTCTTACCGTAATATCTGTAAGTTTATCCGTTATTGCCTGGATACGGGTCTGCATGTCGGATATGATTGAATCCGCTTCGGTGGTTGTACCGGTGCAGGTTCCGATCATCCGGATCGCATCATAGGTTCCCGCTACGCTGTCAGACTGAATTACGATGACCTTGTATCCAAGCTGGCGGAGAGAATCTATATTTTCCTGTCCGTTTTTCGGGTTGGCAAAGATGATATCCGGATTTGCTGCAACGATTTTTTCCACGTTAATTGTAGAATATCCACCCATTTTCGGTTTTGTCAGGGCTTCTTCCGGATAGTTGCAGTATTCAGTGACGCCCACCACCTTGTCCCCAAGTCCGAGAGCAAAGATAATCTCCGTGTTTGTCGGGGCAAGAGAGACGATCGTCTCGGGCTGACTCTCTATTATCGATTCAAAGCCTGAGTCGTCGGTGATGGTTACCGGGGTCCATCCAAGGGCAGAGCCGGAAAATACGGCAAGGGCCAGCAGGAAAATCAGAAATATTCGTACCTGTTTCATTGTTACTTGTGGTTTAACTTACATAAGTAAATAAATTATGAGTTGATATCCCGGATCCGTATCTACCGGTTCAGATGCGGGATAAAAAAAGGGGTGATTCCTGTTTTGAGCGGTTATTCGTTTGAGACGAACCCTCTCAGGTCGATCTCGAAAGCGACCGCCTGATGTTCAAGTCCGAATCCGACGAGAACATCCGGATTGATCTCGCCGAAGACGCCTATCTTCTCGCCTGATACATAGATATCGCCGCGTCTTCCGGGAATAAATGCATCATCTGCAGAATCCCGCACCTCATATTCGATCGACATCATTCTGCAGAATGCATCCATCACTGCGTAAATCTCCGAGAAGTCCGCAGACGTGTGGATAGATGCCGCCGCCATCTTCGGATAGGTGACCAGATTTTCCACTACGTCGCCGCATGCAAAGATCTTCTGCGGAAGTTCGCGGGAACGGTTGATCGAGAGCGACTCCATCAGAAGCGGCAGGATGTCGGTTCGGATGATCGTCTGATCCTCGCTGATCGGGTGAAGAACGTGCAGAGCTGCCGGGTTCTCCGGTCTGTGCATCAGACTGTAGGAGACATCCCCGCTTGTCAGCGTGAACGGCGTGTTCTCGATATACGACAGTCCGACCATAATATTTCTGACGAGACTGTAGAGTTTCTGGACCGGGTGCGGCTTTCCGACAGTGAAACTCGGCGGCAGGCTTGTCTCGATCTTATCGTATCCGTAGGCGATCGCCGCGTCTTCATACACATCATGATCGTGCATGATGTCGGCCCGATAACAGGGGATATCGACGGAAACGGTATCCTCATCGATCACTTCGGCGCCAAATCGCATCTTCATAAGAAGTTCGGTCATCTGGGATGCAGTCATCGGAATGCCGGTGAGTTTGCTGCATTCCGAGACGGAAACGGTCCGTTTTTCCGGACGAAGATCGGGTGAGACGACACCGTCGATCTCCACCGATTCGATCTCCGCTCCCATCTCGACGAATGCGGCACAAAGGATTTTCACAGCTACACTCACGGCACGCGGTTCGATTCCGGTGACATCCAGAAGAATATTCTGTGTATCCTCCGTAACTCTGGTCAGCTCGCCGTTAATGATCGGGGGGAAGGAGCAGACTCTGCCTTTTGCATCGGTGATCAGCGGGAATCTCTCGAACTCTTCCACGATTCTAGCATAGGCTTTCCCTTTCGGGTGCTCGGCAAGGATCTCTTCCATCGTCATTTCCACATCGTAATCGAGCGGCACGAATGTTGTTTTCCGATCCGCCGCGATATAGGAGAACGGTCCTTCGATCTTATCGAGATCATGCACGCCGATCGCAACCTTCTTGCGGCCGCGTCCGACTGCCCAGTGGAGAGATTCCTGCAGACCCATCAGGGATTCGATCATCGCATTGTCCATATGGACATTTCTGATAACGGCAGAGCCAAGATACGGCCGGATGTTTGCCAGCTTTGGATCCACGCTGAAGGATATCCCCGACGGCTTGACTTCGTAGGTCGGCAGGCCAGTTTCAATTCCCAGATATCCGCGGAGAGCACGGGCCGTGCCTTCGGCGCTGTACAGATCCGGACGGTTCGGGAAGAACTGGACATCCGTCTGTTTCTCCTCCTCGCGTTCCACCTCGGACCCCATCATAGGAAGACTGGAACGGATCGTTTCTATATCCGTACCAGTCAGACGGGTCAGATATTCATTATTGAGTTTTACGATCGGCATTTTTAGCTCCTCCTTACCGGGCTTGCGCGTATCCAGTCGATATCACTCTTATACAGCTGGCGCAGGTCTTTAAGACCCATTCTCAGCATGGATACACGGGAGACCCCGAGTCCCCAGGCGAGGACCGGGCAGTCGATTCCCCATGGTGCAGTGACTTCTTTTCGGAAGATGCCCGCCCCGCCAAGCTCGACCCAGCCAAGCCCGTCGACCCAGACCTCAGGTTCGACAGACGGTTCGGTGTAGGGGAAGTATCCCGGGCGGAACCTGACCTCTTCGAATCCCATTCTGCCGAAGAACTCCTTAAAAAATCCGAGCAGGTGACCGAAGTGCAGATCCTTGTCCATCACGATACCTTCCAGCTGTTCGAACTCCGGCAGATGGGTCGGGTCGATCGTCTCCCGGCGGTAGACACGGGAGATGGAAAATGCCTTCAGCGGCGGGTTCGGGTGCTCGGCGAGGTACTGGATCGAAAGCGAGGTGGAGTGCGTTCTCAGAACACATTTCTTTCCGACCTCCGGGCTCCACTCTCCGCCCCAGCCGGTCGAACCGGTGTCTCCGCCGAATTTGTGGATATCCCTGATCTTTTCCCATCCGTTTGGAAGCGGGAGTTCCTCAGCCAGGTGGAACGTGTCCTGCATCTCGCGTGCCGGGTGATCCTGCGGCTGGTAAAGGGAATCGAAGTTCCAGAATGAGTTCTGGACGATCGACCCGTGGAACTCGGTGAATCCCATCTCGAAGAGGAGATCGCGGATCTCATCCAGGATCTGCTGGTTCGGGTGGACCCGGCCGCCGTAGATCTTTTTCGGGAGTTTGTCGATACTGTATTTTCGAAGCGGCAGGCTTTTCCACTCGCCCGAGAGGATCTGTTCACGCGTAAGAGTGGCAACCTCTTCTCTCAGATCAAGGCCGTCTTTGGCGATTTTTTCTCCGTCCGTGGTCAGCGCGATCTTCCAGGAGGTCTTTTCGACGACCTCCACCAGGCCGCGTTTTGCAAGTTCTTTGCAGGCCGGTGTGCCCGGAACCGGGTTTTTCAGTGCCAGTTCATCCTCGCCGACGGCTGTATTTTCGTTAACGAAAACGATACCGTCTTTGATCGTGACCCAGTTCTTCTTTCTCAGCCATCCAATCGCGATCTTGGAAAGCGGGTTTTTGGTCAGTTCACTCATTGGGATGGAGCCGTCTATGCTATTTAGGATCTGGCGTTCCGGCAGTCCCTCTTTCGCATATTTTTCTCCTTCTTCCGTGAGTTTTGCCTGTTCGGTGACTGTTTTTTCGAGGGTGACAAGACCCTTGTCCGCGCAGAGGTGGGCCCACTGAATCACTGATTCAAGCGCAGCGTCCATCTTTTCTGCGAGTATTTCCGCAGCCTTAGGCCCGGATCCGATCAGGGCTGCAAGAACCCTTTTCTCATTTATTGTGAGATCCATACGTTACCACTCCACCATGTGAGATACTTCATCGCGTTTTTCTTTGAATTCTTTGAGGAAGGTGAGAACACGTTCCAGTGTTTCCTTCTTGCAGGTTCCGCACATCAGCTCGCCCGCTTTACAGGCTTCGCACATCTTTGCGAGTTCCTTGTCATCTTCCTGCATATGGAATTTGTTGAGCTGATAGATCGAGCACTTCTCCGGTTCGCCGCCGAGTTGTTTCTGCTCTTCCAGCGTCTGTCTGCCGCCGGTAAGGGCACCCATGATCTTCTTTTTCGCATCATTTTCCGTGTCGTCGAACCAGACAAGACTTTCCGGGACCGATGACGACATCTTTCCGCCCTGCAGGCCCTGCAGGAAACTGTGATAGGTGGAAGAAGGAAGCATGAAACCAAAGCCGCCGAACTCCTGCTCGACGGACCTGACGATTTCATCGACCGCGGCAACGGTATATCCTGCCGGAAGATCGATGTGTCCTTCGTATTTTTTTGCGCCTTTGAAGCGTTTTGCGACCGCATCGATTGCTTCCGGCGTTGCTTTTTTCACCCGGATGCTGATGTGGGATCCCCGGTCTTCGACAAGGAACATCCGCAGGGCTTTGGTGACATCGCGTGTCAGCCGAATATGCGGATCCTGATCGATTCCAACCGGAACGATCGTTGGGGCTGCCCCGCCGACAAGCTGAGGGTAGAGGATATCTCCCACCTGCATGGCAACGCTCATTGCGTGAGCCAGCTCCGTCTCCGGCCCGAATCCGTATATTGCCGAGAGTTCGGAGAAGTTTATTTTTGTCGCCGCTTCGAAGGCCAGATCTTTGAGGGGATTATTTTTCCGCTGGGAGTAGATCTCTCCTTTAAATCCGAGAGCATAGAGGCATTCCATATATTCGCGGGCGTATGTGTCGCAGACGTCCCAGGAGAGGCCTCGAACGGCGTGGGCTTCTCTGTCCGCCATCGAAATGAACCCGCGTCCGCCCTGATTGATATGCCAGACGACCTCTTTCATCACCATCAGGTGTCCGAAGTGGGGATGTCCCGAGGGCATGAATCCGGTCAGGACATGGAAGGGTTTTTTCATTCGTATTGCTTCGGATATCGCCTCGTAGCCGCGGTGTCCGGCAACGATGTCTCTTCTGATGAAGACCGGCTGATCTTCCAGAAGTTGTTTCTGGGCAGCAAACGATTCGATCCCGAACTCTTCAAAGAGCCTGTTGATATCGACTTTCGGTGTGCTTGACCAGGGGTTTATTTGTTCTGCCATATGTTTCACATCACATTTTCATTCTGGCGAATTCGACTTCGGTGATCTCTGTTCCGGAGATGGAGGCAAAAAGCATCTTTTTCCTGACGCTGTGAGCCAAACGGACGGATCTGGATATCGCACTCATGGACATGAGTGTTCCAAAAGGCACGGCATGTGCCAGCATCTCGGAGTGTTTGCCGCTTTGTGTGTACACGCGGAAGTGGTGACCGTATTTGTATCCGGATCTTGGGAAAAATCCGAGATCTTTCAGATACCGGTACAGGATGAGTTTTTCCATGAACTCAGCGTCGGCTGATGCGGCGAGACTGATGTATTCTTCCGCGGTCATGAACGGTTCCGTTTCAAGATGTCCGCTTTCCAAAAGCCATGCGGTTTCGAGAGGTGAGAGGAACAATCTGACCCCGTCCAGCATCGTTCCAAGCCAGAGATTTTTCAGCGTCTCGGTGATGCCGTTTCCTTCTTCCGTCACATACGAGGGGATACCGGCGATCTTTGCATGGATCCCGCTTGGGAGTTCGGATTGTTCAATGGGTTTGGGTGTACCGATTCTTACCTCGTAATATGTGAGTTCATGTTCGTCGTCCAGCACGGCCAAAACAAACTGTTTGCGCATGTTTGCCGATGCTGCTGCATCTTTGATGACTGCGGCGAGATCGACCATGTCTCTTTCAGAGAGGACGCGCATAAGATACCGGGACTGACCTTTTCCGGGTCGAAGGCCGCGTGGGAAGACGCGGAAGTCCTGCGGACCGGTGGTCACGACATACCCGCGTTCCCTGATGTCTCTGTATACAACGAAGTTTCGTAAAAAGCCGGGTTTTTTCGCGCATTCGGCCAGGAGTTGATCAAAGGAGAGTCCGGGGATCTCGATTTTACCCCGTGCCATCAGATAGAGGGCTTCTTTGGGGTCGAGACGGAGGACTCCTGATTTGTCCGGCCGTCCATAGCCGCTCTGCTCGTACAGGGAGAGAGCTTCGGATGAGGCGATTACCTGGGTTCCGTCGAATTCTGCTTTCACGCGGAGTTAAGGTTTGTTCTCTATTATCATTAATGAAGGGGGTGTAATGCAGGGACAACGACAAAAGATACTAACAAGGAATGTGAAATATACTCATATGTCCCGACGCATACATACGGGTCTCCTCCTCCTTCTTGCAGCAGTGCTTTTCTGCGGTGCAGGTCAGGCGGTGGTCACCGAAACTCTGAATGAGACCTATCATCTCGGAGATTACTACACGGATATCCTGTCCGTTTCAGCAGCGAATGATGGTGGATATTATCTCGGTATTATCCACGATGATATTTTGTCTCTGGTAAAATCCGATGCGAAAGGAAATGCAATCTGGTCAACCAACGTCACCGGCTCCGAGTTCCGTTTAATCACGACCTTGTCGGACGGCGGCTGCGTGTACGTGACCTCGCTCGATACCGACACCTATCTCTGCCGTGCGGATCAGACCGGAAAGATCATCTATGAAATTCCACTGACCGGCGTTGGCGCAGGGGTTCAGCCGGTTGTGATCAATGGCAATACGATCAAATTTGCCGGCTGGTTCTGGGAAACCGACACTGGCTTTACCCAGAGTTTTTTGTTGAGTGACGGTACTCCCGCAAACGATCAGCTCTCCCTTCCGGAAGGCAGGATCCCCGTTTCAATGATGAAGAGTGGCGGGGATTATGTTCTGGTTGGCGGGGCAACGTCCAATGTATCTGCCGTCAGCGATGAAGCCTGGATCATGAAAATTAAAGACGGAGGAACGGTCGTCTGGAATACAGTCATAAAAACCACCAGTACAGAGCCTGAGTATTACGGCCCCGGAAGCACTGCGTATGCCCTTTGCGAGGGAGAAGACGGAGGGTACTTCGTTACCGGTACTACGGCTCCGTATAATCTCTCCACCGCTTTTGGCATTATCTGGGCCTCAATGATCTCATCCGACGGAACGGTTACGTGGGAAAAGGAGTTCCGTGGAGCTGTTCCCTACGGCGTTGCGAAACTCGGTGACGATTACCTGATCGCTGGTACCGGCTGGAACGCTCCTCTCTGGATGACCCTTACACCGGCTGGAGCCTTGCTTCAGGTTGTTTATCCTGAAGTGACTGGTCAGTTCAACTCGGTCGCTCAGGTTTCATCCGGCAGCGTTGTTATGTCCGGGTGGAGTTATCTCACCGGATCGCCCGACGGATATTTGGTCGAGATCACTGATGATTCGGTGCCAGCTGAAAGCCCGGTTCCGATCGCAGGAATCATTCTTGGTCTCTCAGTTGCTGGAATCGCTGCTTTCATCGGCTCGCGCCGTCGGTAAATCTGCAGAATGATCATTGACAGGGTTGTAAAGCCCCGTTACCAATCTATTTTTCCATAAAGACTCAGTTAAACAGAAAAGATCCCGTCACAAAAAAGTATCTTGCAGGTGAGGGGTTTACAGATATTCCTGTCTGATCCTGAATTTGACAGTTGGCAAATATACTTCTCCCGCCTATCTTTCCTTTTTTCTGATTTTGGGGTGCGGGAGGGCGACTCCGGCGCGGAGCCCGACGCGGTGGGAATATCTTATGTCGAAGGCTCATGTTCAAGTTCTGCTTAGCTAATCTGTCGTTGAATAGTCAGAATGGAAGGGATGAGGAGGTATGAGATGTATTTTGAAGGGAAGTGGCTTGGGAGTATAGATCTCAGTCTCATGCTTCCCGAATTGAATCTACACCTCAACACTGCGTACGTAATATCTGAATATTCCATCACCATAGAACTACACGGAAACATATAGGGCCATGGTAGATAGGATATTCCCACCGCGTCGGGCTCCGCGCCGGAGTCGCCCTCCCGCACCCCATTAATCAAAAAATATATGGAATAGTGAAGATATATTCTGGAAAGTAAGTAACTCACGAGAGCTTTTATCAAGGCTTTTGAAAAAATATTGGGGTATTCATTATGAGGTATTTCCTCTAACTGTCAAATTCAGGGTCTGATGATTTTCATACAACAGCAGTCATGCCCTTCGGTCATGCACTGGGTCTCCTCCACATTGACTTTTTCATTATAGTATGCGGAAAAAATCGCTTTGAGCATTCCGCAGGAGATCGCACAGCTTTTTCCGGAATCGGACGGCATGATCATACATTCATAACAGTGATACACTTCGATCTGCAGCGGATCGGTTGACCTAATCCTCACCTCGCCAAACCCGTAATGTTTCCAGAACTCGGTGATGTTTGCCAGTGTTTTGTCCAGAGTGTCGGCCACCAGATACACGGCGACCGCCTGCCCCAGGATTTCTCCTCCGCGCATGATAACCGGATCTATGTTGATTCCGGCTTCGCTGAGGGCTACTTTAATGATATGTGGGATGATTTCTTTATAATCGATTTTATCGTATTTTGCATATGCCTGTCTGATGAGTTCACGAAAATCCGAAGTCCCGGTCTGTACGCTTGGCGTGATATTCCCGATATGCGATGCGGTTATTTGATAGGTTTTTTTTCTTGCATCCCGTGGATCTGTTCTCACTGAGATCAGACCTTTCATTTCCAGAGTGTTGACGTATCCGGATACCGTGGATTTGGAAAGACCCGTGTACTCCATAATTCTGGTAAAAGAGACCGGTCCCTCCTCTGCCAATAGGTAGAGGATCCGATTTCGTATCGGACTGCGTACCGTGATCACAGTGCCTTTTTTTGAGTAGATATTCAGGGGTTCTTTGCTGTCCGGTTCTGGCATGGCCTGTCGCTTACTCTATTGTTTTATCGCACCTTCTTAAGTAGATTGGGAATACGGCATCTTTTCAGTGAGAGAGCGTAGAGGCTCATTCATCACTGTAGGGAATTTCCACCGTTGTCAGGTCATTTGGTGCAATAATTTCACCGCTGAAATACTCTTTTGCATCTTTGATGTGGCTTGCCGCAGTAATGTAGCGTGAACTGAAATGTACAAGGGCCAGAATTTTCGGTTTCACAAGAGCGGCCACCTGCCCGGCTTCACATGCGGTAGAGTGCCAGGCCTCTTTTGCCCGTTCGCTCCCTTCCTCTTCATCGAAGGTCGCTTCATGGATCAGAAGATCTGCATTTGCTAAAAGCTCCGGCTGATTTTTTACCGGCCGTGTATCTCCGGTGTACACAACTTTTCGCCCGCGCCGTCTCTCTCCCATGACCATCTCCGGGGTAATGGTCACCTCTTCGTCACCCCTGAGGATGGTGACCGGGCTCCCTCTCTGGAGTTTACCAAACATCGGTCCGGGTTTCACGCCCAAGGAAATCGCTCCTTCCCGGTCGAATCTGCCGGGCCGCATATCCTCTTCCAGAACGTATCCGATGCTTTCCATCCCATGGAAGGTTCTGAATGCGACGACCGAGTATCCGTCGAACATTATTACATCTCCGTCGGACACCTCGATTGCCGAGAGCGTGAACGGGATTTTCGGGGTCAGCTGATGGATGATATTTACAAACCAGTCGATACCCCGCGGTCCGTAAAGCGTCAGCGGTTCGGTCCTGCCGTTGAACGCCATCGTCTCGATGAGCCCGAATATTCCCAGATAATGGTCGGCGTGCCAGTGGGTGATAAAAACGGCATTTACCGTAAACCCGGTCTTCAGCCGCATCATCTGCTGCTGGGCTCCCTCCCCGCAGTCAAAAAGCAGGGTGTCGGATCCGCGCCTGATCATTATGCAGGACGGATTTCGAAGCGGCGTTGGCAGCGCCCCCGCGGTCCCGAGAAAATGCACGAAGAGTGTTTCACCGGCCATTTAGATCCACTTCCGTAAAAATTCGAGGCTTTTCTTTCCCTCTTTCGGGTTGCGTCCCTCGACGACGATGATTTTTCCTTTGTATTCCTTGACTATTCTCGGCATGATCTTATCCCAGTTTATCGTGCCCCCACCAAGAGGGAGGTGTTCATCGTATTTTCCATGATTGTCGTGGATGTGAAGGTGGTGGGCTTTTGGCAGGATGATTTTACAGAATTCATCCAGATTGCCGGTTGTGTTGGCGTGCCCGATATCCAGCACGAGTCCCATCCCCGGCACACCGTCGACGAATCCTTCCTGTTCGTAGGGATCACGGCAGAAAAAGTCGTCGAGGTTCGGCATATTTTCCAGACACGCGGTAATACCCACACGCTGTGCGGTTTCTCCGAGCCGGATACATGCTTGTTTGTGATTGTTCCATGCGGAAGCTTCGTCGAATCTGCTCACAGGGGAGAGATACCCCGGGTGGAGGACCACTGTGTCCGTGAGCTCTGCGGCCTGTTCGATGCAGACGGTGAACTGTCGAACTGTTTCTTCCCAAATGGGCATATTGATGGATGCAGGATTCAGATCACTGAACGGGGCATGCACGGAGACGTCAAGTCCGTTTTCATCGATAACCCGTTTGACTGCGGAAAACGTCTCCGGTTTATCCAGCCGGTAGTTTCCGTCAGCCGATATCTCCCAGCCGTCGAACCCGACCTCGGGGATCTCTGAGACCCATTCCGGATCTTCCCAGACTTTTGAAGAGGAGGCAAAGAAGATTTTCATGCAAGGCTCTCCAGATAATCCCGGATCCGTGCGGCAAACTCCTCGCGGCTCGACTCGTTTTCGATCCGCATATCCGCAAGAGCGACGGCTCGGCTAAGTCCAAACGACTCCTCGCGTTCGTCGCGTGAGCGAAGTGTCTCGGGCGTTGTCGTATCATCGCTTCTCCCGCGGTTTTTCATCCTGAGAAGGCGCGTCTCAAAACTTGCCGTGATTGCCAGAAGCGAAAAGTCGCTGAAGACGGATTTGAAGTAGGTAACCTCGGCGTCCCCTCTTATCCCGTCGATGACGACAATGTTCGGGTTGATTTTTGCGATCTCCTCTGCCGTTAATATCGCGACCGCGTCCATACCGAGTTCGGCACGAAGGTTTCGTGCGGCTGCTCCGATGTTCTCGTCCGTTAGTTCCAGTCCGTTTTCGATGACCTTTCTCCGGATCATATCCCCCATGACCACGACGGGGATACCAAGTTGCCCCGCGATCACGGAAAACTCCCCCTTCCCGCTCGCGGGATACCCGACAACGCCGACGACTTTCATTATCTCGAGAGTATGGTTTTTGCTTCCGCGGCGGTCCTAATGCACTCGATTAAGGTCCGGCAGCGTTCCGGTTCGGTTTCGGCGGCGGCACGGGTGCAAAGCTGGAGAATCAGCGCATCAAGGCTTTCGAGAATGTTTTTCGGAGCAGGTGACGGGGTCTGATCGGCGGCGGCATATTTAGGCACGATCATCTGGATCTTTTCCGCGGTTTCCTTTTGCGCTGTATCTTCAGTTGGAGTATTGGCACAGACCACGCACATCTTCTTTCCCTTCACATCAAATAGAGGGGCCTCGCATTTGGGACAGAGTTCCGAGAGCATTTTCGCGCCGTTTAGGAGATACTCCGTCATTATATCCTCGGGTTTTTTCGTCATGGCTGTTTTTCTCTTCTGTACAAATTGGTTTTCAGAGTATATAATGTCTCAAGAATAAAGGGAGTCTTTATTTTTGCGGAGGTTTAACATGAGTTACAGATTTTGGGGTTGGGAGCTAAATATGGCAAATCCGGAAGATATGATCAAGCAGTGCATTATGATGCTGCATGCAATGAGTGAAGATTCAACGATTCCGCGGAATATCCGCCGCGTGGCCGATGAAACGATGAAGGTTCTCCAGGATGAGAAGAAAACGATCGGTCTAAGAGCCGCAAGTGCCTTGTCCATGATTGATGAGGTCAGCAATGACTCGAATATGCCGATCCATGCACGGACCAGGATATGGGAACTTGCTTCGACTCTTGAAGCAATACCCTTTGACTAACTCTTTTTTTCTAACGATCCGCCGATCTTATTCGCAGACGTGAAGCCCGAGTTTTTCGCTGTCTGCATGCGTCTGAGAAGTTCGCCTGCTTCATCTGCCGATTCGCACACGGCAAGCAGTTTTGTTTGTGTAAGATCGATTTTGTTCCCGCAGATGCAGGTTTTGGTAGCATAGGAAAGGTCGGCGACTATCCTCCTTCTGCATTTCATGCACCCGATTACGGAAAATCCCTCCCTGTTTTTCATGGTTCTTATCGTTTCAGTAATTCTTACTTTTCTTACATATCAGGTTATTTATGTCCATGTTCGTCGGCTGCCGGGTTTTCCAAATCGGTATGTTTATATTTTTACAGATCCTTCTAGTTAAAGCAGTCAATCCCGACTTAACTCAGATGGTAGAGTGCGCGGCTGTAGAAAGAAATTAACGCCTGCGGGCGTACTGCGCGGCTACCGCGATGTCCCCGGTTCGAATCCGGGAGTCGGGACCATTTTCAAGACGCAATCAATGCCCAAGTAGTGTAGTGGCCTATCATGCAGCCCTGTCACGGCTGCGACTCGGATTCGAATTCCGACTTGGGCGCTTCTTCTTTCGTTTTGATTGTGCGGGATTGACGTGCGGTTTGTTGCCCAAGTAGTGTAGTGGCCTATCATGCAGCCCTGTCACGGCTGCGACTCGGATTCGAATTCCGACTTGGGCGTTTCGTTTTTTTAATAGGACTTACGCGGTGCGATCTTAACCGGAAAAAAACTGAAGATCTTATGAGATGTACTTCGATTTCGTGAGTGGCATAAGTGTGGACACGTGAGAAAAGACCAACCGCGAATCGGCGCGAATCCCGCAAGCCTTTGGCTTGCTCCCGGAATCGGATTTGCTGATCCTCACTTTCGCAATCCAGCTTCGCTGTCTTGCTCATCCCTTCATCGGGACCGTTCGGGCAAATCCTGTCGCCGCCCCAGCGGCTCCTATTATTGATATTTCTCTTGATCTTATATCGTGATTGTCAGTACAGTGGATATTTTTCAGATTAAGGACTGCTCAATGAATCTCTCCCTCACTGGAGGTGCCGGGGCACCGACAGGATTTGCCCGAACGATCCCGATGAAGGGACGAGCCGTTGGGTCGGCGGGTTGGCGACGAAGTCGACGACCTTAGCGGAGCAAATCTTTGATTTGCGACCAGGCCCAACGAGCGAGAGTGAGGGTCAGCAAATCCGATTCGCTTCGCCCGAAGGGCGGATTCGCGCCGATTCGCGGTTGGTTTTATCTCATGTGTCCACACCCAGTAATACCCTTCACGAATTGGATTGAGAGCACACCGCGTAACTCCTATTTTATGAATTATCAGATTCTGTTTTCAAACCGATTATAAAAAAAGAGTATTCAGATCCGCCGGCTTTTCGCGTTTGCCCATCTTACTCGGATCTTCATTTCATCCTCTGGCGCTGGTCCGGCTGCCAAGGCATCCGAATACATGGAATATGCTTCGCCAAAGTTTTTCAGCTGTTCAAAGATGATTCCCCTGAAGAACAGAACAAGTGCCTTATTTTTGGGTTCGGCCGCAAGACAGGCGTCATAATATCTGAGGGCGTCGTACAGCAGACCTTCGCTGCGGAGATTATTTCCCCGCTCGAAAAGCTCCTCGGCCGTTCCAACAGGTGTTCGCCAGTTTCCGGATTTGTACACCTCGGAGGCATACGGCGGAACAAAGGGTTTGCCTGCCTCTTTTGCCAGATGAACTTTTGAAAGCCAGATCTGGGTCAGCATTGCGTCGTCATGCAGAAAACACCACTCCTCCGCACGGTACAGACAGTTGCCGGCCGCTTCGTAGTTTTGCAGCTGGGCATACGCCTGGGCACGTACGACGAGGGATGCGGCGTCCGCTGTTCTGATTTCATCCGCCTCGTCCACCGTGACAAGCGCCTCGTTTGGTTTCTCGGCGTATAACTGTGCCTCGGCTTTCAGTACGAGCAGCATCGAAGTAAACGCCGGGATCCGTTCTGGATCTGTTCCCTTCCACTCCGGAATGATTCGGACGGCAGTATCCATACACTCTATACACTCGTCATATCTTCCAAGCGCCTTCAGAACCGAGGCCTTTCCAACATACGTGAGGGGATCAGAGGGATCTTCTCCAATTGCCTCGTCATATTTTCCGAGAGCCTCCTCAAACTTTCCGGAGAGGGCAAGCTCCTCGGCTTTTTCGATAAAATCAGACAACTTCCTTACCGTCCCGGTGGACCTTCACCCGTCCATCCTCTACAGAGAGGGAGAATCCGTGTTCATACAGCCATTCGCGGGCATTTCCGTGTCCGTGGATCATCAGCTCGACCAGATCCGCCGGCTCGTCCACGTCGGTCGACATTCTCATGGAGTCGATGATCTCGACGGTGAGTTCGAGTTCCTCGGCGATTTGGAGATGCCGCCTGAACGAGAATCCATAGTATTCCACATGGAACTTTTCCGGCTTCTTGACAAATATCACATTTGTCCCGCCGCCGAGACCCGGCACGATCGCCATATCCGCTTTGGTGGAGATGACCCGCTGAAGACTTCCGGGCGTCACCATCGGAAGATCCGACATGATGATCAGGGCCGGGCAGTGGAACTGCGGAAGGGCCCAGTTGATCGCTTCATTGAGTCCCTCCTTTCGTATTGCCACGAGGGCATCCCTGCACTCGTACTTTGACGTGCAAAGGAGCGTTGCACTGCATCCTGTCCTTCTGACTGCGAGGATCACGTCTTCCAGCATTATCCTCGCAAACTCCTCGCGTTCCTCCTGGGACAGAACGGATGAAAGCCGGGTCTTCGGGTTGACCGGTTTGAACGGAATCAGGGCGTGGAAGTACATTGTTACTACTATTTGGGGCCTTTTGATGATAGATACTTTTCTCCTTAGGGGTGCATCATCTGAAAAACTTTCAGGATGTCCTTTGATGGGCCTACATCATGGACCCGCACGATGTCCGCTCCCCCCTCCAGAAGAGCATAAAGGACGGCGAGGGAGCCGTAAAGCCGTTCATGCGGCGGCTTATCCAGACAGTCACCGATGAACGTTTTTCTGGATGCTGCAGCAAGAAGCGGATATCCGTATACGTCCAGCTCGGAAAATCTGCGGCAGAGTTCCCAGTCCGCCTCGCTCGATCGTTCTGCGATCCACTTCCCGATACCGGGGTCCAGGATCAGCTGGTCGATGTTGTAATGTTCGGCCCTGACGATGATCTCTCTTAAAGCTTCATGTGTGGAGGCAATGTTGGTCGGATCGCCCGGCCGGTTGTGTGCCGTCATGGCGATTATCGGGAGGCCGCTGTCCGCCGCAACTTTTGCGTAACGGACATTCGAGAGTCCGCCGATATCGTTCACCGCGTCGATGTTGTATCTGAGTGCCGCCTCGAGAACCTCGGGATACATCGTATCGAGTGAGAAGACGGCGCCGGAATCTTCCAGATTCTTCAGCGTGCGGATGACCCGTTCCTTTTCCTCAGCGACGGTGATCGGCGGCGCCGTAAGAGCCGTACTTCGTGCACCTATGTCGATGATATCGGCACCTGCGCGGCGCATCTCCTCGACACGGGTCGTTACCAGTTCGTAAGGCGTGAACGAGTCCGAGAAGAAGGACTCTGGACTGATGTTGAGTACCCCCATAAGACGGGGAGGATTGGCACCTCCAATGCCGATCCCTTTGATGCTGACTTCCATTATAAGGTCCGAATTTCCGGATACAGAGGATACTTCAGGCAAAGCGACGTAACTTCGTCTTTGACTCCGGCAATCGTCTTCTCGTCATCGATGTGGTTTAAGACCTTGGCGATCCAGTCTCCGATCTGTTTACACTGTTCTTCCTTCATACCGCGGGTCGTGATGGTCGGCGTCCCGATCCGGATACCCGAGGTCTCGAAGGGAGAGAGAGCCTGTCTTGGGATCGTGTTTTTGTTAACGGTGATGCCTGCTTTTCCAAGAGCGACTTCCGCCTGCTGGCCGGATATGTTGTGGTCGGAAAGGTCAAGCAGACAGAGGTGGTTGTCGGTTCCGCCGGAAACGAGACGGAAGTTATTGTCTTCAAGAGTTGCTGCAAGCACTTTGCAGTTTTTGACGACCTGTTTAGCGTATTCTTTGTAGTCGTCGGTGAGCGCTTCACGGAAACAAACGGCCTTTGCGGCGATCACGTGCATAAGGGGTCCGCCCTGCATTCCCGGGAAAACCGCCTTGTCGATAGAGTTTGCATACTCTTTATTGCACATGATCACGCCGCCGCGGGGTCCGCGGAGGGTTTTATGCGTTGTCGAGGTGGTGTAGGTGGTAACGCCGACCGGAGAGTTGTGGAGTCCGGTGCAGCAGAGTCCGGAGATATGGGCGATGTCCGCCATCGATCTGGCGCCGACGTCTTCTGCGATCTCTGCGAATGCTTTGAAATCGATCTCACGCGGGTATGCGGATGCTCCGCAGACGATGAGGTCAGGCTTGTTTTTCCGTGCAAGCTCTTCGATCACGCCGTAGTCGAGACGTTCGGTATCGAAGTCGACACCGTAAAAGGAGATGTCGAAGCATTTTCCGGACATGTTTGCCGGGTCGCCGTGGGACAAGTGACCGCCGTTATTCAGGCTCTGACTGAGGATCTTGTCTCCCGGTTTCAGACATGAGAGATATACTGCTTCATTCGCCTGGCTTCCCGAGTGGGGCTGGACGTTTGCGTGTTCTGCACCGAAAAGTTGGCAGAGTCTGTCGCGTGCGAGGTTTTCGATCTGATCATGAAATTCGCAGCCGCCGTAGTAACGCTTTCCCGGATAACCTTCTGCATATTTATTGGTCAGAATGGTTCCCATTGCCTCCATTACTTCGCGTGCGACGACATTTTCCGAAGCGATAAGCTCAAGCCCCTCGACCTGACGCTTGTGTTCTTTGTTTATCAGCTGGAAAATTTCCGGGTCAAATAGTGCCAGGGAAGACATATTACGTAAATATAGTTAATATAACGTGATAAAGGCGACTACTGTCTGTTCAAAGCGTCATCCGCGAGACGGATCATCGAATACATGCCGTCGGGGGTCGGGTGGACTTCGAGCATGGGAGAGAACTCATGTACGGTCACCCCTTTACGGACCAGATATCCCAGATACGTTCCGACGATACTCGTAGAAGGCGCTGCGGTGGCAAAGCCGAGGATCAGTCCGTCTTCTTTTGAAACGGTAAGATGCATGGATCCGACCGATCCGTCCGCCACATGCCAGAACGACTCGGGTCCGGCGATGTTGGGCGAAGAGAAGGTTACGCCCTCCTCTCCTTTTTTCGGAGCACAGATGGTGTAGTCCAGACCAAGAACGATCGTGAACGGGATCTGATCAAGATCTACGGTCCGCGGGTGTCCTAGTATGGAATCCGCGGCCGCAAATCCCTGAAGGCGGGCGACCGGGGTGAAGTACGGTGCTCCGGTCACATCGCCTGCGGCATAGATCCCCGGAATCGATGTCTCCATCCTTTCATTCACTTTGATAGAGCCGTCCGGATTTTTCTTCATGCCGGTAAAGAGCGAGGTCTCGGCTTTCATACCAGTCGCGAAAAGCACCGCATCGAAAGGCAGATCCTTCCCGTCCATCCGAACACCCTCGACCTTATCCTTTCCAAGGATCTCCTCGACCTGTCCGTAGAGAATAGTGACATTTGCGAGATCGCGGAGTGCCGCCTTCATCATCTTTTCCGGGAGGATGGGCAGGAGCACACTTCTGCAGAAAATGGTCACTTCACATCCGAACGCCGCATAGATGTAGGCGAACTCGGCTGCTGAGATGCCTCCGCCGATGATCGCGAGCTTTTTCGGGAGCGTTGGCATCGTGCGAAGCGTCTTTGCGGTGTACGTGCCGGAAAGGGAACTTCCCGGGATGTCCGGCACATGGATGCCGGCTCCGGTCGCGATGATGATGTTTTCCGCTTTACGCGGCTCCCCGTTCACAAACAGTTTTCCGTCCCGGATCTCGACCGCCGCGTCGTATTCGATAACGACGCCTGCTGCTTTCGTTTCCCGTTCGAGGATGGTTTCCAGTTTCCTCTGGACTCCTTCGAGTTTCTGGATAACGTCCGGGAACCTGACGGATGCATTTCCGTCGATAACCCCTGAATTTTTCAAAAAAGATATGGTATTGATGCTGCGGGCAACATCGTTCAGCCCGCAGACGAGCATGCATCCGTCATGGATGCAGGTTCCGCCGATCGCCTTTCTCTCAAGAAGGGTGACCTCTTTTCCGGCGCCGGCGAGGCGGAGTGCCGCCATTCGCCCGGCAGGTCCTCCGCCTATAATGTAGATCATTTTAGAACACTTCGCAGCCTTCATCGGAGGGAAGTGTCAGCTCCTCGCCGGAGTATGCGTTCACTTCCACGATGTCCTTCTTTCCTCGTACCTGCCATACCGGGACGTACACTTTCTTGAAGACCAGATCGATGTTCTCATCGCTCGGCCTAAAGTCCTTCTCCTCGGCAAAGATCGCATCTCCAGCAGTCGTTTTGATTCTGACTCTGCGGGTGAGCTTTTTGATCAGATCGCATCTGATCCGCTCTTTTGCCTGATCCAGACTGGTGACCGGCGGCATGATCTCGGCATTCTGCGGGAGCTCTGCTTCCTGCGGAACGACATCGCCGAACTGTCCCGGGAGATCATTGATCGCATTGATCCAGCCCGATCCTTCATCGTCGAAGGAGACGCTCTTTCCTTTGTAGGTTGCCTCTCCACCGCTTTTGTAGTGATAATACCAGTATGGGATCATACGGAGAACGGTCGTTCCCTGCTGACGGGCAACGCGAATCGCCTCCTGTCCGGAGATCCTGACCGGAAGAACAAGGTCGTATCCGATCGGCGGCTGATTGACCCCGATGTTCGTGTATGCATAACTGGGTGCCCCGACGATATCGAACGGCAGGCTCCAGATGCGTGCAGCGGCTGCATCTCCTATGTATTTGAGGAGTTTATCCTTTGACCAAAGATCGGACTCCTTTGGTTGGAAATAGGAACTGCCGGTAAAAATGATCTTGTCGCAGCGGACTTTGGTTCCGCCGAGGTTTATCGTGTAGGGGGTCATGTCGAAGCGCTGAAGAAGATTTATGTCGTCAGAACACATGACGAGGATGCATTTTGCACCCCGCACTGCCGAGAGATTGAACGGCCCCTCTTCAATCTCACAGTCATATCCTGCGGTTTCGAGAACACGCCGTATCTCGGTCACCGCATGTGTGTGAATAAGTTCACCCATAATTAGTACCTATTGGTTCTCCATTCTCATAAAATCCGTTGTCTTGGCTCAGGTGAAGAGTCTGTTTGCCGCAGGTGCCCGTTTGTGTCTCGAGCGTTGGATGAATCCAAGTGCCTTTTCCTCGTTTGGATTGTTTGGAACGCCGCCGTTCTTTTCCAGTTCGATCAGTGCGGCGTCCAGATCGGCATAACTCATGCCGAGTTCTCCTTCGTCGCTTTGTCCTTCCCAGAATCCTGCGCTTGGAGCTTTTCTGATGATTGATTCGGGAACGCCCAACTCTTTTGCGAGGAGGTACACGTCCTTTTTCCAGAGATGGAGGAGCGGCTGGATGTCGGCTGCGGAGTCTCCCCATTTGGTCGAGTAGCCGATCATATACTCGGTTTTGTTCGAGGTTCCGCAGACGAGGTATTTGCGGGCTGCGGTGATATTGTATAATGTGGTCATTCGAAGGCGTGCCGCGATGTTTCCTCTGAGGACCGGAGTGTCGGTGATGTGGGGGGCTGCAAGGAACGCGGCTCTTACATCTTCCAGAGGAACCGTGATCAGCTCGACGCCAAGGCCTCGGCAGAGTTCCTCTGCATCCAGATGATCCTGCGGATTGTTGGATGAGACCGGCATATTCACGCCAAGCACCCGTTCGGGGGAGAGGGCTTTACAGCAGAGCGAGCATGCGACCGCCGAATCGATCCCGCCTGAGATGCCGATGACCACTCCGCGGGCGTTTGCCTCCCAGACGGTCTGTCTGATGAGGTCTTTTGTTTTTACGATCTCGCATCCGATACATTCACAGGTTACTTCGGTCATTTATCCTCCAATTTTAACGCATCACGGATATTTTTCAGCGCATAGCGGGTGCCCGGATGTTCTGCGGTAAATCCGGCGAGGAACTCCGCAGTGTTTCCGCCGATCTTTGGTTTGGATCCTTTGTATCCGTGCCGCTGTGCATACCAGAACACCTCGCCCGTTGGGATCACTGAAAACGGTGCGATCCGTCCTTTGCCGGAATCGACCAGCCGGTCCTGGGTCCCGGCACAGACGGATTCCAGCACTAAGAGAGCGGTATCGTCCAGCGTGGATGGTTCAAGGATCACATCGGCATCCTTTGGGTCTTTTACGAAGAGCAGATCAGTCCGGGCCGAAAGCATGTCCGCCAGAAAGATCCGCAGGGCAAAACTGCGGAACGTCCGATCTTCTTCGACAAAGAGTTTGGATCCCGAGGGGAAGCCCCCCCTATGCCTGATCTCTTTTTTGGCTTTCGCCGCTATGTCGGCTGCAGCGTGAAGTTCGCAGAGAGAAAGACCTGAATACGGCTGGGTCACGACTGCCTCTCTGCTGCATCGGCTGCATTTCATACAAAGAGTATGGGTTCTCCTAAAAGATATGGATATTCCCCCCGGGAAAAAAGACAAACATATATGGCGAGATATACCTATAGAGGATGATATGAAACTTCTTTATGTATCTCTCGTAATTCTGTCTTTATTTGCGGTGATTTCTTCTGCTGGCTGTCTTTATTTCGAGACCACCCCAAGTGTCCCCGTCCCGACGTCAACAACTTCCTCCTCTGATCAGGCAGTTGGAAACTGGACGGGTGTATGGACCGATACGAACGGCACCAAACAAACAACCATCACATACACGATCACCGTGTATGATTCCTCATCCGGGAACGTTGATTATGTAAAACTAATAAAAGACGGATCCTCAAGCAGCAGTTCCGAGTATTCGATCTCCGCCGATATTGTTAAAGCAGACAATGTATATTCCATGAACGCTCAACTCCTCGGCGTCTATACATTCACTCTTACGGGAAACACTTCGGCCACACTGCTTACTCCGGACAAAGTGACCGTTTCGCTGACGAAAGTATGAATAGAGCAGGTCTGCTCATCTCACTTTTTTGAAAAAAAGATTTCAGAGTTTTCGGCAGACCGTCAGGTAGCCGGTGTGCGAAACGCGTGTCGAAGGCCGGGTTCCCCGTTTGCTTCGTGTGAGTTCCCTTTCCATGCATTCAAAGGTCAGGACATTCTCTTCACCGAAGAGTTCCCGGGCGGTGTCCATGACGCAGAAAGTCTGTTCCAGAAACGGGGTATACGTCGCGAAGTATCCGCCGATCTTCAGAAGGGAATATGCATGTCTGACATGTTCGGGCTGGATCTGCATATCCAGATGCACGATGTCGTAGGGTCCGTCGTCGACCTCCAGAACATCGCAGGCCCTGCACTCAACGTTGTCGAGTCCGGCGTCCCGGATATTTCCTTCCGCTATTTTGGAAAACTCGGGTCGTGCCTCGCAGGTGACGATCGATCCAGCACATCCTCCGAAGAAGATGGCCGCGATCCCCGATCCGGTTCCGGCATCCAGCACGCGGTCACGCCGGCACATTCCCGTGTATGCCATGACCATCCCGATGTCTTTTGGCATCATCGGAGCACCGGTCCGTTTTCCGTGCGAGAAAAAGTCCGTTGCTTTCGGGATGAAAACGTGGAAAGGTTTACCCAGATGGGTCAGGATCACGTCTCCGCTCTCAAGATTAGCGGCCTCGGAAAGATCGATCATGCCAAGATCTGTCGAGAGCTTTCCCTCGCCGGCCCTGACATAATACTCGCGTCCGTTTCCGCGGACGATGATTCTGTTTGGTCCGATCATACAGAAGTCAGTTTTAAAATTGCCTCGGCAATGTCCCCTTTGCACTCAACGAGAGCTTCGCGGGCCACGTCAGGCGACACCGAGGTCTGGGAGGCAACAAGCTCCACATCCGTTTCGGGGATCTCGACTTCGGCCTCTTCGAAGTGAACATCGCCCGTAAGCTGATACGAGGTCTGTCCCTGCATCGTGATGCCGACGACCTGGGCATTCTCGAAGACGTAATTCCCGTTCGGGGTGTACACGACGACTTTGGTCACGTCCTCGATCTCGTCCATCTTCATGCCCATCTTTTTCATCGCTGCTTTCATCTGTTTGGGATTTACTCCTGGCATCATTTTTTGTTCCTTCCTTGTCTAACTTTTACTGCTGTTCCATAATTAAATCCGATCATTTCGCTTCCGGAAAGAATTGCCATCCCGGTGGCTATCAGATTGTCCGATTCATCGACGACGAACACCTCGTCTTCTGCGTGGATATTGGGGTCGCTCGAAATTACGTGTTTTGCCATGGCATTTTTGCCGTCGGCAACAAAAGGCACCGCGTCCTCCATGATCACGACACGGTTCGCAGGGGCCGGGAGAAATGCATGCAGGGCGCTCGCTCCGGGATACCCGAGTGTGAATCGTCCGTCATTTGCCCGCACGGTGACCAGCCTGTCCTTTGCGAGGCTGACGTACCGTACCCTTTTTGTGTTTGAGTACGAGAACGTGACCTGATCCGGGAACAGGGCTTCTCCTGCCCCGCGCCCGAACTGGAAGTCAGCGATCCTTCGGACCCGCTGTAAGCTGCCCTTCGACAAGCTCGTTAACTCTTCTGGTGAAATCATTCTCGCATCCTTTGGGGATATATGCGCCTGCTGCAATATTATGCCCTCCGCCTGCTCCCCCTACCTCGGCAGCGGCCGTGACCAGCGCCTCCTGCAGATCGACCCCTCTGCGCAGGATCTTTTCGTAGGTCCGCATCGAGACTTTGATGAGGTCCGGCTCGTCTGTTACGCTGCACATAACAAGGATCGGCTTATCGGTGTCGAGTTTTGAAAGGGCCATCCCTGCGCCGATCCCAACTATCGTGTCCGGATACTTCTCTCCGGTGTGGATCACCTGTATGGATCCGATGTCCTCCACGCCCGTTTCGATAATGTACTCGCAGAGTTCCCGGATGATGGACCGGTGATGTCTGAGCATATGTTCGGCTTCCCGGTATTTTTGTCCCCGGTCGCCGAAACAGACCGCCTCGCCGATCTTCGGTTTGGTCCACCGCCCGCAGGCGTTCAGCATCGTGGCATACTCGGAGGCGTTTCTCAGCGGCGTCTTTTCCATCTCGTCCGGGAAAAAGTAGAGTTCGGCAACAAGTCCGTTCGGTGCTTCCCCGTTTGCGATCATCTGCTCGGCAAGAACGCTCGTCAGCATTTTTTCTTCTTCGGGAGACAGTTCCTCCCAAAGCCGCTGATCTGACGGAGATTCATAGATCCCGGTCCTGCAGAGGAGGGCGGCCGCTTCGGCCGGTTTGCCGGAGATGCCGGGGATGATAGGGTCGTCGGAGTTCGAGAGGCAGACGTGCAGAGGTCGTGTTGAAAGACCGTAACAATTCAACCCGCGGGTGATTTTGATTTGCCCAAAGTCGGCTCCGTCTTCTGCGATCCATCTGGCAACGCCGATCAGGCCGCGGTTTTCTCTGGCCATCATATCACCGACGTTTCCAACAACGGAAAGTTTTGCAAGATCCTTGTTTACCGAATCAAGCTTTCTTGCGACGAGATAGGTGATCCCCGCCGCGCTGCATTTTGTGTATTCCTCTCCGTAAAACTGGGAGTTGACCTGAAAGTATTCGGTCCCGCCGGGTGCCGGCTGGCTAATATGGTGGTCGAGGATGAGGACTTTATCTGTCGGGATCCCCGCTTCTTCCAGAAGATTCTGCTGCCCCCCGCCAAGATCGGTGAAGATTTTCAGCGTGTCGTCGTTTGGGATGTACTTCATCGTCATCGGTTCGAGCTGACGAACGAAGACCGGGTTTACCGGGATACCCAGTCGGGAGACCGCCTGCGAGATGATCGCTTCGCTGGTGATCCCGTCAGCATCGATATGGGAGATGAGGGTTGCGGCATTCGCTTCCCGGATCATCTCTGCGGCACGGCTGACATCTTCAACGAATCCCATTCCTTATCTGATGGGATGTATCCGGGGAAAAATCATTACCCGAGCGGCACACACTAACATATATGATGCGGGATCTGGTTCAGTTCGAGTTGTCCGGGGTTGTTTCGCCGGAGACGATGCGGGTTGTTGATAATAACGCGGATGATTACGGAATCTCCGCAGCCCAGCGCATGGAAAGCGCCGGGTCCGTACTCGCCGCCGCCGTTCGATCTGAGTGTCCCGCTTCCGTTCTTATCCTCTGCGGAACGGGAAATAACGGGGGAGACGGGTTCGTCTGTGCCCGTCATCTCGCAAAGGAGTATTCGGTAAAGGTGATCTTTACCGGTGAACCGAAGACGCCGGAGGCACGGGCGGCGTTTTCCTCCCTTGACGGCTGCCCGGTGGAACTCGCTTCCTCCTGGTCGGCCGAAGATTTCTCCGCCGATGTTATCGTGGACGCCCTTCTTGGGACCGGCGCTTCCCTGCCGCTGAAAGAACCGTATGCTTCCCTTGTGGGTCTGATGAACGAGGCAAAAGGCCGTGTTCTCGCCTGCGATATGCCGACGCCGGGCGGCCGGGCTGACCGCGTGATCGCTTTTCATCTCGCAAAAACCGAGGGCGCCGAGGTATACAGTATCGGGATTCCGTTCGGCGCCGAGGTTTTCTGCGGGAAGGGGGACCTTCTTTCCGTCCCGAAAAAGCCGGCCGGGGCGCACAAGGGATGGGCGGGCTATGTGCTCGTGATCGGCGGCGGGCCGTATCAGGGTGCGCCGTTCCTTGCAGGGACCGCCGCCCTTCGTTCGGGTGCGGATGTCGTCCGCGTGGCGGCTCCCGTTGACGGATTCATGCCCGATCTGATCCTTGAGAGACTGCCGGGAAACAAAGTGGGCAAAGAACATCTGACCCGTCTGCTTGCATTGGCAGAGAACGCGGGTGTGGTGATCGCCGGACCCGGGCTCGGCGCCGATCCGGAAAGTCTCGAGGTGGCTTCGCAGGTGGTCTCAGCCGCGAAACGTGCGGTGGTGGACGCCGATCTTCTGCGTAATCCTCTGCCGAAAGCACGGGAACAGACGATCTATACGCCGCATGCAGGCGAGTTTGCCCGGGTCTTTTGTCCCGTGCCGGAGAAACTCGGTGAGCGGGGGATCATCGTCCGTGAAGCCGCGAAGCGTGCCGGCGGGACGGTTCTGTTGAAAGGAGCGGTCGATGTGATTTCGGACGGTTCCCGGGTGAAGTTCAACCGGTCCGGCGCTCCGGGCATGACCACGGGAGGAACCGGCGATGTTCTTTCCGGTGTCTGCGGCGGGCTTCTTGCCCGGATGGATGCCTTCGAGGCCGCCTGCGCCGCGGTGCATGCCGCGGGACTTGCCGGGGAGCTGGCCGATGAAGACACCGGGGACGGTCTAATCGCAACCGATTTACTGAGGCACCTTGCATACATAGTGTATAAGGAGAAATAAGATGCCGGTTTTTACTCATCTGAATGAAAATAACGAAGTCCACATGGTGGATGTGACGCCAAAACCCGACGTATCTCGTGAAGCGACCGCCAAAGGGCGGATCTATCTGCGGCCGGAGACGCTTGCGGCCATCGCCGAAGGCCGGGTCCTGAAAGGAAATGTGCTTGCGACCGCTCAGGTTGCCGGGACGCTTGCGGTAAAACAGACCTGGGCTTTGATCCCGATGTGCCACCCACTCCCGGTCGGCGGGGTAACGATCTGGTTTGAACAGACGGACGAGTACATCGAAGCGTTCTGCCGGGTGAAGACCTACGGGAAGACCGGCATCGAGATGGAGGCCCTGACCGGCGTGTCGCTTTCCCTTCTGACGATCTGGGACATGGTCAAGTCCGCGGAAAAGGATGAGGCAGGCCAGTATCCGGTGACCCGTATCGACGGGATCTCCGTTATAGAGAAGATCAAGGGCACTCCTGAGTGAAGACCTCTTCGGTCATCACGGAGTATTTATACAACATAGCTCCAATAATATACAGTTTACAGCTAGCCGCATCAAGGTGCGGTCTGTATATCACAGGAATGTAGCCGATACGGCTGAACCTGAGGTGAAACAACACATGTCGAAATCAATGTATGGATATGTCCGTGACGCGTGGAAAAAGCCCGCAGAGTCCGGAGTAAAGAAGCTCCTCTGGGAGAGAATGCAGACCTGGCGCCGTCAGGGTGCCGTTGTTCGGCTTGAGCGCCCGACCCGTATCGACAGAGCACGGGAGCTCGGATATAAAGCAAAACAGGGCATCATCGTTGTTCGCGCATCCATCCGCCGTGGTGGCCGCAGAAAATCGAGATACATCCGCGGACGCAGAACCAACCGTATGGGAATGCGCAAAGCAACCCCCGGCAAGAACCTGCAGTCCATCGCAGAAGAGCGCGCCGCAACCCGCTACCCGAACATGGAAGTTTTAAACTCCTACTGGGTAGGTCAGGACGGAAAGAGCAAGTACTACGAGGTTATCCTTGTTGACAGAAACAGCCCGTCTGTTCTCGCCGACAAGAACCTTGCATGGGTCGCAGACACCCGTGGACGTGTGTTCCGTGGAAAGACTTCCGCCGGAAGAAGGGCACGCGGTCTCCACAACCGCGGAACCGGAACTGAAAAGTGCCGGCCAAGCCTTACCTCCCACAAGAATCAGGGTAAATAACCCGGTTCTCATTTTTTCTCATTATGATAACAGACGCATGCGTGTATGCGAATGACTCGTCAAACACCACGCTTCGTCGCTTTGCTCTGACCGCCGCTTCCTGCGGTTTTTCCCGGATCATTGCCTGTGATTCCTCAGAGGACATCTCCGAGTATGCCGGCGTTTCGATCCTGAAAGGAAAAATGATCGGCAGAGTGACCGGAAAGGCATTCCTCGATGCCGTCAGAAAAACTCCTGCGGGGACGGTCGTGTTCGTGCAGGCCGGCGAAAACGGTTTCAATCGTACGGCGATCACCACAAAAGGCGTACATCTTCTGACCGGCATTGCGGACCTTCCAAAAGGAGGATTCGATCACATCACGGCAAAGATGGCGGCGCAGCAGAACACCGGAGTCGTTCTCGACCTTTCCCGGATCATCGATCCAAAGACCCGGCGGGCGGCTCTTTCCCGGTATGCCGAGATCCTCGCCTTCCATCGGAAGTACCGTTTCCCGCTTCTTTTGGCCAGCGGTGCATCCGATAGTCTTGGGCAGAGAAACATCCAGGAGGTCACTGCGCTAGTCGCCCTCTTCGGCATGACGAAGGAAGAGACGAACGCCGCTCTTTCCTCCCTTGACGGAATCCTCTATCCGAAAAAGACGGTCGAGATCGTGGAGGAGAAATCATGAGCGTTCTTCCGCCGACCCTTCGCGAAAACCGGCGCTACGTCCTGTTTCGCATCATCACCCTGGTGAACCCGACCCAAAAAGAGGTGTACCGGTCCATGGCGGATTCGGTCTCCGCACTTTTCGGTGACGCCGGGGCGGCAAAAATGCACCCGGCCGTCGTCTGGTCGGAGGGCGAGTATGCGATCGCCAGATGTACCCGCGGATACGAACAGTCCCTCATCGCCGCTTTGGCCGTTGTCACCAAAGTCTGCGGAGAACCTGCGTCATTTCGGTCGCTCGCTACATCCGGCACGATCCTTTCTTTAAAAAAGAAGGTGATCCCCGAAAGCATCGACGACACCACATATCCGGGGTATTTGTGCGCAGGTAAGAAGGTTAATAATCTCTCAAAAGAGAATGGGCATAGATATCTAACTAGAGATGATATAATTAAGGAGTAACAATGCAGCCACAACAATATCAAATGGGCGGGTACGATCGTGCCATCACGATGTTCTCCCCCGACGGACGTCTGTATCAGGTTGAATATGCACGTGAAGCGGTAAAACGGGGAACGACCGCGGTTGGTATCAAATGTAAGACGGGAGTCGTACTTCTCGTTGACAAACGGGTCAACTCCCGTCTTCTGGAACCATCGTCGATCGAGAAGATCTTTCGGATCGACGAACACATCGGTGTCGCCTCCTCCGGCCTTGTCGGCGATGCCCGGATCCTTGTCGACCGTGCCCGGATCGAGGCTCAGATCAACCGGGTAAGCTACGGCGAACCGGTCGATGTGGAGACGCTGGCAAAGAAACTCTGCGACCACATGCAGAGCTACACCCTGTTCGGCGGGGCACGCCCTTACGGTACGGCGCTTCTGATCGCCGGTGCCGAGTCGTCACCGACCGGTACAAAGTATCATCTCTTCGAGACCGATCCCTCAGGAACCCTTCTCGAGTACTCCGCCACCGGTATTGGTATCGGCAGACCTGCCGTCATCAAACTCTTCGAACAGGAGTACAAAGAAACCTGCTCGGCAGAAGAAGCCGTCCTGCTTGGCCTTAAAGCCCTGCACACCGCGACCGAAGGCAAGTTCGATATGAACACCGTCGAGATCGGTATAGCAGGCGAGTATTCCAAGAAACACTCCTCCAAAAAGGAGAGCGAGACCGCGAACGGAACAAAAATATCGACCATCGCATTTAGAAAACTGAATGTGGATGAAGTAAAGGCAGCTGTTGCCAAATTTTCCAAGACGACTCCTGCGAAAAAGGAGTGAGTTAATCTATGATTTCCCTTGATGATGCAGTAACCGCCCGTCTGGAGACACACGGGCTGAAATTTGAACTGTTGGTTGATCCCGAACTTGCCGACAAAATGAGGCACGGCGAGGATCTCGACATCGAAGATGTTGTTGCAGCAATGTATGTATACGAGAACGCTTCGCGCGGAGACAAGTCCCCGGACGAAGATCTGATCAAAGCGTTCAAGACCACCGATTTTACTGAGATCGCAAAACATATCATTCTCAAAGGCGAAATCCATCTGACGACCGAGCAGCGCCGTCACCTGATTGAAGAAAAACGCAGACGCGTCATCACCTTCATCGCACGAAACGCCGTGAACCCGCAGACCGGTCTGCCGCATCCCGTCATGCGTATCGAGATGGCGCTGGATCAGGTCCGCATAAACTACGATCCCTTCAAGTCCGTGGACGATCTGGTCAAGGAGGCCGTAAAAGCGCTCCGCCCGATCCTTCCGATCCGGTTCGAGGAACGGCGTATCGCCGCCAAATTCCCGATGGACTTTGCAGCCAGAGCGTATGCGGCCATCTCGGGCGCGGCGTATGTCACTATGGATAAAAACGAGTGGCAGAACGACGGGTCCTGGATCTGCGTCGTGACGATCCCTGCCGGCATGCAGGAAGAGTTCTTCAATCTGGCGAACGCTGCGGCGAAAGGCGATGCTCAGCTCAAGATACTTGAGTAACGCATACTATTAAAACAACTAAGAACGAATATTACTAGATATTTCTGGAGGAATAAAAAATGGCATCCAAGAGTAAACATGTTGCAAAAGGACGCGTCACCGGCAGCGCCGGACGCTTTGGTCCGAGATACGGCCGTTTCTGCCGTAAGATGGTCAATGAGAGCGAGAAGATCTCCCGCGCGAAGCACCTGTGCCCGATGTGCGATACGATCGCTGTAAAGCGTGTCGGAACCGGCATCTGGGAATGCAGAAAATGCGGATACAAATACGCAGGCGGCGCCTACGTCCCGCAGACCCCCGGCCTCAAGGTCGTTCTTCGTACTATCGAGACCAAAGGAGTATAACCCAATGGTTGCTTATAAGTGCGCCCGCTGTAAACAGTTGGTTGAGATCGGTACGAACATCCGCTGCCCCTACTGCGGTCACCGTATTCTTTTCAAGGCCCGCGGAGCCGGCACGAAAGAACTGAAAGCCAGATGACAATTGTAACTTCATCGCGCAAACCGGCTCCGGAAGTCCGCAAACTGGCAAAGGAGATCGCCTTTGCTCTGGACTTTCCGTTTGTTCAGCGCGGGAAAGCTGGAGTTCATGATATAGGGGGGGATGACCCCCGCGTTATTTTTCTGTCGGGTTCAAAACGGCAAGGTCCCGTCTTCGATCTGATGGTCAACGACTCTCTCGTCTTTTCCATGCTGATAACCAAGGTCACCGAATCCGAACGTACCGGCATCTTTGCCAAAGGGTTTTTCACCCGGGAAAAGGAGTTGTTCGATTACCTTTCGCCGCATGTTCCCATCACCTATGATGAGAACGCCGACGGTCCTATCGTTTTTTGCGGCACCCAGAAAAGGCAGTATGTCCTGCAGGTCATGGTATGAACCACGCAGCATGTTTTGTCTTTGAAACCCCGTTTGCAGCAAAACTGTATGAAGTTCTCGCCCCGGAAACCGTCAGCGATCCGGGGGAAAAATCCAACGTGCGGCTCACCTGCGGCGACTCTTCCGTGACACTCCAGGTGGAAGCGGAGGATGCGGCGTCTCTTCGTGCGTCCCTCAATATGTGGCTGCGGTTGGTTAATGTATCCCACGAAGTATTGGAGTTGTAAAAAATGACAGCACCCCAGCAGGCGGCGGGAATCCCGCCGCAGATCCAGCAGCAGCTTGGAATGTTCCAGCAGATCCAGCAGCAGCTTCAGCAGGTATCGTCCCAGAAAATGCAGTATGAGATGACGCTCCGTGAAACGAAGCGTGCTCTTGAAGAGATCGAGGCCGCGGCAGACGATTCCGTGATCTACTCGGCGATTGGATCCATTCTGATCCAGAAACAGAAGGCTGCCGTCAAAGCGGAACTCGAAGAGAAGGTCGACTCCCTTGAACTCCGCATCGGTTCTCTCGACAAGCAGGAGAAGGCAATGACCACCAAAGCAGCGCAGCTCCAGAAGCAGATCCAGGAAGCAATCAGCGGCGGCGTCCCTGCTGCCCAGTAACTTTTTTTTACCAAATTTACAAAAAAATTATTTGCCGAGATTGAGGAAGAGATCCTCTTCGGCGGGTATCGTTTCTATTCTGCAGTTTTCGCATCTGATGTACGGGTATCCGCGTACAAGAACGACCGGGACCCCCTCGGAGGCCTCTCCCATCAGAAGTTCGGCGGTCGAGGCGAGAGAGTCGGCGATCGCCCTTCTTGTGACCTGCAGTTTGTTTCCGTAAAGGTCTGGTTTTCCCCGCTCGTCCGAAATCGGCTGGATCCCGGAGCAGCCGATGGCGACCCCCGATACCCCAAGGCGCATCGAATGGGTCCGTGAATCGATGATGATGACCGCGGTATCTTTTCCGGTGCGTTCCCTGATCTCGTCACGCAGTCGTTTGGCGCTTGCTTCCGGATCTGCCGGGAGGCGGGTGACCCACCCGTCCGGGGCGTTCGACTCGTCCACGCCGGCGTTCGGGAGGATAAGGTCCCATTTTCCGGCAAGGAGGTATCCCGGGACACCGCCGACGATCGTATCGCTTTCCTGGATGACGACCTCGGCAAGCCGGGCGTCGAGATGATACTTCTCCGAAAGCCGGTATGCCTCGGCAGACGGTGTTATGTCGTCCAGCCTGATATTGCGGCCTTCGGTGGTGGAGAGCGGCGACTCGGCAAAAAGCAGAATGTCGCCGTTTTCTATTGATTTAGCCTCGGTGTCTTTCAGAGAACTGATGACCCGGTCAATTATATCGTCGCCGGATACGAGCAGTCCTGTGGAAATCCCGTAAACGGAAAAGAAACCCGACATGTGGGGATACATACGTCCTGTACTCTTATCAGCTTTCGTATGGAAAAAAGGTCACTGTCGGGGAAGTGCCCGAATGCTCTTCTCGACGAAGTCAAGGATCGTTTCCGGCTCCTGGGCGGCGTCGATCAGAAGGAAGCGTTCGGGGTCCTCGGTTACCCGTTCAAGATATTTTTTCTGGACTTCCTCGAGAAACGCCGGGTCCTCGAAGTGCTCCTTTCCCGGTCTCTCGTGAAGCCGGTTCATCGCCGTTTCGGGAGAGATCAAAAGAAGGATCGTCAGGTCCGGACGGACCGACCAGCCTGCATGTACCGCGGTGAGCCATGCTTTTGGATCTGGCACGATCCCGATGAGCGAGACCTGCTGGTAGGCAAACCTGCTGTCGGAGTAACGGTCCGAGATGACCAGTTTCTTTTCTTCGAGCGCCGGAAGCACGACCTGAGCAAGATGTGCTGCATGGTCGGCAACAAAAAGCGTGGCCTCCGCGAACGGATCCCTGTTCGCCCCGATCTCACGACGGACCGCCGAATTCACGAGAGGGCTGCCCGGTTCTTTGGTGAACACCGGTTCGAGATCCTGGAGCCGTGTTTTGAGACCTTCATAGAGCGTGGATTTTCCCGCTCCGTCGATTCCCTCAAGAGTGATCAGCAAAATGTTCCCTCCTGCACGATTTCCACCGGGATCTTTCCTTTGTGAACGGAAGTCGAGATGATCACGCCGTCATACCCCGCATCGCAGAGGGTGCGAAGATCATCCAGCGTGTTCACCCCTCCTCCGTAGAGGAGCGGTTTTTTCGTTGCCGCCCTGATCCGCTTTGCAAAATCCAGATCGATCCCGGATTCGGTACCGACCGAGGAGATGTTTAGGAGAATGATCCCGTCAAAGGCGTATTTGTCGGCCTCGCGGATCACCTCGACCGGGTCAAGCCCGTCGGGGATGACCTTTCCGTCCTTTACATCGACACTGAGATATCCGCCGGTGAACTCTTCGAAGGGGGCATCAGCCGTTTCCGTCCCGATGATGTTCGCAACCCCCGGGAGATACTCCTCCGGGATACTGCATCCCCTGTCGACCCAGAGCTTCTCCGGAATCGATGCGAGTCGCAGGATCGTCTCGGTGTGATCGCCGCACATCCCGATCCGGTCAAGATCGGCCACGTATGCGTACTTCGGCTTCATCACCGAAAGATACGACAGCGGCTCGGCCGAGGGGGAAAGCCCCCAGGTCAGGGGCTTGTAATGATCCCGGTTGCCGCTTTTCCCGTGGACGACATACCCGTCCATCAGGTCCATTGCGAGAATGACCTTCATTTATCGTTTCATAGCCTTTCTGATCAGGTCTTCTTCTTTGGTGAAGTAGAGCGAGTCGTGGCCTTTCCAGGTACCGCAGCCGGAAAATTTCACGGCCGGGATCCCGTTGTTGCTCTCCCCCATAATGAAGTTGGAGAAGGCGGCGATCTCATCGACGACCGCTTCTTCCGTGATTTCGAGTTCCAGACCGAACAGATCGTGGTCGCCTCTAAAGTCACGGATCGCGGTCATGCCTGCCCAGCCGATAGCGTTTCCGCACTGACCGCGGCGAAATGCCCTGCCGCAGGTGTCGGTCACGATGACGCCGACATTCTTTCCCGTGATCTTTTTTATTGAGTCACGTATTTCTCTGCACTCGGCCGAGGGGTCTTTTGGAAGGATGATGATATTTTCGCCTTCTATATTACTATTGTCCACACCGGCGCGCACACCTACGTGGCCGCAGGGGACTTCGGAGAGGATAAACGGATACTCCTGGATGATCTCGGTGGATGAATCAAGGATCGCCTGGATGAACCGGGGGTCTTCTTTGGTGAGGCCGGAGATCCGCAGGGCATCCGGCGAAGGGGTGATATCTGCGAGAGCGCGGGTATACCCTTTTGCTTTCGAAACGATCGTTGATGCTATACAAAGGATATCCTCGTCTTCGAACGTGGTATTTCTGCAGATTATTGCCGGGAGATCATCGCCTTTCTGAATGAGCGGGATTCCGGAAATTCCCGTTACCTGAACTGACATAGACTCTTCATATTTACCTGCCGGCTAATAAAAGCACGGGTTTGATGCGAGGGGGCAATCTTTTTGACTCTCTGCGCCAATCATCAATTACTATCTATGAGTACCTATCGGGTGATCCGCTGCCCAGGCTGTCATCAGTTTACCTACACCGACTATTACGGCAAGTGGAAGCTCTGCCCGGTCTGCGGGGAAGTGATCTCGGTGAGGAACGTGCCGGTGTATCTGGAGGTGGACGACTTCTCCGAGGCTGAAGTGCTCATAAAAGAGGTTGAACGGTATCTTTCCCATACCGGACGTCTCGACCTGACAAGAGAAGAGGTCGACCTGATCCGGGAGAAGTATGTGGAATGGCTCAACGGTCCGGCCGCATAAGGGCCGTGTCTACCAGAGTTTTCCGCAGTGGGGACAGAGGATCGCAAGCCGCCGTCCGCACCGCGGGCAGTAGAGTTTTCCCCGTGAATCCTGAACGAGTTCGGTGCCGCACTCCCGACAGAATATCTCGCGTTTAAAGCCGCATGTGTGCTGAACTACCATAGAATACTATTGTTCATCCACCTAGATTAATGCGAAGGTTATTTTTCCTTTCCTGTCAATATGTTACAGTCAAAATTGCGAGGGTTGCCAAGCCAGGTTAACGGCGCAGGGTTTAGGACCCTGTCTCTAGGAGTTCAAGGGTTCGAATCCCTTCCCTCGCATTGCTCTTTTACCGGATCATATTTTCAGCCGATTTTCCCCATTTGACCCACTAATTTCACGACAATGTTTTCCCTTATCACAGCGTTTCATCCGGCGTTTTTTTGCTGAACGGCTACACCTGTAAATGTATATTTTACAAAACAAAATGTAAATGATTATTTACATGTGCGTTGAATAATAGTATTGCCGGGAGACCGGTAAATAAACACCAAATAAACAATCAGTAAACACTCAGGAACCGCACATCATGAATACTCTCTCTAAAATACTGGCACTATTGTGTGCAGCAATGTGTCTGATCATTCCCGTCGCTGCAATCGACGAGGAAGAGATCAGTGTTACTGCGCAAAATCCATTCAATGGGGATGTCCACATCCTGCATGTCAGTATCACAACTCAGCAGGAACTCCCTGAACATGCTGAATTGAGTCCTTTCTTCAGAGATGATCTAATTGAGACCGAGGAGACTGAAACGGTCAGTGAGGACATAGCAGCGTGGTTCAGGAACACCGAAGATCCAACAGCATTCGATGAATCACTCCAATCTCCGGGCACAGACGGAGAAACCCCTCCTTTTGGGACATAAAACGGGATCTTCCCGTTTTTACCTAAAAAGCATTTTTACCACATCTTTTGCCCCCTCTAGTCCAGAGATTCTTTCCAAACTCTAAAATATTCTTCCAGCAGATATACTCGCTATGAGAAAGACCTTCACATTTCCGGCGCTTCTGCTGGCTCTGGCCCTTGTCGGCCTGGTCATCACGGCAGGCTGCGTTGGAACCCCCACTACAACGCCCGGCACCTCGTTTTCCGGGACCGGAAACGAAAGCATCGCAACCGAACTCCCTGCCGGCGTTTATACCGTCACCATAACCCAGGCCAATATCACCGCCGTCTCTGTTGAAACGAAAGAGACAGAAACCTTTATTGAGGGAAGATACACCGACGCCGCGGCAGCAGCTGCCAAAACCGCAGACGGATGGGTCTGGACCTATGCTCTGCTGACCGACGCCAATCCGACGCTGGTGATCAATGCAACCGGCGACTGGAAAGCAGAGTTTGCCTTCCCGCAGCAGATCGACGGCGTCCCGCCCCAGACCTTTACCGGTATCGGGAATGCAGCCACGCCTTTCTTCATGATCAATGAAGGCAACGTCTCTTTTGCGATCAAAGCGACGAACAACACCGCAATTGGAGTCTGCCTGATGGATTATGACGGCAACCCGGTCATGGATGCAACGAACACGTTCGAAGAGCCGCTTGCCTACCACCTTGGAACCTACAATGACACGATCGTTGTCCCAATCACCAAGTCCGACAACTATCTGCTCAATGTGATGTGCGACGGCGAATGGTCCGTTGTCGTCTCCGAAGTTCTGGCATAAGCCAGGCCCATTTCTGCCGCCGCGGGACCGGGTCCGGATAACCCGGCGGCCTCTTTTTTTCTTTCCACGGATCTCGATTCGCTGGGTGAGAGGCTCAGTTTTTGGTTTCGTTCCTTCGTTCAGGATACGTTTTTTTGCCTCCAGCACGCATATCATAGATACTATGAAAACCTTGCAGGAGTATCTTTCCGCCTCACATGCCCCTGAGGATTTGGGAAAAATAATCATGATGATCGCGGACCAGGCAGGACCGATCCGTTCCGCGTTTATCAGCAACCAGAATTATGCGGGCTCCACGAACTCTTCCGGCGAGGATCAGGCCGAGATGGACACCTGGGCCGACACCAGGATCACCTCAGTTCTCCAGGAAAGCGGGCTTGTCCGTTCCATTGCTTCCGAAGAACAGGAGGATATCACCGAGATGTCTCCTTCTGCGAAGTATTCGGTCGTGATGGATCCCCTAGACGGCTCCTCGCTTATCAAGGTAAATCTGACCGTCGGGACGATCGTCGGGATCTATGAAGGCGACGTTCTTCAGGCGGGTAACAAGCTTCGCGCCGCATTCTATATGCTCTACGGCCCGCTGACGACGCTGACGATCTCGCTTGGGAACGGGGTCTCGATCTTTGCGATGAATGAGGAAGGCACCTACGTTCTCTTAAAAGAGAATGTGAGGATTCCGGAAGGCACGCTCTGCGGAAGCGGCGGTCTGCGGCCCGAGTGGACCGAGAAACACATTCAGTACATGAATGCGATCGAGTGCGAAGGCGGAAAGAACCGGTACTCCGGCTCTTTCGTGGCCGACTTCCACCAGATCCTGGAGTACGGCGGCGTGTATGCCTATCCGGCGACGAAGAAGTCCGCGTCCGGGAAACTGCGGCTGGTCTTCGAGATCAACCCGATCGGTTTCCTCGCGGTCCAGGCAGGAGGGGCAGTCTCGAACGGCGAGTCTTCGACCCTTGAGATCGTCCCGACAAAGGTTCATCAGAGAACGCCCGTGTATGTCGGCAGCAAAGGGATGATCGCGAAAATCGAGGCGATTCGCTGAACATGCACACGACGGTCTCGGTCTTTGCAAAGCCGGTCGGCGGGGTCTCCGGGACGACCCGGGTCTTCCCCGATATCCTCCAGACGGCGGCAAAGATGCTCAAAAAGGCGGAAGGCGGGATCCTCACCGACTCGTTCGTGACCCACACGGCCGACCGGCTGGTCCTGATCGCGGTGCATGATCCGGATGTTCTGCCGGACACGCTTATTGCCGCGGTCTTCTCCGCAGCCGAGGAACTCGCACAAAAACGTCATCTGTTCTGTGATGCCGCCCCGGTGTCGGTCTGCCGGATGACGATCCCGGAAAGGGCGAACGAGCCGTTTCTCCTGTTTCTCGCCGGGTCGGACGTCATGCCATGGGGCGAGGTCATGACCCCCGGACGGGACTCAGACGATGCCTGTATCGTGGACGGGGTTCTCTTCCTCGCACGTGCCGAGGGCGAGTTCCCGTCCGTTGCGGCGTTCTGCGAGAGGTTCGCCCGCCGCGGTGTAAATCAGCAGGGCGTATGCCCTGTGAGTCTCTGTGATTCGTCGAATGTCCGGACAACCGTCATCCCGGTGGTCGGCCTCGGCTTTTCGCTCTGTGACGGAAGGCTTGCCGGCCCGGTGGATCTTTTCGATACGCCGCTCTTTGACGCCCCCCGGTTCCGTGCTTCCGACCAGCACGCCGAGTAACGGCTCGAATCTCAAATCTATTTTTTGTCCGCCGTTTTTGACAAATTGTTTGATTTGCCGTTCATTTTTTCGCCATTGTGAATCTATATATACTTCGCGCGCCATCTTTCACCTATCGAAAGCTCATGAATTGAGCAGAGAGGAGATCAGAATGTTTTGTCAGCAGTGCGAAGAAACCGCCAAAAACCTCGGCTGCACGGCCGCAGGCGTCTGCGGTAAAACGAACGATACGGCCTGTTATCAGGATGCCGTGAACTTTGTTCTCTCAGGGATCGCCTACCGGAAGATCCATCAGCCAAAGGAAGCGAAGCTCCCGCCGGAGAAACCGGAGCGGGATCGGCTGGTGATCGAGGCATTGTTTGCGACCCTGACGAACGTGAACTTCGATGAATCCCGGTTCGCCGCATATCTGGATGCGGCGATCGCGTTTCGGGATGCCTATCGGCCGGTCCCGGGAGAGCCGCCGGCATGTTCCTGGATCCCGCAATCCAGAGAGGAGATCGTCACGCTTGGCGGAGGGATCGGGCTCCGTTCCATCGAGGACGACAACGAGCGGTCCCTGTTTTCCCTCCTGTTGTTCGGTCTGAAGGGCATCGCCGCCTACTACTCGCATGCCGAGGTGCTTGGAATGACCGATCCGGCAGTCGTGAACTTCATCTATAAGGGTCTGGCTTCCCGGTTCGAGAAGCACTCGTTTGGGGAGCGTGCGGCTCTGGTCATGGAATGCGGGAAGGTCGGAGCGACCGTGCTCGCACTTCTCGAGTCGGCGAACAAACGCTACGGTCCGACCGAGATCACGACGGTGAGCGGCCGGGTCGGCACAAATCCCGGCATCCTTGTGACGGGTCACGATCTTCGCGACCTGTTTCTGCTGCTTCGCCAGACCCGCGGGACCGGCGTCGACGTGTACACCCACGGCGAGATGCTGATCGCCCATGCCCATCCGTGTTTCAAGAAGTTCCCTCATCTGATCGGAAACTACGGGACGTCCTGGGCGAACCAGAAGAAGGAGTTCCCCAAGTTCAACGGCCCGATCCTGTTTACGACGAACTGTCTTGTCCCTCCGCCGCCTGAGTATCGGGACCGGATCTTTACGACCGGGTCGGTCGGTTTTCCAAACGCCGTCCATATCCCGGAGAAGCCGGACGGCTCGAAGGATTTTTCCCGGATCATCGCCTGTGCAAAGAAGTGCGGTCCGCCGAGTGATCTGCAGTGCGGGGATCTCGTGACCGGCGCAGGTCATGACGCGGTACTTGCTTTCGCTCCAAAGATCCTCGATCTCGTGAAGCGGGGGAAGATCAGACATTTCGTCGTGATGGCGGGATGCGACGGCCGGCACAAGGAGCGTGAATATTACACGGAGTTTGCAAAGGCGCTGCCAAACGACGTGGTCATTCTTACGGCAGGGTGTGCGAAGTACCGGTATAACCGTCTTGGTCTCGGCGATATCGAAGGCATCCCCCGGGTTCTGGATGCCGGGCAGTGCAATGATTCGTACTCTCTTGTGGTGATCGCTCAGGAGTTAGCAAAGGCTTTGCATGTGGAAGTGGAGAACCTCCCGCTTTCATTCAATATCGCGTGGTATGAGCAGAAGGCGATCCTGGTGCTTCTGGTTCTGCTGGCGCTGGGCATCAAAAACATCATGATCGGACCAAATCTGCCGGCATGTTTGTCGCCGGACGTGCTGAACATGCTCGTAAAGAAGTTCGACGTTCAGCTGATCTCGACGCCGGCGGAGGATATGGTGAGTCTTGGGATCATCCCTCCGCCCTCTCCCTCTTGCCAGTGATCAGCAGTTCCTGGGTCAAAACGCCGTCGATCTCCCGCTCCAGAGCTCTCAGTTTCGTGGTAAGATAAGTCGCTTCCTCGATCAGACTTCTGGAGCGTCTCAGGAGTTCTTCGGCAGGCTGCCCCTCCTTCATCAGTTCGAGCTGGAGCCTTCGGATCTCCTTTCCTTTTTCGCAGAGCTTCCCTGAATAAACGTCCTTTTTGAAAAATAACGGAGTAAGCTGCTCCTGGAGTGTTGGGGGAATATCATTCATCATATCTGACCTCCTGTCCGGGGACCCCCGGAATGTGTAATCAAGCTACGACCCGACATGATATAAATCCCAAACCGCGTGGTGCGATAATGCCCGGGGGAGAGGGAAAACCCCCGTTGTCACTCAGAGAGATGGGTTACAAAAACCGGATTTTTTGTGTTCCCGAATGCCGGCGGTTCCCCCGATCCCCCCGATCCCCCCGATCCGTCAGATGTTTTATGTGGCAGTATCGCGGTACTAAAATGAAGGAGTTCTCTGATGAATGCACAGGAAAAAGGAGACGGATATACTGCCGATCTTTTGCGTGACGGGGAGGCATGGCTGCAGTATGCCGCGAGATCGACGGTTCTGCAGGAAGACCCTTCGTCGTTGACCGATCTTCACGACCGGGCATTGGCGGATCCAAAGATCCAGGCTCTTATCCGGGATATCGCCGACTTCCACGGCGTCCTGGTGACGAGTCACAAAAATGCCGGCCTCCCGATCCATAAACTGCTGTTTCTTCTGGATCTGGGGTTTGGCGTCGAGGTCCCGGAGATCAACGCCGCCGTGGAGGCCATTCTAGCGCACAAAGACGAAAACGGCGTGTATCAGTCGAAGATCAACATCCCCCGGCACTTCGGCGGAAGCGGCGAGGACACCTTCGGCTGGGCATTGTGCGACGCACCCCTTCTCCTGCTTGCTCTGGTAAGAGCCGGCGTCGATTACGAGGCCTCTATCCGGCAGGGTGTCGCGTATCTTCTCGGGTTTTTTGCCGGAGACGGGTTTCCCTGCGTGGTCTCAAAAGAGCTTGGCAGGTTTCGCGGCCCGGGAAAAAAGAGCGACAACTGCCCGTATGCATCGCTGATCATGCTCCGACTGCTGTCTGAAATCCCTGAATATCGGGACAGCGAAACGGCAAAAGGTCTGGCAGACGGTCTTCTCTCGTTGTGGGAGCGAAGTCTCGAGGTCCATCCGTACATGTTTTACATGGGGACCGATTTCAGAAAACTGAAGGCTCCTGCTCTCTGGTATGATATCGTGAGCGTTGCGGATGTGTTGAGCAGATTCGATTTTGTCCGGCAGGATCCGGGTTTTCGTGAAATGACGGCAGTCATCCGGGGTAAAATGCGTGAGGACGGACTGTTCGTGCCCGAGTCGGTCTATCAGAAGTTCAAGGGATGGGATTTCGGGCAGAAGAAACAGCCGTCTTTGTATCTGACGTTTTTGTGCCGGCGGATACTGGAGCGTAGCCGGCAGTGATCATCAACCTCCGGTCCTTTTTCAGGAAATAATTTTCACTTTTTCCCGTCAGGAGAGATAATATACTTGCACGTGCGAGTATTCCTCTAATGACTGTGTGTGGAGTGGTCATATGATTCTGAAAAAACCGCTATTCCTTATTGTGCTGCTTTTCTCTCTCATTATCGCACCCGGATGTATAACATCGACCTCCGTTTCGCCTCCGGACAACCCCGAGATGACCTTTGTCTCTTCCTTTGAAGGGGGCGAGCGTATCTTGCCGGCAACTACACCGTGATCCTGCTTGAAGGCTCGTATCGGGAGATGGGCAGGCAGTACGGCGGTCTGATGAAAACCGAACTGCTGTCTGAGTATGCCATGCTCACAAAAACCCTTGAAGACCGCGGATATTCCCTCGATTATCTCCGCTGGTATGCGTCAGCCGGCACACAATTCCAGCCCGAGCGGATGAAGGAGATCACCCGCGGGATGGCCGAGACGACCGGTCTTTCGGAGGCCGACCTTTCGATTCTCTACTACGGTCCGGCCCTGTATATCTCGATGCCGGCCGGCTGTTCCTATCTCGCCGTCTGGGATACTTATACAACGGACGGATCGGTCGTCCTTTCGCGGAACTGGGACCTTCCCGATCTTTTGGATCCGTTCAATCCGTATTACGTGCTTGCCGTGTGCCGGCCGACGGACGGAAGCAACGGTGTTGCAACCTTCGGCCCGGCGGGTTCCCGCCCCGAGACGCTGATGAACAGCGCCGGTCTCTTTATTGCAGACGACAACTCGGGTCTCGCTCCCGTCGGCCAGGATGACCGCCCTGATCTGATATCGGAGTTCTTCCGCCTGATGCTCGATTACTCGGATCTTGACGGTTTGAAGACGGGTGTTTTGACGACCCGTCCGGATGTTGCCTGGATCGTGGATGTCGGAGGGCCGGATGGAGCATACGTCTTTGAGGTCGGGCTTAACGAAACGAAGGTTCGGATCGGGGACGGGGTCGTTGCCGCGGCGAACCACTTCGTCGACCCGAGCTGGGATCTGACGACCCCGCCCGGAGAACACTCGCTGACGAGATATGCGAATCTGCTGAGTCAGGCGGAGGCGGCAAAGGGGTCGATCGATGCTGAAGAAATGATGCAGATCCGCGATGTGCTCATGACCGACGACGGGGCGACCTTCCGTCACTCGGAGCTCTTTGGATACCCGTACTCTTCGAACCACCAGGTGGTATTCGTTCCGGCGACCCGGACCCTGTGGATGAAGGTGATCGATCTGGACTGGCAGAAGGTGGAACTCGCTCCGCTGTTTGCGATGTGAGGGATCATCTCTCTCTTTTTGAAAAACGTTCTTTGATGTTGGATTAGGGAGTGGGTTCCCCCTCCGCCCGGTTCTCCCACATCTTCTCCGCCACCAGCCCCATCGCCCGCTCCTCATCCATCGTAAACGACACGACCTCATTCTTATCCGAAAGATACAGACACACCTCGGGATCCTTCCCGAACAAACGTTTCGCCCACAGGAAATACACCGCAAGCTGGCTCTCGTATCTCTCCAGCTCCATTTTTGAAGGCCGGCCCGTTTTATAATCGATGATCATCCAGCTTCCATCCTCATATTGAACCAGCCGGTCGATCACCCCATTCAGGGGAGTCCCTTCAAAGGAAAACGCGACCTCCTGCTCGCAGATGCTTTTTGCCGCATTCTGCATCAAAGGCGACGCAAGAAACGCCGCATACTTCGCCGCAAACTCTTCTGCCGCCGCGGGGGGAAGTCCGTAGCGTTTCACCGCCGCATCCGCCGGCTTACCCTCGAACACCTCGTGGAGCGCCGTTCCCCGAAGCATCGCCGCCTCTTCCGCCGCGGACGGGGTCCGGTTTCTCACGGCCGCGGTCAGGCTTTGTGCGGCCTCCTCCTCTTTTGTCGGCAGAGGGGTATCCGTCCACCCATCCGGGACCTTCGGCCGGATCCGGCAGAGATCACCCGGCTCTGCGACACAATCCGTGATCAGTTCCGGGAGATACGGACATCCGCTGATCCCCGCATCATACATCGATAAAAACGAGTTCGTCTCCGGCCCCTTTTTCCCGTCCGTTCCCGAAATCACCAGATGGTCCCGGGCCCGGGTCATCGCCACGTAAAACAGCCGTTTCCGCTCGGCAAGTAGTTTTGCCTTCATCTCCGGCTTCAGGCACTCGATCACGAATGAAAGTCCCTCCCCTTCGCCCGCGAGCCGGACCGGGATCCCCACGCCCAGTTCTGCATCGAACACCGGGGCCGAAACCTTCAGACCGTCCCCCGTCCCGGCAAAGCAGAGGGCGAGGATCGGATACTCCAGCCCCTTCGAGGCATGCACGGTGAGGATCTTCACCCGGTCGTCCTCTTCGCTTGGGACCATCCCTTCCCGCTCGTCGAACTCCTCCTCCATGCAGGTGTCCAGGATCCCGAGATACTCGTACACCGAAAACGGCCGGTTCATGGAACGCGAACGGGCGATCGCCACCAGTTTCTCCAGATTTGCGGTCGCTTCCCGCCCGAACGGGAGGCCGCCGTAGACCGCCGCGATCCCCGACTCCGCGATCAGCCGGGAAAGGAAGGGGACGAAAGGCTCCGTTCCGATCTCCGCATGCCAGCGGGCGAGATCTCCGACCGCTTTCCCGATCTTCGAATCGGGATTCGCGGTCGCGTAGTTTCGCAGCCGCCAGATCAGCGGCCGCCCGCTGCCCGCCGCTGCCCGGCAGAGTTCCGCGTCGGAGATCCCGAAGTAGGGGGACTTAAGCACGCCGTAGAGCGGGATGTCCTCCTCGGGATACACGATCGCCTTCAGGAGATTCGTGAAGTCGAAGACCTCCTGCTTTTGATAGAAGCTGTATCCCTTCTCCTCGGTATAGGGGACCCCGTAGCTCTCCAGAGCGTGCCGGAGTTTGTCCATATGGGTCCGTGCCTCGATGAGGACCGCGATATCGCCGAACCGTGCGGGCCGGCAGGTCCCGTCTTTATCATAGACGCTCAGTTTTTTGCGGGAAACCGTGTCGAAAATCCAGGAAGCGAGGGTCCGTGCCTCACGCCGCATCGACTCGGCTTTGGTCTCGCCAGTTGGAAGCCGGATCAGGGTCACTGATCCGGAGTGGCCGGCCCGGTGGGGGGTGAGCTCGCCGTATCCGGCCTCCCAGATCTCTTTTGGGTCCGCAAACACGGACGAAAATACGTGGTTCACCAGCCGGATGATCTCGGGCACGGTCCGAAAACTCGTGTCGAGTTCCACGGGATCGTTTGCAAAAACGGTCTGGAAGGCGTTGAATCCGGAGACGTCCGCTCCTCTGAAAAGATAGATCGACTGCTTCGCGTCCCCGACGATGAACAGCCGGTTGTTCTCTTTCGGGTCGCCGCAGAGGATCCGGATGATGTCGGTGAGGACCGGGTCGTTGTCCTGGACCTCGTCGACGAGGATATACCGGTATCTGGCGTTGAGCGTTTTCTGAACGGCGTCGTTTTCGATCAGATCCCGGGTCTTTTGAATCAGGTCGTCGAAGTCGAGGACGCCCCTCTGCTGTTTTTCGCGGACCGTTCTTTCAGAGACGGCGGAGGCGACCCGTCCGAGGGCCGCGAGGATCTCGAACGTGAGCCGCGTTCTCGGATCGGATTCGTCCGGGTGGGTCGGGAACTCTTTGAACACCTCGCGTTTTTCCTTGAACCGTTCCAGGCCTCCTTTCGGAAGAGGGGCTTTGTAGGCGTTCGTATTTATGCCTGCGAGGAGTTTTCCTGCGGCATACATCTCGGCCGGCCCGTTTGCATCGCAGAATGCCGCAAATGCCGCCGGTCCCGCCTGGAAGAGCTCGCCTTTTCGTTCGGGAGCGAGGGCCCGGAGTTCCGCCATCAGGGCGTTAACGAGCTCGTCGCCGGCAAGATCGTCTCGATACGCCGTGATCTCTTCATCCCAGGCCTTCTGCCAGACCGCGATCACGGCAGAGGGGTTTTTCTCCAGCAGAGAAAACCAGTCTTTGGCCCCTTCGATCCGCATCAGGCTCTGGAGATATCCCGCGATCGTTGCCTCCCGCAGATGATCGAAGAGGGTGACCACGTCGCCGAAAAGGGTGGCCGGCGGATGTTCCAGCATCTCACGGATCGTTCCCGTCACGAGTTCGTGGGTGTCGAGCTCGTCCATCACGGAAAATCCCGCGTCGAGTCCTGCCTCGTAGGCGAACTCCTTCAAAAGCGAGAGGCAGAATCCGTGGAACGTGCTGATACTGCACCGCGAAAAACTCTCCCAGACCCCTTCGAGCTCTGGATCCTCTTCCGCCGCTTTCTTGAGTTCCCGGCCGATCTTCGTCCGCATCTCGGCCGCCGCCTTGTCGGTGTAGGTGAGGGCGAGGATGTCGCTTGCCCCGGTATGCATCGTCTCCCGCCGGTAGGTGAGCGCGGCGATATACCGTTTGGTCAAAAGGAATGTCTTCCCGGTCCCGGCGCCCGCGGTCACGCAGACGCTTTCTTCCATAAAGAGCGCCCGTCTCTGGGCCTCGGTCAGTTCGGCTGTCATGCCTCCTCCCCCCGGAACGGGACGAACCGGCAGATCCGTTTGTACGGGCAGTAATCGTCCGGGCACGTTTCGCCGGACACGGTGCCGCATTTTCCTGCCTTCATCATCTCCCGCGTCTCCCGGCAGAATGCGAACGCCGCGTCGCCGACTTCCTCGACGCTTTTCTGCTGTTTTCCTCTAACAAGGTAGGGATTTTTGTCCTTCACCTCGTCCGGGGCAATTTTGAGATAGGTCCCGGGCAGCGGGCTGCAGCCGGTCATCTGCCGTACGGCCTCGGTGTAGAGAGGGATCTGCAGTGCGGATCCTTCCTCGAGTTCCTTCCATGTTTTTACGTTCCCGGTCTTGTAGTCGACGACCGCGAACTCTTTGGTCTGTTCGTTGAACATCACCCGGTCGACCCATCCGGTGACCGTGAACGGATCTCCGCCCGGGATCTCCGCCGTGACCTTCTGTTCCAGCCACTCGGGCAGGGTGCGAAATCCTGCGGCGTAGAATCCGGTCTCGAGCCGGATGATCAAATCGCAGCTGCTCTCAAGCCCGCCGTTCCCCAGATATCCGTTCAGCATCGACTGCCAGGAAGGCGTTTTGATGTGCCGGTTTTTGAACTCCTCCGTCACGAGTTTTTTCAGAAACTCCGCGGCGTCTGATTCGTTTTCCTCGGTCAGGGGGGACATGTATTCCCGGAAAAACCGCTCCATCGCTTTGTGCATGACGGTGCCTACAATGATCCTCTCCGCACTGAAATCCGCGGGGTTTTCGAGGCGGAGATGGTCCGCGAGATACCATTTGAACGGGCATTCCCGGTAGCGTTCGAGCACGGTCGGGGCGAACTCGGTCTTTTCCGTGTAGGCCGCGGCGAATGCTTCGGCGATCCCGTCGCCGGCAAACTCCGCATCGTAGATGCCCGGCGTCCCGGTCCGGTCCACGGTCTCGATCCCGATGATCTCCGCCGCGGTCTCGAGGGATGGGATGCCGAAGAGACCTTCGCATTCGTTTTCCCTGCCGGCGGCGAGCAGTTCTCCGGCCCTCGTCTGGTTCGCGGTCATCGAATGGGCCAGAAATCCCGGACTTTTTGGTTCCGGCTCGGCGAGGCGGGTGAGATACGGGGACGGGGTCAGGCTTTTCTCGCCGTCGTGACCGGCGCAGGAGAGGATGAGCTGTTTTTCGGCGGCAAGCCCGGCGGCGTGGAAGTAGTATCGGCTTGCATCCAGCAGGTTCTGGACCCTGTCCGGCTGGATGCGGGCGGTCTCCTGAGCGTTCAGGAGAGGGATGGCCGCCTCGATCCTCGGGATCCGGTCGGCGGAGAGGCCGGTGATAAAAACGTAGGGCCGCTTCGTGCCGGCTACGGAGCGGAGGTCGCCTGCAAAGAAGGCGTGTTTCGATTCGGGGTAGCTGATCTTGGTGGTTTTCTCACAGAATCGGGAAAGCATCGCGTAGAATTCGCGAACGGTGTAGGAAACTTCGGCAAGCGAGGTGAGAGCGAGTTTGTCGAGCAGGCGGAGGAAGGCGTGACGGGCCGCTTCGTCCTGCGGCTTCATCTGGATCTTCGTCCACCCAAGGGCGGAGAGGTCTGCTTTGAGTGCCCGGCAGTGTCCGGCAAGGGTGCCTGTGTGTTCGAGGTTTTCGTCGAGCCGGTCAAGGAGCCGGTCGAGGCTCGCCTGGAATGCGGCGTCGTGCTCGCCGATCTCTTTTTTCCTTGCAGCGGCGAGCCGTTCGGCGACGGTCCGCCAGGCAGCCCTGCCTTTTTCGGTTTTGGTGATGATGCCGGCTTTTTCGAGTCTGCCGGCGGTGAGCCAGTCCTTCTTGAGGGAGAAGTAGGGGCTTTCGATGATGATTTTGAGGTCGTCGATTCTGCAGTCGAAGGCGAATGCGGCGAGCCAGGCGAGGGCACAGCGGACAGGCGGGAGGTTTTCGATCGGGATGTCTTCGCCGGCAAAGAATCCGAGGGGCCGCCGTGTCCCCTCCAGCAGGACGCTGAAGTCGGGGACGAGTTCGTCGAGGAGGGGCAGAGCGGACGGGAGGGAGGGCGTAAGGAGGGCGATGTCTTTTGGCGGGACGCCTGATTCGATGAGTGCGGCAATGGATTCAAGGGCGGAGCGGAGTTCGGTGCGGGTGTCGGTGTATTGATAGACGCCTCTGCACGTTTCCGGGAGGCCGGGGATTTCAGTAACGGGCGGCCGGGTTATGATGGTGCCGGGAAGTGCAAGGAGGAGGTCGACGGCGAGGGGGGTTGGTTTGTATAATGCGTAGCAGAGGACGGTGCCGATTTCCATTTCACCGGCTATTCCAGAGGCCCTTTCTATTGCGAGGATGGAGTCAAAGCAGTCGTTTTCGCGGCAGAACTCTTCATAGCGGGAAAATATATCCCGGAAGTCGTTGAATTTGTCTTCACCCTCCGGGAGGACGAGTTTGTTTGTTTTGAGGGTGATAAAAAGGTTGACGAGGTTTTCGGTCTGGGTGTCGGTGATGCGTTTTTTCCCGAGGACGTCTGACCCGATCCGGGCGAAGAGGAGGTGCTGTTCTTCGGGGTCGATGATGCGTGTGGCAGGAGAGAGGGCGCTGAGGATGCTTTTTGCAAGGCCTTTTACGGTTGTTATGTGGTCGGGGAGGATGGCGTCTTCTTCGCGGAGTTTTTGTACGGCGGTGTTTGCAAGAGAGGTGTTTTCAAAGAGGATCCATGTTCCGAAAGGGTCGGTTTTGGCATGTGAGGTGTATTCGGAGAGGATGAGGGAGAAGGGATCCATATGTGATTTGATTGGGTGTGGAAATTATTTAAGATGCGGGTTGGACGCGAGCGAAGCGAAACGGACGACCTTAGCGGAGCAAATCGTTTATTTACAGTTTGTCTTCCCACGTGCGGCGGGTCCTGTCCCCCCCCACCACACCGCAAAATAAACGATGATGGATAGCGAATAATCACCAGTAGAGACAGTGAAAAATGAAAAAGAGACCCGCGGATGAACGAGCGTGCACCGATAATAGTTGAGTTTCCTTTGAGGGGGGAATGGCTCTCTCCAACAACGCCCGGGACCAAAATTCCAAGCCACGGCACGAACCGGTTCGGAACGAGATATGCGTATGATTTCATTCAGGTGGATTGGGAGAGAAAGGGCAATCCCGCCTATCGCGTGAGTTTCCTTCACTATTTGATTTTCGGGGTTTCCTTAAAGGACTACTACTGCTGGGGCCAAAACGTGTATGCACCGTGCGATGGGATCGTTGTTCAGGCAGAGGACGGTTATGAAGAACGGGCACGAACGAATCTGTTTTCGGACATCGCCAACGCCTACAAAAATGCGCATTACTTCGATCCGGAAAAAGATGACGCCCAGCGCATTGCGGGCAACTACATGATTCTGAAATGCGGCGAAAACGTCTATGCCGCGCTTGTCCATCTGCAGAAAGGGTCGGTCCAGGTTACTGTAGGACAGACCGTCAAAAAAGGAGACTTGATCGGGAGGGTGGGCCACTCCGGCAATTCATTTGCCCCGCATCTGCATTTTCAGTTAATGGACAGCAGCAACATAGCGACGGCAAACGGACTTCCTTGCGCTTTTGAAAAATACGAAGTATATAAAAACGGCGAGTGGAAATCCGTATCCAACGGGATTCCAACAGACAAAGACCGGATCCGGTTTTGTCCCCAATAAAAAAATTAGATACGGTTTTTGATCTCGGATGTGATCTTTGTTAAGAACTCTTCCGGCGTCATCGTCACCGTCTTTCCATCGCGGGTACGGATCGAAACGGTGTGATCCTCAAGCTCTTTTTCGCCGATGATGATCATATACGGGACGCGTTCGGTATAGTGCGCCTGCCGGATCATATATCCGATCTTTTCATTGCGGTTGTCGAGCTCGCAGCGGATCTTTGCATCCTTAAGCATCGCATAGATCTCTTCTGCATAACTCTCGCTCTTCTTTGTAACGAGAAGGACCTTGGCCTGCATCGGTGCGAGCCAGACAGGGAACCTGCCGGCGAAATGCTCGGTCAGGATGCCGATGAACCGCTCGATCGAACCGAAACAGACCCGGTGGATCATGATCGGCCGCTGTCTCTCATCGTTCTCATCCACATACGCGAGATCAAAGTTGATCGGCATCTGGAAATCGAGCTGGATCGTTCCACACTGCCAGGTACGGCCGAGACAGTCCTTTAAGTGGAAATCGATCTTCGGCCCGTAGAATGCCCCGTCTCCTTCGTTGATCGTGTAGGGAAGCTTCAGCAGATCCAGAGCGTCTTTGAGACCGTTCGTTGCTGCTTCCCAGTCCTCGTCGCTGCCCATACTGTTTTCCGGGCGGGTGGAGAGTTCCAGGAAGTACTCGAAGCCGAACTTGGTGTAAACCTCGTTGATGAGCCGGACAACGCCAGCGATCTCGTCGGAGATCTGGTTCTTTCTCATGAAGATATGGGCATCGTCCTGCGTGAAGCAGCGGACACGGAAGAGTCCGTGCAGCGTGCCTTTCAGCTCATGACGGTGAACCAGACCGAGTTCGGCGAGACGCATCGGAAGTTCCCGGTAACTATGCGGCTCGTTTGCGTAGACCATCACGCCTCCCGGGCAGTTCATCGGTTTAATGCAGTAATCCTCGTCATCGATGCAGGTCGCGTACATGTTGTCCTTGTAGTGATCCCAGTGTCCGCTGGTCTCCCAAAGACAGCGGTTCATGATCAAAGGCGTCGAGATCTCCTGATACCCGTTTTCTGCATGGAGTTCACGCCAGTAGTCGAGCAGGGAATTCCTTACGATCATGCCGTTTGGCAGGAAGAACGGGAATCCCGGACCCTCGTCAGAGAACATGAAGAGCTTCATCTCTTTTCCGATCTTGCGGTGGTCGCGGCGTTCCGCTTCTTCCTGCAGTTTGAGGAAATCCTCAAGCTCTTTTCCGCTCGAGAACGCGGTTCCGTTGATTCTCGTCAGCATTTTGTTTTTGCTGTCGTTTTTCCAGTATGCGCCGGACAGTCCGGTGAGTTTGAAGGCTTTGAGGGTCTTGGTATAAGTAAGGTGCGGGCCGGTGCACATATCGATGTATTCGCCCTGCTGGAAGAAACTCAGCGGCTCGTTCTCGTCCAGGTCGGCGATGTGCTCGACTTTGTACGGCTCTTTGCGCTCTTCCATCAGCTTCAATGCTTCGGCACGCGGAAGAATGAACGGTTTGATCTGCAGGTTGGCCTTGACGATCTCCCGCATCTCCTGTTCGATTGCGGCAAGATCGGTGTCGGAGAGTTTGGTGTCTCCTAGGTCAATGTCGTAATAGAATCCCTTCTCGGTAGCCGGACCATAGCCGAACGCTGCGTGAGGGTAGAGGCGTTTGACCGCCTGGGCCAGCACGTGGGCCGCTGTATGGCGTATTACGTGCAGTTCTTCTTCTTTCGGACACTCTCCGATTGTTCCGTCGCTGTAAATAACTTTCATGTATTCCTTCCTTTCCTCGTATTTTCCAACTCTATTTACGGCATTCAGATATGTTTCTGCCGGGCTTTTCCCGGTACGGTCAGATCTAAATATTCTTATGTGTTTTGGTTTTGCAAGGCATATGTATTTCGGTACAGGAGAACCAGCAGGGCTGATTACGTATGGACTAGCCGGCGGTTTCCCGGCCGAAAACCGTAGTATTATTATTCCCGCAGGTCCATCTCTGGATTATCGGTGAACTAACATGACGGAATCGATGGATCAGTATATGAGGGCCGCGTATGAAGAGGCGCTTGCCGGGCGAAACGAAGGAGGGATCCCGATCGGCGCCGTTCTCGTTCGAAACGGAGAAATTGTAGGAAGGGGACATAACCAAAGGGTCCAGAAGGGGAACCCTATCCTGCACGGGGAGATGGATGCTCTCTCGAATTCGGGCCGGCATCCGGCATCTTTCTACAAAGAATGCACCCTGTACACGACCCTTGCGCCATGCATCATGTGTTCTGGTGCGATTCTGCTGTATAAGATCCCGGAAGTCGTTGTAGGGGAAGACGTCAATTATCCTGGCGAAACTGCATTCCTGCGTTCACGCGGGGTCAAGGTGACGATCCTAAATAATGAAGAGATCATTCGTATGATGAAAACGTTTATCGAGGAAAATCCAACCGTCTGGAACGAGGATATCTCGGAAGAGGTCTGAGAGATTTTCACGTCGGTTTTCTTAACAGTGAAGATGCCTCTCCTTCATAATCGGACAGACCTACTTGTCAACTTGTCAGCTACTTGTCGAATCGTTTGACAACAAGAAGATGCCCAATTCTTCCTTTAAATCTAAAAATACCTTTAATTATAATAATAATTATTTTATTTTACAATTTTCCACAAAAGAGAGAGACAAGCCAAAAGACCCTCTCTGCCCGGCAGGCCTCATCACCCAACATCTCCTCTTTCCATACTTTCGTCAAATGGAACAAATTGGCAAATACCAAAATCAAAACCATCATCACCCTTCGATTGCCGAAATTCGCCAGCAAACACTTGACGAACCATTTGACAACTATCTTCAATTTTCGGCAAGTAGGTATCCGTTCCTCCTTATACCTCCATTTTGTGCATTTCGCTGATTTTCGTGAATTTTGTGTGATGACGGCAGGTGAAAAAACATGAAATGTCTAAAAGCAGGTGGATTTTCATCTCAATGATCCTTTTTTTCCCTTTTACTGAATTGGCACACGCCCACACCGCCTCCAAATTCTCAAATATTATTACGACGAATATATTCTGCATTGGTGAATAATATGACAATAACATACTGTGGTGACTTGGAGACCGTGTCGACGAAGATTTATGCAGCATCGGTTCTGACGATCTGAACCCTCTCATAAATCTTCAGTATTCCTTGGTGGTTTTACCGAGCGAGAGCTCTAAACCAGCATAGTTTTACGCATACGACAGTTACATAAAAAATGAAATATATCAAAAGCACTACCTACGATCCAAAGATCGTTACTGAAAAGATCATGGGGCCTAACCCCCTCAAATTAACCGAAGAACTTCTACAGGACCACAACATCCGACCTGGAGCCACCGTCATGGATCTTGGCAGCGGTCAGGGGCTCACTTCCGTCTTCCTTGCAAAAGATTACGGATTTCGCGTATTCGCCGCCGATCTCTGGAGCAATCCATCGGAGAACATGCGGTTCTTCGAACAGATGGGCTTAACAAGCGAGCAGATCATCCCGATCCACGCGGACGCGACCGACCTTCCCTTCGCAGAAGAGTTCTTCGATGCCGTTGTCTGCATAGATGCATACAACTTCTTCGGCAGAGACAAAGCATACCTCGGCGAGCATCTCCTTCCGTTCGTCAAACACGGTGGATACCTCTACTTCGCTATTCCGGGAATGAAAAGAGACTGCCACGACAATCTGCCGCCCGAACTCCTGCTCTCATGGACTCCCGAACTGCTCGACTATATTCACGACGCCGCATACTGGGAAGACGTCATTCGTGCCACGGACGGCGTCGAGATCCTTTCGATCCATGAGATGGAAAGCAATGAAGAGGTCTGGAACGACTGGCTCGCCTCAGACAACCCGTATGCAGTTGGCGACCGGAAAACCATGGAAGCCGGCGGCGGGAAGTACATGAACTTCATCGCAGTCATTCTTCGAAGAACGTAAAGAGAACGAGCCCGCAACTGATTGGTTTCATATTCAGTGACGCCAATATACATAGAGAACATGGTACATCTTACGATCGATATAGGAGGAAAACCCGGTAAAGACTGCCGGGGTTTTTGCTCTTATTGCTACTTCAAGCATGCAAAAGATGTACCCCCGTTCGGCTGCAGATACTGCATGCCGTTCAAAAAAGGATGCGATTACTGCGCCAAAGGCGTCAAAGAAGAGTACGCCGGCTTTTACTCGCTGCAAGACGTCGCGGACCATTTCCTTGCCGATCTGCAGATGGTGACAGGCGACATCACAAAAATCACGATATCGGGCGGGGGCGACCCGAGCTGCTATCCGGAGTTCAACTCTCTAATAGAGATCCTCGGCTCCCTCAACGTCCCTCTTCATATCGGGTACACGAGCGGAAAAGGATTCGATGATGTCGATATCGCCGATTTTATGATCGAGAATAATATGAAGGAAATTTCCTTCACGATTTTTGCAAGCGACCCTGCCCTTCGGGAAAAATACATGCATGATCCGACCCCGCAGGCCTCGCTCGACGTGATCGAACGGCTTGCCGCAAAAATCGATGTGTACGCCGCTCTCGTGATTCTTCCCGACGTAAACGACGGGGAAGTTCTCTGGAACACCCTTGGGTGGCTCGAAAAGATCGGGGTCAAAGGCGTTATTCTGATGAGGTTTGCGAACCGGGAAAACCAGGGCCTCATTCTGGATAATGCGCCCGTCATCGAAAACCAGCGGGTCCATACGGTGGAAGAGTTCCGTGAACTGGTCAGCGAAGCAGCGGCCAGATTCCCGAACCTTCGTCTGTCGGCAACGCCGCTCTACGATCCGGCATTCGACTCGCCGTTTGCGATCCGAAACGAGCCTGATCTGCTTGCCCATCTTCCCCGGGTAACCGGGAAGGTGTCGGTCGTCACCGGCAGTATCGCAGCCCCCTACATCGCGGAGATCCTTGGTGCATGCGGGGCCCTGGAAGGCATGGTCGTATCCGTAGATAAGGAGATATCCTGTCTTATCACGATCGATGATCTGAAAAAACTGGATGCATCGAAACTCGAAGAGACCGTTATCATTCCGGGCCGGGCCTTTGTCCACGATCCCGAGGCCGAATCGGTCCTTGATAAAAGAGTGATCCGCGGTCCGGAGACTTTGTCCGCCGACGGCGAAACCAGTATGGGGATGGATCTGACCGGTGTATTAACGATGGAGATGGAGGGTTTTACCTACCTGATCCAGCTCATCAATCAATACGGGAGAACAGAATGAACTACTCTGACCTGTATGCAAAGATCGGCTACACGTTTGCGAATGTCGATCTTCTTCTCCATGCCCTCACCCGAACGGCCTATGCCCGGGAAAACGAACTTTCCATGAGCGAGACGATGGATTCGCTGGCCGTTCTCGGAGATGCCGTCCTCGATCTGATCGTGATCCGCCGGTTAATCGAGGAAGGCGAGTTTGATAAAGGCGAGATCACCCGGAAAAAAATCGATCTCGTGAACATGACCGTGGTTCGAAAACTCGCAGAGGATATCGGTCTTCCTGAGTATATGCGGTGGGGAAAAGGCGAACTCCGCATGCAGATCTGGACAAGCGGCCGAGTTTCAGCCGAATGCTTCGAGGCGTTGATGGGGGCAGCATATCTTGACGGGGGTGTCGAGGCCTCTTCTGCTATCCTCGATCACGTCTGGATGCCGTGAAAAACCATAGAGCTTATTGGCAGTGAATACGATATGATAGACGTATGGTACGGGTAAAAGCATCCCACATTTTAGTAAAGACCGAAGCTCAAGCAAAAGAGATCATGCAGAAGATCTCTGCCGGCGATGATTTTGCCAAACTCGCCAAAATGTATTCGCAGTGTCCGTCAGGCAATGCCGGCGGCGACCTCGGCTATTTCGGCAAAGGCCAGATGGTGAAACCCTTCGAAGACGCCTGTTTCAAGGCAAAAGCCGGCGATGTTGTGGGCCCGGTCAAAACCCAGTTCGGCTGGCATATCATCAAAGTAACCGATATTAAGAACTGATCCTCTATGAAAAAATCTGCCTTCGATGACTTAGTCGCTGCTGTCAGGAGTGATGACAGCGCAAGGCAGGAGTCTGCGGCGAACAAGATCTGTTCATTGAACGATCCTGTTTCACTCTCTCATATTTTGTCCGTCCTCAAAGAGGATGATCCTCTGACCCAGCGCGTTATGCTCTGGGCGCTGCGGAATTATTCGGCAGATCTTGATTACGCGCAGTATCTTTCGTATCTTTCCTCCGAGGATCTCGGGGTCCGCGAAGCCGCGCTTATGCTCTTTATCGACGGAGGCCAGTCGGCAGTCGACACGCTGGTTACCGGCGTTTCTTCTCCGCATATGGCGATTCAGTATGCGTCTGTCCAGGCCCTTGGCCAATTTCGGGCTCCGGCAGCGATCCCTGCGCTGATCTCTGCTGCCTCGTCATCCGAACAGGATATCCGGGAGATCGCCGTGATGTCTCTTGGGGTTTATCACGATCAGATGATCGTTCCAACGCTCATCTCTGCGTTGTCGGATCTTCCTGAGATCAGGCTGGCGGCTCTCTCCGGTCTTCGCGGCCGGCAGCTGACCCGGGATGAGCTTTCGGCCGTTTTGAACGTTCTGACCGATGAATGCGAGGATATTCGCGCCGCCGCCGTGTATGTTCTGGATGCGCTGACTCCGGGCTCGCTCACCGCCGATTCTTCGCCGTATGTCAGGCGGGCCCTTGCTTCGGTGACCGCCGAGGTCCCTGTTCTTACCGAATTATGCTGTGACTCCGATCACTCGGTGAGATCGGCAGCGGCCGAATCGGTCCGAAAGCAGAAACTCAATCTGGAAGACACGCTTCTTCCGCTTCTTTCGGATTCGGTTCCGGGTGTTCGCCGGGCCGCTGCGTCTGCTCTCGGCAACTCAACAAGGCCTGATGTGGTCCCTGCTTTGATTGCCTGCCTTTCCGATCCAAAACCCGGGATCCGTGCCGCCGCTGCAGCTTCGCTTGGAAATATCGGCGGCGAGCCGGTGATTTTAGCACTGAAAGAGGCGGCAAATACCAATAATCCGATCCTTGCAGGGATCATTAAAAACGCTTTGACTACCGCGGAAGGAAAAAAATAATCACTCGACCGCAGTTCTCACTGCGATCTCTGTTTCCATTCTTTTGACTTCGTTTTCCACATCTTCTATCTCGATCATCTTGACGCGTTTTTCCATCGGCGGGTTGAGTTTTGCTTTCTGCTCATATTTGCCGATCTCGGCGGCGAAATCCTCCGGAATCATATCGATCCCTCTCAGGGCATCGATGAGTTCGCGGGAGAAGTAGGTGTCGATCTGGATCTTTCGCTTGGTCGCATGCGAGAGTTTGCCGATGAATCTGCAGAGTTTGTCCTGATCTTCGGGGCTCATCGTGTCGGTGAATTCGTAGTTCTCGATCTGCCGCAGAATCTGCAGGATCGGCGTCAGTGCCTCGGGCGTGATGATGTAGACCACATACTCTGCGAGATCGTAGTGATAGGTCGTGAGAACCTCAAGCGTGCTTGACGGGACGACGAGGAACACTTCCTTTCTGACATCGTCGTGTTTGCAGTATTTTTTCATCGACTCGGCCTGGTTTTTCAGATACGTCGGGAAGTTTTCCAGTTCTTCGGGATTTTTCGGACTCTTCGCATCGAAGATGGTGTACATCTTGCCGATCAGAACAACATTGTCGGGCGTTCCCGGGTGGGGGTATTCGCATTTTTCGCACCACACAAAATCATGCTTTCTGCAGATCGTCCGGATGCTTTCTGCGACCTCGCTCTCATGCTTCTGCCAGGAGACGGCAAGTTCCTCCTGTTTTCGAACCAGGCTGTCCATCTGTTCGTTCGCCAGGGTTTCGCGGTCGGATTTCAGCTGATCGTACAGCGTGTTGATCCGTTCGATTTTTCTGCTGTATTCTGCCGTCTGTTCCTCTCTGACACTGTCGTATGCGGATATCTGTTCTTTTGCCGCGATGAGATCCTGAGTTACCGTATCCAGCTTTTCCTTCTGCTCCAGATACTTCTCGGCTTCCTCTTTTCTTCGTGCGGCTTCGGCTGATATCTGCTCATCCCTTAGGCTTTCAAGGGCCGTGATCTGACCTTTTGCCCGGGTCAGGTTTTCCGTGAGTTCGGTGAATGCCGTCTCGAGATCCTGATATCTTTCCCGCTCCTCTTTTCTGCGCTCGGTTTCGGCGTAATTCTGCTCCTCGCGGGCTCCCTCGAGAGCGGCAATTTTTCCTTTTGCGGCGGTGAGTTCTTCTCCGAGCAGCAGGCTCTTTGTTTCAAGCCGCTGGTATCGTTCCGTCTCTTCCTTTCTGCGTTCAACCTCGGCTATGGTCTGCTCTTCACGCATCCTCTCGATACCAAACAGTTTTCCCCGTGCTGTTTCCAGTTCCCGTGCCGTGATCTCGAATCTGTCCCGGAGATTTTCCGAGGCTTTTCGTTCGGCATCCCTCAGCCCTTCGAGCGATGAGGTTCTCTGCAGCTCTCTTTGCAGCTCGCCGGAAACCTGGCTGAACCGCTGTTCGAGTTCCTGATATCTCCGTTTCGCCTCCTGTGTCTCTGCAAGATATTGCGAATATGCATCTTCGGCCCGGATTATCACCTGTTTCCAGGAAAACAGACGTTTAAAGAGACCAAGGCCGCGGAGATAGGTGATGAACTCGGATAGAGAGGAGGGTATCATTGACTAACACTTTAGAGGGTTTGTTATAAGCATTTTACGGTACCTGCGGATTTTTTCCCTCATGTTTTCCGAATCGTTCATCACCTTTCAACACAAACTGATTTATCAGTACATGGGATTGTTCGACAGGTTTAAAAAACAGGAGAATGCCGCTTCAAAAGAAGCCTCAAAAGAAGCAGACTCTGCGATGTGGTTCTCTCAGGCCGAGTCATATATCAGACTCGAACGATATACCGATGCTCTTCACTGTCTTGATAAAGCGATCGCCTGCGATAAGGAGAACCCGCTCGCCTGGCACGAGAAGGGCCGCCTCCTTGCTATGGTCAATGAAGAGAAGGCTTCGATACCCTGTTACGACCGGGCGATCGAACTCCGCCCGGACTCGGCGGTGTATTGCCATAATAAAGGGGATGCCCTTGCGACGTTTCACCGGTATGACGAGGCGGATGCCTGCTTTCTAAAGGCGCTTTCTCTCGCTCCCGACGACGTGGTGTTTCTTACCAGCCATGCACGGATGCTGTCGATCGCGAAAAAATTCAGCGAGGCCGACAAAGTCATGGCACATGTCTGCGATCTGGAACCCCGCGGTCCGGAACACTGGTTCAACCGTGCCACGATGCTGTATGACTGCGGGAAGCTCGAGGATGCGGTCACCTGCTATAAGGCAGCCTTTACGATCGCTCCGGGTCATTCGGTCAGTTACTTCAACTGCGGCAATGCTCTGTCTTCCTTGGGAAAACATGAGGAGTCGCTCTTTTACTACGACAAGGCTCTGAAATACGAACGCTCGATGACCGGGGCTATGAACAACAAAGGAATGGCGCTCAGCATCCTTGGAAGACATGAGGAAGCGTATGACTGTTTCCGCCGGGTTTTGATCGCTCTTCCAAACGACGCGGATGCCTGGTACAACAAAGGATACGAACAGATGCTTCTTGGAAAATATGCGGATTCGATCGAGTCTTTCGACAAGGCGCTCTCGTTTGCGAATGGAAATAACCGTGAGCTGATCAATAAATGCCGGGAAGCCAAAGAAAAGGCATCTCGGTCAATGTAAAAAAAATAAAAAAAATCTTTTTTAAGTAGGACTTACGCGGTAGGCTTTCTCATGCTTCCACACCCAGCCATATACTTCCCGAATTATATCCTCACAATCATCACATATTTCCTATCTGAATCCTTCACTCCAGCTGAACTATCTGGAAACGTAGAGGGGCCTCAGCAAATAGGATATCCCACCGTGGGCCGCTCCGCGCCGAAGTCGCGGCCCCGCACCCCATATCAAGAAAAGGCATTATTCATCTATTTTTTGCAGAAAAAAGACATGCAAGATAAGAAAAACCCGCACGCGGGTTTTTCCTCAGCATTTTTCCAGAGAGGGTGCGATTCTGTGTAGGCGATCAGCCGAAGCAGAGCACCCGAACGCAAGAAAAATGCGATTCGCGTTAATTCGCGGAGATTGGCGGTTAAATAACCTCATGTTTCCAAACCCAGCCATACCCTTCCCGAATTGGATTCACAACCACACCGCGTAAGTCCTATTTAAGATCCTTCGAAGCGCGAGTCGAACTTGGGGTTCAGGAGATGGACCTTTACGACCGCTCCTTCCTTGACGATGACCTCCGGCCAGAGTCTGGTCCCGGAGTGGATGGTAACATTGTTCTGCAGGATCGAGCGCGGGCCGACCACGGTATTGTGTTCAATGGAACAGTTATCTCCCATATTGGTATTGACGTCGATGATGCTGCCCGAGATCGTGGTGTTGGATCCGACGACGACCCCGTTGTAGATTGAGGATGAGAATATTTTTGCATTATTTTTGATAACGCAGTTGTCTCCGATACTGGTGTACGGACCGATGATGACGTTTTCTCCGATCATAACACCGTTTCCAACGATTACCGGCCCGACGATCCTCGATCCTGACCCAAGCGTTACGCCGTCTCCAAGTGTCACGGGTCCCGTGATATGCGCATCCTTAATATTGAGGGTTCCCGATACACTCGTCACGGTCTTTTCCTGCAGGATCCACTTCTCGGCGGCACGCAGCATCGCCGGGTTGCCGACATCCGTCCAGTTCCCGCGTGCCAGCCAGCCGTTGAGCTGATATCCTTTTTCCATTAAGAGCGGGAAGAGGTCTTTTGCGAAGTCGAACTTGGTGTTTTCCGGAATGAACTCGAAGATCTTCGGGTCGCAGACATAGATTCCCGTGCTTGCGAGGTTGGAGAAGATCTCTCCGGGCGCCGGTTTCTCTCTGAATCTCTGGATTCTGAGGGATGCATCGATCTCGGCGATGCCGAACTCGCGGGGATCCTCGATACTGATCAGACCGATCGAGGTGATCGCCGGGGAATTCATATGGTCCCGGTAAAACTCCAGGAGGTTGAGATCGGTCATGTGGTCGCCGCCGACCACGAGGAAGGGGGCATCTTCAAGATACTTCTGGGCGTTTTTCACACTGCCGGCAGTTCCGAGTTTTATCTCTTCGGAGACGTAGGTGATATTTGCGCCGTAGAGTGATCCATCTCCAAGTGCATCCTGAATATCGTTACCCAGATATCCAATGGTCAAAACGATATCGGTAAAACCGAGGTTGGCAAGGTGCGTAACCAGATGTACGATCGAAGGTTTGTTGGCTATCGGGATACAGGGTTTCGGCCGCTCAAATGTTAGCGGGCGAAGACGGGTTCCTTCTCCCCCGCACATAATGCATGCTTTCATTCCGTCTATATTTGTTGCAGGGTATTATGAGTATTGTGGGGTGGTGCGGGGACGAAATCTTCCTGAGAGAAAGAAAATAGCAAAAAAAAAAGATTGGCGATTCGGATTGGAATACTAGATTCCAAGAACCATGCGCAGGACATCCCGAAGACCGGGAGCAAGACCCACGACGATCATTGCAAGCAGAACCAGATGCCAAATCGCTTCCATTCCTTCCTCTTTCCGGAACTTTTCCAGAATCCAGATGGCGGGGATCAGCACAACGATTTTCAGCGCAAACATCACATACGGTGTTCCTGTAAGGTCGATCAGCGTGCTTCCAAGGACATGCTGTTCGATGTATCCTTTAAATGCGAGGGCGTAACTTGTCGCCGAGGCATCCAGCATATGTCCGCCAATCAAAACGAGATACAAAGGCTGATTCACATACTCCCAGCGGAACAGATATCGAAGAACCGCCCAAAGAGCCACCGCAGCTGCCGCCGCTATCAGAAGGACCAGGATTCCCGCACCCACATCAACATTGGTCGCCTGGGTAAACCCGAACCAGACCAAAAATCCTGCTACGATAAGGGACGAGATAATTCCGCCGAGCATGAAGGGCGTCGTGTATGATACGACCTTCTTCTTTTTCTGCAGCTGGTAGGAGATAAACAGCATCGCCATGGCAAAGAACATGGTGAGGAAATAGACCTGCGGGGTCACAAACAGGATCCACCAGGGTTCGGGGACCATGCCCGTATCTTCCACCACGCGAAGCAGTCCTCCGAGAATGATATATGTAAGACCGGTGAGGATCAAAGGCGTATCGATTGCAATATTTGCCTTTTTCAGACATCGGTAAAGTATATACAGTCCCAAGAGGACTAATAAAGCATACAAAATCGTCTGGATGACCGTATAGGTTGAGCCCTCCAGTTCGACTATCCACGCATATAATTCATTAAACATATAGGATCACGACCATGGAAGCTAAGAATAATAGGATACTCAAGGATAAAACCTTTGACAAATCCCGGTGGATTCAGATGCCGAGGGATGTGATCGCCGGTCACGATGCTTTGCTTCAGCTTCCTAACGTCATCACCGATCTGGGTGTCACCGGTCCATTACTTCTTCTTTCGGGAAAAACGACCCTGCAGACCGTGGGTCTCGAGGTTCTCCGGCTTTTGGAAGACCGACAGGTCACAAGCGCAGTAGTCGGGGAGATCACCTATGAGGAGATCGCGAGGGTCGAGGATCTGGCGCAAAACATCGGTGCGGTTTTGATCATCGCTGTGGGTGGAGGCCGGGTTATCGATACGGCCAAGGTCGTCTCCTACAATCTCGATATCCAGTTCATCAGTGTTCCAACCGCCGCATCCCATGACGGTATCGCCTCTTCGCGGGCCTCGATCATGACGGCAGACGGGAATGTGAGCGTGGCGGCCCATCCGCCGCTCGCCATCGTCGCCGACACGGGAATTATAGCGGGGGCCCCGCACCGGCTGATGGCTGCCGGGTATGCGGATATGGTGGCAAACTATACCGCCGTCATGGATTGGGATCTTTCAAAATCAAAGACCGGCGAACAGGTCAGCGAATATGCGATGACGCTCTCCATGATAACCGCCGAACTGATGGTGGAGAATGCGGAAAAGATCAAGGCCTTCGATGAAAATGCGGCCTGGATCGTTGTAAAGGCGTTGTTTGCCTCCGGCGTTGCGATGAGTATCGCCGGAAGTTCCCGCCCGGCATCGGGAGGTGAACACAAGTTTGCCCATATGCTCGAACGTCTGGTTCCCGGAAAAGTCCTTCACGGGGAAGCCTGCGGGGTTGGGACCATCATCAGTATGATCATGCACGAAGGAGACTGGAAAAAGATCCGGAACTCTCTTCGGTTGATCGGCGCCCCGACAACGCCGAAGGATCTCGGCATTTCCGACGAGATCGTCATTGAGGCAATTCTTCGGGCAAAAGAGATCCGCCCTGAGCGCTACACCATCTTTGATGAGGATATTACCAGAGAGCAGGCCGAGTGTCTGGTCGCCCGCTTATATGAGGAGTAAATCATGGATAAGGAAGAAACAATCGTAACAATCGTCGGCTCGGTTTTAGCTCATGAGGGTGCCGAGTTCGTGTATGCCGGAAAAGCAGCCGAATGCGAATCATGCAAAGTGGCAAAGGTCTGTCATAACGCAAAGCTTCGCGAAGGAAAAAGATACCGTGTCGTATCGGTCAGAAAAACAAAGCACGACTGCGCCGTACATGAAGGCGGGGCAAAGGCCGTGGAAGTGGCAGAAACGATCATCACGGCCGTCATCCCGACAAGTCAGGCGACCCGCAGAACCCGGATAACCTATACTCCCGTCTGCGATGATGTATTTTGCAAAGGATATGCATTCTGTCACCCGGACGGGCTGACTGAAAAGGGCAGATATGTGGTTCTGGAAGTTCTCGGTCCCTACTCCGAGTGTCCGAAAGGTACAAAGAACCTGAAACTCGTTGAGATGCGCCCGGTCCCAACGTAATTTCCGGCTGATTTCAAAGCCTGCGCTGCTCTTCGACTCGTTCAGTCAGCCTCAAGGCGACGTTCTCGATCCTTTTTTTCAGGAGTAAGGTATCAGTCAGGTTTTCCGGGACTCCCCACAAGATTCCGGCGAGCCCTCCGGCAATGCAGGCGATCGTATCCGTGTCCCCTCCTAAAACGCAGGCACGGCGGATCACGTCCGTATAGCTGCATCCGTCGCGAAAACAGGCGAGGGCGCATCTTGTCGTTTCTATCGGGTCGATCGACGGGATGAGTTCTCCCCTGAGGTAGTATTCGGGGATCTCTTTCAGGACATCTTCTTTCGATTTTCCTTCGGTCAGTCCTGCTGCGGCTTTGGATATTACCGCACAGCAGTTTCCTGCCGTTGTATCATAATGGGTATATGCCGATACCTTTCTGGCCACATTTTCAACATCCTTTGTCATCGTCAGACCGACGGGAATCGTCCGCATGACACTTCCGTTCGTGCTGCTCCCGCATGCGGCATGGAGCGCGGATACGGCTGCTTTTGGAATACAGCCCTGTTCGAGAAGCGAGGTCATCGTTTTGGTTGTTCTGCCGAACGTAGTGTCATCTTCACGGAGCGTAAGGATGACCTTATGGAGAAAAACTGTCATGTCGAAATATCCTGTTTCGCAGTACGTTTCGGCTAACGCCAGCATCATCAGCGTGTCGTCGGTGACATCTCCTGTTTTCAGATTGAACTGCCCGCCGCCTGACATGCGGATCTCTCTTCTCTCATCCCTGCCCGATCCCTCGAACGATGAACCGAGTGCATCGCCGACCGCACAGCCGAATAACCCTCCCCTAATCCTTGCCTGCAGATCATTCATAATTGTCATCACCTAGACCGTTCTTACATATAAGCTTGTCTGAAATCTGGCTTTCAGAGATGGGGCCGCGCTGAAAATCCGGGCATTTTTAACGGTTGGAATTCCAATCAAAGTTAGATTATTGCGTATATCTCATTGTCGTCGTGCAAAAACGGGTCTGTCTCTGAACTCTGATATAAATATGACGAGTAACCTATATGTGTCGATATGATAGAAAAGATTAAGGAAGATTTTTTGATAAGAGGTGTTACCAAATAATGCAGAAAGAAGAGTTACTACATTTACACATGTTGATGGTCCAGATTAAGAAATACTATGAATCCGTCTCTGGAAAAACCGTTCAAACTGTCGAATACGACGCATTGCAGATCTCGCCGATCCACATTCATAAAAATAAGAATCTGCATCGCGTCGCTCTTCTTACTCTCGGAAATGAGATCGTGTCGGAGATGCACGCCACTCAGACCGCCCAGACTCCGTTTGCCCAGGAATCCAGCCAGAGTATTGTTGCCGAACACTGATCTTATCACAAATGGAAGAGCACACCATTTATCGTGAGCTTATCTCACTCATTTTTTCCGATCCGAACCCGGATATTCAGCACATCAAACTTTCCGTGTGCCGTAAGTATTCTCTCGATGCGATGCCGAAAAATTCCGCGATTCTCGCCGCCGCAAAACCCGAGGAGTACGAGGCCCTTCGTCGCGTTCTGATGGTCAAACCGACACGAACACTCTCAGGCGTCGCTCCGGTCGCGGTGATGACGTCTCCTTGCGCCTGTCCGCACGGAAAATGTCTGCCGTGCCCCGGAGGACCTGATCACATATTCAAATCACCCCAGAGTTACACCGGAGAAGAACCGGCGGCTCTGCGTGCCCGTCAGAATGAGTATGATCCGTACCGTCAGGTGACCGCAAGACTTGGGCAGTTCAAACTTCTCGGACACCATGTCGATAAAGCCGAGCTGATCGTGATGGGGGGGACGATGACCGCCCGGGACGCTGCATATCAGGAATGGTTCGTTTCCGAATGTCTGCGGGCGATGAACGAGTTCTCCGGACAAAAATCCACCGCGGGATCGGTGGAAGAGCTGATGCTCGAGAACGAAAAAGCCGATGTCCGCTGTATCGCGACAACCTTCGAGACCCGTCCCGACTGGTGTCGGGAGGAACATATCAATAAGATGCTTGAACTGGGCGTGACCAAAGTCGAACTCGGGTTCCAACACACCGATGATGAACTCCTGCTGTTAAACAAACGCGGCCACACGGTTGCTGACAGCGTTTTGGCAAACACGCTCCTTCGGGATGCCGGCATCAAAGTCGGCTTTCATGTTATGCCGAATCTGTACGGAAGCACGATTCCGCGTGACCGGGAGATGTTCGATACGCTCTTCACCGACCCAAGATTTTGTCCGGATTTTCTAAAGATCTATCCAACATTGGTCACCCCCGGCGCAGAACTCGAAGAACTCTGGCAAAAGGGAGAATACAAAACATATGACGAGGATGACCTTGTCGATCTCCTCGCCTACGCAAAAAGCAGGCTTCCTCCCTATGTCAGACTTCAGCGTATCCAGCGGGATATTCCTGCAAAACTCATCGTCTCCGGTTCGATTCACGGGCACATACGTCAGATGGCTGCTGAAAGACTCAAAGAACAGGGAGGGAGCTGCCAGTGTATCCGGTGTCGGGAGATCGGTCGCCGCCCGAGTTCTGCCGTGGATGAGGAGAAGACCCTCGTGTATCCTTGCTGTGGGGGGACAGAACATTTCCTTTCGACCACTGCCGGAGAATCACTGATCGGTTTTGTTCGTCTGCGGTTTCCCGGAACCGTATTCAGACCGGAGCTCGACGGTGCGGCTCTCGTTCGAGAACTCCACGTGTACGGCGAAATCGTCCCTCTCGGTGTGCATGGGTCAGGAGAGAAGCGTCAGCACAGATCCTACGGTCAGCAGTTATTGTCGCGTGCCGAAGAAACTGCGCGGGATGCCGGATATTCCACGGTGGCCGTGATGAGCGGCATTGGGGTAAGACCCTATTATCATAGACAGGGATATCAGCGTATAGGTCCATATATGATTAAGAATCTATGAAACCTGCCACTCTGGAATTTCTCAGGCAGCGCTTTTTTGCCTACTACAATGGGGCTATCCCGGGAGCGGGTGCGGGATATAGCCCCGAATCCCTTACTGAACGGGAGTGGGGGTTTCTTTTCTTTACGGAAAACCAGCGTTCCGGGATGCGGCGTCATATCTCGTTCACTTCTCAGGATGAGCTGACCTCCTATCTGAAAAGCATGGTTCCGGCTCATGTGTATTACTCGACCGCATATTACACCCATCCGGGGGCAGCCCAGATGGCGGATAAAGAGTGGCGCGGGGCTGATGTCATCTTCGATTTAGATGCGGATCATATCGTTCGCGGCCCGTATGATATCATGCTTGCCCGTGTCAAAGAGGAACTTTTCAAACTCATCGATATGCTTACTGGAGAGCTCGGGTTTGCAAAACGGGATCTTCGAATCAACTTTTCCGGCGGGCGCGGATATCATGTCCATCTCCCGCTTCTTTCCGTTCGGGGCTGGGATACCGCCGAGCGGCGCGAACTGGTGAATTACGTCTCGGGCACCGGTCTTTCATTCGACAGCATGATGGCCCCCTCCCAAAAATCCGGCTGGAAGCTTCGCTATCACGATGCTCTAAACGATGAACTCGCCCGGATCGCGGGACTGCCGTGTGAAGATGCGCTTTCCTATTTGTCAGGCTTGTCCGGGATATCGGAGACGTTTGCGGCAGGATTTTTGAAAAACATCTCTCAGACCCAAAATCTGCTCAAATCGAATCCGGAAAAGCTTCTTGCAAACAAAGTGGTGCGGGCGATCGCCAACGCGGAAAATGAACCGTTCCAGGCAGGAATCCTCTCCCGCGCAGCCCAGGCGGACGAGCCGGTAACGACCGATGTGAAGCGTCTGATCCGTCACCCCGGCTCTCTGCACGGAGGATCCGGCATGCGCGTCGTTCCGATTTCCGTTGATCAGCTGGACGCATTCGATCCTTTAATCGATGCCGTGGTGTTTGGCGAACGAAATGTCTCCGTTGACTGCGCCTTCAATCTCTCCATGCCTATCCTTGGGAATAATTATACGCTGACAGCGGGCCGAAATGTTGTTCCCGAGGCATTGGGCGTTTTTCTCTGCTGCAGAGGGATTGCCGAATTGTCGGGAGGTATCTGAATGAGCCGCATCAGTACCTCCGATCTGCACGGATACTTGATCGACGAGAGAAATATGGGTTCCCTTGCCGAAATTCCGGCAACGCTCTATGAAGAGATCCATGCCGATATTCTTTCACTCTACAAGCAGGCCGCGGCGCACGAGGATCCGTTCGGTGAGGGCGCACAAAGTATTCTAAAGGAGCGCGAAAGTCTGCGCGAATATATTCGTGATCTCTACGGGGTCAGGACACGAAAAATCCTCGCTCTTGCCCTCGCTCGGGCAAATGGTGAAGAAATCGACCGGGATGAAATCAGGATGATGGTGCCGGGCGAACGCGTTTTGTTTGATGTCGTGTATGAATCAGCTCTCTCATGCAGAAAGACTCTTTTAGATGGGAAACCAACATTAGAGACCACTGCATACCATTTCGTTCCCGCAGAGGTTTCAGCCGAACAAGCTCCGGTTTTGCTGCAGCCTGTGAACGAAACTCCGGATGAGTTGTGCGCAGATGAAGTGAACGTAACGTCCGCCGATGCCCATGCTCCCGAGTCATACCGCGTGATAGCGGTATATGAAAATCTTCCAGAATTTCAGGATTATAGCGGACGAATTTACGCTCTTTCGCCAGGAGATGTCGTATCGCTGCCACCCCAGATGGCAGATGTTCTGTGTAAAGACAACAAAGCCTTAAGTATCAGGCTTCGCAAATAAGTATGGTATTTGGTATTCCCGTTTAAAAGGGGTAAATATTCATGAAGAAACCAGTAAAATTTAACACCTACTGCCCATACTGCCGGAAACACACCGAGCACGAGGTTGAGAGGGTAAAGAAAGGTAAGACAACCGGTCTCCACTGGATTGACCGTCAGAAAGCACGCCGCAGCAACGTTGGTAACCGTGGTAAATTCGGCAAAGTTCCGGGAGGAGACAAACCGACCAAGAAGATCAACATGCGCTACCGGTGCAAAGAATGCGGTAAAGCCCACTTAAGAGAAGGTTACCGTGCAGGTAAATTCGAACTTACGGAGTGAGTAATATGGTAAAAGCATCCCGAGAAACCCGGAGCAAATTCCTGAAGGTAAAATGTCCGGACTGTGAAAATGAACAGCTCGTATTCGAGAAAGCAACCTCCGTTGTTGAATGCACAGTCTGCGGCCGCATCCTTGCAGAGCCGACCGGCGGCAAAGCTGCTCTTAAAGCAGATATCGTAGCAACATTTGAATAAATCTGGAAAATTATCTAATGAGTGAAAGAGATTGGCCAATAGAAGGAGAACTTGTCGTCTGCAGCGTTACAGAAGTCAAGGACTTCGCGGCATTTGTAAACCTGGATGAATATGAAGGACGTCAGGGGTTAATTCCAATCGCGGAAATTGCCCGTGGCTGGATTAAATATATCCGGGACTACATCCGTGAAGGACAGAAAGTTGTCTGTAAAGTCCTTCACGTCGATGAACACCGCGGCCATATCGATCTTTCCCTCAAAGATGTCAATGAACACCAGCGCCGGGAAAAGATCCAGGACTGGAAAAACGAGCAGAAGGCACACAAGTGGATAGGGTTTGCCTCAGCCGAGTCGAAGGTCGACGTCAAGACGTTTGAAGAGGCAATGTATGCCGAATTTGGTTCGCTTTATGCCGCGTTCGAGGGTATCGCTTTATATGGCGATGCAACTCTCGCCAAATTCTCGCTTCCAGCCGAAGCAGCAGCTGCCTTGGCAAAGGTTGCTTCTGAAAATGTCAAGGTTCCAAAAGTCACCGTCAGTGCGATTTTGGAACTGACCTCCACCAAACCCGACGGAGTCAACATTATTCGCCGCGCTCTTAGGAGTGCTGAACCCAAAGTTGACGGTGCCGAGATCGAACTTCTCTATCTTGGAGCGCCGCACTACCGGGTTAAAGTTGTCGCCCCGGATTATAAGACTGCAGAAAAAGCTCTGGTCAAAGCATCCGAAGCAGCGATCGGTGTGATGGAACGCGCTGAAGGTTCCGGCAAACTCATCCGGAAACAGAAGTAATATCCGGTGTTTTTCATGACAGGTCATATTCGTAGATGCCCTGAATGCAACACCTACACTCTTTTTAATACATGTCAGAAATGCGGATGTCCTACGGTGTCTGCCCATCCGGCAAGATATTCTCCTGAGGATCCCTATGGTAAATATCGAAGGATGGCAAAAACATGGATCAAGTAAACGTCAGATGGTATGTTGAGGATGTCGCCGCTCACTCCTCTCCGATCGTGATTGCCGGACTCCCCGGTGTCGGACATGTCGGCAAACTCGTGGTCGATCATCTTGTTCATGTTCTCTCGGCCGTAAAAGTTGCCGAGATCACATCTACACTCTTTCCTCCGCAGATGTATCTTTCCGAGGATGCGGTACTCCGCATGCCGAGAAACGAGGTGTTTTTTGCGCCAGGGTCGGAGAATTCCCCCGCGGTCCTTCTCCTAGCGGGCGATTGTCAAAGCACGACGCCCGAGGGTCATTATATTCTTGGGAATGCGTATATCCGCATCTTTGAACTTCTGGGAGTAAAACGGATATATACGCTCGGCGGATACGGGGTCGGCCGAATGGTAGAGACGCCGCGGATTCTTGCCGCACTTTCCTCCTCATCCCTCAAAGAAGAGGTTCTTTTTGCCGGAGCCGTGTTGAACAAAGACGAACCGGTCGGCGGGATCATCGGTGCCGCCGGTCTTTTGATCACGCTCGGCCGTCTTGTAGGAATGGAGGGCATCGCTCTCCTTGGTGAGACCTCCGGCTATCTGGTGGATCCCGTCAGTTCGACCGCTGTTCTCGATGTCCTGGAGAAACTTACCGGCATCAAAGCCGACCGGACCGAACTTGCCGAACTTGCTTCGCAGATGATGACGGAAGTCTCGGCAATTGCCTCAACCATGCAGAAAAACAATGCCGACGATCTGCGCTATATCGGATAATGTCCATGCAGTACAACGCCGATCTCCATTTACACTCCTGTTTTTCGATGGCGACCTCTCCCGAGATGGTCCCAAAACAGATACTTGCCGGCTGCCGGACCAAGGGGATTCATGTTGTTGGAAGCGGGGATGCACTCCATCCTGTCTGGCGCGGGATGTGGGAACCGTTTCTCGAAAATGAGTATGGGATCACGGTTGTTCCCCAGACCGAGGTTGAGGACTCTTCCCGTGTCCATCATCTGATCTTAATGGAAACCTTCGACCAGTTTGCTGAACTCCAGCAGAGGTTTACACCGGCATGCGGACATCTTACGACTGCGGGCCGCCCTCATCTCCATCTTTCCGGGGAAGAGATCGCCCGGGAGGTTCATGACCTTGGCGGGATGATTGGGCCGGCGCATGCCTTCACGCCGTGGACTTCTCTTTTTGCCGCGTTCGATTTGCCTTCTGAATGTTACGGCGAAGAGAGCATCGAGTTCTGCGAGCTGGGGCTTTCCGCCGATTCATCCTACGGGGCCGGCATCGAAGAGTTTGCCGGCGTTCCTTTTCTTTCGAATTCGGATGCCCACAGTGCCGCGCCTGAGAAACTCGGCCGCGAGTTTACGCGCCTGGAGATGTCGGCTTCAACGGTTCCTGCGGTTCTCGAGGCGATAAAAAAAGGTTCGGTCGTGCTGAATGCCGGTTTTTTCCCGGAAGAAGGAAAATACAACCGAACCGCCTGCACGCGGTGTTATGCGCAGTTCTCTCTTGCTGAAGCCGAGCGTCTTCACTGGAAGTGCCCTGCTGACAAAGGCCGGATAAAAATCGGTGTGAGGGAACGCGCAGAACAGCTTTCCACGATCCCTCCAACGGTCCGTCCGCCCTATCTGAAGATGGTGCCGCTTGGCGAAGTCATTGCCCGCGTTCTGGGTGTTTCCTCGCCAAACACTAAAAAAGCACGAGCGCTTTATTCTGCATTTATCGAGGCATTCGATAATGAGATCGCAATTCTCCTTGAAGTGCCGCGTGATGAACTGGCCCGCATATCGCCAGAGATAGCCGGAGCCGTTTTATCGATGCGGGAAGGCCGCGTCACGCTGATTCCCGGCGGCGGCGGCCGCTATGGATCTTTTACCCTTTGATTATTCACGCGAGAAATGCGCATCGCGATTCATCCATGATCTGCACATCGTCAAGCGACCACAGGCGCATATTCCTTGAGGTTTTTTCAATACCGAGTTCGATGTCCGAGTCGATGTCGATAAGATAAGCATCGAGTTCCTGAACGCGCATTCTGTTTGCAGCAACGGCCCGGTGATGTCCGTCGATCAGGATGTATTTGCCCCTTCTCCGAACAACGATCAACGGTTCGGCAAGACCTTTTTTGATCTCATACGCCCGCCCGTCCAGTTCATCCATATACACTTTGGACTGGGTTGGAATCAGACTTTTAACAGGAACCATGCCGCGTGAAAGCAGAGGATCCAATCCGTACAGCGTTTTGAGGGTGGTCATGTAATCGAACACCTTCTCCGGCGTGACGCGTTCGATCTGGGAGCGGATCACATCCGCATTCGTGATGATGCCGACAAATTGTCCCTCATTATCAACAACCGGAAGTTTCTGGACGCAGAACCTGAACATTTTCCGTGCGACATCGGTCATACCTTCGTTAGGCTGGGTTTTGAGTATCACCGGCTCCATCAGGGGGGCGATGCCGTCGGTTGCTTTAGCGCCGATGATATTCTTCGCTCCAATCAGACCGACGACTCTTCCCTTACATAATACAGGAAATCCGTCATGGGTTGTGGTCCGGATAAGTCCAATAACATCCTTTACCGTCTTTCCCGCATCAAGACTGATCACATTGGTCGTCATATATTCACTGACGAGTTTCTTCTCGGTCGGGATCAGTTTCGGGTGTGTGGGACGCACCAGGGATCTTTCCGGACTGTCGTCGATTTTTACATCTTTGATGCTGAAAATTTTCATCGCATGTGCGGTTTTTTCCAGTCCAAGTTCAATATCGGCATCCAGATACACAACGTATGCGTCCAATTCACTTAATCCGAGTTTTTCAGCTGCTACCGCCCGGTGGTGGCCATCGACCAGAATGATCCGCTCTCCGGATTTCACCACGATAACCGGCTCGGCGAGATTTTTCTGGAGTTCGTATGTTCTCCCTTCAAGTTCGTCCTGATGAACGGAACTTTGGGTCGGCTGGATATCTTTGACGGGGATATGTTCACGCTTGAGATGGGTCTCTACCCCATACAGAGCGTGAAGCGCCCGCATGAAATTGAATACTTTTTCCGGTGTTACACGTTCGATCTGGGATCGAATCACATCCATATTGGAGATGATGCCTAAGAGTTCATTATCCGGCCCGATCACGGGGAGCTTCTGGATGCCGGTTCTGAATATCCGGCGTGCAACCTCGGTAATCGTCACATCAGGACGTGCAGTGATGGGGTGGCGCGTCATCCTCAGTTCAACTTTTGTTGACGGGTGTTCGCCGATGATGTCACGTGCAGAGATGTATCCTACAACTTTTCCCAGTCTGAGGACTGGAAACCCGTCATGATCCGTTGTATGAATCAGGCGGATCACATCCCCAACCGTTTTGGATGCATCGATACTTATGACATCGTGTGTCATGTAGTCGCGGACCTGTTTTTTTTCCATCGCTTAAGCCTAGTATTCGTAATCAGAGGACATCAATTTTGTTAAAAAAAGGTTTGGGCCGGGGTAATTGCCCTGCAGAATTTCGCGTTACTCGATCTCGATCGGTATCCCGGCGTCCGTTACGACTTTTGGGAGGGTGATCTCTACGATGCCGTTTTTGAACGAGGCTTTTGCTCCGTCGGAAATAACCTCTGCCGGGAGGTGGATGATTCTCTCTCCCGACCCGGCTCTGCGTTCACGTAAATGATAGACGCCCGAGGCATCCGTCTTCGAAACCTCACGGTCATACGTTGTTTTGATCTGAAGGGATGTTTCGTTCAGAAGTTTTACTGAAACATCCTGTTTTTCAATTCCCGGGAGATCGCAGGTAATGATGATCTCGGTTGGAGTCTCGCACAGATCGATGTGGAAATCTCCGGTGATTCTCGGGACGGCATTTTTTGCAATTGTTTTCAAGCTTTCTGAGCGCGATGCAAGATTCTCGGCACGTTCCTCCATCTCGGAGAAGAGCGTGTCGAGTTCAGAACCAAGTGTTCCAAAGCTGAATGGGCAGAATCGAATTGACATTGTATATACCTTCTGTAATTTCATCATCTAATGTGATTTACTAATAGTAAGTCACAATTGCATATATATTTTCCTCACTTTAAAATACGTGTCGGAAGAGAAGACGTTTATGATAATACATCTCCATATTATAGCTAAATGGCAGTACAGACGAAGTCAAAATCTGAGGATAAAGGTCCGAAGAAAAAAATAAATTGGATGCAGGTCGGTGTTATCGGCTTTTGCGTTCTGTTGGTATTCATGTGCATTGTATCATTCAGCGGCCTCCCGAATGCTCTCGGCAATCTCATCAATGGCGATGGAATTTCTGAAACAGGTAAAGTCGTTGCAGGAAATCCCGTTTATGTGAATTACACATTGAACGTCAACAATTCCGCAGTTTTCGAGAATGTCATGGGATTTCAGGCAGGAACTGAAGTGAACCAATCTCTATACGTAAACGTTGAAGGATACGAGTACCCCTTTGTGATCTATGCATCAGAGTTTAATCAGATATCGGCAGGAGTAATTGGTCTTGTTCCTGGAGAAAGCACAACTGTCGCCGGTTCCGGCTCCAATCTGGCATACCAGTTAACCAAGGAAGAAACCGAGACTGCGGGTCTGGTATTTGATGATATGAAAGTTGACGACAGGGTCTTTATTACTGTTCCCTATACAAATGAAGACGGTGAAGAAGCATCAGCATATCGTGTATGTGTTGTCACTGCGAAAACCGATGACGGTCTGACTTTGCAGTACGGCTCTGACACAATCGATATAAAAATGGTTGGTTACTTAACAACCAGCTAAAAATACAATTATTTTTGATTTTACTTTTTTTTCAGCTCTTCAAGTTCGGCACGGATCTTTTCCAGTTCAAGGATCTGTTCCCGGTGGTAAGCGAGGATCATGTCGCTGATGAGGCCGATCATAAATGTGAGAATGCCGGTCACAATCAGGAGCATGGTCAGAATCGTCATCGGCAGATGTTCGATCCCCTTAAACCAATCCACCAGAACATAAATGCCGGTAATGAAGCCTGCTAGGCCCAGAAGTACTCCAAGAACGCTGAAATGGAACAAGGGATTATTCATCTTCCCGTATCTGTTTATGGCCCTGATGATTTTGTATCCGTCACGGAAAGGATTCAGTTTCGTGGGGGATCCCGGCCGCTTCTTATAATATGTTTCGACAACCTCGAATCTGAGGTTGTGATGCACAACGGCCGAACTGATCTCCGTCTCGATTTCAAATCCTGTCTCGGAAAGATTCATCTTATCGATGGATTCTCTGGTGAACGCCCGATACCCTGACAGGATATCCGTCATATAGACCCCGTGCGCCCATTTGAAATACTTGTTCATGACAGTGTTTCCAAGGCGATTCAAACGGGTGAGTGCTCCGTGCTCATAACTGCCGAGCCGGTCCCCGATCACATGGTCGGCTCTTCCCGATACAAGCGGTTCGAGCATTGCATCGGCGTATTCCGGAGGGTTGGTTCCGTCTCCGTCCAGCATAAGGATGTAGGGTTCGGTGATCTGTTTGAATGCTTCGATCATCGCAGCTCCTTTTCCTTTGCCGTTTTGCATAAGGATCCTGGCACCGAGTCCCGATGCAATTTCCGGCGTCCCGTCGGTGGAGTGCCCGTCAACTATCAGGATATTCCGGTAACCAAGACTCTGCAGCTCCTTGATGACCGGTCCGATCGTTGCTTTCTCGTTGAGTGTCGGGATCAGTACACAGACGTCGTCTTTATTCATTATTAGTTACTTGTTCTGGAGCTGCCAGAGCATTCTGCCCTGGATGCCGAAGTATTTGGAGTAGCCGATAGCATCCCGCTGATCGATGGTCGTTGAATCAAAGGACACCATGTCCATAGAGTAGATCGCATTCGGTGAAGCTCTGCCCATGATGTGAAGGCCTCCTTTATAGAGTTGAACATCTACCGTTCCGGTGACGCGTTCCTGCGTTTTGTTGATGAACGCATTCAGGTCGTGGTAGAGCGGTTCGTGGATAAGTCCCATATAGGCGAGTTCTGCCCACTGATCATCGACCATGTTCTTGAACTTCAGCTCCGCCCGGGAAAGGACCAGTTTTTCCAGATCTTTGTGAGCTGCAATCAGAACGGTTGCCGCGGGGTGTTCGTAATTTTCTCTGGCTTTCAGACCAAGCACACGGTCTTCGACCATATCGTTTCTGCCGACGCTGTGTTTTCCGGCAAGTTTGTTGAGCGTGACGATCAGCTCAACGCCGCTCATCTTTTTGCCGTTAAGGGATACCGGCACACCGTTTTCAAATCCGATCGTGACGATTTCCGGTTCGTTCGGCGTGTCTTTGAGAGCTGCAGTCCAGTGATAGATCTCTTCGGGGGGGTGGTAGTCCGGCTCTTCAAGGCGGCCGCCTTCGATGCTGCGTGACCAGATGTTCTCATCAACACTCCACGGCGTGGATTTCTTGACTGGGATTGGGACGTTGTTCTGTTCTGCGTAATCGATTTCCCATTCACGGGTCATATTGTGTTCACGCATGGGGGCTACAATGTCGAATCCGTGCATGCGGAAGATGTAATCGAATCGAAGCTGATCGTTTCCTTTGCCGGTACATCCATGTCCGATAGCCGCTGCATTTTCCTTTTTTGCAATCTTTACGATCTCTTCTGCGATGATCGGGCGGGCGAGGGATGTGCCCATCGGATATCCTTCGTAAAGCGCATTTGCCTTGATTGCCGGGAAGACATGATTTTTGACGAATGCATCCTTAAGATCAAGGGTATAGTGCTTGTCGGCGATGAGGTTTCCTTTATCGGTCGCCATCTTGACTTCGCTTTCGGGCTGACCAACGTCTGCCGCAACCGTGACCACACGATCGTATCCGTACATGTTCTTTAAGATTGGAACACAGATTGAGGTGTCGAGACCTCCGGAAAAGGCGAGGACAACAGTGCCTTTCCCTGTTTTCTCATTTGTATCTGTCATGTGAATCTCCGATAAATACTGAATAGTATTTGTATGCGCGAGATATTCAATACTGTGGCTTAGGGTGTTCTTTCATTTGTGGTTTGTAAAATAAATCTCCTGTTAACTTGGTTTGATTAAAAATAAGATTCACTTCCCTCTCTTGGCGACTTGAGCATAGAGATTAGCTTTTGCATCAATTCTTAGATACATTTGTTTTCTAATGTGGAAATATGTATTAACAATAAATTGAATAGTCATTTATAGTATTACTAATTTAAATTTATGTGTGAAAATACAGTCTCCCCCTCCTTCTCTACACAACAACAGGAGAGCTGTTATTTAGCTTGTTGATGTCCCATTACGGAGGGGCTCTGTGAATCTGCAAAAAAAAGAATTCAAACTAAAAACGCTCCTGATCATACTTACCCCGATTGTTCTGGTCAGCATGCTGCTTGCTGTCGGTCTTGGACCGGTAAGCGTTAGTCCTGCAACAACAATCAATGTTATTTTCAGTCAGTTTCCCATTCTGCAAAATCTGGTCAGCGGCAACTACACGCAGCTTGATTACAATATTGTTTGGGGGCTTCGTCTCCCAAGGGTACTTCTTGGTTTTATCGTTGGAGCTTCGCTCGCTGTTTGCGGGGTTGCTATGCAGGCACTTGTCCGCAATAAATTAGCAGACCCCTTCGTTCTCGGTGTCTCTTCCGGTGCTTGCGCCTCAGCCACATTATTTATGGTCACTGGAACATTTGCCTTTCTTGGGACCTACGCACTTTCATTCAACGCATTTTTAGGCGCTGCCGCATCAATTATCCTTGTTTATTGGCTTTCCCGTGTAAAGGGGCGCATCAACATTCCTACACTCCTTCTTTCTGGTGTTGCTATTGCCATGATTTTGGATGCCGTAACAAAAACCATTGCTCTCAGCGCGCCGAATGCACTTGCCGTACACAATCTTGATTTCTGGATGACTGGGTCATTAGCTGGTGCAAAATGGGGTTATCTCACTCTTCCCCTTGTAATGATGCTTCTATGTCTGTTCTACCTCGTCATCCACTACCGTACCTTGAACCTTCTTCTTCTCGGGGATAATACTGCTGGCACGCTTGGTGTAAATGTTGGACGAACACAAAAAATGCTGGTTCTTATCTCCTCCCTTCTAGCCGGTGTCACGATTGCCGTCAGTGGTTCAATTGGATTTGTCGGATTGATGATCCCTCACATCAGCAGGATGCTTGTGGGAAGCGATCACAAAAAAGTCCTACCGTTATGTGTACTCCTTGGCGGATTCCTTGTTGTATGGACGGATGTAGCCGCCCGCCTCCTTCTCGCTCCCGAAGAACTGCCGGTAGGAATACTTACGGCAATTATCGGTGGTCCCTGTTTTATAGCACTGCTTAAAAGTAAAGCAGGAAGGGCAATATGATGACCAATAAATTAGAGGTACAACATTTGTCATATGCCTATTATGATGAGGATGTTATCTCTGACATTGATCTGTATGTTGGAGAAAACGAGTTTGTTGGTCTTGTTGGTCCAAATGGATGTGGAAAATCGACCATTCTAAAAAACATTTATGGCAGCCTGCATACGAATCGCGGGAGGATTTTATTGGATGATGAACCAATCTCCCGCATGAATGCAAAACAAATCGCTCGGAAAATGGCAGTTGTTGGTCAGGAAAATGAGTTCGACTTTGATTTCAGTGTGAATGAAATGGTGGCAATGGGTCGGTCCCCGCACAAAAAACTGTTCGATCCCGATACCAAAGAAGATGCAGATATCATTATGGAGGCGCTTCAGCGGGTAGGCATGTTGTCCATGATTGATAGGAAATATTCTACCCTTTCCGGAGGGGAGAAACAGCGTGTTCTCATTGCCCGGGCCATTGCCCAGAAGACGGATTTTTTCATATTGGATGAACCAACCAATCATCTGGACATCAGTTTTCAGCTACAGGTTTGTGAAATTGTTCGAGGTCTTGGTGTTACGGTTCTAACAGCAATGCATGATCTGAATCTGGCAGCTCTCTTTTGTGACCGGATTTATGTTATCAAAGAACATGCCGTGTATCGTTTTGGTACTGCTGAAGAGATCCTTACTCCTCAACTTATCAAAGAGGTGTTTGGGGTAACAGCCGATGTCAAAATTCATCCCGTTACAAAAAAACCAAATATCATTTTTATTCCGGATCTATCCTGAATGGCGGGTATGTGTTTTGTCCAATGGTATTATTAATATTATAATTAATAATATCTAGTAAAAATATAAATCTAATTAGTAATCATATATTGTGTTGTAAAATATTGGTTGGTGTGAAAAACTATGAAAAAATTATTTCTATTTACAGTCGCCCTTCTATTATTGGCGGTTATATTTAGCGCAGGTTGTGTTGGAAGTAATAATCAGGATACCGGTAAAAGTGATTATACCCCGGTTACTGTGGAAAATTTTGGCAGAACCATTACGATTACCGAAAAACCGACCTCCGTTGCGGTCGCGGGACCAAACTGCGCAGAGGTGTTTGTAGCGTTGGGTTTGAGCGACATCGTTGTCGGCAAGTCCTGTGATAATCACTGCCTCGGTCCTCTGCCGGAATATGCAGCTGGATACAACAGTATGCCCGAATTGACCCATGGCTATCCAACTCTCGAAGCGGTTGTAACGAGCGGGTGTGATTTCCTGTATGCGATTGACTGGGTGTTTGAAGGTGACTTCACTGTAGAAGCTCTTGAGCAGTATGGAATCACCGTATATGTCTGTGAAGCAACAGATTATGAGGGTGTTTGGAAGGAAATAAGGGAACTTGGTGAAATTTTCGAAGTTCAAGATGCTGCAGAAGCCTATATTGCTTCAGAAAAAGCAAGAATTGCTGCAGTTGAAAAAACTGTTTCTGGTCAGGACACGCTGAAAGTATTTATTTATGATTCAGATACCGGAAGCGGTGTTTATACTGCCGGTGCGCCAAATATTGAAACAAAGTTTATTGAAACCGCCGGTGGTGTGAATATCTTTGATGATTTGGACAAAGCATGGGTCGGCGTTTCGTATGAAGAAATACTTGCAAGGAACCCTGATGTTATCATCATTCACGATTATGAAGAGGCAACCTATGAAGAAAATGTTGAGGCTCTCATGCATGATCCAATTTTGTCTCAACTTGATGCAGTGAAGAATAAACGCTTTGTTCGTCTTTCTCTTGAATCTGCTCTGCCTGGTTCCCGAACCGCATATTCGATCGAAGTAATTGCAAAAGGGATGTATCCGGAATTATTCTAAGATGCGGGTTCTATCCTAATCCTCTTTTTTTGTTTCCGTATTTTGGTGATAATTGTTATGCGGGCATCATCTCATCTCCCGATCGATAATTCCTGCAGAAATGATGATGCAGAATTCTATTCTTTTATCTGCTCTTTGCAGAATACATAAAATGAGGTTGTTTCACTACTAGATAGCAGTTGTATTCCTCTATCTATGTAGAAGAGATATATACTTCACCTTAATATCATCACGAAGCTGATAAAATATGAGACATTAAGGGTTGAGGCTCGACAAAGGTGTGAGGTCTGAACACTACCTCCCCGCATTCAGGGTTATGCATCGTCTTCACCGTTTTCAAATCCATGATCCAAACCAGTAGTCTCCAACAATACTTTCTGATGATCCTTGCGAGTACTGCCGTGTTTCTGGATTATCTGGATACGAGCATCGTTTCGATAGCTTTACCGACGATCTCTGCCGATCTCGGCATTGGGTCGCTGACTGCTTCATGGGTGATGACGTCGTATCTTCTTGCTCTTGGGAGTACACTTCTTCTCTTCGGGAAACTTGCCGACAGGACCGGACGCGACAGGGAGATCTTCATTGCCGGATTCGTTTTATTTACAGTCTCTTCATTTCTCTGCGGCGTGTCTGCGAATATCGAAGTCCTGATCGGATTTCGGGTCATTCAGGGGATTGCCGCCGGGATGATGGTATCTACGGCGACCATGCTGATCACAACACGCCTGCCATCCGGGATACGGGGGATGGGAATGGGGGTTATTGCGACCGCCGGCGGTATTGCGCTGGCGCTTGGCCCCGGCCTCGGCGGGTTGGTTACCGAGTTCATCAGCTGGCACTGGATCTTTTTCATTAATGTACCGATAGGAGTTGCCGCTGTTATCCTCGCAGTATTTCTGATCCCGGGATCGGAGATCCACTCGGTGGCAAAACAGCCGTTCGATTGTTTTGGAGCTCTCCTTTTGGCTTTGACGCTTGTATCTTTACTCATGGGTCTTGAGCTTGTTTTGTCGGATGGATGGACTCTTTGGGTAATTGTGCTCTTTCTCATTGTCCCGATTTTCGGGTATGTTTTTTTCCGGCGGGAACTGCGGCATCCGGATCCAGTTCTTTCAGCCAAACTTTTTTTAAACCGTACAGTGATGTGGGCATCTCTTTCGACGTTACTGGTCACTCTTGTCTATCTGGGAATCGTTTACCTGATACCCTTTTATTTGACGGGTTCAATTCAGATGTCTGTCGCCGCGGCAGGACTCGTAATGCTTCTTGCCCCAGTTTCGATGGCTCTCATCGGAATTCCGGCTGGTGCTTTGTCGGAAAAGATTGGGTGCATGCGTCTATGCAATCTCGCAGCGGTTTTGATGGCAGGGGGTCTTGTGTTCCTTGTGTTCAGTGTTGTGCTCTCCTTTCTGCCTTTGCTTTTTGTCGGACTGCTGCTTCTTGGTCTTGGGATGGGACTGAATGAAGGGCCGAGCATGCAGCGGATAACTCTCCACTGTCCCCGCGAACTTCAGGGGTCTTCGGGCGGTCTGATATTTACGGTAATGAACATCGGGTGTATTCTTGGAGTGGCTGTGTTTTCTGCGGCTGCCTCACTTGGATCGGGTGGCAGTGATATATATACTGATCAGGGTGTTATTGCTGCCTGCATTGCGGGAATAATCGCCGCTGTTTGTGCCTATCTCTCTTCGCGTCTTGCACGCGATCAAATCCTTTGTTAATCTTTTTTTTTATAAAATATTCCCCTAACTGCGATATTTCTTGGCATAAACTCCCATTATACATACCTTTATCATGTCTGGGAGAAATCAATAAATTATACCTTTTGGAGAAAAAAATGTCCGAACTCTACAAAAAAATGATTGACGAGGCAATGGCTGCACAGCATGCCGACGTCAGCGTTCTCAAAGCGAGACGTGGAAAGCATTTCACGCTCAAGGATGCCCGCCCCTATGTTGAGGCGGTGGAAAAGATGACTGTTGGTCCAAAACAGAGCGCCGCGGTCATTAATCTGCACAAAGAATCCGTGAAAACGCACTTCAATGTTCTCTCGGGCTTGACCCGTCACGTCAAACCGGAAGACGATCCCTTTGTCGAACATTATCAGACACCCGTCATTTTGGAAATTCTCCGTGATCAGGATCCAAAGTTTGCAAAGAGTCTGGAGATCTTTGCCGACTCGATCAAAACCCACGAGGCAATCATCGGGAAGGAAGCTGCACGCTGTTATGCAGGGTTCTACGGACCAACTTGTGTCGTCGACTTTGCTTTGATGCCGGGTTCAACCAGCAATGTCGTCAACCAGGTGCTCACGAAAACCGACATCCCGGTCGCTCACAAACAGGCGATTCTCGCTGCCAAATCCTGGGGTATGAACACCTCGTACGGTATCGGCGATCTGTTTGCAAAACGTATGGAAGCAGGTGATTCCCTTGCCGAAGCCTCGAGAAAGGAGGTTCGTCAGCTTCAGGACCTCTACCGCAATCCGGTAGAAGCACAGGCCAAGCTCATGCAGAAAGCGGGTATGAAATCCTTCTCCGCCAGGAGATATATGGAGAACTACCGCAAAGGTATGGAAAAGGCGGTCAAGGCTGCGGTTGATGACGGGGTCCATTATGGAAACATCGCCACGATCCCTGCATACTGTGTAGGGGATGTATCCCACCACATTTCCCAGTCCACCTACAACATGTGCAAGGATGATGTGATCATGGCAACGATCGAGGCCGTAACTAATGTTATTGAAAAAACGCTTCTTGCCGCCGTTCCAAGCATTAAGACCCCGTATCAGCTGTTGAATGTCGCAACCGGCGCCTCGGCCGCGGCGACCGAGTATCTTCTGGAACTCGATGCATTCAATGCTCCGATGATCGTTGATCTTCTGACGAAGAGATACCACAACCTTGTGATGATCAAACCGACCAGAGGAGCTGCTGCAGAACTGCACAACTGCGATTTCATGGATATGATCTACCGCGGCTGGAAGATCCTTGACAAAGCCGAGAGAGTGAAGAACGGATCGGGCCAGCCGCTTGTTCCGAAGATCGACGGCATTCCAATCGATCTCTCACCCATCCACGAGAATGAGATCCTGATGAATCCCCAGCGCTATGCATACCCCGCATGTGCCATCACCGTTCGTGCCTCCGCCCTTATGCGGCTTGCCGACTATCCGTGTCTCCTGACCAGCGAACCGATCACCGCAACCATGATGACAAACATCATTGCACTCGACAAAAAGACCGTTGCCGCGCCGGTACGTGCCTGTAAGAGCTGTGCAACTGCGTGTCTTGTCGGTTCACGCCACCAGTATTGCCAGTACCGAGAGGCTGTCTAAATGAAATGTTACGTATGTGAGCAGGAGGGGGTTGACCGGGACGCAACCGGTGTCTGTATCGTATGCGGCATGGGTCTCTGCACGAAACATATGGTTCGTTCGGATGTAGAGACTTGGGAGGGGGGATATCCCTTCCCTGCAAAGAAACTGAAGCATCCGATCCCCCGGATACTTTGTCCTGAATGCAGTAAAGCCTGGAACGGAGAGAAATAATGGATCTCGCAAGACGGTGTTTTGCGGAATTAATCGGGACGATGATCCTTGTGTTCATCGGGTGTGGCTCCGTCGTGATCATGCTGATGCTTGCGGCAGGCACGACCCCGTCGACCTCATTCGACATAGGGATAGGTGCCCTTGGCGGAATGGGTGACTGGTTCGGCATCAGTGCGGCCTTCGGTCTTGCCGTAGCGGCAGTAATCTATGCTCTAGGCACGGTGTCTGGAGCCCACATCAATCCGGCAGTCAGCATCGCGCTTTGTTCGATTCGGAAATTCCCAGTAAAAGATACGATCGCATACGTGATTGCCCAGTGTATCGGAGCAGGAATTGGAGCAGCTTTGCTGTTTTTCATCATCGGCCCCGAATCCCTTAGCGTTGGCGGGCTCGGTGCGACCGCTCCTTTCCCGGGGATCTCTCTCTGGCAGGCTCTTCTGGCCGAAATCGTCGGCACCTTCATCTTAATGCTCGTCATTATGGGTGTTGCTGTTGACAAGAAAGCTCCCGCAGGATTTGCCGGACTTGCGATCGGCGCCGCCGTTACTGCCGTCATCCTTGCCACAGGGAATATCTCCGGCGGTTCGATCAATCCGGCTCGATCATTCGGTCCGGATATTATGAGACTGATACTTTCAGGTTCTGATGCCCTTTGGACAACATACCCGATCTATGTGGTCGGACCGATCGTCGGTGCCGTACTCGCTGCGTTCTTCTATGTTTTCGTAGCGGGAAAACGGGAGTGATCCGATCACTTATTTTTTTAAATTATTTCAGTGCCTGGCACAGTGTGAAAAAAAAGTTATGACCGTTCGCCGTAGACTCTCTTGATCTCGTGCGCCTCGGCTGATTTGTCTTTTCTGGTAATGACGTTTCCTTTCCGGAGTTTGATTCTCGTCACGCGGAACTGTTTGCCGCCGACCGATGTGATCTGACCGATCGTATATGCTTTGTTTCCGTCGACATTCTCATAGAGAGGAATCGTCACGGCACCTTTGTTCAGTGATGCACGGATGATGACCTGATCAACAAGTCTGGTCCAGAGCACTTCGATCTTTTCTGCTGGAAGTTTCTGTCTGCGAGCATTATTTTCTTCGATCGAGGTGACCTCTACGCTGAACGAATCGTCCCCGACTTCGGCAACCAGATAATCGCCTACAGTGATGATGTCTCCTTCCAGAAGTTCGATCGAACCGGTGTGTGAATCGTTTCCATAACTGACGACTGCTTTCACGGTCAAAACCTTCGGTTCTTTCAAGGTGACCCGCATAACATGTCCGCAGACGGTACATTTTACCACTGCTTCCGGCGGCTCTTTGAGGATCTCAAAATCCGTCTCCTCTAGGCAGACCGGACAGTCGAGTAATATCATATCGTTATCCATATCTCACATATTGCATTTTCAAGGAGATAAGCACACCCTCCAAACGAAACGGCAACCCTGTTTTCCCTCATGCAAATAGTATATCAAATCAAACCGACAACACGTAATCAAAGGCATGTCAGTTACCGAAATCATCCATTGTCGCGGACATAAAAATGTTTTAGGACGTCACAAAAGTACGTTCGAGATCACCAAAGAAACCGATCTTTCGCCAAACGGAGACTGTATAATTGCTGTCGGGGCTGACAAAGGGGCTATGGATTTATCCCCGGAGTTTCGAAAGGCAATTTCTCAGGAAACTGCTGTTCTTCGAACCACTCTTACCTGCGGGGAACATTCGGTAACCATCCTCTCGCAAGGGTCGGCCGGCATTACGCTTACCCATCCAACGGATCTTGTCTGGAGAAGAAGCTGTTTTGTTTGTCCCAGAACAATCGCCGTGTACAGTGATCACACCGCAGCTCTTCTTCCCCGGGAACTGATGGCTGCTTTAAAAAATGGAGCCGAACTGGTGGTTACTCTGATTGTTGAGGAACCTCAGTAATCGTCAGCTCGGCTTTCTGGAGAAATGTTTCGCATTTCTGGATAAGTGCCATACCCCGCTGGTGGAGGTTCACTGCCTCTTCGATAGGGGTGTTTGGATCGTCAAGCTTTTTTGCGATCTCGCGCAGTTCTGCAATCATTTCTTCGTAGGTTGGTTCGGATTCTTTTTTGGTCATTTGATACTCTCCACAATCGAGGTGATCTCTCCATCGGCAAGTTTCAGACTCAGCCGATCGTCTTTGGCAATATTTTTCACGGAACGGACAAGTGTCCCTTCTTTCCACACAAGAGCGTATCCGCGTTCAAGCGGTTTGTAGGGGTCGCGTCCGAGAATGATCTCTTTTTGAGCAAGCAGGACAAGTCGTGCGGTGGTGATTTTGTTTTTCACGCCTTTTTGAATCATCACCGACCATGCACTGCATGCCTCGTGCTCAACAGACAGTCTGCGAAGGCACGCCCTTCTGATCCGCTCTTCAAGTTCAGCCGTCTGCTGATGCATGAGTTCCAGTTTTCTGGTCAGACGGTTCGGTTCGACTCTGATTTTCAGGTCGGCAACGTGTTTCTGTTCAACTGAGAGAAGCCAGCTCATTCTGTCGTGAATGGACCGCCGATCCTTTTCAAGTTTTTCAAGAAGAACGGACCGGTCCGGAACTACCGTCTCGGCAGCTGCAGACGGGGTCGGAACTCTCCGGTCTGCAGCAAAATCCGAAAGGGTCGTGTCGGTTTCATGGCCGACCGCGCTGATGATCGGAACGGTCGAGTTCCGGATCGCGGTGACGACATCGGGATGATTGAAGACGAACAGATCTTCAAAACTTCCTCCCCCGCGGGCAATAATAATCACATCGGCTTTATCCTGCAGAGACCGGATCGCAGCTACGATCCCTACTTCAGCCCCGTCTCCCTGGACGGATGTTCCGGCTAAAAGGATCGGAAGTGGATATCTTCGGCTGATCACATTTTTGATATCCTGCAAAACGGATCCCGTCTTCGAGGTAACGACGCCGATGTTTCGCGGGAAAAGTGGCGGGTCGCGCATTTCCGCCTGCGGTCTGGGGATAATTCCTTTTGCCTCAAGCTCTTTTCGCCACTGCTCTTTCAAAAGATAAAGACCAGCTTTTCCGGAAACTGCCGGCTCCATTTTTTTTATGATGAACTGCAGTCTTCCCCCTGCCGGGTAAAAATCGACAAGACCTGTTGCCTGAACGAGCAGTCCGTCTTTTACGGAAAACGGGAGATTTTTTACCGAGTATTTCCACATCACGCAGGAAATTGAGGCGGGGTTATCCCCCTGTTCCGTAAGAGAGAAATACAGATGTCCCGACGCATTTGGACGATATCCGGTGATCTCTCCTCTGACGATGATGTCCGTAAGAAGCGGGCAGTCGACGACTTCTCTGATCCGTTTTGCAAGTTCGGACACGCTGAGCGTGGTGTCTGAAACGCCGAGTGTTGAGTTTTCCGTAATCGGGGCAAGAAGCGAGGATTTGGACTCTTCGTTATCAAATGCCAGAGTCTTCTGCTGCGCTGTTCGCTTCTTTCCTGCCATATACCATACATTTAGTTGCTGACATGAGAAATATAACGGTCAATGATTCGACTCGCTGCTTCTTCGATGTTCTTCCATGAATATGAACCACCGGAAATTTTTGCTGCAGTAAACAAAGCCGGAGCTGATACTATTGAATTCTGGATGGAGACCCCTACATTCTGGTTGAGGGGAGCGCATGCATCGGAAGTGATCGAGATGCTGCGGCTCTACCCGAATTTTGGAAATATCGCGATGCATTCCCCTGTTTTCGAACTGAATCCCTGTTCGTTCAATCCTAAAGTCGCGGAGCTCACCGCAGAATATACCTTATCCTGCATGCATATTCTGGAAGAACTCGGCGGCGGTGTTCTAACCATCCATCCGGGAAAAAGAACGGCCAAACGTCCAATAAGCGCATTGGATAAGGAACGGTTTGCCCGTTATCTTACGAAAGTGGGAAATGCTGCTGTTGGGAGTTCCGTGACCGTGGCTCTTGAAAACATGCCTCCTGCGGTGAATGCGCATATGGTGACGGCTGAAGAAATGTGCCAAGTTCTGGACGAATATTCCTGGCTCTCGTTCACGTGGGATTACGCCCATGCCTGTCTTGCAGGTGATCCGTTTTCTTTTCCCAGGGAATGCGGTGAAAAAATCGTAAATATTCACACAAGCCGCGGGAGCAAAACATCGATGCACTCACCTCTTGCCGGAACACCCGAGGCTGCCGAACTGAAATCCGTTCTTTCAGAGATGAAATATAGCGGACTGATGACCTTCGAACTGGAAGATCTGAGTTTTGGACCGCATTCACATGCGGTTTGTCCGTATCCTTTCACCTATGATGAAAAAATTGCGATCCTTACCCGTGAAGTGAACGAGTTTTCGGATTGCCGATGTATTTAAGAAATGGTACGTATAAATAAATATAGAGATTTTAACCAATGGCTGTTTCCAGACATAAAAATAGATCTGCCGCATATGCGGCGTGGACGTTATGGTAGTTTATACGAATATCATCATTTTTCTTATATTGCTGATTTGTTCGGCATTTTTTTCGGCTTCCGAAGTCGCTCTTGTAGGTATCAGCCGTGCAAAAGTTCATACACTTTCAGAAACAGGAAGCCGCGGCAGGCGTCTGGATAAATTAAAAAATAATCCGGATCATTTTCTGATCACGATCCTGATCGGAAACAATATCGCAAACGTCGGGGCCGCATCTCTTGCGACCGCCGTTGCTTTGGAATTATTCCAGAATAACGGCGTCGCGATCGCGACGGGAGTTGTCACCCTTCTGCTGCTGATATTTGGGGAGATAGGTCCAAAAACCTACGCCAATCGTCAGATGGAGCGGGTCGCACTGTTCGTTGCAACACCGATTTATTTCCTTACCATGCTCCTCTCGCCGCTCTTCTATGTCTATGACCGGTTCCGGAAGAAGGATCATTCACCGTCCGTAACTGAAGAAGAGATCCGTGAATGGATCGATGTCGGAGAGATGGAAGGGGCGATTGAAGAGGAAGAGAAGGAGATGATCTACTCGGTTCTCAAATTCAACGACACGACTGCAAAGGAGATCATGACGCCGAGGCCCGATGTTGCGGTTGTTGAGGATACGGTAACACTTGAAGAAGCGGTATCCCATTTCAGGGAAACCGGTTTTTCGCGTGTACCGGTCTATCATGACAAAACCGACAATATTGTCGGAACCCTCAACTTCAAGGATCTCTTTAATGCCTACTCGACGGATAACCGCAAGGCCTCGGTCAAGAGCCTGATGCTTGACGTTTACTGCGTGCCTGAATCGAAAAAGATCGATGTTCTTCTTCGTGAACTTCAGGTCAGGCGTGTTCATATGGCGATCGTTCTGGACGAGTTCGGCGGATTTTCCGGTGTCGTGACCTTCGAGGACATTCTCGAGGAACTCGTCGGCGATATCATGGATGAATCCGACGGGGATGAAGTCTCGGATATCATCCCGATCGGCGACGGTCTGTATATGATCGATGCCCAGGTCCGTGTGGCCCTGCTGAATGAACGGTTTGATATTTCACTGCCCGAAGATCCGGGTAATTACGAAACGATCGGCGGCCTCGTCTTCTCGCAGTTGGGTCATATCCCTCGTCTCGGAGAGTCGATCCCGCTCCCGGGAGATCATATTACCCTCGTTGTTACCAAGATGCGGGGTAGACAGATCCTTAAAGTCAAGATGATTCTCGCCGCCCCTGAATATGACGATCAGGATATAAGCGGGGAGTAATCCCCTTATATCTTAAATTTTAGCATAGATCTTCTTCCATTTTTCCACGATCCTGTAATGTGGATTTGCATTTAGAAGAAGATCCCGCAGTATTTTTGGATCATCCGGCAGATGATAGGTGCATACGGAGATTTGTGGTCCCTGGGTTTTCAGGATCTCTTTTGCTCCGGCAAGCATTCTGCGTTCCGCTCCTTCAATGTCCGCTTTGATAAAATCCACGGTAAGAGCGTTTTCAGCACAAAATGCGTCGATGGTGGTGACTGGGGCCGTTTCGATTCTCCCTTGCTGATTCAGGACCATGGATGAGCCGACAAGCGTGTCCGTAAGGATCGTAAAATTGGCATTTCCGCACGTGTCGCTTACTCCGCAGGGAACTATATGTACCTGTTTCGCGAACTTTTGGTTCAGTGCAAGCGTTTTCAAAAGGATATCCCGTGCTTCCCTGATCGGTTCGAATGCATAGACCTCCGCACCTTTCGATGCGGCAAGAATAGAAAACACGCCGAGATTTGCTCCGCAGTCAAAGACCACATCTCCCTTATTGATCCTGACATCACTCCATTCATAGGGGCCTTCATCGGTGTAATGATATCTCCCAAGAAGCGCCGGGTAGAGAATATCTCCGATCTCCATTGCATAATACGCCTCTTCCCGGGTAGGATGTCTCTCGTGCGAAAGGACGGGTAAACAAAGCCCTGCTATTTCCATGCAGTCATTGGATTTTACGTAGAACCTGTCGTAGATTTTTTGATACTGATGCCGGTAAAAATCCTCCGTCCTTTGGTTTTTCGTCAGATGATACCGTACACGGTCAAAAAACGGTATCTCAGGCATCGTCGGATATCACTTTCTTGTTTGCCGCTTCACGTTTGACGATCAGGAAACTGGCGATAAAGCCGATGAGGATGTTTGAATAATACAGGATCATGCGCAGGAGGACAACAAAGAGACCCACAACTGAACTTGGAATGATGAGAGAATAAAATCCTGCATAGGCGAGTTCTGCGATTCCGGCAGCTCCGGGGGTCAGCGGCAACATCATAATGACCGCGATGATCAGCTGGAAGATGATCGACAAGAGTACATTCGGCGGGTATCCAAGTCCCATAAGAATGATCGAGGCGACTGAATACTCGCACGCCCACAGACAAAACGTCAGAATGAATCCAATAAAGAGTCCCCATTTCGCTTTCCCGGCAAAGAGCCGGAATGTGTTGTAGAACTGATCGACCCCGTCTAGTATCTGTCCAGTTATTTTTTCGACCTTTTCAGGGTTCATTTTCTTCATGAACAGGCCTCCGATTTTCAGCGCGAGCTTTTTGATGAGTTCCGGCTTTCGCATAATGGCGACCAGAATGATCAAAAGTCCGGTGAAAAATGCCGTCCCGCACCACGCAGCGATGATCAGTCCCTCCGGGATCTCGCCATTATTGTATACGAAGGAAAACATGCCCATGGCAAACATTACTCCCAAGACCATGAGAACCGCTTCCAGAAGTCTTTCGATCAAGACTACCGCCGTTGCGTCTGCTACCGGCACATTGGCTTTATACAGTTCATGAATCCTGACAGGTTCTCCTCCTATTTGTGAGGGGGTTATAGCCGCTATCAGCTGCCCGGCGCAGACCATATTGAGGGAGTGGAAAAACGGCACTTTATATCCCAAAGACCGGCACATGACCACAATTCGGGTTGCCCAGAAACCCATGGCAAGCATATGTACCATAAACGCAAGAAGCAGATATAAGGGGTTTAACTGCTGAATAGCAACGATTGTCTCCTCGTTGAATGTCAAAAGAATGACAATAAGAAGGACTGCGAGCGAAAGCCCTATTGAAATCCAGAGAAATTTTTTCTGCTTTGCATCCATGCTGTTCACTAAATGTTGATTGCTGAGAATTTATAATTACAGGTTAATCGGTTCATCTTTCTGGATTTTTGCCTCTCTGCGGACAATAATCATGCTTGCTGCAAATCCGATGGCGAGGTTGAAGTAATACATGATAAGCCGCCATAAGAGGACAAACACTCCTATAAGCGAGGTGGGGATTATCAGAGCATAGAAACCTGCCATGGAAACTTCGGCGACCCCTACGCCGCCCGGGGTAAGGGGTATCATCATGATCACGGTGATGAGGATCATGAAGATGAACGAGAGCAGGAAGTTCGGCGGCAGACCGAGTCCGACCATGAGAACGGAGGCGATGATAAATTCATTTACCCAGTAGAGTGCACTGAAGAGGAGTCCGTAAAACATTCCGGTCTTCGATTTTCCCGTGAAGTGCTTAAGGGTCACATAGAATTTTCCCAGATGCAGGTCGATTTTTCTTTGATACTCCTGAATGATATCCGGGGATTTGTTTTTTCCGAAGATGTGCAGCAGTTTGTGTAAAACCTTATTTGACCATACCGGATTTTTGGCAATGATCAGGAATACAAGCAGAAGACCCGCAAAGACAAAGGCTGCAATGTACGCAATCATCATGTATGCTTCGGGGAAGTTGAGGTCTGCAAAAAACAGGCCCAGAAGGAATACGCTGATAATGGTTCCGGCTATAAGAACGATCGCGTCGAACACTCTCTCCATTATCACGACCGCAGTAGCTTCTCCTCCGGGGACATTGGCTTTGGTCAATTCGTACACTCTGACAGGTTCCCCGCCGATCTGCGAGGGAGTAACCGCTGCGAGGAACATGTTTGAACAGACGAGGTTGAATGAGTGGAAAAACGGCACTTTGTATCCAAGCGATCTGCACATAAGTTTGATACGCAGCGCCCAAAAGCCAAGCGAGAAGATATGCATGACAAATGCCAAGAGAATGAACCAGAGATTACACTCTTCCAGCTCCTCAAGCGTCGAGGTGTCAAAGGTTAAGATCAGCATCACAAATAGTACCGCTAAGCTGATGCCAAGAGAAATAAAGAGCCAGCGCTTTTGTGATTTATCCATACCCACCCTGATTAATGACTACTCATTGAACTGAATGTGATATATGTTTTGTAGTTGGTCGAGGGTCGAAGACCCGAGACCATGAGCAAGTTGGAACGACTTGCGACCTGAGAGGGTCGAAGACCCGAGACCATGAGCAAGTTGGAACGACTTGCGACCTGAGAGGGTCGAAGACCCGAGACCATGAGCAAGTTGGAACGACTTGCGACCTGAGAGGGTCGAAGACCCGAGACCATGAGCAAGTTGGAACAACTTGCGACCTGAGAGGGGCAAAGACCAAAGGGGGTAACAAATTCTCACATACTACTCATAGAAATCAACGTTCCAGAGATTCACGGTTCGATTCCATACTCTTTCAAAACAATCAGGGATCTCAGAGTTATCCATTTCGATGGTTCTCCCTTTTTTTCGATCGGGACAAGAGTTTTGCCGTTGAACGTACTTTCCAGTTTCCAGGTTCCATTCTTCAGCCGCTTCTTTTTCAGTATGTCGACAGCGTCCTGCAGCCTTGCATCGCGAATTCCCAGCTCATGAAAAATAACGAGCAGTTCCAGAATGTCGGTCTGATACATGAGAGGAAAACCGGGTTTCAGCCAGCCTGGTTTGGCAACTTCCTGAAGATTGTGACTTTTCTTATAGAGATGATGCAGCAAAAAATACTCAGTCAGCATTTTAATAGTCTCATTGATTTCAATGGTTCGCAGGTGATTTGGGATCGCAGTCAGCCCCTTTAGCGTTTTGGCCACTCCCATATGGCACGAATGAGCGCCGAAGCACATTTTGAGCCGGTCATACGGCTCTCCTTCTGCCGGTTGACGTATGCCGTCATCTGCCCGCTGGTAAGAAGTGATCCACTCAATCGCCTGCGTGACTCTCGGATCGTTTTGATAACCCAGTTTCACGAGGCTGAACACCATGTTTCCGGTAAGACACGGAATTACTCCGCCGGGAAGTCCGGTCCCGGTTTTTGCACTCGTATCATAGGAAAACCCGCCGTGCATTGGTTCCTGAGAATGATTGAGTATAAACTCGCACGCTCGTTTTATTCCCGGATCTTTTGGATCTGCACCCAGTTCCGCCAAAATCAGCAGAGTCCAGGATGTGCCTGTGTATTTGTCTCTGTAAAACCGCAGAGGATCTCCCCATGACCCGTCCTCATTCTGTATTTCCATGATTTGGGGAACAAGTCCCTCCGTCATAATTGCGTGCTTAGCTTTTTTCACTTCAGGATCATCTGCATCTCTTCCCAAAAGGGATGTGAGCGTGAAATAACGAATCGAGGGATTGTCCCTTTCCAGAAGCCAGTTCAGAACGTCAGAATTATTAATCTCTTTCATGATACTCTCACTCTCAAAGCAGTATGTGTATGCTCAATCCCGAAAAAGACGGTATTGGCGTGTGATGGGTGGTCCTATACTATCAGAATAGGCTTCTCCCTCATCAAACTTTGCTTCCAATGACAAGCTCTTTCATCAAATATGAAAACAGGACCTCGTCGTACCATAAGGCGATATTTATTGTGACATGCAGGCGTAATAGATATACATAATATGCGTATTCTGGTAATTGATCCCCGTTTTGGCGCTGCAGGCGATATGATCCTTGGTGCCCTGCTCGGTCTTGGAGCAGACAGAGAGTTCGTTCTCCGGTCGGTAGCTTCCGTCTCGAAACCGGAGATCACAAACGTTCTCCGTGCCGGAATCCCGGCAACCTATATCAGGACCAATACGAAAAAAACGACCCGTAATCTTTCGGAAATACTGGAAATCATCTCTGCAGCAGATGCTTCAGAACAGGCAAAGGATATTGCAAAGAAGGTATTTACAAGAATCCAGAATGCAGAGGCGTCCGTCCACCAGACCGAACATGTTCATTTTCATGAGGTTGGTGCCGATGACGCAATTTCCGATATCCTTGGTTCCGTCTCGGCTATTTTATCATTGAACGTGGATGCGGTACATATTCTCCCGCTGTCAACAGGCATGGGCACGGTCACCTGTTCGCATGGAATAATGCCGGTCCCGGCCCCGGCAACGGCAGAGATTCTCAAGGCATCCAATCTCGCCGTCTCTCTCGGTTCGTTCGAGGGAGAACTCTGTACGCCAACCGGTGCGGCATTGCTTGCCACGTTCCAGGAAGTTTTCGGAACGACCGTTCACTCGGGAAAACTTCTCTCGTCGGGCGCAGGAGCCGGTACGCGTGATCCATCCGACCACCCGAATGTTCTTTTTGCATACATTATGGATACCGGGGATGAAGCGGGATCGGTTGACGTGCTCGAAACGAATGTTGATGATATTTCGGGTGAAGTTCTCTCCTCGGTCCTTTCGACGATGATGAATGAAGGGGCCCGCGATGCGTCTGTTATCCCTATCGTCATGAAAAAAGGCAGACCCGGTTATCTCATTCGAGTCATCTCTCTCCCGCGGGATGCCCCGCGTCTTGCAAAAATCCTTGCGCATGAGACCGGAAGTCTTGGCGTAAGATGCACCCCTATGATCCACCGGTTCATTGCAGACAGAACGATTGCGAGTACAAGCGTCGTCATAAATGACCGGGTCTACTCCGTTGACGTCAAAATTGCATCCATGGACGGCGTGGTCTATTCCCGCAAAGCCGAATTCGATGATCTTCAGCGAATCTCGGATGCATCCGGTCTTCCGGTTCGAACGGTAAAACGCATCGTCGAGGAAGATGTATGGAAGACGCCGTAAAAAAAATATCAACCGGAGCCTCTGGACTTGACACCCTTCTCGGCGGCGGCATTGAGCCGCGTATGATCACCCAGTTTTTTGGAGAGGCCGGTTCGGGAAAGAGTACGCTTTGTATGACGGCAGCCGTTTCGGTGCTTCGAAAAGGTCTGGGGGTCGTCTATATCGATTCGGAAGGTTTCTCCATCGAGCGGTTTTCGCAGATAGCCGGAGCCTCTACCGAAGAGTGCGCCAAGCATCTGTATGTATTTGAGCCGGCGACCTTTGCCGAACAGGGTCTGATGATTTCAGAGTCGGAACAGCTGATCAAATCCGGGACTGCCGGACTGATCGTGCTTGACTCGGCAACTGCCCTCTACCGTGTGGAACAGATGGATACGAAAGACGCTCTTTCGATGCTTTCACGCCAGATGATGGTGCTTCTGGGAATTGCCAAGAGATATGATATTCCCGTTCTCATCACCAATCAGGTGTTCATGGACATCGATCATCACCGACTGAGCGGTCTTGGAGGAACTGCGTTGTCGCATATCTCAAAAGCGATCATCCGTGTGGAAAAACACGAGGGATTCAGACGGGCCGTCGTTTCCAAACACAGGTCCCGCCCTGAGGGTATGTCCTGGGAGTTTGTTCTCACCGGTACCGGGGTCAGGGACCGCTGACCTCCGCCCTTTTTTTGATAAAAAAAGTATTGCTGTTTTACTCTTGGGATTCTGCATCGAGTACAGCACAGACGTTTTCGGTCGTATCTCTGATCAGTTTTACCGATTTTGCAAACATCTGCTCTTCTTCTTCGGATAACTTCACGCCGATAGGGAATACTCCCCCGCGTGTTATCCGGGCAGGAACGCTCACGCATACTCCTTCATGTCCGAACACCTCGCGGCGGATCTGTGTTGCGACGGTAAGCATGCGGTTTTCATCCTCGACGATGGTTCGAATCAGTGTTGCGATCGCATCGCCGGGACCGTAAACCGTTGCTCCTTTTGCCTCGATTATGTACGACCCGCTTGATTTCACCCGCTGGATCATCTCTTCACGCGGGAGTTTTGCAACGCCCAGAAGATTGTCGATCTGGATACCGCCGACCGTCGTCGCTGACCACATCGGGACCATGGTGTCGCCGTGTTCACCGATGATGCGGGTATGTATCTCACTAACGTGCACGTTGAAAAATTCTGCAAGGCATGCCTTGAGCCGCATCGAATCAAGATGCGTTCCAAGACCGAACACTCTGTGCGGCATCATCCCCGAATACTTGAGAGCAACGGTTGTCATAATATCCACGGGATTTGTTACAACAAGCAGGATCGCCTCCGGTGCCATGCGCCCTACTTGTTCGGCAAAAACCTTCACAATCCGTGCATTCTCAAGAGCCAGATCCAGACGGGTCTGTGTAGCTTTTCTTGGAACGCCGGACGTAAGAACGATTATATCTGATCCACGGAGCTCTTTTGGCGTTGTACCAAACGTTACACGGGTATTCGTTCCGCGTGCCGCAAAAGAGTCCATCATATCATGGGCGAGACCGTCCAGATACTGTTCATTTCCAGGTCTGCCGTACAGGCACATTTCCTGCACATGCGGAAATTGGGATACGGCATGTGCTACATATGAGCCTACCTGACCCGTTGCACCGATAATCGTAACTTTTGCCATAAGAACCCTTAAAAGATAATTGGGACACGTTCTCGGTTGGAAGCGCATATCCAACTTCTGTTACATATCCCTTCTCCGCCCCGCAACCCTGCGGGCGCCATGCGTTTACGGTGAGGTCTGCTCCCTTCCGGGCCTGAACCGGTGCCCACAACAATGAGATAATACATCCCTCCGGATGTATCCATCACATCCGCTGACCTCGCAGGACAAGGTATCAACGTTGGAACATGCAACATAGGAAGGACTGACACAGCCGTCCTCAAACTTCGTCCCCTGCGTATTGGCAGTTTCAGGTTACAGGTGACGCCAAGCCACCCGGACTAGTCCCAATATATATGGGAAGCCCGGAGAATAAAATGATGTAGGGTATGGAACGGAGGATTTCGGCCTTATGACGACTACTTTATCGTGATAATGCATAATCGGATGAATGGACGCATTTTCAGAATCGTCCGATTATCATTTTATGAATGGTTTTCCCAGCGATGGAAATGCTTATGGAATGATTTGCCCAGCAGCTCAAAAAAACAGCTCTACACTTTTGCCTAAAATGCAATGAGAATGGGCCCGGAGGGGTTCGAACCCACGACCACCCGGTTATGAGCCGGGCGCTCCACCACTAAGCTACAGGCCCGCAGAGAGAAGTACGTAAAACGGGTTTGTGGTATGAAACCACGCGCCCTCAAAATTTGTTCCCTTGCAGAAGAACATATAATATTTGGTATGCTGATAGATAAAGGTGTTTGTTTATTCTCTGAAAGTGAAGGGTATATGTTTTGAAAAAAATACACAAAAAAACAAAAGAAACGCCGCCAACAGGACTCGAACCTGTGACATGCTGGTTAACAGCCAGCCACTCTACCAACTGAGTTATGGCGGCACAGTTGTGTTGCCTAATTACATGGGCGGGTCTTTGTATTAAAGATTATGATTTTAGCGTCACTTTTCCTGGTGTAAAGAAGCCAGACGCATAATGAGTTTTTCCAAATCCTGATTAAAGTTTGCGAGCATCTCATAGGCCTTTGGTGTGGCGACGGCACCCGACGGTGTTGCTTTGATATACTGCATCTGCTCTAAAATCCGCAAAGAATAGCGAATTCTGTGCTGCGGCTGGCCGAGTTCTTCAGTCAGTTTCATAATGCCGATCGGACCCTGACGTGCAACAACACGCATGACGGACAGGTGGCGTTCGAGTAATTCTACTTCTCCAGTGATTTTGCTGAGCATTATTCCTCCACGTTTTTCTTGGATTCTTCTTCGCGCATCTCTTCTTCGAGTTCTGCGCGGATTTTAGCACGATATTCGTCCTGTTCTTTCTGCATCTGGGCAAGACGTTCTTCTTTGGTTGTGCCGTGAATGTCGAGCCAGGCTTTGGTAGCGCGGTATTTTGGGATAAATACTGCAAGACTGATTATGGAAATTACGATGCAGATGAGTACAATCGGTATTCTGAGCCAGATCGAGTCCGGAACGATAAAGAATACTATAACTGCCGCGGCAATTGCGAATATCAGAATGTTTAAGATGATTACGAGAACCGTAAATTTTCCCTTAAACTGAGTCCGCTCAGTGTCATCCATCGTAAGTACATCGGTTGCCTAAAGATAAAAACTACATCTCTTTGGAACGCTAATAATGAGAGGATGAAGCAGCTTTTGGATGAATTGGAAAAACATTCATGCGATGCATATGTTGCATACGACACATCGGAAAATGCGGATATGCGCTATGCTTCGGGATTTCTCGCATCTGATCCCTATATATACGTATTTTCCAGAGAGGGCGTTGCGACCCTGATCGTATCTTCGATGGAAGAAACGCGTGCGCGCTACGAGTCAACATGTAGCATAGTGACACGCATCTCCGCAGGTCTCCCAGAACTCCTGAAAGAGTATCATGATCCCGATTTGGCGACGGCCCATATGATCAAAAATTTTGCAGGTTCGCGCCTGTTGATCCCCCCTTCGATGCCGGTCGGTTTCGCTCACAAACTGGCCGAGGTCGCTGAAGTAGTCATAGATTCCGGGACGATCGCGAAAATCCGGAGCATAAAAACCGAGGATGAAATTACCAATATGCGCTATGTCCAGAAGATGAATGAGGTCGCCGTCCGCGCAGCCGTCGATGCCGTCAGAAAATCGGAGCCGGATAACAGAGGCATTTTGATGCTCGAAGATGCTCCCCTTACGTCGGAAAGGATCCGCGACATCATCCACTTTGCGCTTCGGCCCTTCAGCTGCGAAGACATCGACACGATCGTCTCCTGCGGGGAAGCATCATCCATGCCCCATGCGCGGGGAACAGGTCCGCTGTACGCAAACCAGCCGATCGTCATGGACGTCTTTCCACGAAGCGAGTTGACAGGATACTTTGCCGATATGACACGTACCATCTCCAAAGGTGCTCCCTCTGACGAAATAATCAAAATGTATGATGCCGTGCAAAAAGCCAAAGAACTGGCCGCATCCATGATCCGTCCCGGAATCACAGGCGCCGAGGTTTACACTGCGGTCGTGGAGTTTTTCCAGACACAGGGTTACGAAACGGCCGGATCCTCGGGATTTACGCATAGTCTTGGGCATGGCGTCGGACTCGAGATCCACGAAGCGCCGTCCCTTTCTCCGTCCGGCGGCGAACTGAAAGTTGGGCAGGTCATCACGCTGGAACCGGGCCTTTATTATCAGGGGATCGGCGGGGTCAGGCTCGAGGATATGGGTGTCGTAACAAGTGATGGATTTGACAGCTTTACGTGCTTTGAAGAAAAATTAGTAGTATAGTATTATGAACGATAACGAACTGGATACCTACATTGAGGCGGGGCGAATCGCAAAAAACGTCCTGCACAAATGCGCCGCCGAAATAAAACCGGGTGTCGGCATGGCCGATATTTTCGACATGGTTTTGGATGAAATATCCTCGGCAGGCGTATCACCCTCCTTCCCTCCCAATATTTCTTTGAATAACTGTGCGGCCCACGATACGGCCTCCCCTGACGAGGAACGGGTATTTGCCGAAGGGGATCTGATAAAACTGGATATTGGAACGCACATCGACGGATACATCGCAGACACCGCCGTCACGGTGGATCTCGGCGACCACGCTTCCTTATGCGAGGCATCACGCGCTGCGCTTGACGCCGCGATCAATGTCGTTGCGCCGGAGGTTGTCGTCAGCGAGATCGGCGCGGTCGTCGAAGAAACGATCACGTCATTTGGCTACAAGCCGATCATAAACTTAACAGGCCACGCACTTGCGCGCTATAGTCTCCACCACGGCCTCTCGATCCCGAACACGGGAAGATTCGGCAGCGCTGTTCTCAGAGAAGATATGGTTATTGCGATCGAACCCTTCGCATCGACCGGCTCGGGTCTGGTCCACGAGGCGCCGCGGGCCGAGATCTATCAGGTCGTCGGCAATGCTCCGGTCAGATCACCCGCCGGCAGAAAAATCATGAAAAAGGCGGAAGAGATGCACGGTCTGCCGTTTGCCCGCCGCTGGCTGAATGTTCCAAAGGCGGAACTTGCTCTGCCAACCCTCCTTCGTCAGGGAAATCTCTTCGTATATCACAGCTTATCGGACGTGCCGGAGTCATTTGTTTCCCAATTCGAGCACACGGTCATCGTGACCGCAGACGGCGCTCTGGTAACAACGAGATAAAATAAGAAGAATCTCTCCACCTTTATTATATGTGGGAGTTACGCGGTGTGTAGTGGATCAAATTCGGGAAGGGTATGGCCGAGTGTAGCTGAATGAGAAAAAGAACCGCGAATCTCCGCGAATTAACGCGAATCGCATTTTTCCTGCGCAGGCGATCAGCCGAAGCAGAGCACCCGAACGTAAGGAAAATGCGATTCGCGAGGATTCGCGGAGATTCGCGGTTCTTTTATCTCATACACCCACACCACTGCCGTACATGAAATCGAAGTACATCTCATAAGGACGTCAGTTTTATTCGGTTGCGAGCACACCGCGTAAGTCCTATAAAAAAATTACTGCGTGAGGGGCATGTTCCACGAACGTTCGTTCGTAAGAACAAACTCCCACTCTTTTTTGCATGCACAGGGGATTTCCCAGACATCGTCTAAAACACTCTTGTCAGCCGTGAGGGAATACTCGTTGATTGCGGCAACGATCTCTTTGTCGCAGGTCCCGCAGTTGTGAGGGCCGCGCTTGAATCCGCCGCCGACAGGGTCGCATGCTACCGGAACGTCCGCTTCCCGGAGAACTTTCACCGCAGACCAGAGATACGGCGGCCGGAATCCTCCCTTCTGCCAGTAATGTTCCAGTTCCGTTCTCCCCTGGATCGTGCAGAGGTTCATCGAGATCATGTCTGCGTAGGGTGCGACCTCGCGGATGGATTTTTCCATATCCTCCATCGCCTCCTTTTCCGTTAAAAAGAGCGGCTTCATCATCAGATATGCCTTCACACCGACGCCTGCGTTATGCGCCGTCTCGGCAGCTTTGATGAAATCTTCAAAGGTATTTCCTTTATCGATCGACTTTTCCCGAATGGTATCGTTCGTCGTCTCAAGACCGATCGCGACCGTCAGCGGATGGGCCTGGCCTTTATCGAGGCTTTTCAGCAGGCGGGAGAGTGCATCTTCCGTCACATACTCGGACCTGGACTCGGCGATCAGCGGCTTTCCTGCAAAGAATTCGCCGAATGCATCAAGAACCTCGAGAGGTACTTCATTAGGGTCGAAGACACTTCCCGAGGTGAAGATCTTTCCAAGCTGGTATTCATCGGGAGCGTAATTTTCCTGCATCCAGAGGATCTGCCCTTTCATGTGGTCGATGAGTTCATCCTTCGAGCAGGTATCGCGGTCGTTTTTATATCCGCACATCCTGCATCTGTTCCAGGAACAGCCGCCGGAAAGAAAGATCCCGGTCAGAGACGAAAGGACTTCGCCGAAGTATCTGTCCTGCCCTTTCCAGGATGCGAGCGGTTTTCGTGGGTCTGTCATTATGATATCTCCTGTTTTGTATTTGTGTAGTTCTGGATGAGTCTATAGTAGATCTCTTCGCATTTGTTCAGCTGGTCGATAGAGACCTTTTCATTCAGGCCGTGCATGGTGCTAAGGTCGCCGGGTCCGTATTCGAGAGCACGGAAACCCGCCAGGCGAAGCGCCCGGGCATCGGATGCGGCCCACTGGACCATCGGACGCGAGGTGATCCCGTACACTTCGCTGATGGCTTCGCAGGTTTTCTGCACAAGGAACGAGTCGCTCGCCGTCAGCGAAGCGTTGGCTTTGGTTCGGGGGGTGAGGACGGCCGATTTCGGGATATGGCTGCAGATCTCATCTAAGATCTCATCACAGTCGCATCCCCACGGGAGCCGCATGTCCATCATGAGAGTACATTTCTGGGCGACGATGTTGACCCGTTCCCCGCCGGAAATGATGCCCGGATTATACATGATCTGCCGAAACACCGGGCCGAAGTCCGTCGTCGTTCCTTCACCGGCGATTTTGGTCGAGTGCTCGATGAGTTTTTCCATCTCCTCTGTCTGCGGATATACGCGCTTGTGCAGTTCTCCCATCCAGTAGAGAAAATCCATCGCCTGGATCACCGCACTTTCACCGAGAATCGGATACAGGGATGAATGGCCGGGCGTTCCGACAAACTCCACATCGAATCTGCAGACGCCTTTTTGTCCGACAGCCGGGGCATATGCCGGCGTCGGTTCGGCGATCAAAACATCGCACGGGTGGATGAGGTTTTTCTCCAGCAGATACCGGGTGCCGTATCTTCCTCCCCCTTCCTCGTCACAGACGAAGGCAAGAGAGACCGGGAGATCATCGCCCGCATCCTTTGCTCTGGCAACCGCCGACAAAACGGCGGCACATCCGCCTTTCATATCGGTCGCCCCGCGTCCGTGCACGCAGGTGTCGTCGATCTTGCCGGAATACGGCGGATACTTCCAGCCCTCGTTCAGTGCCGGGACCACATCTATATGTCCGGTGAGAAGAAGACGCCCGGCCTGGTCCTTTGATATGACATTGTCATGACCGTCGGGCCCGGAGGTGATCGTTCCGGGGATGCCGAGTCCTTCCATTACGGATAAAATATATTCGGCAATCTCGCTCGTGTCGCCGGGCGGATTGTCGCTACGTATCTGTATCAGATCTGAGCAGAGCTTTGCTGCATTCATAGGTTATTTCCTTTTGAATTCTGCGAAGAGTTTTCCAATTGGTCCCTCCGGGTAGATGCTTCTGAGGAATTTCATGCTGAAAAGATCATCGGCCATGTCATGGAAGAACTGGGGCGGAAGGGGTATTTTTGAGTTTGGATCAAGAACGATCCTGAATCCAAGGTATGCGGAGACCTCGTCCGGGTCATAGATGAGCTGCCAGAGAATAGGGGTCTCTTCGAACTGTTCTTTATGATTGTCTCTCAGCCAGACCATGAATGCAGGGAAAAGAGCATTGTCTCCTTCTTTTGCGGTGTCCACGCGGGTACGCAGATATTCTGCGGTCATGGTGCATTTTATCGAGTCGGAACTGTAGCAAAGTAATGAGAGGGTATAATCCAGGTGGGCGATCGTGTCGATAAAATAAAAGTACAGGACCGGATCCATATCGGACGGAGTTTCCAGGACCAGGGATTTATGATACAGATACTCGATCTGCTGGGAGTAGTCGTTCTTCTCCAGTAACATGATATTCTAGTTTGGTGTGTGAGACAAAAAGAGTTGGGCTTTGGGAACAGCCCCTTCATAAAGATACGTATTCAAAACGTGAGATCAGCGTGAAATATTTCGGATATGCTCGTCTGAGAGGTTCACGAGTTCGTTTTCTCCGGCGAGGTCCGCGACACTTCTGATGGCTTCAAGAAGGTGGACGGACTCTTCGAGGAAACTCAGGATATCGGCCGGGAAAAGATCGATACCGTACTCGTCGATTAAGTGCCGGTGGATCTCTTTGTGGTTCAGCCCCATCTCCCGAAGTTCCAGGATTGTAATGACGAATTTTCGTTCCGGGCAGCCGCAAAGGGGTGAGTCGCGGCATTTGCATTCCAGAAAATCCTTAAAAAAACGGAGGACCTGGTCCCGCGTTCCCGGGTCCAGGCTATCGATATTCATTGAACCGGTAATCGCTTCCAGATTTGCCGGATGAAAGGCGCCTTCGGGCAGACGGTGGCCTGCCGCACGCTGAAGTTTTTTGATGTATCGAAACCGTGCCCTACTCGCGATCACGAGCTTTCTCCGGCTTCCTCGTCAAAGTCTTTGAGAGATTTCACGGCGTCGGCGATCCGTTCGACCTCGACGAGCCACTCGTCGAAGAGGGTCGGCTCATCGGTGTCTTTTACGTATTTCCCGCAACAGGAAGCTCCGTTGATGACGGCGGACCCGATCGAAGAGGCGATATCAAGTGCCTTTTCGGGATCTTTTTCGACGACTTTACGTCCCTCTTTGACGAGATTTTTGATCTCTTCAGCTGGCGGATAGGTCTCTTCAAGGTACTTCTGCGCAGCAGCGAAGAGGACGACAAGGGAGACCTGCATCGATCCGACGATCTCTGCGAGTTCCTCGCCCATGACTTCGGCCATAACGATCTCTTCGACACTGCGGAGTTTCGTTCTTGCTTCTTCAAGGGGTATTCTGCCGTTCTGGAAGAGACGGATGATCTTGATTACGGCAAGCGTAATGTCATCGGAAAATCCGTCCAGAATTCTGAATCCTTCCGGCATCTCATCTGAGTCCTCGTCCCCTTCCCAGTCGGCGGTTTCGAGGGTCTTGAGCCAGTTGTCCCATCTCTCCTGATTGTAGAAGATATAAAAGAGCTTGGGAGCAGCTTCCGGCTCAGCTGTTTTCTTACTTTTTTTGGCAGCCATGCTTTCTTACAAATAGTTCGGTTTAGTGTGGTAATAGAACTTGTGTTTGATTATGGGTGTGCAGCATCCCGTTCTCTGATCTAAAGATATTCGGGGATCATTTGGTCAGAATAGGACTTACACGGTGTTGGTGTGGATGGATGAAGAAAAGAACCGCGAATCTCCACGAATATCCGCGAATCGCATTTTCCTTACGTTCGGCTGCTCTGCTCCGGCTTATCGCCTGCGCAGAATCGCACCCTCTCTTGAAAAATGCTGTGGGAAAAACCCGCGTGCGGGTTTTTCTGTTGTTTGATTATTTTTTCGATTACACAAAAAGAGAGGTTAACTGAGAGAAAAACCGGCACGCCGGTTTTTCCTACAGCATTTGTCCAAGAGCCAGAGGCTCTTGAGACGTCTCACGAGCTTTTAGCTCGTGGACTTTTCCAGCCGGCGTGCGATTCCTGCGTAGGCGAAGCCCATTTGGGCTTATTCGCGGTTAAATTGATTCATGTTTCCACACCCAGCCGTATCCTCCCCAAATTGGATAGAGAGCACATCGCGTAAGTCCTATTAAAAAAAAGTTAGAGTTTTTTCCCTGCGTCCGGTCCGGGCATGCAGGTGAAAATTTCCTTGACGGTGATCTTGACCAGTTCTTTTCCCGGCAGTCCGGGTTTTTTCGCGTCAAGAAGCTCCTTCATTTTTTTGTGGTCGGCGGTTCCCGCTTCCACTGCGGCAGTTCCTTTCAACTGGAAACAGTTGCCGATATCACGGCTCCACACCAGAAGAGAGACCTGTGGATTCTCTTTGATGTTTGCGATAGTTTTGTTCATGAAATTATTTGAAATCCAGATCGTGTCATTGTCCATGACCCAGATTGCGCCCATCGGGGCTGCGTTCGGGACACCGGCTTTGGATGCGGTGACCAGATGACATACGCCGACTTTGGCAATCTGCTCTTTGAGTTCTGCAGTAAGTAATGCCATGGTGATAAATTGTACTGTTCTGGTATGTCAAGTTTTCCAGAAAATCCCCTGCTGAAAAATGGTCATGCGCCCGGATTCGAACTTGACATTTATTAGCCTTCACCACTCATATATGAGCATGGTTTCTGACGAGCGTAAAAGTCCTTTTGGCTCTCTTGCCGCTTCACACGGCGGCGACCGTGCGGAGTTGATTGACGCAGTTCTCAAACAGCTTGAGAATGACAATGTACGGTCGGTTCTCCTCCAGTTCTCGGACATGGTGGGCAAACCGAAAAATGTCGCGATTCCGACGAAACAGATGAAGAAAGCCTTAACTGAGGGTATCAGTTTCGACGGTTCTTCAATTCAGGGGTTTGCGAGACTGGAAGAGTCGGATATGGTGCTCCGGCCCGAGCCGGCAACATATCAGATCATTCCCTGGTCCGATGAGAAATACCGGGTTGCCCGATTCATCTGCGATGTTTATACGACCCGCGGCGAACCGTTCATCGGGGACCCGCGGTATATTCTCCGTCAGCAGCTGGAAAAAGCGGCAAAACTCGGATACACCTTCAATGTCGGCCCCGAGATGGAGTTTTTCCTCTTCAGACTGATCAATGGCCACCCCTCGGTGGAACTTCAGGATCACGGAGGATACTTCGATCAGACCCCGACCGACCCCGGAGAGGATGTCCGCCGCGATTTAGTGACCTCCCTTTCCGAGATGGGATTTGATATCGAAGCATCCCATCACGAGGTCGCACCCTCCCAGCACGAGATCGATTTCACCTACGGCAACGCCCTTGCCATGGCAGATAAGGTTGTTACCTTCAAGTTTGTTGCAAAAACGCTCGCTCTTCACCGCGGTCTGCATGCCACTTTCATGGCAAAACCGATCTACGGCATCAACGGTTCCGGGATGCATGTCAACTGTTCGCTGATGAAGGACGGACAGAATGCATTCTTTGATCCCGAAGGAGAACACCAGCTCTCCGACACCGCCCGTCATTTTATTGCCGGAATTCTCAAACATATCGATGGAATCACCCGTATCGCAAACCCGACGGTGAACTCGTACAAGCGGCTTATCCCGGGATACGAAGCTCCGGTCTATGTCGGCTGGTCTGCGATGAACCGTTCCGCCCTTATCAGAGTTCCCTCGTCCCGCGGCAAAAGTACCCGCGCCGAACTGCGCAGCCCGGACCCGACCTGCAACCCGTATCTCACGTTTGCCGTGATGCTTGCAGCCGGTATGGAAGGCGTTACCCAGAAGATTGAGCCCCCGGAGAGCGTGGACAAAAATATTTTCAGAATGAGCGCGGAAGAGCGTGCAGCTGAAGGAATACGCTGCCTCCCCTGGAGTCTCCATGAGGCAAACACCGCTCTGATGAACGATCCGCTGCTCTGCAGTGTTCTCGGCGAGCATGTGGTTTCGCAGATCAACCGTCTCGGTGAACTCGAGTGGGGAGATTTCTCCAAGCATATCACTGACTGGGAGCTTAACCGCTACCTTGCAACATACTAAATCATACCAACTCTTTTTTTCGATCCGCCGTTTTTTTTTGAATTCGCCGATGTACCGCGGCGCTTTTTATCCATCTTTGATGCGCTGACAGCAAATGTATATATTGTTAGCCCCCTAACCATTTTTCATATATGGATGACAGACTGCCAATAGCGATATTAATCAAGATCCTTTCAAATCATATAAAACGAAATCTGGACACTGCTGCGTCATTTGGGCCTCTGTACAATATCACCGGCACACAGATCCAGATCATCGGATATATCTATCATTCACCGAAGGATGATATTTTTCAAAAGGATATCGAGACGAAATTTTCCATCCGGCGCTCAACGGCCACCGGTATCCTTCAGCTCATGGAAAAGAACGAACTCATCAAAAGAGAGCCCGTCGAGTACGATGCCAGACTCAAAAAGATCATACTCACGGAAAAGGCACTTGCCGTCAGCCGGCAGGCGCATCACAATCTCACTGATCTTGAAGAGCAGATGACCAAAGGAATCTCGCCAGAGGAACTGGCAGTTTTCAGATCCCTTATCTGGAAAATGAAAACCAATCTTGAGGAGCTTGTATGAATCATATCATTGAGCGCCTGGCCGGCTCTATCCGCGAGTTTAAAAAAGACAGTCTCATAACCCCGCTGTTCGTTTCGTTAGAGGTGGTGATGGATGTAATCATCCCGTTGATTCTTGCAAGCCTCATCGACGACGGGATCACCGCAGGAAACATGGGAGTCATTCTCCGGCTTGGTCTTGTCTTGTTCCTCTCGGCAATATTCTCGCTCATATTCGGCATTCTCGCCGGAAAATTCGCTGCATCCGCGTCATCCGGATTTGCACGCAATCTCCGGCACGATATATTCTATAATGTGCAGAGTTTCTCGTTTGCAAACATCGACAAATTCTCTACCCCGAGTATTGTTACGAGGCTCACCACCGACGTTACAAATGTGCAGAATGCCTATCAGATGCTGATGAGGGTAGCGGTCCGCTGTCCTTTGATGTTGATCTTGTCCTACGTCATGGTCATCATCATCAACCCCGAGCTTTCCATCATCTATCTTGTGCTTATTCCCATTCTGGGTGTTGGGATGTACCTTATTATCACCAGGGTCCAGCCCATATTCGAGAAGGTATTCAAGACATTCGACCGGCTCAACAAAGTCGTTCAGGAAAATCTCCGGGGCATCCGGGTCGTAAAATCCTATGTCCGTGATGAGTATGAAGTGGAAAAGTTCAAAGACGTCTCAAAGGACATCTACGGATACTTTTCCCATGCTGAAAAACTGCTTGCATTCGTCAGCCCCTTGATGCAGTTCGTTGTCTACGCGGCGATCCTTCTCGTTTCCTGGTTCGGGGCCCAGTTCATCGTTGCCGGGACCTTGTCCACGGGTGAACTGGTCAGTCTGTTTGCCTATACGATGCAGATTTTAATGAGTCTGATGATGCTTGCCATGATTTTTGTGATGATCACCATGTCCCGTGCATCTGCGAAACGTATCGTCGAGATCCTCGATGAAGAGAGCAATCTCACGAACCCAGAGGATCCGGTGTTCGTTGTCGAAAACGGCGATATAAGCTTCCGCGATGTCGACTTCAGCTACTCCACCGATGCTGAAAGGATCTGTCTTCAGAAGATCAATCTGGAGATTAAATCCGGCGAGACGATCGGGATACTTGGCGGGACCGGCAGTTCCAAAACGACGCTCGTCCAGCTGATCCCCCGTCTCTATGATGTGACCGGCGGATCGGTCATGGTCGGGGGAGTGGATGTTCGCAAGTATGATCTGACGACCCTTCGCGATCAGGTCGCCGTTGTTCTGCAGAAAAACGTGCTGTTCTCCGGCACCATAAAGGACAATCTCAAATGGGGAAATCCCGATGCATCGGACGAGGAGCTGATCCGCGTCAGCAAACTGGCGTGCGCCGACGAATTCATCCAGCATTATCCCGAGAAGTACGACACAAGAATCGAACAGGGCGGGTCAAACGTCTCCGGCGGTCAGAAACAGAGATTATGCATCGCCCGGGCTCTCTTGAAAAAGCCGAAGATCCTCATTCTGGATGATTCGACGAGTGCCGTTGATACTAAAACGGATGCGCAGATCAGGCAGGCGCTGATGACCGAGATCCCGGATACAACAAAGATCATCATCACGCAGCGGATCTCTTCGGTCGAGCATGCGGACAAGATCATCGTGATGGACGGCGGCCACATCAATGCGGTCGGCACGCACGCTGAGCTCCTGCAGAACAATCCGATCTATCAGGAGGTCTATTCGACCCAGCAGAAGGGAGGTGAGGAGTAATGCCTCCCATGAATCATGGACCAAGCGGCGGCAAGCGTCCCGGGATTCCCGTTGTCGGAAACAAACCCAATGATGTGAAAAAGACGCTGAAACGTCTTCTTTCCTATCTGCCGGGTATGTACAAGGTAACGCTCGGCGCCGTCGTCGTTTGTATTATCCTCAGCACTCTTGCCGGCGTGATTGGTTCGCTTTTCCTGGAAGTGCTGATCGATGACTACATCACCCCGCTTATCGGTGTGGAAAATCCGGTGTTCACCGGGCTTCTCCAGGCCATCCTCTTCATGGCGGTCATCTTCCTCTGCGGTGTTGTTTCGACCCTTATCTATAGCAGACTGATGGTCATCATTTCCCAGGGGGTCATGAAACGGATCCGTGACGACATGTTTGTCCATATGCAGAAGTTACCCATCCGGTACTTCGACACGCATAAGTTCGGCGACACGATGAGCCATTACACAAATGATACCGAAACGCTGCATCAGATGCTTTCACAGAGCGTTCCCCAGGTGTTTTCATCGATAATCACCATCATCTTCGTCTTCTGCGCCATGATCTATACGAGTGGTCCTTTGACGCTCCTCGTTGTGGTCATGGTGTTCGTGCTGTTCTTCGTGATGAAGAATGTCGGGGGAAAGAGTGCGGTGTATTTTGTCCGTCAGCAGAAGTCGCTTGGAACCGTGAACGGGTATATCGAGGAGATGATCAACGGGCAGAAGGTCGTCAAGGTTTTCTGTCACGAGGATCAGGTCAAAGCCGAGTTCGATGTGATGAACGATGAACTGCGCGGACATGCGAAGTCGGCAAACACCTTTGCCAATATTTTCATGCCGATCGTCATGAATCTTGGAAATATCCAGTATGTTCTGGTGGCCGTCGTCGGCGGTGCGCTCGCGATCGGCGGGGTCGGCGGTTTGACCCTTGGAGGGATCGCGGCCTTCCTCCAGCTGAGCAGAAGTTTCATGATGCCGGTCAGTCAGGTTTCCCAGCAGATGAGTTCGGTTGTCATGGCCCTTGCCGGCGCAGAACGGATCTTCAAACTGCTGGACGAACCGGAAGAGGAGGATACGGGAGATGTCACGCTCGTTAATGCGCAGTATGAAGGATCGGTCCTCACCGAGGCTCCGGCATTTACGGGCATCTGGGCATGGAAGGAGATCGTTGACGGCTCTCCGGTCTATACAAAACTGGAAGGGGATGTGCAGCTCCGCGATGTAAGCTTTGGCTATACGCCGGACAAGGAGGTCCTGCATGACGTTTCCGTGTATGCAAACCCGGGTCAGAAGGTGGCGTTCGTCGGAGCGACGGGTGCCGGGAAAACGACGATCACCAATCTGATCAACCGGTTTTACGATGTGCAGGAAGGCGAGATATTCTACGACGGCATCGATGTGAAGCGGATCAGAAAAGCCGATCTTAGGCATTCGCTTGGGATCGTGCTGCAGGATACGAATCTGTTTACGGGAACGGTCAGGGAAAACATCAGGTACGGGAAGCTGGATGCGACGGATGAGGAGGTGTATGCGGCGGCACGTCTCGCAAACGCTCATGACTTCATCACGAGACTTCCCGAAGGATACGATACGATTCTGGAAGGAGACGGCGGAAGCCTTTCCCAGGGTCAGCGGCAGCTTTTATCCATCGCACGGGCTGCGGTGGCAAATCCTCCGGTGATGATCCTGGATGAGGCGACGTCGAGTATCGATACGAGAACGGAGGCGATCGTCCAGGCAGGTATGGATTCTCTGATGAAGGGACGTACGGTCTTTGTGATCGCTCACCGTCTTTCGACGGTGCATAATGCGGACGTGATCATGGTTCTCGAGTCGGGACGGATCATCGAACGCGGGACGCATACGAAGCTTATCTCCGAGAAAGGTAAGTACCATCAGCTGTATACGGGCGCATTCGAGCTGGAATAATTCTTTTTTTTTAGAAAAAGGGTGCGGGCTTTTTTTATTCGTCAGGTTCATGATGTTTTGAGTTGTTTTGGCATCTATCCGCCATCACACGAAATTCACAAAAACGTCCATGAAAACACGAAAGAGAAAGAATCAGCTGGATGGGAGACATAGTCCGCACCCCACACGAAAACAGCGAAAACCAGCGAAATGCACTAAACGTGGTGCCGGGATGATCCCCGAAAAAAAAGAGAGATAGAATACAAGACTCTGCATTCATACTAACATACTAAAGAACTGTAAAAAACAAGTGCGAAGGAAGGGATTCGAACCCCAGAACTCCTACGAGACCAGCCCCTGAAGCTGGCGCCTTTAACCTGGCTTGGCTACCTTCGCAGATATACTCGACCCCTCTGCATGAACAAAGGAATCACTGCACAAACGTGCTTTTAGATATTTGATGTCCTGCTAAATATACATGCGGTTTTATTCGCGGGAAACCGGCTCGCCTGCGGAGAAAAATATGTGTGGGTCTGCCGGTTCACGCGCTGTTGACCATGCCCGATTTTATCTTACTGGTCGCCGTTTCCTTCGGTCTCGAAACGCTTCATCTCGCGGTCACGCAGTTCTCCGCGTCTGATCTTTCCGGAGAACGACTTTGGAAGCTCCGGCAGGAACTCGATAAGTCTTGGATATTTGTAGGGTGCGGTCGTCCGCTTCACATACTCCTGGATCTCTTTTGCGAGTTTTTCCGTAGGCGCGTAGCCTTCGTGCAGCACGATGAATGCTTTGATGACCATGCCGCGGATCTCATCCGGCGAACCGACCACGGCACTCTCTTTGACTGCAGGGTGCTCAAGAAGGGTTGACTCCACCTCGAACGGGGAGATACGGTATCCCGAACTCTTGATCACATCATCGTTTCTGCCGACGAACCAGTAGTATCCGTCGTCATCGATACGTGCTTTGTCTCCGGTGTAATACCAGCCGTTTACAAACATCGCGGCATTTTCTTCCGGATTATTCAGATACTCCCTGACAAGCCCGACGGGTCTTGGATTCAGCGATACCGCGATCTTGCCGATGTCTCCTTTCTCCACTTCTTTTCCGTCGTCGTCATGGAGCTGGATATGCCAGCCTGGGACCGGTTTACCCATCGAACCCTGCTTGACTTCCATGCCGGGCAGCGTTGCAATACAGCAGCAGGTCTCGGTCTGTCCGTAACCTTCACGGATCGTAAGGCCGGTTCCTTCGCGCCAGATCCGGATGACCTCCGGGTTCAGCGGCTCGCCTGCACTCGTGCAGGTTCTCAGTTCTGAGAAGGAGAACTTTTTCAGATCCGCGATGATCAGCATACGGTAGATCGTCGGCGGCGCACAAAACGACGTGATGCCGTAGCGCTCGATGAGCGGGAGAAGCTCGGTCGCGTGGAATTTTGTGCGGTAGTCGTACACGAAAATACAGGCTCCGCAGATCCACTGACCGTAGATCTTACCCCAGCCGCATTTTGCCCAGCCGGTGTCCGAGACCGTGAAGTGGACATCATGTTCCGTGAGGTCATGCCAGAACTTCGCCGTTACGGTCTGACCAAGCGGGTGGGCATAATCATGCAGAACCATTTTTGGGTCTTTCGTGGTACCTGACGTGAAGTAGATCAGCATCGGGTCGGTCGCAAGAACTTTGCGCCCGGATGAGCTTACCAGTTTGGTTGAGACGGGTGCCGGATATTTGAGTTCGTTTTGGTAGCCGATCCAGGGAATCGGGACCTTTTCTCCCGGCTTGTCGTCAACAATCATGCGGAGCTGAAGGTGGGGGCACTGGGTCGCTACCTCATCCACCTTTGCCATATTTTCGCTGTCGGTGATGACCATCTTAAAGCCGCCGACCTTGATCCGGTAGGCGATATCCTTGACGGTGAGCATGTGGGGGGACGGACTGTAGACGGCACCGAGCTTCATGATACCGAGAACCAGGATCCACCACTCGGGGACCCGCGGGAGCATCAGAAGAACACGGTCACCTTTCTGGATGCCGAACTTCATCAGGATATTTGCCGCCTCGTTTGAGTGGACCATCATGTCCCAGAAGGTGAACTTTTTTTCCTCACCGTCCTGGTTCGTCCATATCATCGCAAGGTGGTTGCGATCGCGTTTTGCCCAGGCGTCAATGACGTCGAACGCAAAATTGTAATGTTTCGGGACATCGATTGCGAAGGTCTTGTAGGTCTCCTCGTAGTCTCCGATGTTGCCGGTAGCTTCTGTCATATGAAATTCTGCTTATGTATTGGAGTTATTCTCTAATTAATTCTCTGTGATCGCTGGTTATTCAGCAAAAAAATACGGGCTCCGGTTCTTAACTGCGGCCGCGATGGCGGATTTCAGCTCGTCTCCGTGCAGCCCTTTGACCGACACTTCGTTTCCGGTTTTGAGAAGACAGGGTTTCAAAAGACCGTCGGAAGTTACACGAAGCCGGTTACAGTTTGCACAAAACTCCGGGTTGTGCATCGGCCGGACGACCTCCACTAAAGCACCGTCGACCAGATACTTTCTCCGGTGGTGCATGTGTCTCGTCGTAACCCGGGATGAGTGCTTGGCGAACTCTTTTTCAAGATCCGCAACCAGTTGGGCATTTCCATGCACGGCAGGGTCCATGTCGTCCGTCCATCCGTTGATATCCATCAGTTCGATGATCTGCAGAATGAGATTTTCCCCTCGTGCCCGCACAAAGGCAAGAAAATCGTCGATCTCATTGTCATTCATCCCTTTCAAAACGACCATGTTGAGTTTGACCGGGGTCAGACCTGCCGCGAGCGCCGCATCGATCCCGTCAAGAACATCTTTGAGTCTGTCCTTTCCGGTGATCTTGATGTAGGTGTCCCGGTTCATCGTATCCAGACTCACATTCACCCGTGAAAGACCCGCATCTTTGAGTTCTTTGGCGAGTTTTGCCAGATGCGTGCCGTTTGTCGTGAGAGACGACTCGATGTGGGGGGGAATGGATCGGATGATGTCTAAAAGATCGGGCCGGAGAAGGGGTTCTCCGCCGGTAAGCTTGATCGTCTTGACGCCAAGTTCCGCAAAAACCCCGATCAGTTCGGAGATCTCCTCTTTGGTCATCTGGGATGCATGATCATCCCTCGTGCAGCCGTTGTCTCCTTCTCCTTCCCGGTGGCAGTAAATGCAGCGAAGGTCGCAGGCACTGGTCACGGCTATTCTGATATTCGATATTTTTCTGTTGTAGGTGTCGGTGAGAATATCACTCGCGTTTTTTTCTGTCGTCATCGGCATCTCCTATGAAATTCTTTGCAACGATGTAGCATTCGGTACTTCCTCTCCGGGTAGCTGTTGATCGAATCACCCTGACCGAGTAGAACTTTTCCTTAACGAGGGCAAGAAGTTCGTTGAAGTCGGAGCCCTGAAAAGATTTCATGACCAGATTGCCGCCCTGTTTTAAGAGGTTGCTTGCAAAGTTCAGCGCCTCTTCGTTGAGCCCCATGACCCGTGCCTGATCATAGGCTTTCGCTCCGGAAAGGTGGGGGGATGCATCACATACCACGACATTTACCAGAGGCATGGCCTCCCTGATTTTTGCCTGAATGGCAGGATCGGTAAAATCGCCGGTGATCGTGATGACGTTTTCGAGTGGAATGATCGGATTGAGATCAACCCCGCAGAGCTGACCTTCGGTCATCGTTTTTAAGACCTGAAGCCAGCTTCCGGGGGCCGCCCCGAGATCAACCACGTTGTCCGTTTGTCTGATTACATTGAATCGTTCATTGATATCGATGAGTTTGTATGCTGAGCGGGCCCTATACCCGTCCCGCATCGCTTTTCTATATACATTATCTTTTGTCCATTGTGATCCCATTGTTTTTCTCCCAACTTAACGTATATCTTATATGAGCGCGGATATAATTATACTATTAAAGTTTGTCACGCTAATATAAGAGAGTGTGTCAAGGGGTTATATTGATGTTAAAAGCAACCATTGAAGCAGATATTTTCCGTGAGACCATCGATGCGGTTTCAGCACTGGTAAACGAATGCCGTCTTCACGTTGACGAGAAGGGAATCAGAACGATCACTGTGGATACTTCCAACGTGGCAATGGTTTCCTTAGAACTCTCTGCATCGGCGTTTCTCACATTCGCCGCAGAACCCTGTGAAATAGGTCTCGATATTGAAAAGATCAGATCGATGATGTCGATGATCGGCAAGACGGACATCGTCTCTCTCGAACTTGACGAATCGGGCAAAAAACTCAAAATCAGTTTCGGCGGGTATGAATATTCGATAACCCTGCTTGATACAAAGACCATCAGAAAAGACCCGAACGCGCCGAACCTGAATCTGCCCGCAACCTTTGAAGTTCCCGGCGTAATGTTCAATGATGCCATCAAGGCTTCCTCAATGGTTTCCGATAAGATCTCCCTTGCCGTGTCTGCGGAGACCTGCGTTTTTACCATGAATGCCGACGGTGATTCCGACCGGATCAAACGCGAACTTACCGGCGATGATGTGCATTACCTCACCTGTGCGGATGCGAGATCCCTTTTCTCTCTTGACTATCTCAAAGACATGGGCAAATCGATCGGCCGTGCCGAGAAGGTCCAGATCCGTCTGGGCACCGATCACCCGGTCCAGTTCTCCTTCGTCTATGCAGGCGGCAAGGGAAGTGTGGGCTACCTTCTTGCGCCGAGGATCGAGGCAGATTAACCGTTATGCGCACGTCCGTTGAAAAGCGCGACCTGGCTCATTATCCTTTTTTACCTGAAGCACAGGGGCTGCTTGCATCCCGCGGAATCAAAGTTGCCGGGCTTTCCGGCTCGAAGATCGGCTGTTCCTATCTCGACCGGGCTGCCGAACGGGTGATTACGGCACTGGATGGAAAAACCGTTTACCCCGAGTCGGAAGACGATGTTGTCTCCGACATCATAACCTATGTTCTTGCCAGAGTGCTTGCCTCCGCCTCGAAAGACAAGCGGACAATGGACCGGCTCTGCAGGATGGAGGCATCCCGCGTCTATGCGTATTTCCATGCCGAAGAGAACGAGCTTTTGAAAAAGCGGGTCTGCGAGGAACTGGGTCTTGAACTGGGCGACGGTGCTCTTCCGGTGATCCGGTATGTAGAGCTTGCCTCCCGCGTGCGTGATGCGAAGTGGCGGCTGATCAACCGGGACGTGGAAAACGGGTTTGTCTCCGTCTCTTCCGACGAGATGGATGTTTTGATCGCTGAACGAATACGGGCGATCCTTTCCTCCGGTCTGCCGCTCGACATCCCGGAATCGATCGCAAAGGAGTATCTTCCCTGGAGCGACAAGATCCTTTCTGCCGTGCAGGAGAGAACGCTTGTTGAGTTCGGGGCGATCGACGAATCGGCGTATCCTCCCTGTATTCAGGCTTTGATCTCCGCGGCGGCGGCAGGCGTGAATCTCACGCATTCGGGCCGTTTTTCCATGACGGCATTTCTGCACAATGTCGGGATGAACGCCGAGCAGGTTGCGGGAATTTTTGCACGAAGCCCGGATTACAATCCCGATATGACGAACTATCAGGTCGATCATATCCTGACGAACGAGTACACGACCCCTTCCTGCGCCACCATGCTGACCCACGGGGTCTGCGTAAATAAGGACCGGCTCTGCGAGTCGGTTTCGCATCCGCTGAATTACTACCGTTCCAAAAAGAAGATGCTGGAAAAAATGCGGATCAAAGACGAAGCTCTGGCAAAGAAAGCGGAGACGTCAGCTGAAGAAAATCCCGATGCCGGGTCTCCCGGGCCGTGAAGACACTTGGTATTTATAGGTACAAAAAGCCAATCTTTTTGATATGAATTTTGGGACTCTTGCAGATATTGAAACACGCGGAAAAACCGTTCTCGTCCGTGTGGATTTCAACTCCCCTATAGATCCTTCCTCCAATACTATTTTGGACGACAAACGGTTCCGCGAACACATCCCAACGCTGCAGGCACTGGAAGATGCCCGCGTCGTGGTCCTTGCCCACCAGAGCAGACCCGGGAAAAAAGATTTCACTACGCTTGCCGCCCACGCCGATAAACTGGAGCGGCTCATGAATATGCCGGTCACCTATGTGGATGATATCTTCGGCACCTGCGCAAAGCATGCAGTCCGCGATGCTCATCCGGGAGATATCGTTCTTCTGGAAAACGTCAGGTTCTCAGCTGAAGAGAATCTGACCATGAAGCCGGAGGATGGAGCAAAGACCCATCTTGTTAGAAAACTTGCCTCCATGGCGGATCTTTTTGTATATGATGCGTTTGGCACGGCCCACCGATCCCAGCCGACGATCACCGGTCTTTCCTATGCCATGAAAACGGTTGCCGGCCTTCTCATGGAAAAAGAAGTGTCCATGCTTTCAAGAGTCTTCACCTCGGCACCCAAACCCGTGACCTTCGTTCTGGGCGGAACGAAGGTGGATGATTCCATCGCGGTTGCCGGAAACGTTCTCGCAAACAAGACCGCCGACAAAGTTGCCATTATCGGTGTGGTTGCAAACGTCTTTTATCTGGCAAAAGGGATCGACATCGGGGAGCCTTCACGCAACCTGATCCATATGCTCGGCTATGACGATGAAGTAGCGAAGGCAAAAACCATTCTCGACTCCTATCCCGATAAGGTCCTTCTGCCGGAATATGTCGCGGTAAAAGAGCATGATGAGCGTAAGGAGTATCCGATCACCCGTGTTCCCAAAGACTGCCCGATCCTCGATATGGGTACGGAGTCTATTGTGCAGTTCTCAAAAGCACTGAGGAACTCGGGTTCGATCGTGTTCAACGGCCCGGCAGGGGTATTCGAAGAGGCAAAGTTTGCCTCGGGTACGTTTGAACTCCTGCGGGCGGCGGCGAACGTGGACTTTTCCGTATGCGGCGGCGGCCACACGGCGGCGGTCATCGAACAGCTGGGTCTTGAACCGCAGTACTCCCATCTTTCCACCGGCGGCGGGGCCTGCATCGAGTTTTTGACCGGAAAGAAACTGCCGGCGATCGCAGCTCTCGAAGAGTCCTGGAAAAAATTCGGGAACTGATCCACTTCTTTTTTGGAATAGAACTTACGCGGTGTTGTGATCTTGGCCGAGAAAAAATTGACGTACTTATGAGGTATACGTCGATTTCGTGTACGGCATTAGTGTAGACACAAGAGAAATATCAACCGCGAATCGGCGCGAATCCGCCCTTCGGGCGAGGCGAATCGGATTTGCTGATCCTCACTCTCGCTCGTTGGGTCAAGTCGCAAGGCAAAGCCTTGCTCCGCTAGGGTCGTCGACTTCGTCTCCAATCCGCTCGACCCAACGGCTCGCCCCTCATCGGGAATGTTCGGGCAAATCCTGTCGGCGTCCCGGCGCCTCCCGTGAGGGAGATATTCATTGAGCAGTTCTGAATCTGAAAAATATTCACATTACTAACAATCACGACATAAGATCAAGAGGCTAATCAATAATAGGAGCCGCTGAGGCGGCGACAGGATTTGCCCGAACGTTCCCGATGAGGGGCGAGCAAGTCGAGGAACGAGACTTGTGAGAGTGAGGAATAGCAAATCCGATTCTGGGAGCAAGCCACCGGCTTGCGGGATTCGCGCCGATTCGCGGTTGGTTTTTTCTCTTGTGTCCACACCTAGTCATACACTCGCCAAATTGGATTGAGAATAACACCGCATAACTCCTATTGGAATTATTTACCCATGCAGAATCTCTCTGCACTATTATCTGTTGTGTGTTTAGTCCCTGATGGTGATCAGTGTTGTCTGTTCGGCCAGCTTGGTATTACTTGCGTCGAATATTTTTAAGGTGACATTGATCGCGGTCCTGTTTGCCGTATTGAGATAGAAGGTCGAAAAGGTTCCCGCATAGGTTTCGCCGGGTGCAAAGTATGTGCTTCCCACACGGAATTCCGTGTCGCTGGTGACCGAAACGGAACTGGCTCCTTCTTTTGGATCGTTCAGATTGACCTGGAGGGCGGGGCGGTATTCTCCGTCTACTATGATATATCGCCCGTCGATATCCTCTCTCCAGATCGTGGTTGCCAGTATCCCGACAAGGGGTATGTGATGCGTTGAATCTCCCGTTCCCTGCAGGGATTCTCCACCGATCTTGTAGTTTTTCACATATTCTCCCAGTTGGTCCGGCTGTTCGCTGACGTAGAGCTGTACTTCTTTCTGCACGGTCGTCTTGGATTTTCCGTCGATATAATATGCAGTATAGGTGATCACGAATGTCTGTGATGTGCCGTTGAATGCCTCGGTCGGGTAAGTATAGCTGTAATCATCTGCCGGGTGGGACAATACTTGTATGTCCACGCCCGAATAGCCGAGATCAAGCGTCCAGTACGAGATGTTCAAGATATTTTTGTAGGGGGTCGTGTCCGTCAGATAAAGCTTGTTTGGTTTCCAGTACGCATAATCCGCCATAAGGAACAGCTTTTCCGTACTGACTTCCTGAATCTTCCTGCCGTCGGCTCCAAGGTCCATGATTTTGGTAAAAAGTACCTGGTTTGCTCCGTCGGCAAATTCGCCGGTTACCGTGACAAGGTAGCTCCCTTTTGGAAAGCTGTCATCGAATTCGATTGGGATGGTCTCTCCCACATAAAATGCATTCGAAATCTTGGTTGGTGTTCCGATGCTGACTCCCTCCGGCGTGTTTACCGAAACGACCAGATCTTTCAGCACCGTTCCGTCACCAATGTCCCAAACACGCAGGACCAGGGGATTTGTGGCATTGTCCGTTGTTTCCGCGGTGATATATGCATGTTTCGGCTCGGTCAAATCGCCGGAAAATCCGAAAAAAACGAGGGCAGCTGCGCCGACGAGAACCACGGTTAGAAAAATGAGAAGTATCACACCGATCGTCGGCGATATTGCGGCTTCCGGTCTTGCTTTCATGCTGGAGGTCCCAAAGATAACAAGTCTCTAATCAAATTCTTTTTTTTTAATATAAATAATAGTTAGGCGTTTGAAACATCATTTGCCGTGTCTATGGGGTTATCCCGTGGTTATGCCGGATACATTGGGGTGAGATTCCCGTCCGGTGCATCAGACCTATATGTTCTCACAACCAACGGGTATGTATTATGGTGCAGTCATACGAAGATATGTTAAAGGCCGCGTATTCCGGGATAGGGGAACCGACGGAGACCGGCGAACGGTTCGTCATGCCGAAGGCGAAGATCTATATCGAGGGGAAAACTACGGTTCTCGAGAACTTTTCCGATATCGTAGACAGTCTCAACCGTGATAAGGACCACTTCATGAAGTTCATTTTGGGCGAACTTGGTACGGCAGGTAAGATCGACGGAAACCGCGCGGTGTTCAATGGAAAGTTCGAACAGGCACAGTTTGATGCGATTCTTGAGACATATGTCGGTGATTACGTCATCTGTTCCGAGTGCGGCAGGCCGGACACGAAACTCGTCAAAGACGACCGCGTACTGATGCTTCTTTGCGAGGCATGCGGATCGAAGAGACCCATCCGTAAACGCAAAGCGAAGACCGAGGTCCAGGGTCCCGCGATCGAGGAAGGAAAGGAGCTCGAGGTCCATATCGAGTCCATCAGTAAGAAAGGCGACGGCGTTGCAAGGATCGGCAAATATATTCTGTATGTCGCCGGTACCAAGGCCGGTCAGAATGTGAAAGTGCGGATCACCCGTATCTCCGGTCAGGTTGCCTTCACTCAGAAAATCCTTTAAATCTTTTTTTTTTGTTATTGATCCATCCCACAATTATATAGTATCGTCCGGCGAATGTATAAGGGAATGAAGCTGAAGATTATCGAGCTTGAGAAGGATAAGATACGGGTCACTCTGGAGGGTGAAGGGCACACGATCGTGAATGCGCTGGTGGATGAGATCCTTGCAGATCCCGAAGTGGATGTTGCCAAATATGTGATCAAATACCAGTTCTCCGATCCGGAAGTGTTTATCACCATGAAGCCCGGTTCTACAAAAGAGCCGCTCACGGTAATGCGTGAAGCCGCCCAGCATATGATCGACCGCTGCGACGCTCTTCTGAGCTGTCTGAAAAACTAATACATTTTGTTTTTCTCCATAGAGAGATAGGCGAAGTATTATATTGCTCTAACCCTTACATAATAGAGCACTCAGTTTAGTGGAGCAGTATCTGGCATACTGCGAGTGTCGACCTGCATATATCTTCTAGATAACGTGCAGCCTTCTGATCCGTCGGAAGGAAAGATGCGGAGTTCTCTGTAGACGTAGCCAAGCCTGGTATGGCGCAGGTTTGCTAAACCTGTGTCCCCCTGGGACTCGAGGGTTCAAATCCCTCCGTCTGCGCTTAACATACGCAACACGCACATTTTGTGTGTTTCAAATTTAGACTAAACTCTCCAAAAGAGAGGCGAAAAAATGGTTGAAGAGTCAGAATTAAAATATTTTGTGCGGATCATTAACACTGATCTGGACGGTACCCAGCCCGTGCAGCTTGCGCTGACGGGAATTAAGGGCATCGGCCTCCATGCCGCACTCATCATCGCACGCCGTGCTGGCGTCGACACCCGTGCCACCATGGGTCTCTTAGGCGATGAAGATGTGGCCGCGATTGAAGAGCAGGTAAAAGCATACCCTGCCTCAGTGCCAAAATGGATGGTCAACCGCCCGGTAGATGTGTACTCGGGAGAACCGAAACACCTCTACGGCAGCGACCTTTCCCTTGCGAAGGAAGATGACATCAACCTCATGAAGAAGATGCGGTGTTACCGCGGTATCCGTCATGAGAATGGTCTCAAAGTTCGCGGACAGCGTACGAAAGCAACCGGCAGATTCGGTAAGATCGTCGGTGTCTCCAAGAGGCGGAACTAAGCAGGTGATTTAAAATGGGATACCCAGGAAAGAACACCAAACAATACTCTTCCCCGAAGCGCCGCTTCGAGAAGTCGCGTATTGAATCTGAACGCGTCCTTGCGATCACCTACGGTCTGCGTAACAAACGCGAGATCTGGAGAGCCACCGAAGTGCTGAGAAAGCACAGAAGCGGCGCCCGTGAAGTCCTCGCAATGACCTCCTCTATCGGTGAAGCACCGAAGACAATTGCCCGCCGCGATGAACTTGTCGGCACGCTCCAGCGCTACGGCCTTCTTGGTCCGGACGCAGCAATGGATAACATTCTGTCTTTAAAAGTCGAAGACATCCTTGAGCGCCGCCTTCAGACGATCGTCTACCGCAAAGGTCTTGCACGCAGCCCGAAACAGGCACGTCAGCTTATCACCCACGGACACATTGCTATCAATGGTCAGCGTGTGAGCGTTCCAAGCTACATGGTTTCCATCGCAGAAGAGGCCGGCATTATGTATTACGCAACCTCCAGTCTCGGCGATGAAGCAAACGGCGAACGCCAGCGCATCATGAATCAGAGGGCATAATCATGGCAGAAGCAACTGAAAAATGGGGTATTGCCCACATCTTTGCCTCATTCAACAACACCATCATCACCGTAACCGATCTTTCGGGTGCAGAAACCATCTGCAAATCCAGCGGTGGAATGGTCGTTAAGCAGGCCCGCAATGAGTCATCGCCCTACGCAGCAATGCAGATGGCAATCAACATCGCCCAGGCCTCCAAAGATAAAGGCATCACCGGCCTCCACATTCGTGTTCGTGCTCCCGGAAACGGAAGACAGCGGTCACCCGGACCCGGCGCACAGGCAGCAATCCGTGCACTTTCACGTGCAGGTATGCGCATCGGCAGAATCGAAGACGTAACTCCGGTACCACACGACAGCATCCGTGCCAAAGGTGGCAGAAGGGGCAGGAGAGTCTGAATGGATCTGGTATTCAGCAGGCTCGATGACTCTGTCGCACGTTTTACTATTCACGGAGCGACTCCTGCATTCGCCAACGCACTTCGTCGCTCGATGATCGGTGAGGTGCCAACCCTCGCCATCGAAGACATCCGCATCTATGACAATACCAGCGTTCTCTTTGACGAGATGCTGGCACACAGACTTGGTCTCATCCCCATTAAGACCGACCTCTCGCAGTACGTTCCGCGAAGCGAATGTTCCTGCGGCGGCGAGGGATGTCCACACTGCACGGTAATGTTCACTCTGAGTGTTGAAGGCCCGAAGATGGTCACCTCCGGTGATCTTATCTCCATGGACGAGAACGTCGTCCCGGTCCACAACAATATCCCGATCGTCAAACTTTGGGAAAATCAGAAGGTCGTTTTAGAGGCAGTAGCGGAAGTCAACTACGGAAAAGAGCATGCCAAATGGCAGCCGACTCTTGCCTGCGGTTACTCAGAATATCCGGTCATCACCATCAAAGATACCTGTGACGGCTGCGGAAAATGTGTTGCCGAATGTCCCCGCGACGTTCTGGAACTCACGAAAGATACCGTCAGCATCCGTGTTGTAAACGGCGAAAGCAAGGAAAAAGACTGTTCGTTATGCCGTCTCTGCGAGACTGCATGCATGGACAGCGGCATCGGCGAAGACCCTGCTATTATTATTAGTGCAGACAGCACGAAGTTCATCTTCGTTGTTGAAAGCGACGGGTCCTTGCCGGTGAAAGAGATCATTGAAAGAGCACTGCTGCATATCAAGTCAAGATCCTCAGATCTTATTGAAGCATTACAGGAGGGACTGTAAATGAATAAAACTAACCCACGTCTCGAATCCTTAATCATGATGCTTAAACGCGCATCCCGGGAGAACGAGGCAAACATCTGGCGTGAAATTGCCGGCCGTCTGAACACGTCCAGCAAGAATCAGGCAGAAGTGAACGTCGGTAAAATCAACCGCTATGCAAACGAGAATGAGATCATCCTGGTTCCGGGCAAAGTGCTCGCAGCAGGTGTAATTGGTACTTCCGTATCAGTTGCAGCTCTCAACTTCTCCGATGCAGCCCGCGAGAAAATAACCGAAGCAAAAGGCACCTGCATGACAATCGAAGAGCTTGTCGCTGCAAATCCGAAAGGAAGCCGCGTAAGGATCCTGAGGTGAGATGAGTATGGTAACAGTTATTGATGGAGAAAATCTCCTTCTTGGAAGACTTTCCAGTATTGTTGCAACCCGCATCCTCGCCGGTGAGGAGATTGCAATCATCAATGCCGAGAAGGTCATCGTATCCGGCGCTCGTGCAATGGTCTTAAACGAATACCAGGTAAAGCGTGTTCGCGGATCCGTCGAAGGAGGTCCGTTCCTTCCAAGACGCCCGGACCACCTGGTAAAACGCACCATCCGCGGTATGATCCCCTACAAGACACGGCCGGGAGCAGCAGCTTTCCGCCGCGTCAAGGCATACGTCGGAGTTCCTTACGAACTCAAAGACGTCGAGGCGGAAGTTCTGGAAGATGCTCACCGCAGCCGGCTGAGCGGCGCCAGATACATCTCTGTTGGTGAGATCAGCAAAAACCTTGGAGCAAAATTCTAAACAGGTGATCTAAGATGAAAATTATTAACACCAGTGGAAAAAGAAAAACCGCAATTGCCCGCGCCACCCTTCGTGAGGGAAAAGGCAGAGTTAGAATTAACTCCGTCCCCCTTGAAGTATACGGTAACGAGATCATTCGCATGAAGATCTCCGAGGCACTTGCACTTGCACCAGGATCCATCGACAACGTCGATGTCGATATTGATGTCTCCGGCGGAGGCGTCATGGGTCAGGCAGAGGCAATCCGCACGGCACTTGGCCGCGGTATCCTTTCCTGGACCAATGACCCGAAGATCAAGGAAGTGTACCTCTCTTACGACAGAACGCTCCTTGTCAACGACTCACGTCAGAAAGAAGCGAAGAAGCCTCATGGACGCGGTGCCCGTGCACGGTTCCAGAAGTCTTATCGTTAAGGCACAGCATACAGAATATATGGAGGGGGCAACCCCACATATCAACAATTTAATAAGGACGTAAAGATAACTTATGATACCAGTTCGATGTTTCACCTGTGGAAAAGTAATTTCTACTGTATGGGAAGAATATCAACAGAGAAAAGCTGCAGGCGAGGATCCGAAAGAGATTCTTGATTCACTCGGGTTAGACCGATATTGCTGCAGAAGAATGCTTCTCTCTCACAAAGAGACTGTTGATGAGTTGTATCCGTACACGTGAGACATGAATGAATTGCGGGGTCGTAGGGTAGCCTGGACCATCCTATTACGTTCGGGACGTAGTGACCTGAGTTCGAATCTCAGCGACCCCATTTTTCCATTCTCTCTTATTTGTGGATGTGATTTTCTATGACATATACACGTTATGAACGTGCCCGCATCGTCGGGGCACGTGCTTTACAGATTTCTATGGGAGCTCCGGTTCTCGTGAAAACCGTAAAGATTGATCCTCTTGACATTGCGTTAGAGGAGTTCGACGCTGATCGGGTCCCGATAACGGTGAAACGCCAGTTCGGTACCTGCTCAGAGGTGCTTTAAGTATGACTGAAATTTCCGACATTCTTCTTCGGACAATTCTGGACTCACGCGGCAATCCGACCGTCGAAGCCGAGATCTCCACGATCTCCGGCGGATTCGGTCGTGCCTGCGCTCCGAGCGGAGCCTCTACCGGTATCTATGAGGCAAAAGTCCGTCCGTGTGACGAGGCCGTGGCCGATGCCTATATCAACCTCATCCCCAAACTGATCGAACTTGATTCTGCCGATCAGCGCGGATTCGATGACACCCTGCATGAAGTCGACGGAACGTCCGATCTTTCCGGAATCGGTGCCAACATCGCCGTGGCTCTGTCCCTTGCCAACGCCAAAGCAGCGGCAAGCACACTCAACATGGAACTCTATCAGTACCTCGGCGGCGCTTTTATCTCCCAGACCCCGCTGCCGTTAGGAAATGTTATCGGGGGCGGCGCTCATGCCGTTGACGCAACCGATATTCAGGAGTTCCTTATCGTGCCGACCGGCGCATCCACTGCTGCTGAAGCCGTATTCACCAATGCCCTCGTCCACAAACGCATAAAAGAGATTCTTATCGCGCGCGGAAAAGGCTGCGGTAAAGGCGACGAGGGAGGATGGGCTCCGCACATCGCCGACCTTGAAGCCTTTGAAATCGTGAACGAAGCAACCACCAAAGTCTTTGACGAGACCGGCATCGAAGTCCGCATGGGACTTGACGTTGCCGCATCGGAGATGTGGGATGCCGCAAGCGGTAGATACGTCTATAAGAATGCAAAGCGAACTACTGAGGAGCAGATTGCATACATTGCCGACCTGACCGAAAAATACAACCTGATCTATGTCGAAGACCCGATTCAGGAAGAGGATTTCGAAGGGTTTGCACGTATCACCGAAGAAGTCTCCGGCCGCGACACTCTTATCTGCGGTGATGACCTGTTCGTTACGAATGCTTCCCGTCTGGAAGAAGGTATCAGAAATGATGCCTGCAACTGTGTCCTGATCAAACCAAACCAGATCGGAACGCTGACGGACACCTTCGAAACGATCAGTCTCGCCCATGATTACGGGTATGAAACCGTCATGAGCCACCGATCCGGTGAAACGACCGACAACACCATCGCTCATCTTGCAACGGCATTCGGCTGCTGCTTTATGAAGAGCGGTGTTGTTGGTGGAGAGCGCATTGCTAAACTAAATGAACTTATAAGAATTGAGGAGCATTTCTAAAATGACCGACAATGAACTTGGAATTGAATTAAACGAACCATTAGTATCTGTAGAAGAATATCTTGCCGCCGGTGTCCATATCGGAACCCAGCAGAAAGACAACGACATGAAAGACTTCATCTACCGTGTCAGATCCGACGGTCTCTATATCATCGATATCAGAAAGACCGACGAGCGGATCAAACAGGTAGCAAAGTTCCTTGCACGCTACGAGCCTGCAAAGATCTTCGTCGTCACCTCCCGTCAGTATGGTCAGTACCCGGCACAGAAGTTCGCAGACACGATCGGCGCTCTCTCCCACGTTGGAAGATTCATCCCGGGAACCTTAACCAACCCGAAACTCCCGAAGTATGTTGAACCCTCGGTCGTTATCGTCACCGACCCGATCGGAGATGCTCAGGTCATCACCGAGGCCGTCCAGTGCGGTATGCCGGTAATTGCCCTTTGTGATATCAACAACCGTACAAACAATGTTGATCTCGTCATCCCGACCAACAACAAGGGACGCAAAGCACTCTCTATGGTTTACTTCCTGTTAACCAAAGAGTTCCTCAGACAGAAAGGCATCGTCTCGGCCATGACGGTCGAAGACTTCGAGTCTGAGTTCTAAAGCTGACGATCCGCCTCAGGCGATTCCTCAGCACAATAAAATAGAAAATCCCCCCTTTTTTAGTGAACCAACGGTTCAACGGTCTTTGATTATTTGTGAAACAATCAGAAGACATTTAAAGAAATATCCCCTTACATAATGTAATCTCGATAAAATGCTTGATCAGGATAACATATCTCACTTACTGGACATCCTTGGAAACCGGAATCGAAGACGGATCCTCGATCTTCTCCGGCAGAAACCATGCTTCGTCACCGAAATATCCGACCGGCTGGTCATCAACCCGAAAGCTGTTATCGAACACCTTGCGATCATGCAGAAGGAAGCGGTCATCTCCAGTTATCAGGATGACAAGCGGCGCAAATACTACTACCTCGTCAACGACTTCACCCTCTCGGTCCAGGTGACAAAATCAGAGCAGCCTATAGAGACCGTTTCTGCCGATAACGGCGAGATCCTCCCGCTTTCCGACAAGATCATGATGATCCGCCGTCTGCTCGATTCCCGGGAAAAGCTCATCGAAAATCTTGAAGCCGTGGAAAAGGACATCGACGAGATGATGGGGGACGTGATCGTCAACGGAAGAACGGTGTTCCAGAACAATATCGAGGCCGAACTTCTTCTCGCATTAGTGTACGCTCCCTTAACGCCGATCGAACTCTCCGATACCAGCGGCCGGAGCATCCCCGAGGTCACGGCGGCTTTGCGCTCTCTTGCGTCGAAAGGGTATGTCCACTCAGAAGGGGGCAGGTACAATCTCTGCGGCATCACGCATCATGCGCTTGAGACCACCGAGCTCACTTCATAATAAGAAACCTCTATATCTCTGCAAACAATATATTACTGAGATGCGGTAATGGTCTAATGGCATGACAGGGGCTTCCCAAGCCTCTAATCCGGGTTCGATCCCCGGTTATCGCATTCGATTTTTATGGTGTCCCATCACGCACTCAGCCTCATAGCCGACAATCAGAAAGGTATCCTCAGAGATATCGGTTCGGTATGTGCTGAACACAATGCGAACATCACCGCGATTCAGCAGGAGATTCTGACCCGCGGACCGGATAAGGGCTGTGCGTGGGCGGATATCGAGATTGAAGGAGGGGACGACACCGATTCGATCCTCTCGGAACTCCGTCTCGTAACCGGCGTTCGCGAGGTCGTTCTGCACGACACGTTCGGGGAAATTTTTGGAAAGCGCGTCATCATCATCGGCGGAGGCGCCCAGGTGGCCCAGGTCGCGATGGGAGCCGTCAACGAAGCCGACCGGCATAATATCAGAGGCGAACGCATTTCTGTCGATACCATCCCGCTCGTTGGAGAGCAGAATCTGGCGCGTGCCGTGGAAGCGGTCGGCCGCCTGCCCCGCGCCTCGATCCTTGTTCTTGCCGGTTCACTGATGGGCGGCGAGATAACCACTGCCATCAAATCCATCCAGGCGGACGGCATCCCGGTCATCTGCCTCAAAATGGCGGGAAGCGCCTCGTCGGCGGCCGATCTTGTGGTCACCGATCCGATCCAGGCCGGGGTCATGGCCGTGATGCATATCAGCACGATCGGCGTATTCGATATTGCAAAAGTGAAAGGGGAAGAGTTCTGATGATAACACCAACCGAAGAGAGCAGAATAGAAAAAGCCGTCCGCGTTTTATCCCGCGACGGCCTTGTAGTATATCCGACGGAAACCGTGTACGGGCTTGGGGCCGACGCGTTGTCGGATACTGCCGTCATCAAAGTCTATGAAGCAAAACAGCGGCCTCTTGGAAAACCGATCTCGGTCGCCGTTTCCGATATCGAAATGATCTACGGCATTGCAGACGTCAGCCCGTTTGCAGAACGGTTCATCAGCAAATTCCTGCCGGGTCCGGTCACGATCGTTCTCCCGGTGAAAAACTGTCTGCCTGGCGACCTTTCCGGAGGGACGGGCACGATCGGGATACGGTATCCGGATCACACCCTCGCTCTTGAACTGATCTCCATGTTCGACTGTCCGATAACCGCGACCTCGGCAAACATCTCAGGCGAAATATCTCCTGTAAGCGTCGACCAGGTCAACGTACCTCATGATTATCTGCTTGACGGCGGCGTTCTTCCAGGAATCCCGAGCACGGTCGTCAATCTCGAAACAAGAAATATCGAGCGTCCAGGCGCGATGCTGGACGACATCGCCCGTTTCTTTATAGAAAACGCGAAATGAAAAAAACCTACTCAGTATCCGGCATGACCTGTTCGGCATGCTCTCTTCATGTTGAAAAGGCCGCAAAAAGTGTAGAGGGCGTGAACTCCGCGTCAGTGAATCTTCTGGAAAATCGTCTGGTCGTCGACTCGGATGATGTGTCCGATGATCGGATCCGGCAGGCCGTGCGGGCAGCCGGGTATGATCTGGTTTTGGGCGATACCCCCCGCGGGGGGGCTTCGCTTCGCCCGATGCAGATCAGGCTTATTGTTTCTTTTGCTTTTCTTATTCCGCTTATGTATGTGTCGATGGGTCATATGTGGGGGTTCCCCCTCCTCGAATGGACCCATGATCCGGCAAACGCCGGGATATTCGCCCTTGTTCAGCTTTGTTTGACCATCCCGATCGTCATCGCGAACAACAAATACTACACATCCGGCATCCCGGCACTCTTCCGCCGTGCCCCGAACATGGACTCGCTTGTGGCGATGGGCTCTCTTGCGGCGCTCGTATACGGGCTGTATGCGATCTACATGATTTTTTCAGCTCTCGCGACCGGCGATACGGCCGCTGCCGGAACCTGGTCCATGGATCTCTACTTCGAATCGGCCGCAATGATCCTCTCGCTCGTTACGATCGGCAAGTATCTGGAGGCGAGGTCGAAAGGGAAGACCACCGAGGCGGTCAGAAAACTCATCGACCTTGCCCCGAAAACGGCCACGGTCCTTCGCAGCGGCGTTGAAGTGATCGTCCCCGCCGAAGAGGTGGTGGTCGGTGACTTAATCGTTGTTCGACCCGGTGCCGGCATTCCGGTCGACGGCACGATAACGGAAGGTTCGGCGCCGATCGACATGTCTGCGTTGACCGGCGAAAGTATTCCGGTCGTCAAAAATTCGGGGGACGCTGTTTCTGCAGGAACGATCTCGCTTGGCAGTTTTACGTTCCGTGCGGAAAAGGTCGGCGAGGACACGACGCTTGCCGCGATCGTCGAACTCGTGCAGAATGCGAACGCATCCAAGGCTCCGATCGGACAACTTGCCGACAAAGTAAGCGGGATCTTTGTGCCGCTGGTGATGACCATCGCCGTTGTTTCAGGCGGGGTCTGGCTGCTTCTCGGCGAGCCCTTTACGTTTTCCCTCTCGATTGCGATCTCGGTTCTCGTCATCTCCTGTCCCTGTGCTTTGGGGCTTGCAACGCCGGTTGCCATCATGGTCGCGACCGGAAAGGCCGCATCTCTTGGCATTCTGATAAAATCCGCCGAGTCGCTTGAGACTGCGGGGCGTGCCGACACGATCCTTCTCGATAAAACGGGAACGGTCACGATTGGAAAGCCCGAGGTCACCGAGGTCGTAACACTCTCCGGGACAACGGAAGACCTCCTGCTGATCGCCGCCTCGGTCGAATCCGCATCGGAACATCCTCTCTCGAAAGCCGTCGTCACCTATGCAGGAGAACACGGCATCGTGCCTGTTAAAGCGCAGGATTTCGTCTCGGTTCCGGGGCGGGGGGTATCTGCATCGGTGAACGGGAAGATCTGCTATGCCGGAAACGCCGCCTTCATGGAAGAAAACGGGATATCCTTCACTCCGGCAAACATGACCGGGACCCCGCTCTACTTTGCGAGCGGAAAGGAAATGCTCGGCATCATCTCCGTTGCCGACCGGATCCGGCCCACCTCCAAAGCGGCCATTGCCGGACTGCAGAATCTTGGTCTGGATGTCATCCTTTTGACCGGTGATACCAAAACAGTGGCCGAATCCATCGCCGGGCAGCTTTCGATCTCCAATGTGATCGCCGAAGTGATGCCCGCAGAAAAAGAGGGAAAGGTCAGAGCACTCCAGGAAGCCGGGCATCACGTCATCATGGTGGGGGACGGGATCAACGACTCGCCATCTCTTGCAAGAGCCGATGTGGGTATCGCGATAGGAGCGGGCTCCGATATCGCTCTCGAATCCGCCGACTATGTTTTGATGAAAAGCGATCCCTGGGACATCGTTTCGGCGATCCGCCTCAGTCGTGCCACGCTCCGAAATATCAAGGAGAATCTCTTCTGGGCATTCATCTACAACACGATTGGCATCCCTCTTGCTGCCGGCGTTTTCTTTGTTCCGTTCGGCTGGAAACTCTCTCCCGGCTTTGCGGCTCTGGCGATGAGTCTCTCTTCGGTCTGCGTCGTATTGAATGCCCTCAGGCTTAGATTTTTTACATCGGAGATACCAACTACTTCAAAAGAGGAAACCATGAAAAAAGTACTTACCATCGACGGCATGATGTGCGAACACTGCAAAATGACTGTGGAAAAAGCTCTCTCACGGATCCCGGGGGTCGTATCTGCAGTTGTGGATCTCAAGGCAAAAACCGCCGCGGTGGAACTTTCTGCCGAGGTTTCGGATGCCGAGTTTACCAAGGTAATTTCCGAGTCAGGTTACACAATTCTGTCTATTAAGTGATAAAATAGACAAAAATATTTCCGTTTCTATTATATGTTCCCCCGTAAATAATACTATGAGATTTTTTTACCGCTTGATCGGAGGATACATATTTGACATTACATTACTCTGAAGAAAACAAACGTTCGCTGTACGAAGCACTTCTATATGGTTTCAATAGGGCCGGCAATACATCACCCGCGGCCGCATATTACGGAAGGCACATCCTGTTCAAACAGTTCATGGACGAGGTTCATGCGATCGCGGCAGCCCTGGTGAATCATGGTGTGAAAAAAGGCGATTATGTCACTATTTTCCTGCCGAACATCCCTCAGGGGGTTCTGGCTCTCTATGCCGTCAACCGGATCGGCGCAATATGCAATATGGTCCATCCCTTATCCCCTCAGGAAGATATCGATTATGCCCTTAAACTCACAGACAGCCGGATCGCTCTCGCCTGCGAGGTCAATGAAGGTCTTCTCTCCGGGAAAAATATCGAGGTCATCAGATGTCGGACCTCCGGCTACTTCCCTTCAACCCCCAAAGGATTCGTGCTGGACAAAGGATTCCGGTTTGTGATGCGCAAATATCCAAAGGCAGAGAACGTTGCAAAAATCACGCTCTGGACCGATCTTCTTGCCGAAGGAAAGAAACTGCTCAAAGGAGGATTCCAGCTGCCGTCTGACGACGTCCAGCCCGACGATACCGCTGTGATCATGTACACCGGCGGAACAACGGGTGACTCGAAAGGCGTCATGCTCTCCAATTACGCGGTAAACTCGATGTCCATCCAGCTCTTGATCGACATCGGCGAGGGTAAAACCGATGTGGGCGACGGGTTCCTTGCGATCCTTCCGATCTTCCATGCATTCGGTCTGGCAGTTTCCGTTCATGCGCCGCTTATCTCCGGTATGAAGATCGTTCTGATCCCAAGATTCGATCCGAAAGGATGCGCCCAGCAGATCTTCTCCGAAGACATCCTGTTCCTCCCGGGAGTCCCCGCTCTGTTCGAACGCATGTATCCCTACTTCGAAAATAAAGATCTCTCCAGAATGAAGCTCATGGTCAGCGGAGGAGACCGCGTCTCCGAAGAGCTCGCCAATAAATACAATGTTCTTTTACGAAAATCCAAGGCCGATATCCTCTTTAGGACCGGGTACGGGCTGACGGAGGCGTGCGGTGCCTGCTGTCTCGTCGCGAACCAGTATGAAAAACTCCCGACCGGCTGTGTCGGGTCTCCGGTTACCGGCACAAAAGTCTGCGTTGTAAAACCCGGCACAACGGAACTCGTACCGGACGGTGTGGAAGGAGAACTCTGTTTCCTCGGTCCTTCGGTGATGAAAGGATACTACAAGAACGAAGAAGCCACAAAGGATGTTCTCCGGCTCCATGACGATGGAAACGTCTGGCTCCACACCGGCGATCTTGTCGTTATCAGGAAGGACGGGAACGTCTGTTTCCGTTCCCGGCACAAACGCCTCGTGAAGGTGAACGGCTACAATGTGTATCCAACCCTTATCGAGGAGGCGATGCAGAACCATCGCGATATCAAACTGGTCTGCGCCGTTGCGACCCCCTGGAAACTTGACCGGAAGATCAAACTCTTCGTTGTTCCGGAAAAGCCGCTCGGCTCCTTTGATGCGGCTGAGGAAGAGAAGATCCTGATCGATTACGCCAAAGACCAGATGAACCGCTGGAGCGTTCCGGCCAGGGTGGAGTTCGTGGCCGATCTTCCCATGACCAAGTTCAACAAGATAGATTACCGTCTGCTGGAAAAGCAGGAACTTTCACGGGCAAACGATAAAAAGCAGGCTGAGTAACGTATGTCACGTCCTGTGTTTAGAGACGACGCGAAGACCGAACTGGAATACACCGACGAGACGAAACAGTCTCTCTATTCCATGTTCAACTACGGCGTGCAGCATGCAGGCCGCGAGGCCGTGGCCATTCAATACTTCGACAACCGGATCACGTACGGGGAACTGTATGATCTCATCGACACCTGTGCGGCGGGTTTTCTCGATCGCGGCGTAAAGAAAGGCGATTTCGTCACGCTCTTTCTGCCGAACATCCCGCAGTGCGTGATTGCGGTCTATGCCCTGAACCGGATCGGTGCAATATGCAATATGGTCCACCCGCTCTCGACCCTGTCGGAGCTGGAGAATGCGGTCAAACTCACGGACAGCAAACTCATCCTCACGTTTGAACTGAACGAAGGTCTTGCGGCCAACTTCGATGTGGATATCATCCGGTGCAGAACGCCGGGCTACTTCCCGCCGGGTCCAAAGGGTTTCGTGATGAAATCCGTGTATTCCTACACGGTCCGAAAATCGCCGAAGGCTTCGTCCCGCGTCACCGAGTGGGCCGATCTTCTGGCGGCCGGGAAAAAGCGGTTCCAGACAACGCCTCTCCCGCCTTTAGAAGGAAAAGCAGACGATACGGCCGTCATTATGTACACCGGCGGCACGACCGGACCCGCGAAAGGGGTCATGATCTCGAACTGGTCGGTGAATTACGTCACGACGCGTCTTCTTCTGGAGAACGTCACGCACACCGCCCATATCGGCGACGGATTCCTCGCGATCCTTCCGCTCTTCCATGCGTTTGGGCTTGCGGTCTGTATCCAGGCCCCGCTTTCCTCCGGGATGCGGGTCATGCTTTCCCCCCGGTTCAATGATAAAGAGTGCAGCAGTCTTCTTCTGAAAGAGAAGGTCGCCTATGTGATCGGCGTTCCCGCGATGTACGAACGGATGTACCCGTATCTGAAAGATCACGACCTTTCATTCATGAAGCACGTTGTCTGCGGAGGAGACTGGGTAAGCCATGACCTCGCCTACCGGTATAATGACATCTTAGGAAAGGACAAGGGAGGTGCGGAGTTCCGTCCGGGTTACGGTCTGACCGAGGCGTGCGGAACCTGCTCTCTTACGCGGAATCAGTATAAGGCATTTCCCGAAGGATGCGTGGGTATCCCTGTGGAAGGAACTGACATCTGCCTTGTGAACCCCGGAACCTTTGATGAGGTTCCCGAGGGTGAAGAAGGGGAGCTTTGCATCTCCAGTCCCTCGGTGATGAAAGGATATTATAAAAATCCCGAGGCAACAGACGATGTCTTAAAGATTCATCCCGACGGAAAACTCTGGCTCCATACGGGAGACATATTCGCGATCGGCGAGGAGAACAATCTCTGCTTTAGATCCCGCATCAAGCGTCTGGTCAAGGTGAACGGATATAACGTCTATCCGCCCTTAATCGAAGCGGCAATGGAAGGCTGTCCGATCGTTGCCAAAGCCTGCGCCGTAGGCTTCAAGTGGCGGGACGACCGGCGGATCAAACTGTATGTGACCCTGAAGCAGAAGATGGATCATGCCGAAGCGGAGAAACATCTGCTTGCCTTTGCGACCGAACATCTGAATCACTGGAGTGTTCCAAAAGCGTTTGTCATCCTTGATGAGATGCCGATGACGAAGATGAACAAGCTCGATTATATGGCGCTCCAGGATAGGGCCTAACCTTTTTTTTCATACCGTCCCCCAACGAGGGGCCAATTTCGGGCTGAAGTATAAATACTCTCTGGTCATTGCCTCTGACATTATTTTTTGCAAAATTTGTTCAAATTTTGCGTGACCGCCAGCTATAATATGCTATCCTTCATATGTATATGGTTCATGAACGCCCGCATATACAGAAATGATTCCATCACCAAACTTGAGTATACAAACGAGACAAAAAGGTCTCTTTACACGATGCTCACATACGGTGGAACCCATGCAGGACCCCAAGCAATCGCCATACAGTATTATAATAATTACATATCATACCGCAGTCTGATGGAGCAGGTACATGCCTGTGCTGCCGGACTCATGCAGCACGGTGTGAAAAAAGGCGATTTCGTCACCATTTTTCTGCCGAATATCCCGCAAAGCGTTATCGCCGCCTATGCCGTCAACCGGATCGGCGCCGTCTGCAATCTCGTTCATCCGCTTTCAACGAAAGATGAACTCCGTTACGCGGTGGAACTCACCGAATCCCGGATCGTTCTGACGTTTGAGATCAACGAAGAACATTGTTCCGGTCTCGATGTCGAGGTCATCCGCTGTAAAACGCCCACCTACTTCCCCGCAGGCATCAAAGGTCGGATCATGAAGACGGTCTACAACCGTTCGGTTCGTCACGCCAAACAGACGACCGGAAGATCCTCTGAATGGGACGCTCTTCTCGAAGAAGGACGCGAATTTTTGAAGACCGCGTCCCTTCCCCCGCACGATGTCAGGGCTGAGGATACTGCCGTCATCATGTACACCGGCGGCACGACTGGCCCCTCGAAAGGCGTGATGCTTTCAAACACCTCGGCCAATTATCTGGCGACCCAGCTTCTCTATGACTATGTGGACGGCAAACCGCATATCGGAGACGGCTTCCTTGCCGTGCTGCCGATCTTCCATGCGTTTGGTCTGACCGTCTGCATCCACACGCCGCTCTCGTCAGGGATGCGGGTCGCTCTTTGTCCGCGGTTCGATGCGAAGGAGTGCGCAAAGCTCATCGTAGAAGAGAAGATGGCGTTTCTCTGCGGCGTTCCTGCGATGTACGAGCGGATGTATCCGCATCTCAAAGGAAAGGATCTCTCCTGCGTCAAACATCTGGTATGCGGCGGGGACCGGGTCTCTCCCGAGCTTGCCTACCGGTATAACGACATTCTCGGAAAAGAAAAAGGCGGAGCAGAGTTCCGTCCGGGCTACGGTCTGACCGAAGCCGGCGGGGCCTGTGTTATCACCGGCGTGCATTACTCCACGTTAAAGGAAGGGGGCGTGGGTGTCCCTCTTGCCGGAACGGAGATATGCGTTGTCGCTCCCGGAACGACTGACGTCCTGCCTAACACCGAGGAAGGAGAACTGTGTATGATCGGTCCGGCAATCATGACCGGCTACTACAAAAATCCTGAAGAGACCGCCGCTGTTCTCCGCATGCATGACGACGGCCGCATCTGGCTCCACACCGGGGACATCGTCTCGATCGGGGAAGGGAACAACATCAATTTCCGGTGCAGATACAAGCGGCTCGTCAAAGTCAACGGATACAATGTCTATCCTCTCATGATCGAGGCCGTCATGGAAAAGTGCCCGATCATCTCCCAGTCCTGTGCGATGGGTATTCCCTGGAAGACGGATACGCGGATCAAACTCTATGTAACGCTGAAGGAGAAGATGGATCCCGAGGCCGCGATAAAAGACATTATCGCCTTTGCCAAAGCGAATCTGAATCACTGGAGCGTTCCGGTCTCGATCTCGATTCTGGAAGCGATGCCCCTTACCAAAATGAATAAAACGGATTATAAAGCCCTGGAAAAGCAGGAATAGCTTTTCAAGTTTTGGTAAAAAAAAATATAAATTTATTTTTGGATCGATTTTTTAATTACTGTCAGTCCTGCAGTTGTGAGGTATGCCACAAAAATCAGGAAAGCTGCTACGTATCCATAGGCCGCCGGGAGGACGTGGGGCAGACCCAGAAGCAGAATGGCAAACAAAATGATTGCCGAGACGCCGATGATCACATCAAGTATCCAATCTTGCATACAAATACATTGTGCGTCGAGACTCTTATCCCTTTTCATATCCAATAAATAGGACATGGAAAAAACAGAGGCACTCACGCTTCTCAAACAACATGTAGCCACTCCCTCGCTTGTCGGTCACTGTATCTCGACCGCCGCCGTCATGAGAGGTCTGGCTGCTGAGTTGGGACAAGATGCTGTCCTTTGGGAAACGATCGGCATCCTTCACGACATCGACTTCGAGGAGATCGACGAGGATATGGAAAAGCACGGACTTGCCGGATACGAGATCCTTCGTGCGGCAGGTGTCGGCGACGAGATCGCTCTTCCGATCAAACGCCACAATCACATGATATTTGGTACCGACTATACGACCCCTGTGGAGATCTGTCTCCAGGTCGCCGACAGCGTGTCTGGACTGATCGTCGCCTGTGCGTATGTCAAGGGAGGAAACATATCCGATGTGACGGTGAAGACGGTCACGAAGAAGTACAAGACCCCTTCGTTCGCCGCAGGATGCGACCGGACAAGGATCGCTCTTGGCGACGCTCTTATCCCGAGGGAACGAATGTATGAGATCGCTATCTCCGAGATCACTGCGGTAAAAGACGAACTGGGGCTGAACTGATGGGTGCCGGAGCACAGTCGGCGGTTCTCCGCGATCTGCAGAAGGCTCACGGCAAACTGCAGGATGTCTCGCGCTATATCATTCCGCGTGACGATCTGGCGATCGCCTATGCGACCGCCGACGCCGTCGACAAGAAAGGCGTCGCCATCGCCAGAGGTTCGAGCGTAGGGTTCGGCGTCGATGAACCGATCGTCAAGACCCTTCTTACCGTCCGGCGTTTCGATCCCACCATTCGCTCGGCGGCATGCATACGCTATGAGGACGATATCCTCGCAACTGCTGTCGAAACTCTTCGGGATGTCGAGGTTTATGACCCGGAAAAGTTTCCGGCCGGTATCTCGACCATGGACTGGGGGATCGCTTCGGTATGCAGAAAAGGCGTGCCGCTTGCCATAGCAAATCCCGAATCTTCCCGCGGACCGGGCAGGATATGCCTCCTTGGAACCACTCCTGAGGAGGTAGCAAACAGAATACTTATCATATCTCAACGTCTTACATATATAGACATCTGAGGAATACTCATGGGAATCAAGCCAAGTTATATCAAATCAATGGGCATCGCCCTTCTCGAACAGCACGGAAAAAGCTTCAACGGCAACTTTGACGACAACAAGAAAGTTGTTGCTGAAATCACCACGATCGAAAGCAAAATGATCCGTAACCGTGTCGCAGGATACGTTACCCGCAAGGTCAACACCACTCCCGCACGCCGGTAACTTCCCGGCTCAATATCTTTTTCCAACGTCTTTTCGTTTTTTTCTCTACTTACCAGTATAGACCTGTTTTTTTGCACAATCTGCATCATAATGAAAAAAGCGAAAAAAGGGTTTTACAGCTGGAACACGTTTCCGTGTCCGGGACAGACCATCCAGCGTCTTCCCTGCATCATATCATACGCCGCAAACCGCTCAGCGGCAGCTTTCTTTGAATCCTCGTTCACACTTCCGCCTGCAAGGATCGCCGGGTAGCGGTTGACTTTCAGCTGCTCAGGCGTGAAGCCGTCGGGATTTATCAGGATATCTCCGGTAAACATGAGCCCCAGCTCGTTTTCGAGAAAGAGCATCGACCCTTCCACATGGCCGCCGATGCCTTCATACACCGAAAAGGTGAGGCCGGCCGTTTTCAGATCGCCGATATACGAAAGGGGAATGGTCGGGTCGGGCTTCACGCTTCCAATGAGACTGACGTTTTTCAGTGACGGGGTTTTGTAGCCGGTCAGCATCACCACCATATTATAGAACGGGGCACGGCTCGGATTCTTGACCCGGTAGTTTGCGACCCCGGTATTTTCCCGCGTGAAGTTCTCCAGACTCGCTTCGTTCAGATACACGCAGTCGAAGAGATCCATCGCCCCCATATGGTCCATATCGATGTGGGTGATAAGAAGCTCGGTCTTCCGCTGTGCAAAATCCGGATAGAGCGAGAGGACCGTCCGTTTCAGTTCTTCGGCATAGCAGGGAAATCCGCTGTCGATCACGAGGAACCCTTCCTTTGTCTCCAGGATATAGGTGTTGCTCCCGCACGGCGGTTCGATGCTTGTTAAAAGAACGTCCTCCCCGATCTTCTGTCGGGCTATCTTCGGGGTATAGCCGGTTCCTTTGCTTTTTGCAATAAGATCTGCATACTCGCAGACGGCGGTGATTATTGTATCCGGGTCCTCGTCCTGGTGGGTCAGGAGGATCCCGTCGGCGGTATTGCAGAACGATTGTTTTTGATCATCGGTAAAACAAAACATTTCCGCTATTTTATCGGCTTTATCGGCGGGGAAGTGAGTATTCATTGCTAATCTAAAGGGACGGGAGATAATATGAATATTCTTATCGGAAAAACCGGTCCGGTATCCAACTTGAAATGAAAAAAACAGTCGAAAAAAGAATAAAGAGATTCGGGTTAGAAGATCCCGGATATCTCCGGGGATCCCTGAGGTTCTCCCGGTCTCCTGCAGTACTGCATTATCATTCTGCTGCGTGTGCAGCGGAGAGTTTTGCGGCCTTTGCGGCAGACTTACCCTTTGTTCTTTTCATACGGAACAACTCTTCGCGTTCCATTTCGTCGAGCCGCATCTTGATAAAGTTACGGGCTTCGATCAACTCCGGAATAACCTTGAATTCCAGGGCATTCACACGGCGCTTTGTACTTTCGATCTCGTCCAGGAGGCGCTTCATAGTCGTCTCCAGTTCAGCGGAGAGAATGATACACTCTACTAATTCCTCGAATGCGTCGGCAGCCTCATCGATCGCGGCGGACGTTCCAAGAACGCCGTAACCGCGGTTCGTGAGGGACTTCTTCACACTCTGAGATTCGATCTTTGGTACAACAACTCCCATAATGTTCTTGCTTTTCAGGTCGATCACCGGGTTTTCAGATGCTGAAAACGCCGCTGACTTCACACCGATACTTCCGTCCACAGTTTCTGCGATTGCAATCATTCTCTGTGCACGTTCGTACTTTTCGGCAAGTTGATTTTTGAGATCTTTAGCTTCCGCTAACACCTTGAAGAATTCAAGGATAAGTCCGTCGCGCTTCATTTTCAGAAGCTTATACCCACGCTCCGAGAGCTTGATACGCTTTTTGAGGGCGATCAGTTCGGATCTGGTAGGCTTCACGTTCAGCGCCATGACTTACTCACTTCCTGTAGTTCGGGTGGTAGGTCTTGATCAGGTCACGGTCGATACGCTTCTCAAGTTCGCTCTCCGGGAGCTGGGTGAACATACCCCATCCGACGTCAAGCGTCTGGGCGATGGTTCTGTCCTCGTCGGATCCCTGGCGGACGAACTTGTCTTCGAATGCATCGGCGAACTCTAAGAACTTCTGGTCACGCTCTGACAGTGCGTCTTTTCCGACAATGGCCACTAAGCCGCGGAGATCGACACCTTCTGCGTAACCGGAGTACATCATATCGGAGACCTTCTTGTGGTCCTCACGGGTCATGCCTTTACCGATACCGAGGTTCATCAGACGGGATAAGGACGGCAGAACGTTGATTGGCGGATAGATACCCTTACGGTGTAACTCCGGGGAAATAACGATCTGACCTTCCGTAATGTATCCGGTAAGATCGGGGATCGGGTGGGTGATATCGTCGCCGGGCATGGTCAGGATCGGAATCTGGGTAACGGATCCTTTCAGGCCCTTGATGATACCTGCACGCTCGTAGATGGATGCAAGATCGGTGTACATGTAACCCGGATATCCGCGGCGACCCGGAACTTCTTCACGGGCAGCACCGATCTGACGAAGTGCTTCACAGTAGTTCGTCATATCGGTTAAGATAACCAGCACGTGGTAACCAAGCTCGTATGCAAGGTACTCGGCAGTGGTGAGTGCAAGACGCGGCGTGACCGTACGCTCGACGGCGGGGTCATCTGCTAAGTTCAGGAACACGACTGCACGCTCAAGTGCACCGGTTCTCTCGAAGTCTGCCATGAAGTAGTTTGCTTCTTCACGGGTGATACCCATTGCAGCGAAAACTACGGCGAACTCGTCGGATGATCCGGGCACTTTTGCCTGACGGGCGATCTGAAGTGCGATCTCGTTGTGCGGTAAACCGGCAGACGAGAAGATCGGAAGCTTCTGACCACGGACAAGGGTGTTGGTTCCGTCGATGGTGGAGATACCGGTCTGGATGAAATCTCTCGGCGTTCCACGTGCATACGGGTTGATAGCTGCTCCGTTGATGTCGAGACGCTTGTCGGGGACGATAGCCGGTCCGCCGTCGATGGGCTTTCCACCGCCGGACAGGATACGTCCGAGCATGGTCTTTGAGACCGGCATCTTGAAGGTTTCACCAAGGAAACGGACACCGGTGTCGCGTCCAAGACCGGTAGTGGTCTCGAAACACTGTACGACGACGAGATCTTCGGAGGTATCAAGGACCTGTCCGCGTTTCATCGTGCCGTCGGCAAGAACAAGGCTGACCTGCTCTTCGTAGCTGACCGGCTCGGTCTTTTCGACGAAAAGCAGTGGTCCGGCAACTTTAGAGACTGTCTTATATTCTTTCATGTTTATGCCCTCAGTGCCTTGAATTCTGCTTCCATGCCTGCGTAGATCTTGTCAAGAACCGGTTTGTAGTCCTTGGTGAATTTGACCTGCGGCATTTCGTTCTTTGCTTTGACTGCAAGGATCTGCGACGGCGGGACGCCTGCTGCCTGTGCGGCGTATGCAAGGTCTGCGTAGGTTCTGATCATCTTGAACATGTCAAGCTGTTTGGGCAGATCGCAGTAGGTGTCGACCGGGTCGAAACCGTTCTGCTGCAGGAAAAGTTCCCGCATCATTCTGGCGACTTCGATGGTGATCTGTTCGGTCTCGGGCAGTGCGTCGGATCCGACGAGCTGCACGATTTCCTGGAGTTCGGCTTCCTTCTGAAGAACTTCCATGAACCATGACCGGAGTTTGTTCCAGTCGGGTGAGACCTTCTCGTCGTAGTAATCGTTCAGCTGAGCCATGTACAGAGAGTAGGACTGCAGCCAGTTGATTGCCGGGAAGTGGCGACGGCGGGAGAGGTTTGCATCAAGTGCCCAGAAGACTTTGACGATACGAAGCGTGTTCTGCGTGACCGGTTCGGAGAAATCTCCGCCGGCAGGGGAAACTGCGCCGATAACGGATACAGAGCCTGATCCGCCTGCGAGCGGCTCGACAAGTCCTGCACGCTCGTAGAACTCGGAGAGTCTGGAGGACAGGTATGCCGGATAACCTTCTTCTCCGGGCATCTCTTCAAGACGTGAACAGATTTCACGCATTGCTTCTGCCCACCGGGAGGTGGAGTCTGCCATTAATGCGACATCGTAGCCCATGTCACGGAAGTACTCTGCAAGAGTAATACCGGTGTACACGGATGCTTCACGTGCTGCCACAGGCATGTTGGAAGTGTTTGCGATGAGAATCGTTCTCTCCATGAGAGAGTTTCCGGTTTTCGGGTCCTGGAGTTCGGGGAACTCGGTCAGAACTTCGGTCATCTCGTTGCCGCGTTCACCGCAGCCGATGTAGACCACGATTTCTGCGTCGGACCATTTTGCCAGCTGCTGCTGGGTAACGGTCTTTCCGGATCCGAACGGTCCGGGGATAGCTGCTGTTCCGCCTTTTGCGATCGGGAAGAGTCCGTCAAGGATTCTCTGTCCGGTCAGGAGGGGGATGCTCGGGCTGTGTTTTTCCACGTACGGACGCGGGACACGGACCGGCCATTTCTGCATCATCGGGAAGGATTCGCCGGAGTCGAGTTCGATAACGATCTCATCAACGGTGAAGTCTCCTGCATTGATCTTGGTGACCTTGCCGCCCTTTGCGAGTGGCGGGACCATGATCTTGTGCACGATACTGCGTGTTTCCTGAACTTCACCGACGATCTGTCCGGGGACGACATTGTCTCCGACGTGAACGACCGGTTTGAAGGTCCATTTCTTCTCGTGGTCCAGTCCCGGTGCGGTAACACCGCGTGCAATGAAGTTACCCATCTTCTGGATAAGCACTTCGAGCGGACGCTGGATACCGTCGTAGATACTGGTCAAGAGACCCGGACCAAGCTCGACTGCGAGCGAAAGACCGGTGTTTATGACGGGCTCACCCGGGCGAATGCCCGTGGTAGATTCATAGACCTGAATAACGGTGTCTGCACCGTCGATCTTGATGACCTCTCCCATCAGTTCCTCGTTTCCGACCTTGACCACATCATACATGTGTGCATCAAGATCAACTGCAGTGACCACAGGTCCTGCAATTCTTTTGAGTATTCCTGGTTTGCTATTTACTTCCACAAATCAACACCCACCGAACGTTTTATACGCTCCCTCAGGGAGAGACCTGCCTCCTGCCCGCCGATTGTAACGATGGTCGGTTTGACAGAATTTTCAATGATTACCTGCAGGCGACGCGGGATCTGTTCAAGGTCAGTGCTCTGCAGCACAAGTATGCCCACATTCGTGTCGTCAAGTACCTTCGTAATGGTCTCGGCAAGTTTTTCGGGATTTTCTGCAGAGTAGGTCTTTTTGATGCCAGCGAGCTGGAATCCCAAGACAAACTCCTTATTTCCAATTACTGCGATTTCCATTTACATCACCAGGTACTTTTCGAGTGTCTCCGCGTCCAGGCCTGCTTCTTTTCCACGGGCAATGGCACGGAGATTGGATACTTCATACTTCTTTCTTTCGAGATACACGAGAAGCGGCGAGATTGAGAACGGATTGCGTTTCGATACTTTGTCCATCTGATTGAGCTGAGCTGCAATCAGGGTGCTTTCGATCGAATAAATCGGTTTCTTCTCACGCAGAGATTCAAGTGCATCAAGGAGCACGGTGACTTTGATCTTCTTTTTCAGCGAATCGACCACTTCATCGGTGCTTTCAACACTGCTGAGTCTTTCGAGCTCTTCAGGTTTGAATGAACCGCCGGGGATCCAGATGTTCTGCTGGGCTGCGTTGTCGCCGCCCTGTGCACGCATTCTGAAAACACTGGTGATGTTTTTGATGTCGATTTCGAACATGACATATTTCAGGAACGGACGTCCGCCCTTCATACCGCCACGTGCTGCTTTGATCAGCGTTGCATAATAGTACTTATACAGCTCGTTCTCGATCTTCCCAAACGAATGGGTCTCGATTGCCTCGCTGAGTCCTTCGCTGAGAATCGCCGACATCTGCTTTACGGGCAGCTGTTCAACGATACGTTCAACCGATGACTCGGCGACAAGCCGGTCCAGCGTCGATGCATCGAGTGCACCGGCCGGGACAAGTACTGCACGGATCTTCCCGTCGGAAAATCCGAGTTCTTTACCTCGCAGGATACTCAGAATGTTCTGGATATCCCACTTATGCAGGTAATCACGGGTAAATCCTTTCATCTCTCCAGGAGCCAGAGCGATCACACGCTGATACTCCTTTGCAAGGTTCCAGGACATGGCGTTTTCGATGAGGTCGACACCTTTAAAGGATGCTGAAAGTTCATCGATTTCGCGTTTGTACTCCATCTCCTCAATGAGTCTGGTAAACTCAGTGAGACCCATGTTCAGCATGCGAAGATATTCTTCCCGCGGGATGAGCTTCGCTTTGCGGACCCGCATGCGGGTTGAAACATAGATATAGGGAGCAGTTCCGCTCATTACCTCAGTCATTGTTTACCTCATCCGAACAATATCTCCGATGCATCTTTCAGACTTGTTTCCCAGACTTCACCCATAAAGGTCTGGTATGAGAAGTCAAGTGTGAGCTGACCATCGGTACTTTGTACAACGACACCGCCGGCGATGTCGGTGATTCCTCCAAACGTAAATCCGCTCAGGGTTTTTAAACCGCTAATTGCCTCTTTTGCAGCCTTCTCGTCGCGTGCGTTGGTGAAAACGACACCCGCTTTGATCTGCTTGGCAGACTCTTTCAAGAGTTCACGTACGGCTTTTGCGTGTACGTCTGCCGGGAGGTTAGCGATCTCCTCTGCTGCACTGGTGTAGACTTTGTCAAGAAGTTCCTTTTGTGCGTTTAAGAAATCACGCTTCACAACCAGATTGGCGCTGGCGACTTCACGGATCATGATCCGGTCGGCCTGTGTATCAGCGTCTTTCTCGGCTGCGAGACGGATCTCGTTTGCACGGAGGTTTGCTTCGTTGACGATCTCTTTTGCCTGTGCCTCTGCTGCTGCTTTGATAGCGGCAGCTTCTCGGTCACCCTTTGCTTTGATTTCGTCTACTACTACCTCAAGTCCCATATCAGACTGCTCCGCTTAGACGAAGATCAAGAGCAGTGCGATAACGAGACCGAAGATAACGACGGTTTCCGGAAGAACGGTGAAGAGTAATGCAAGACCGAACATTCCACGGTCTTCTGCGGTTGCGCCGACTGCGGCTGCTCCGATACCCATTTCACCAATACCGGTACCGACACCAGCGAGACCTACTGCGAGACCTGCGCCGATTGCGGTGTATCCGGATGCTAATGCTGTTGCTGCTTCTACTGTCATAGATTCGATTGCCATTTTTTATTCCTCAGAGAATTTTCTTTTAAGTCCAAAGGGCTTGTATATGATTCCTCCGCCCTGGTAGAATTTGGTAAAGAATTCGACATAGTGTAAACGAATCGGGTGCAGAGCACCGCCAAGAATACCAAGGGCGACGTTGAGTGCGTGACCTAATATAAGAATTATGACACCCACAATAATCAATAGTACACCAACAACATCCAGGTTGGCCATTGCAGGGCTGATGAATAAATCGACAGCCATGAAGTTAACGACCATTGCGATCGCCACGGATGAAAGACCGACTGCAGCAAGACGGCAGAAGGACAGCATGTGGGAAAGCGTGTTTGTTGGGATTTCCATCAGGTCAAGTGGGTTCTCGATAGCGACGAACACACAACCAACGACGATCAGAATTGCACCTATAATTCCAGCAATGGTCGGGTACGCGACAAATGTGGGAAGTGCAAAGGGGAACTGGCAGTATTCGTTTAAGTCAGCCACACTCAGGATAAGCACCAGAATGCCCCACAAGATAAAGTTCCATCCAAGCTGTGCAAGGACTGCTTTTGTCCGGTGGCTTCCGGGGTGATCCATTCTGTAGTGATTGATCATTCCGAAGAAACGGCCAACGCTGATGTAGATGACACCAAGAAGGGCTGATACTATCAGCAGTTCAATAACCTGGGGCATCGCGTGTTCCATGCCGGCACCAATTGGAAGGTGACGGGAGAAAATAATCGAGTGCCAGGGGAGACTCATACCAAAGAACTCACTATAGAGAAGTCCGAAGACGCTCGTTGAAATAGCTGCTCCAAGGATGATGATAAAGGCTTTGTATCCCGTTTCGCCCATTTTAAGTAAAGTCTTACGAAGGACGAGGGCAAGAGCCAGATAAAGAAGACCATATCCCAGATCGCCGACAATGAATCCAAAGAGCAAGGGGAACATGATCGCAAGGATAATGGTCGGGTCCAGTTCTTTGTATTTTGGACGGGAATACAGGTCCATAAACAGTTCGGCGGGCTTTGCAAATGATGGATTATTATATTCCACCGGTACCGCGGTCGCTTCGTAATCCGAAGGATCCACGGTTACATAAACGCGTTCACCAGTTGCCTGGTTGAGTGCTGCTGTGATTTTATCCACCGTGTCGGCCGGGATCCAGCCGTCAATGACGAAAGCTTCGTCGGTGGTTGCAAATCGAAGCGGCGCTTCGGCACGTTCCACATCACAGGACAATACTTCATCGCAAGCGGCGAGTAAGTCTGCGTATTTTGCTTTGAGTTCAACGATCTTTGCGGTACAGTCTTCACGGATCTGTGTCTCTTTACCCAGTTCGACAGTGTATTTCTCCACTGCTGCCTGGACCGTGCCGGATTCAACCGGCAGGGAAACGCTCTGGAAGCCTGCATCGGCCAGCTGCCTTTCGATGTCTGCTGCGTTTTTGCTCTCTGCAAAGACGACTATGAAGTTTCCGTCTTTTCCCGCGACGTAAGTCTTTTCGTGCGGAACAGAGATGTCAAGGTCATGCTCGATGTACCCTGCAAAAACCGTCAGACTGCCGTAACCTCTGTAGAGATCAAGCTCTAGAGGCACTAAGGCAAATGGTTTGAGTTCGTTGATACGCTGTTCACATTCCCGGATACGGGTCTCTGCATTCGATCGCTTTACCGTGAGACTGCTAACTTCCTCCTCAATTTTGGGAAGCTCGCTATCTATTGCTGCTCGAATCGTTTCTGCAGGACGCATCTGGACAGTGCTTTGCGTAGACGGGGCGGTCTGGAACACACTCTCAATGGAGCGTATTTTCAGGAGGTTGTTCGAGAGCTCTCCGGCGTTTTCAAAAGGAACGCCGATTTTAACTCCTTCATAGCCTTCTTTCCCCTGATCTACAAAATCGGTGATGTGGAAAATCTGGTGACGATATAATTCGGTCACAACTGACGCCATCTGCTCCTTGCTCGCGGCAATTAACAAATGGGTCATCGGTCTAGGCTGAAACATGCAGTTTCTCCTTGAACCGCTCTACGAATAGCGAAGTTGCCTGCGGGAGCTTTTTGCTTCCTGCGTTAATCAGGTGATCGGCGTCTGCCTTTCCCTGAGTAACAATAGCGGCATGCTTTGCTGTTGCTACATTCCGTGCATCTAAAAGTCTCTGCTTTTTGTAATCCTCGGCAATGGTTTCTGCCTTGGCAATCAGGTTGTCAGCTTCGAGTTTTGCATTTGCAAGTGTCTGCTCTGCGGCACTTTCAGCTGCGGTGATTGTGGATTTACTTTTTGCTTCGGTTTCTTTAATGCTTTTCAGAACCTCAGTTTTCATCCAACCCTCCTCTCACGGCACATATTATTTGGTAACGGATATGTTTATACTTACGTTATTTGCCCCGGGTTTTCCCCCTCTGATACACACTTCTATGTGGTGAGGAGATGCGGGAGCGGCAAAAAAAGACGGACAGCGGGATGGGTTTCCTCGATTTTTCCCGGATCAAACAATATCTACAAATAGATTGCCCTCCGAAAGTTTACTATGAATACACCGGGGAGAAAAACCGTTTCGGTTTTGATTTTGGCTCTTTTGATTGTCGGATTCGTTCTGACGGCCGGGTGTGTCGGTCTGGTGAATCCGACGCCAAACGAGGTCATGATCCGCGGGAATCTGATCTCGGTCGATCCGACGTATGTCGACGGGACGTTTATCTGGAAACTTCTGCTGGATCCAAACGGCTATGAACCCGAGATGGTCGCCGCAGTGGACGGGTATCTGATCCCGCAGAATCCGCTGATCGAACTCGGTGCGGGGATCGGCTCGCTTTCGGCATATATGAACGATAAGCTGACGATGTCGGTGAATCAGGTTTCAGTCGAACCGAATCCGTATCTGATCCCGTCTCTGAACCTGACGAAACAGAATAACGATCTCGGCGTGACGTTCGTGCAGAAGACGATCGGGTACGGATCGAACACGGTCGCGATCTCGGTGACGTCGGATATCACAAACAACCGGATCGTGCGGCCGGACGGCGTACTCGTGAAGTCGGTCGAAGTGGATACGACGACCGTTCAGAAGCTTGCGCAGAATGCAGGGTTCACCTCGAATATAACGCTTGTCATGAATATCGTCGGATACGAGCATGCCGTCGTTCAGTATGAGGCCGAGTTCCTGAGCCAGAACGTCAGCACGGTGATCGCGGCGGTATATACCGACGGCAAGAACACGCCGGATTCGTTTGCGGAAAAGATGGAGCTGATCGGCTTTACGGAACAGTCCCGGGGAATGGCAGCCGAAAAAGGCTATGTGGTGATGGTCTTCACCAAATAAAAAAAGGGGTTTACCCCACGACCATACTATTTTCTTCGGCGATCTCGATGAACGAATCAGCGAGATACTCTGCCTGTGTTTTCGTTAGTCCGTAGGTGTTGAACTTCCACTGTTTGGTGACGCCCGGCATGATGCCGGTGATCCCCCGTTTGTTTAAGGCGCTCGAGAGGAAGAAGCCGCGTTTTTTATGGGTCCGGGCGATGACGTCGAAGGATCCCGCCGTATCCATACGGGTGAGGGTGTGTTTTCGCGGATACTCGGACGCGACCTTCGTTCCTTCGATCGAGAGCAGAGCGTCGGTGACGATCTTGTGGTTTTTCAGTTCCTCGTCGAAGTGGTTGACCCGCTCTTTCACCCGCGGGAAGGAGGCGATCAGCCCGACCGCCGGGTCGCCCATCAGCGAACAGCCGAGGATACCGACCTGCTTGATGCCGAACTTTCTGCCGGTGATATCCCCTTGGATCTTTGTTGTGCGGAGAACGATCTCCGCATACTCATCGGTGGTCGCAAGAATCCCGGACGGGGCGGGGGCCGCCATACTTTTGTGCCCGGATCCGACAACGAAATCGACGCCGAGTTTTTTCCCGTCAACCGGGAGAACGCCGACGGTATACACGCCGTTGTAGAGAACGGGGATGTCGTACTGGTGGGCGACTTTGGCGATTTTTTCGACTTCATGCATGTTGCCGTACATAAAATCGACCGCATCCACAAAGACGAGTTTTGGAGCATAGCCGAATTCGCGTACGGCGTTTTCGATCGACTCGGCGGCGGCATCGGCGGTGATGTGGTGGTCGGCCGTCGGCCTGATCTCTCTGACGACGCCGTTCACAACTTCGACGGACAAATACGCCGTGTAATGCCCCATCCCGGTCATGATCACCGGCTCGCCTTTTCCGACAAGTGCCCCGGTGACTTCCTGGAATGCCCGCCGTGCTCCGGGCACGAGCTGGATCTTGTCCATCCCGAGCCATTTCGCGGCTTCTTCGTGGAAGTCTGCGATCGGCGGTTTTGTCACATAGTCCAGGCGGAAGGGTTTATGACAGTTGTCACAGACGGAGTATCCGTCCCCCCACGCGATGACGGCTTTCATCGCTTCGGGTGTGAGTCTCCCCGCCGCCTGGATCGGATCGAGATTGATCGAGGATTCTTCCACGGCGCGGGCTTCGATCTGCCCTGCGCATTTCATAAGAGCTCTCCCTCGAGGATCTCAAGCTGTTTTCGGATATTTTCGATGGTGTCTTTTGTTCGTTCCTTCTGTTCATCGGTGAGATGATGCAAAGGCGAGGTCTCCCTTAGGGTGACCCGTATATCGGTCAGATTGAACAGGCCGGTGAATACTGCATCGATCGCTTTTTGTGACATTTTTTCATAGAGCGTCTGCATTTTTCCGCACAGACGCTATGCGGTTTTTGAAATGACAAGCCAGGTGCCTGATTTGAACAGGCGTAGAACTGCTCTGCAGGCAGTCGCGTGGCCGCTCCGCCAACCTGGCACGGTTTGATGTTCACAGTGTGATGTTCACACTGTGAATAAACATATGCGGTTTTTGTATTTAATTGTATCTGGGTTTTCTGGAGCAAAAGAGGATTTTCCAGCGGTTCGGATCCGGTTTGGATGCCGCACGCAGAACACGGGAAATTTTTGAGAACTACGGAAAAAAAAGAAAACGACGCACCGGTCGGGATTTGAACCCGAGTCATAGGCTCCGGAGGCCCATAGGATATCCTGACTACCCTATCGGTGCAGATACATTCGATTGAACGCCTTAGTATATTACACTTGAGAGTATTTATACCTGGGGTGACAGGATCCTTTTCAGATCCTGCACGCTTTCGGCGATGAGGTCAGCCCCGGCGTTTTCCAGCTCCTCTCTCGTACCGTAGCCGTATAATATGCCGATCGAATCAATCCCCGCGTCTTTTGCGCCGAGGATGTCGTGCATCCGGTCGCCGACCATGACGGTGTGTTCCGGATCGGTTATTGCGCAGCGTTTGAGCGTTGCTTTGATGATCTCGCTTTTGTGCGTTATGGTGTTGGCCATATCGCTGCCGGCAATGCAGGTGAAATACTTCGCGATCCCGAAGTGTTCGAGTACGATCTCTGCAAACTGCTCGACCTTTGCCGTTGCGACCATCAGGGTCCTGCCCTCCTCGTTGAGGGATTTAAGGAGGTCTTCGATCCCCGGAAAGACGCTGCATTCGAATATGCCTTTTTCACGGTAGAATTCACGGTAATATCTGACGGCGGCCGTCGCTTCTTCACGGGAAAGGCCGTAGATTTCCTGGAACGATTCGAGGGGGGGCGGCCCGATGAGTTTCAGCAGTTCGCTTCTTTCCGGGACCGGGATGCCGTATTTTTCCATCGCATAGATGAAGGAGTTGGTTATCCCGACCACCGGGTCGGTGAGTGTTCCGTCCAGGTCGAAGACGATGTTGGTGTAGGTTTTCATGCCCGTACCGTTATCTCTTCTGCTGGTACTGGTACCAGATCCGGCATGCTCCTTCGTGCGAGACCATGCACGGCCCGACGGGGACACGCGGCGTGCATGCTTTGCCGAAGAGTTTGCAGTCGGACGGGTCGGCGAGACCTCGAAGGACGCGGTCACAGATACATCCGTCCTTTTTGGTGATTTTTTCATAGACGAGGTCGAACTTTTTCTGGGCGTCGAATGCTTCGAACTCGGGCTTGAGGGCGAGACCGGAGTCGGGAATGACGGGGAATCCGCGCCACTCGACGTCGGAGGGGGTGAAGACTTCTTTCATGAGGTTCTGGGCTTTGACGTTTCCTTCGTAGGTGACAACACGGGGATAGGCGTTTTCGACTTTGGCTTCGCCGTTTTTGATCTGTTCGGCGAGCATGAGAAGGGCAAGGAGGATGTCTTCGGGTTCAAATCCGGCGACGACCTGCGGGACTTTGAACTGGTCGTATTCATGGTAGCCCATGACGGCACAGACGTGTCCGGGGAGGATGAATCCGTGGAGGTCGGCTTCGCCCTGTTCCATGAGCCATTTCATTGCGGGCGGGACGAGCCGGTGGGAGACGAGGATGCTGAAGTTTTCGGGGGGGTTCGTGATGAGGGTCGCGGCGACGGTCGGAACGGTGGTTTCGAAGCCGACCGAGATGAATACGACTTCCTTGTCCGGGTTCTGGCGTGCGATCTCGACTGCCTTGGTTATTCCCTGGACGATGCGGACGTCGCCTTTGACGTGTTCAAGGGAGGTTTTGGATCCGGGGACCCGAAGGAGGTCTCCGTAGGTGCAGACTATGCAGCCCCGCTCGGCAAGTTCGCAGGCGGCATCGATTTCTCCCTGGGGGGTGATGCAGACCGGGCAGCCGGGTCCCATCACGATTTTCATTTGGGGAGGAAGGACGGATCTGACGCCGTATTTGGCGATGGCGGCTTCATGGGTGCCGCAGACGTGCATGATCCTGATGTCGGTGTCTACTACTTCGGAGAGTTTTTGTGCAATATCCGTGCCGAGCGTCATATGTATGTATATTGCACGTCACTCCAGATAATCACATCTTTTCGATTTCGTGTATGGGATTCTTTTGGTGGTACTACTCATCACACGAAATGCACGAAAAACACACGAAAACACGAAAATGAGAACAAACAGGTTGGATTGTCTCCATCCCCCACACGAAATTTCCGAAATTCAACGAAATTCACGAAAAGGGGGATGTAAGAATATTCTTTTTTGGATTTAAGAAAAGGGTTTGTTAAAATTGATGAAAAAATTTACCAGCACCTGCTGCATTTTTGGTAGCCTGATGGGTCTGTCACAGTAAAGTAATTGGAAAGATCCTTGATATACGAACAGCCGGCTTTATGCACTATCCCTGAGTCCTTGTTCACGTAATAAAGAATTGTCGATGTCGCGGTTTTAGTAGGCGTCGGTGTACTGGTAACAACAGGCGTAGATGTTTGTGTTTGGACTGACGTTGGAGTATTTGTTAGAGTTGAAACGGGAGTGGAAGTTGCTTCGTCAGATGCTGTAGAAACACAACCCGCAGTAAAAGCTACTGCGAATAGCAGTAATATCATAATAAAACACACACTTTTATTCATAAAATATAATGGACATTGTTCTTCCATAAATATTTCTGGGAAATAGTTTACAATCCGCTGGTATTATCAGAATTATTACTAAAAATGGATCTCCTTACCTAGATATACTGGGTCATTATTAGTGAAATGATTCTCACTCTTTTTCATTAGATGGGGTGATTTGCCTTTGGTCTCGGCTGTTTTCACGTATGGGAATCTTTGAGAGGTACCCCTCCTCACACGAAATTCACGAAAAACACACGAAAACACGAAAATAATAAAATCGGTCGGGTGGAGATGTACATAGATCCCTCCCCAGCCCCCACACGAAACTTTCGAACATCAACGAAATGCACGAAAAGGGGGGCAGGGGCGGAGGAAAAGAAATCTTCTCTTGTCAAAATAGAGGTGAGTGTATTGGAGGTAATTTCACTCAAAATAATACGGCGGTTCTTCTTCTTCGACTGTTGGAAGTGCCGCTCCCTTTCGGACGATCCTTTGCACGTACACCTTGGGATATGTGCCAAAATTCACTAAGATCCCTAGATCATATCCCCCAAGATTTAGATAGTTCATCACCTGTTTCTGTTCTTCTTCTGTGGTGTTTTGCCGCGATTTCAGCTCAACAATAATTTTGTCAAAACAGACAAAATCCGGGGTATAATATCCGATCTCCTGACCTTTGTACACTGCCGGGATACGTTTCTGCGGGACAAAGGGAATCTTTCTTAGTTTAAATTCATGCTCCAAAGCTTTCTGATAAAATGATTCGATGAAGGTGTTTCCAAGAGTTTTGTACACTTCAAAAATAGCACCGAAGATTGCATAGGATTCGTCTTTATAATAGAGCATTATCTGTTATTTTATCATCCCATCCTAATAAAAATCACCCAGTTAATGCAGATCAATATATTACCTAACATTTCAATCCCCCGCCCCTGTCCCCCTTTTCGTGCATTTCGTTGATTTTCGAAAATTTCGTGTGGGGGACTGGGGAGGATGCTTCAGGGGTCCACCCAACAAATATTTCTTTTTTCGTGTTTTTGTGTATTTTTCGTGGATTTCGTGTGATGAATTGTACCACCCGAAAGAATCCCGTACACGAAACCAAAATAAAATAAAAAAAGAGCAGAAAAAGAACGCCCACTTACTCGCAAATCAGAGATTTGGTCACAAGTCTGACGACTTGTTCCGATGAGGCCGCCCCAACGGGGCAGCCCGCCTCAGCTGAGGTCGTCGACTTCGTCTCCGACCCGCCCGCACCGGATGACCTCGTCCTCGGTCACGACATAATCCATCCGGGCGTCGAACGGCTCGGTCGGGATCAACTCGACCTCCTGACAGGCATACGCCATCCCGATACGCGGGATATCGGGATTCTTTTCAAAAAAGCGGTCATAGTATCCCGCACCATATCCCAGCCGGTGCCCCGCACGGTCGAACCCCACCATCGGGACGAGCACCACGTCGATCGAGGATGCCGGGGCGGGCTGTTCATGGGTGAGCGGCTCGGGGACCCGGAAGGTGCCCGGTTCGAGCTGGTCCATCGAGGTGAGATACGAGAGCCGGAGCGTGTGGGTCTCCTTCTCGATGATCGGGACGACGACCGTTTTTCCCTCTTCTAAAAGGCAATTGACGATCACCATCGACTCCACCTCCGGATCCTTCGCGATGTAGGCAAGGACCGTATGATAGGGTTTCAAAAGTTCCTGCAGCCGGCAGGTGATATAGTATCCCTTCTCCCGCCGGTCGCCCAAAGACAGAGCTTCGCGTCGTTCTTTTAATATAGTGCGAAGCTCTGCTTTCGTCGTCATTTTCGATTCGTCTTCCGCACGCGGACCGCGATACCGCGGTTGGCACGGAGCATCTCGTCCGCACCCATCGTGGTTTTTCCGGTCGCCTGATATCCTTCGCCGCCGACGAACACCTCGTCGCCTTCACGGATCTGCGGATCGCAGTCGGCGATACCCGGCGCAAGGATATCTCCTTGCGGGACAAAGCCGTCCGAGATCCAGACCCGGTAGCCGTTGATGTACTTCCACCCCTCGTGGGTCGGGCGGAGCAGGCCCGTCTCCGGGTCGATCGAGAAGATCTGCGTCTTCTTCTCGTAGATCTTCTGGTTCGGATACCGGCCTTTCGTAAGCCAGCCCTTCGTGTCGACCAGTTCGCCGAACTGCCAGAGAAGCGTGCCGCGGATCGGATCCGTCCGGCGTTTTCTGCTCTCGCGAAGGGCGTTGTTGAGGGCACGGAGCGAATCCGGGGAGAGCGGCTTGTCGTCATTGCAGGTAAACTCGAGTTCGACGCCGGCCGCCTGTGCGGCGGTCTTCGCGACCTCTTTTGCCCCGCCTTCCAGATGGCAGATGACCCGGTCATACCGGTGCTTCGTGAGATAGGCCGTGAGGTATTCGACCAGGATCGCGGACTCTTCCTTGTCCCAGTATCCGGTCACCGGCACATCGTAGTGGCCTGCCGGATAGATGAGTTCGAGTTCGCGGGGGACGACGCCTAAGGGCGAAGTCACGATCACTTCATGGGCACGGCTGTCGACCACGCGGGAGAAGAGCTGATGCGATCTCGAGAGCGAGTAGGGTTTTCGTGCGGCGCACGGAAGAAGGACGCAGACATCGGTCCTTCCCGGAACGAACCGGTTGATGACCCGATCCTCGAAGAAGGCGATCTCGGCACGGGTCATCGACTCGGAGGAGTTTGCGAGGAACCGGGACGACCGGACGACCGGCAGGTTCACCGCAAAGCCAGGTCTCCTGTCGACGTGTCTGAGAAGAGAGACCTGCTCGGCGTGGAGTCTGCAGCGCATCTCCATGAACTCGCGGAGCTGGCCCTGTTCGATCCAGACCCGTGCGAGAGCGATCTCTTTTTCGAGAGCCAGGCGGTTGTGGAGCTTCAGGTCGCCGGCTTTGCAGCCCGGACAATCGCAGATGCCTTTTTCCATGTAGGAGGCATCGAACTCGCCTTCGGGCGTGCAGAACTTTTTCTGGACTGCCGCAAGATCCACCGCGGTGTAGTCGAAGAGGTCGAATCCGAGGTAGATCAGCGAAGCTACGTTCGAGGGAAGACCGCATGCGGGGGCATAGCGTGCGGCGTCCGGGGGACAGACCGCGAGCAGTTTTTCCATATACTCGGCATGGCGGCGTGCGTCGGAGATGACGGTGTTCCAGTTCGAAAACAGGAGCACGCTTCCCTCGACGGACTCGCTCTGCGGGTGAACGGCCGTCGGCTCTTCGCCTGCGACGAAGTATTTCCCGAACTCGGCTTTGCTAGCGGACGGCGGGAGGTTCGTGAATCCGCGTTCCTCAAGCGAGGGGAAGACCGACTCTGCGTCGATCACGGCGGGCGTGCTGATGCTTTCCTCGTCGGAGAGTTTCAGGTTCCCGATCCGGGCGTTTCCGTCGCGTTTTCGTGCGTCGAACAGACTCATGTGATGACCTCGGCCGCGGGGAATTCGGCTCTGAAAAGGTCGGCCCATTTGGCCGTGGTGGAGATGGTGACTTTGGTGTCGGGGTTGGTGGCGAGCAGTCCTTTGAGGCCCTTGATCCCGTACTTCATCATCTCTTCGTCCCAGGTCGGGACCTCGGCAGGCCCTGCAGGGAAGGTCTCGGCAAGTTCGTAGGGCAGGGGACCGAACGGCGGCTTGAACTCGATGACTTCTTCAAAGCGGGAAGGGACCGGCCCTCCGGCCGCAATGAGGGAGACGTCGGAGAGTTTCACGCGGGGGATCATCGCATGGTAGTTCGTGACCTCGGTCCGGCGGCATGACTCGCTGCCGCGGTAGAAGAACCGGCGCTTGCTCGCTCTGTCGAGGTGCTCGATCTCTTCGACCCTTTCCAGGAGTCTGCGGTATCCGTCGAGCAGTTTGGGGTGGGCCCGGCACCGCTCATCGACGAGTTCCCAGAGGGTCCCGTCCTGGATGGCGGCACGGATCCTCGAGATCTCGGCCATGGTGACGGCGAGGTTGTGGTAGGCGAGGAGCTTTTGTTTGTCGGGCGATTTTTTCAGCTCTTCGACGGTGTGACTGCGGCAGACCGGACAGGCGCACGGCAGTTCGCTCATCTCGTCGAGTTTGAGCGTTCCGTAGGTCGTGATGTAGCGTCCTTCCTTCGCATACAGGGCGTAGGCGGCGGAGTCGAAGACATCGCAGCCGAGAGCCGCGGCGAGGGCGAACATGGAGGGGTGGCCGGCACCGAAGAGGTGGACGCAGGCTCCCGGATTGAGGCCTTTTTTCGCGGCAAGGATGACGTCGACGAGTTCCCGGTACCGGTAGCTTTCCATTAAGGGAACGACGGCGCCGACCGGGCAGTAGGCAAAGCCCATATCGGAGACGGTTTTCCCGGCATATTCGCGGAGGTCTTCGAAGACGGCTCCCTGGACCGGACCGGAGATGGGAGCGTCGTCACCGAAGAGTTCCTTCGCTTCCTTCATTCTGGCCATGGTGATCTCCATCTGGGCGATGACTTCGTCCCGTTCGGTGTCCGGGTGGGTCGGGATGTCGAGCGGGACCCAGATGTCGCTTCCGATGTCTCTCTGGAAGGAGAGGGTCTGCTCGTTCGTGATATCGACGCTTCCGTAGACGGACATCTGGAAGGATCCCGAGTCGGTCATGATCAGGCCGTCGAAGTCGAGGACCTCATGCAGGCCTTTTTCGAGGGCGGGGCCGCGGAACTCTTCGCTTTTGGAGAAGATGTAGGCGTTTGTGATGATTCCTTCGACGCCCATCTTTTTCATTTCGGAGGGTGGGATTATCTGCAGGTGGGGGTTGACGACCGGGAGGAGTGCAGGCGTTCTGATGGCTTTGTCGCCGGCTTTGAGTTTGCCGACGCGTCCCGCTATGTCTTTATGGATGACTTCGAATGTTATTGCCATGGGATTATTCCTTGAATATCTGTCCTTCAAATGTAAGAATATTGCATGATGCGTTTGTCCATGCGTCAGGGTGGAGACCGGCTTTGCGGCAGGTCTCGCGGAGGAATTCGACGGGTCCCCATCCGTATTCGACGGCGACCTGGGGGAGAAGGAGGCCGGTGTGCCCGTTCATTTCTGCGATGAGTCCGTGTCTGCCGATGATGACGGCTCCGGGGCGCTGGTCCGGTTCGCACTCAAGGAGTACGGGCAGGGTGAGGACGGTGACTTCGATCTTGATTTGTCGGAGTTCCCCTTCGTTGACGGGGTAGAACCTGGGGTCGTGGATGGCGGCATGCTGTGCGGCGTCTTTGATGGCGTCGCCAAGCGGCATGACGGGGAAGGGAAAGCCGATGCATCCCCTGAGGTCCCCGAATTTGGTGAGCGTTACAAAGACTCCCCGCTTTTCGGTGAAGATGCCGGAGAGTTCCGGTACCCGTGCTGGTGGTTTTCCGGTCACTGCGGACTCAGCGTAGAGTCGTGCAGCCTGCAGGGCAAGCTGTCCTTCGGTCTGACTGAGGAGATGCATAATCATGTAGGTATTAGATGTCAGAGATGATGAATACAGTGGCGGGGTGAGCCGTAGGGGCGGCCTTAGCGGATGCGGGCCGACCCGTAGGGGTGGCCTCAGCGGAGCAAGTTTTCGAAGGAAACTTGCGACTGCGGGTTATCGACGTAGTCGGTGAGCTTAGCGGGGGGCGGGCTCAGCCGATCTTTTTCTTTTGTGTTTTGGTGTGCTTTTCGATTTGGTGTTTTGGATTTTTTGGGTGGTACCACTCATCACACGAAATGCACGAAAAACACACCAAAACACGAAAAATAGATAGATCGGTTGTTAGGTGGTTGTACATAGAACCCTCCCCCGTCCCCCAACACCAAAAAGCACAAATTCGCAAACCTTCGGTTTGCTCGCAAGGCAAAGCCTTGCTCAGCTAAGACCGGTCTTATGGACCGGTCCGCCTCAGCTGAGGTCGTCCGCTTTCAGCGTCCAACCCGCCAACGAAATGCACGAAAAGGGGGACAGGGGCGGAGGATTGAGGGATGTCGGGCGGCGTTGAAAAAAATACAAGACCCCCCCTTCAGCCGCTACCCCCATATTACCTGCGGCCGAGGGTTACGAGGATGATGCCGATAAGAATGAGGCCGCCGAAGAAGAGCATGAGGATGATGAGGCCGGTTTCGGAGTCGACGACCTGGATGTTAGCGGCCGTTTCGTTGAGTGAGTCGAAGATCGTCTGTGCAGCCATTGTATGTTTGCATATACTGCGGAGAGATTTAAGACTGTTGGCAGGTGGTGAGATACTCTAAGAAAGAAGGGATTGGCTGGGTGTGGATACAAGAGGTATTTTACCGCGAATTCTCGCGAATTCTCGCGAATCGCATTTTTCTTGCGTCGTCGTGCTCTGCTCCGGCTGATCGCCTACGCAGGAATCGCACGCCGTCTGGAAAAATGCTAAGGAAAAACCGGCGTGCCGGTTTTTCTTTCAATTTTCGTAACCTATCTCTCTGAGTGAGAGCGGCATTTTTGTCCGATTCGGGGGCATTATCGCACCGTGCGGTCAGGGGTATAAATATCCCTGATTCAAATTGTATTGGTGAGGACAGGAGGTTTGTTAGGTTCCCCCTCCCCGAATTATTTGCCCTGATCTCGATGAAACGGTTCGAGTCATGGCAATCAATGCTTTTTTCCAAGGCCCCTCCTCTCTTTTTTTGGGGAGGGGGGAGGGGCACTCTTTTAGATTGTGGTTGCGGTACGCTAGAAAAAAGAATGGAGAAAAAAACTTACCCGAGTCTCTTCTCTTTTGTGTTCCAGAAGAACAGTTCAGTCGGGGGGTGTTCATATTTTTTCAGAACCGAAGGATAGAGCTGAGGATACTTGATATCTGAAAGCGGAATGCAATAAATCATCTCTGGATTTTCAGGTTCGCCACCTAATCCAATAACAACGTAGACAGGGATATTTTTCTCTTGCTGATATTTTTGATATCGTGCAAATTGTGCAGGTTTTGACCAGGATAAAATTGGTCTTCCCTGCTTGTCTTTTGCATATCCTGAACGGAACTTACACTCTACTGCAAAGACATCACCTGTTGGATTATACCTTATACGAAAATCCGGATCGAGGTTGGATTCGGCATAGATTCCGTTCTTTGCGTTGTAATAATCAGGAGTTCGGTATTCCAGAGCAAAGTATTCTCTCCTCCCATTATTCTTGAAAATGAGGTCCTGTATATGGTCTTCAAATGCCCTGCCGATCTCTTCGAATTTTGCTTTAGTCTCTTCAGGTGTGTTTTCATCAGGCTCTTCTTCGAAAACGATCCCAAATACTCTTAAGAATTTACTGACTAATCCCATTTTTTAATCACATACCACGTTTTTGAACTATTGATTTGTGTACAAATAAATGGAGTTGGTTTGGACTTTTGAGGAGATTGGGTGGTTGAATTGGGATGAAGTTCAGAAAAAAGAGTTCGGTGGACGATAATAATCTGACAGTATTCTGTGGAAAGATATTACATACATCACGATAATTAGTATTTATGGCAAGTCCTATTTCGTCTCAAGAGCAGATAATTCAGATAGTCAATACAGCTCTTCAGAACAGAAAGGACAGTACAGTCAATATCTTAAATGATAAGCTTACTCTGTCAGTATTTTCCGAACTTGAAAGAAATCTGCAGAATGTTTCGGAAATCAACTTTATTGTCCGTGAAGAACATAGTGTTCCTGATAAAAAAGAGTTGATTCATGAGTTTGAACTAACAACAAAACCATCTGATATTCTCTTTAATAGCTATGAAATAGCGGAAAAAAACAAACTCCGGTATTTCCACAAGGCACGGACGATGCATGATTTCATCAAGTCCAACGTGAATGTCAGAAAAACCCTTAATCCAAATATGGTGAGAGGAAATGTTCTTTTAATCGATGATGATGTTCAGATTCAGGGAACATCGTCACTGGAAATATCGAAGCCAAAAACTATTCACGGTCTTCCTCAGATCAATTTTGATACATTTATCAATAGTTCCATGGATAAGGAACAGATCACTCGGTCTCTTAAGTTATTCCATACACTTTGGAATACCAGTGGATATACCCAGGATTTCAAAGAAGAGCTTCTTGAGAGTCTGTTATATATCTACAAAGAGTATTCTCCAGAGTTTTTGTATTATTATACGCTGTACGCCCTGTTTGGGGATCAATTGGATGCGAGTGTGGAGCATTTTGAGAATGACAATACTCGATTTAAGAAGACAAAGATCTGGAATTCGTTGTATAAGTTTCAGCAAGACGCCGTTGTTACTGCAATTCAGAGGATAAACCAATATAACGGCTGTATTATTGCAGATAGTGTTGGTCTTGGAAAGACATACGAAGCATTGGCCGTTATCAAATATTTCGAGATGAGGAACGACAACGTTCTGGTATTAGCTCCGGCAAAACTCTATGACAATTGGGATTCTTTCAAGAGCCCATATGTTGACAATCCACTGTCAGATGATAAACTCAACTACAAAGTGCTCTCCCACACTGATTTGTCACGAGATACAGGCTATTCACGAAGCGGGCTTGATCTTTCGCGTATTGACTGGGGGAGTTTTGACCTTCTGGTAATAGATGAATCGCATAATTTCAGGAATAGAACAGATAGTAAAGACCACGTTACACGGTATCAGAAGCTTCTCACGGACATTATCAAAAAGGGCGGGAACACAAAAGTCCTTCTGTTATCAGCAACTCCGGTGAATAATTCTCTGGTAGATTTACGCAATCAGATCAGTATCATTACTTCAGATCGTGATTTTGCGTATGAAAATGGGGGTATTCCAAGTATTTCCCAGGTTCTTATCAAAGCACAGCGTGAGATAAATGACTGGTCCAGAAGTTCCAAGAGAAATAAAACAGTCCTCCTGGATAGCCTACCGTCCGAGTTTTATAAGCTTCTTGAGATGGTGACAATCTCGCGAAGCCGCAAGCATATTACGAGTTGTTATGGGTCGGAAAATCTGGCGATGTTTCCAAAGAAATGCATTCCATTGACCTTCAGACCGGGCATCGATTCCGACGGCATGGTAATGAAATTCGACGAGGTGAATGAGGAGCTTGAAACTCTGCTTCTTTCGGTATATTCACCAATGGCTTATATCCTCCCAGAGTATCAGGCAGAATATCGTGAGAAGTATGCGACAAAGATTAATGATCGCGAGGTGTTTTTTCACGAACAGCGAGAGAGTATCAATATCAAACTTCACCGGTTTAATCTGTGTAAGCGGCTAGAAAGTTCAGTGTATTCGTTTGGGAAAACGCTGGAACGGATTCTTGGACGTATTGACGGGTATCTTCTTTCTTTGGAGAGAGGAGAGAAGCTCCTTACTGCAGATACTAATGGCGAGGATCTGGATGAGGATGAACTTGCAGAGATGGAAGATGCATCTTATCTGGAGTACAAATACGAGATAGATGTCCGGCATTTGGACGTGACGAATTACATTGAGGATTTGCAGGCAGATAAGCGAAAGATCAAGAAGATTCTTGGTCAGGTGAATACAGTCCTTGAAGGGAAACGTGATGAGAAACTGGCGACAGTGCAGGCGTTCGTTCTCGATAAAATACAGAAAACCCCGTATAATGTAGGGAACAAGAAGGTTTTGATCTTCTCGGCATTTGCAGATACGGCAAATTATCTGTATGATAATTTGTCTCCGCTTTTACGAGCCAAGGGTATTCATACAGGAATTGTTACCGGAGGAAATAAGCCCCGGACAACAATAAAGAAGGTCAATCTGAAATATAACGAGATTCTATCGCATTTCTCTCCAATTTCAAAAGAGCGACCGGATGCGCGGAATTTTGGAGAGATCGAGGTTCTTATCGGAACGGATTGCATTTCGGAGGGTCAAAATCTTCAGGATTGTGATTGTGTCGTAAATTATGATATTCAGTGGAATCCTGTTGTTTTGATTCAGAGGTTTGGAAGGATCGATCGCCTGGGCAGTTTGAATAAACGGATCCAGATGGTGAATTTCTTCCCAGATATGGATCTGAATGAGTATCTGCAGCTTGAGGAGAGAGTGAAGCGTAAGATGGTTGCTGCAAATCTGGGTTCGACGGGCGATGAGGATTTGTTGAGTCCGGAGATGAATGATCTAGAGTTCAGGCGTGTTCAACTGGAGAGGCTGCAAAAAGAAGTTGTGGATCTTGAGGAGATGAGCGATTCGATTTCCCTGACTGATCTGAATATGAACGGATATCTGAATGAGTTGTATGAGTTTGTGTCGGCACATCCCGAGGTGAAAAAAGTTCCCTCCGGACTTTTTTCGATTACGAAGGGGGAGGAGAAGGGTTGTCTGTTCTGTTTCCGTCATATGGATAATCTGGCGAAACCGAAGAGTGACAGTTCGCTGTATCCGTATTATCTTCTGTATATGAAAAATTCTGGTGAGGTTTATATCGGGATGCATAATGCCCGTGAGGCGTTGTCGGAGTTCAGGCGTTTGTCCTATGGTAAAGAAGTGCCAGAAATGCGGCTTTTCCAGCTGTTCAATGCAAGGACGAAGTATGCTTCGGATATGACGAAATATTCGAAGCTTATCACAAAGGCGATTTCGGCAATTACGGGAGCAGAGCGAAAACGTGCCGAGGAGAGTATTTTTGATTTCACAGGGTTCGTAGACGAGTTTGCTCATACTGCGGAGGATGATTTCGAGTTGATTTCCTTTTTAATTGTGGAGTGAGTCAAATGTTAGGCATCCCGGATGAATGTTCGGTAGAGAGAAACCTTGATGTGAAGCGTCTTCCTCTGAGCGAGGTGAAACCTGGAGAACGAAATCGGTTTAGGGATGTGGTTCGAGAGCTGAAGGTCTCGGCAGTTTTGACGGATAAGGTCCTTCCAGCATATACTACGGAGAGATGCATTGTGCAGGCGGTCCAGGTGTTTGAGGTGCGGGTAAATTCTCTGCGGTCAGCACCCTTCGTATGCGGCGTTTTGCAGAAAATGACGAAAACGCTTTGTATCATTTTTGTGCGGGATGATCATCAGGAGCAGTTTTCATTTGCATTGAAGCGTTTGAATCTCCAGTATGCGTCAGAAGTGGTTGTTACGGATCAGTTTTTGAGTGTGCCACGCGTATCCGGCGTTTCGGGAAATGGCATGCGATTGATGGAGATGTATGCTGGATGGGGTGTTGTGGTGAATATGACGAGTCTTTATTCATGGTATCTTGAACTGATGGTGAAGTGTTTTGTTATCACACATAGGAAGGTCTGGTCCGGGATGGAGGGATTGCTTTCGTCAAAAGTATGGTATAATTCCGATGATGTTCTTTCGATGTTTTCGGATCTGAAACGGCTGGTAGGTTTGTCTGAGGAGCGTGGCCGGTCGCTTTCGATGGGGGAATCTGTGCGGCTGAACGGGGAGTTGAGAGAGGTGTATGAGAGGCTGGAGAGGTATGCCTGATGGATGCCGGTGAAGGAATAATTGTAGTTTTTGTCAGTATTATTGCGGGATTTTTAAGTGTATTTTTGCTGAAGGAGATTTTATCCGATTTTATCTTTACTCAGCTGATCGATAGTTTTGAATATATCTTAGACCAGTTATATTATCAAACAGCCCCCCTCACAGATCCAGAATGGGCGGCGAGTATGGAGAATTCGTATAATTTTGGGAATATGGCTTTAGATTCCCTTCGCTTTCTAGTCGGTTTTCTTCCGACCTTATGTTTCGGCATTCGGTTGGTAAATCGGTAAATTGTCCGTTCTTGCCGGGTCCGTGGAGGGATTTTTCCGTATGCTGAGAAATAAGGACTTTTTCAGATTACTGCCGGTTTCATTATTTTTATCAGTGTATGTTTTGGGAAGAAGAACATTTTACTCTCCCCCCCACTCGTAATCTTTAACCCCATTCCCCGCCCAATTACACATATTCTATTGGTGACATCTGCATGGAACAACACAACCCCGCTTTTCAAAAAATACCTCTTGCAACAACGAATCCTTTCTCTGAAAATCTCCGCCGCCTTCAGGCACTTTTTCCTTCGATCGTCAAAGACGGCCAGATCGATTTCGATGCCCTGAAAGAGGAACTTGGCGAAGTCGAAGAAGTGGATAAGGAACATTATGAACTGTCCTGGGCAGGAAAGCAGGAGGCAAAACGGACCGCAGGCGAGCCAATACTTGGACGCACGCTGAAGTATGTCCCAGAGGAAAGTAAAAATCCAGACTCTACAGAGAACCTTTACATCGAGGGAGATAATTTAGAGGTTCTGAAGCTTCTGCAGAATTCTTACGTCGGCAAGATCAAGATGATCTACATCGATCCGCCGTATAATACGGGCAACGATTTTGTCTATAAGGACCACTTTGCGGTATCGGCAGAGGAAAATGCGAAAGCGGAAGGAGATATTAGCGCCGAAGGGGAGCGGTATGCGGTAAATCCGAAAACGTCTGGCAAGTATCATGCAAATTGGCTCTCAATGATGTATCCTCGGCTGCGGCTCGCGAAGAATCTTTTGAGAGAGGATGGTATTATGTTCATCTCAATCGATGATAATGAAGTGGGAAATTTACGGGAGATTTGCGATGAAATTTTCGGGGACAATAATTTTTTAGCTAATCTCATTTGGGAAAAAAAATATACAAGATCAAATGATGCTACATTTTTCTCTGATAATCATGATCACATACTCTGTTATTGTCGTAATGTTGAATGTTTTAAAATTGGAAGATTGCCTAGAACAGAGGAGATGGACGTAGCATATAAAAATCCAGATAATCATCCCAAAGGACTTTGGAAAGCAACACCATTACATGCAAAAAGTGGTTCTGCCAATAGTGCTAACTTTACATATACCTTCAAAAATGGTGTCGTATTTACTCCACCAACAGGAACATATTCTCGATATTCTAGTGATACATTGAAAAAATATGATGATAATAATGAAATTTGGTTTGGTCAAGATGGGATGTCTATCCCCGCACGTAAAACATTTCTGTGTGATCTAAAGAATGAGGGGATTGTGCCAAGTACAATTATCCCATATAAAACTGGGGGACACAATCATGAATCGGTAGAAGAATTGAAAGATATTTTTATAAAAAATATCTTCACAAATCCAAAACCTACACGTTTAATCCGCCATCTTGCAACAATAGCTAATCTTAATCATGAATCTCTCATCCTCGACTTCTTCTCCGGGTCTTCAACAACGGCCCATGCAGTGATGCAGCTCAATGCCGAAGATGGAGGGACCCGAAAATTCATCATGGTCCAGCTGCCTGAAGCCTGTGATGAAAAATCTGAAGCATACAAAGCCGGCTACAAAACCATCTGTGACATCGGAAAAGAACGGATTCGCAGAGCCGGGGACAAGATCCAAAAAGAGCACCCGGAAGCTTCGCTTGACACCGGATTCAACGTTTTCCGTCTTGCAGACACCAACATCCGCTGGATCGCCGCCGAAACCGGACAAGTAAGCCTTGAAGATGCAATCATCACCAGTGGGAAAGACTTACGCGACTTCATGCCCGGATACACCGACAAAGACGTCGTCTATGAAATACTGCTTCGCCAGTATGACATCCCCCTGACCGCAAAAATTGAATCTCTTGGTAAAATCGGAAAACGCACTTACTCCGTCGCCGGCACCCTGATTGTCTGCCTCGAAGAGAACATAACAAACGAAATCATAGACAAGATTGCCGGAATCGAACCCGTCCCCCACAAAATCATCTTCCGTGACAGCGCATTCGGGGATGACATCTCCCTCAAAGAAAACACCATGATGCGTCTTGACGCCCTCATGCAGAAACACAGCTCCGGTGGAAAGACCCCATACCGTGTAGAATTCCTCTGAGGTCCCCATGACCGGCAAAATCACCTTCAAATTCGTCGACCTCCCCTATCAGATAGACGCCGTCAATTCCGTCGTCGACCTCTTTTCGGGACAAAACAAAACCACCGGCGAATCCCTCTACAAAACACCCGGACGTGCTGAACTCATCGAAACACGCCTCGGACGAAATCCCAGACTCGAGATAGGCGACACTCGACTCCTCAACAACCTCAAATCCATCCAGACCCAAAACGACCACCTCCTCCCCGACGACGAACTCTTCAACTACAACTTCTCCGTCGACATGGAAACTGGAACCGGAAAAACCTACGTCTACCTCAGGACCATCCTCGAACTCCATAAACAATATGGATTTACCAAATTCATCATCGTCGTCCCCAGAATCGCCATCCTTCAGGGCGTCAAAAAAAGCATCGAACAACTCACAGAAACCTTCAAAGCACTCTACGACGGAATCGACATAAACGCCCGATCCTTCATCTACACATCATCAAAAATCGACGAACTCAGAAGCAAATTCATCGAAGGAACAGACCTTTCCATCGTCATAATGAACAAAGATGCCTTCAACAAAAGCGGCATCAATATCATTCAGAAAGACCGTGAAGGCGGGACAAAACTTTGGGACTTAATCAAAGCGGTAAAACCAATCATCATAATCGACGAACCGCAACTTATCGAAGGGACCACCTCCAAAAAGAGTTCATCCCTTCGCGAACTCGAAAATCTTGCACCCCTCTTCACTTTACGCTACTCCGCGACCCACAAAAATCCCTATAACTGTGTCTACCGCCTGACAAGCTATGATGCATACAACCAGAACCTCGTCAAAAAGATCCGGGTAAAAACCGTATACGGTGAAGTCCCAACTGATTTCCCCTACATCAGATATGTAACTTTTACAACAAACCTCAAGGCAAGGATCGAAATATTCTCCCGTGATGAAAAACGCGGTATAAGCAAAAAACAATACGACGTAAGCGATGGTGACTCGCTTCACGAACTCTCCGGTGGCCTCGAACAGTATCAAAACATGTTCATTGCCGGAAACCCCCACAAACTCGATGGACTCACCATCTCACGCGGGAAACTTGGTCAGCTCACCCTCTTCAATGAAACCACCGGATCATCCAACTGGGGAATCACCATCAATCAGGGTGATGACAGCCTCACACTTATGCCCGGAGATTGTACATATAATGAAAAACTCCGAGAAGCCGATTCAACTGTTGTCAGGGTCCAGATCAGAACTGCAATAAAAAATCATCTCGACACCCAGTTTAACCTCCTCGAGAACAAAAAACACATCAAAGCTATCTCCCTCTTCTTTATTGACGAAGTTAAACGCATCCGTGACGATACGCAAGCTGACGGCCGCGGAATCTTCCTTCGGATCTTTGACGAAGAATACAACACCATCATCCACGAAAAAAAATACCAGGACTACTTCAAAAAATACGAAGCTCTATTCCCGGAATACAAAAACGTCCTCAACATCAGAGAAGGCTACTTCGCCATAGATAAAAACAACAAAGTCGTCGAGCCTGAAAGCTCCAAAAAGAACAGACTCAGCATGCTCGAAGAAGACGACTACAATAAAAAATCCAAGGAAGACATCGAACGGGGTATTGAACTGATCCTCAAGAAAAAAGAGGAACTCATATCATTTCAAACACCCCTGGCCTTCATCTTCTCCCACTCCGCGCTAAGAGAGGGGTGGGACAACCCAAACGTCTTCACCCTCTGCACCCTCAAGGAATCTTCAAATGAAATGGCAAAAAAACAGGAGATCGGCAGAGGACTCCGTCTTCCTGTAGACATACACGGGGAACGCTGCTATGATGAAGATGTAAACATGCTGACGGTCGTTGCAAACTCCTATTACGACGAATTTGCAGCCCATCTCCAGGCAGATTTCGACGCAGAACAAAACTTCAACAAAGACATAGCTACAGTCTACGAATTTATCGAGACCCTGAAACAAGCCGGACTACCACAGAAAAAAATCACCAAAGACCTTGCCAAGACCTTGGAAAAAGAGCTTCGGATAAAAGCCGTCATCAACTCGCAGGGTAAACTCAACCCAAAAATCGACATACACAACATATCGTTCACTGACGCCACGTTAAGCGAGCATGAAGTCGCCATCAAAAATGCTTTCATCCAAGTCATGACCGAAAAGGGCACAAAGAGGATATATATCGAGAATGGCGATGAAAAATCCGAAGAAAACTCCCCTCATTCCTACATAGGTGAAGAATCCTTCAAAAACCTTCTAAATGAACTCACACTCCGCCTGGAAAAACGCACATTCTATCAGATCAACATTGACTCTGCAGACTTCATTCAGGAAGCGGGAAGAAGACTCAATCGTCTCTTAACAACAAAATGGGCAACCGCCCAGTCGATCACCACCACTACCGGCGAAGTCCGTATGAAAGCAGACGGAAAAACCTACGTCAATGAACAAAAAGAGGAGTACACAACCGACAAAACACCCTTGGTCTGGTACAAAAAAACCGACTTCCAGATAATCAACTACATCATGCAGCAGACAAGACTCCCGCGTCTTGCCATATACGCAATACTCAATGAACTGAGTCCTGAACTCAAAGAATACCTCAGGGTTCAGGATATATTAGATAATGCAACACTCGAATTACAAAAAACTCTCACCGAATTCAAATCTGCCCACATATCCGGATATCAGGTAATCGATAACTACCTCTTCGACAAAAAAGAAATCTTCGTTCCTGACAAAATCGACTCAGAAACGCTCAAAAAATTAGATGATGATGATGCATTCACTTTTGATGCATACAAATCCAAACCAGAAAAGCGTCATGCACTCTACAAATACTACAAGACAGACAGCAAAGGTGAAAAAGAGTTTGCTCAGCAGTTGGACGAAGATGAACGCGTCCTCCTCTTCACCAAACTCCACAAAGGTGGGTTTGTCATCGACACACCTGAAGGAAATTACTCTCCAGACTGGGCAGTCATCTATAAACACTCCGACGAATTGACGAGACTCTATTTCATCGTTGAGACAAAAATCGACAAAGAACGTAAAGATCTCAGTGAGGTTGAAAGAGTTAAGATTAGTTGTGGAGAAATGCACTTCGATGCAGTATCTAAAGCAATAGGAAAAGATGTTGAGTATCTTTATGCTAAAAACTACCGGCATTTCACCGAGCAGATTGAACGTTTCGAAGAGATCAACATACGATCTCCTTAATTCCACATTACTATTTTTCAGCTACCTCGTTAAAATTTCCTTCATCATATAAAAACCCGCATTATCACGTATTACGTCAAAACAAACTTTCAAATAACCTCAAAACCAACAAAAAATGAGACAAGTTCGCAAAAGGAAAAAAGAATCAGTGCGGTCCGGCATACGAGTCCTGCGGGACGGTTAGCTATTTTAGGGTACGGTTCGCAGCCACATAAGTCGTCCTCCTCTGCCCACGGGCCAACCAGAAAATTTCTTCCTCTCCGAACTGATCACGAACCCCAGGTTCGCGACACAACGGAACTCAGGCCCCTCGTTTGGTCTGAAAAATTGTACGGAAACCCGCTAGGGGTAAACTTGAATTAAAAATGAACACATTAATGAAAATGACAGAAATCGACGATTTCAAAAGTGTAACGACAATTAGACTAAACACTGCGATCAACTCGAGCCGCGTCAGATTCCCTGACTCGCTGTCCGTAAAGATCCCTACCATCTCACGACAGGGACTCGAGATCGCAGCACAGGAACAGGGGCTCACCCTCTCCGAACTCACGCGGGACATCGTCGAGGCATACCTCGAAGAATACCTCAAAAACAAAAAACGCTGAAAAGCGGATCCGCCCCCCTTCTTTTTTTCAAAACATCACCATCCGAAACGACCCGGGGAAGGAGATGTTTAGGTGTGGAAACATGAGATAAATCAACCGCGAACCGCAAATCAGAGATTTGCTCTCCGACTCGCTTCGCTCGCTTGAATCGGCGCGATCACAAAGCTTCGCTTTGCTCTCCGACTCGGGCTTACAGCCCTCGCTTGAATCCGCCCTCCGGGCGAGAAAAACAAATTTGTCGATTCGCGGTTTGTTTTTTCTCTTGTGTTTACCCTAATGCCGTACACGAGATCGAAGTACATGCTTCGTGTTTTTTCCGTTAAGACCGACCCCCGCCGGAACATATCACAACACACCATAAGACATCACAAGATGTCATGAAATACCATCAAATATCATCACATATCACTCAAAAACACAGTATTTTATCAAAAAACATCCAACAATAGTGTGAGGAAAACACCTCGGGAAGTGATCAAAACAAACAGCAAAAATGCAAAACGTGTCTGCCCAATTCAGACTTTACAGGGAACGAAATGAACAGACACTACTCTCTTAGACCTTTGGGATAATCAAAATATTTGAAACATCCCGATTGACCCTTCGTCCCGGTTGACATCAGACGTCAGACGTCAGACGTCACCCGCATTTTCAGAAAAAAGAACTACCCTGGAAAAATCGAGCCGCACTCTCCACCAGAGAGATGAGCTGCCGAAACACTCTTGTGTTATTTCTTTCTTTCTAAAAGTATATATAGTTACCTTGGGGTCTCGAAAAATGATGGAAGAAAACGATCCCCGAAAAATTGTCCGGGTATCTGTTTTCCAAAAAACAACCTGACGTCTGACGTCTGCCGCCTGACGTCAACCTACAAAGTAAAAATGCGACAACATGCATATCTCAGAATAACCGACGAGGAAGGAAACACCCTCGACAGCATCGCAAAAAATCTCGGCTTTGTGAGCCGCACCGACCTGTTTACCGCCTGTGCCCATCTCCTCATCTACGGAGAGACCATTGACGGCGAACCGTCCATTGACCCCGTCACCGAACAGGAACTCAAAACCCTCCACGGACTCAACGAAAAATATCTCCTCCAGATGCGGACCTTCGTCCAGATCTTGGATGAGATCGCCCTCCCCGTCATCGCCATGCGGGGCATCGGGGTCGCGTTTGCAAACCTCGGGCATGACTTCAAGATCCTCATGCTCGAACGCTGCGGCATGGTGCCTGAGGATACCGACATTCGGGACTGGCTCAAGATCTACCAGAACACCCGCCGGGCGAAGATCATCGAATACAGGACAAAACAGTTCGCCAGCATCATCGCCCGGGAGGAAGAATGACTGAACCAAGGCGCCTCCCCGGCATCCGGCTCCAGGACCTCGTCATCATGACGAAACTCAGCTCCCGGGACTGGACCCTCGACCCTGCCAAAGGAGACATCATCTCCACCCGGACGGGCAAACCGCTGCGGTTCTGCACGAACAACGTCGGCTACCAGGAGGCCTCCGTCACCTTCCACGGACGCCGCGTCAAGATCCAGCGGCACCGTGCCGTCTACATCGCCGGGGCCTGCCGGACCTACCAGGACCTCCCGACCGACTTCGACCTCCAGGTCGATCACATAAACGGCGACCTCACCGACTGCCGGTTCGAAAACCTCCGGCTGATCCCCGCACGGGAAAACAACCGTCCGAAATCCGGGTATATGCTCCGGTTCTTCAGCAGCGACGAGGTGGCCGTGCTTCGGGAGAGGTATGCAAAGGGCGTTTCCCCGCCGGTGATGGCCGCGGAGTTTGGGGTCTCGCGATCCACGATCTGGCGGCTCGTGACCCGCCGGACCTATAAGGAGGTGCCCTGATGGCCGAGTCCTCAGCGCCGACTGACTCGCCCGCCCCGACGGATCTGGAGGCGCTGCTTCTCGAGTGGCGGCCGGTCCCTGACGAGGCATTCGCCGCGGCGTTCCGGTATCAGGAGTTCCTTTACTGTATGAAGGAGCTGACGACGCTCTTCGAAGAGCGGCATACGGAGCTGATCGGGATGATCAGATCAGAAGGACTCGCCTCGGACGAGTTCGTGCTCGAGATCCCGACGGACCGGGTCGTGAACACGTCCCTCCTCCAGGACGAACTGCCGGATGTCTATGACGAGCTGGTGTTTATCCGTCCGTCGGATGCGAAGCGGTTCATCGGTCTTGCGGCCCTGTATGATCTGGCGGTGGAGACGGCGGGCCGGGACCGGGTGGCGAAGGTCGAGCGGGTGAATCTGCTGGATCTAAAGAAGGCGCTCCCGGCAGACGAGGCGGCAAGGTATGTGAAGGAGGTCCCGCACGAGAGCCTGGCGAAGGTGGTGAGGGCCGGGGAATGATGTGGTACCAATATACCGAACTGAGGGATAAGGAGACGCTTCTTTGGATGCTTCGAAAAGGCATGACGCGGGAGGAGATCGCGAAGGTGGTCGGATGTCCCGTGTCGGCAGTGCGTACGGCGGAAGTGAGGCATACGCTTAGAAAGCCGGTGATCATTATGTCCGAGGAGCTTCGGCAAAAGCTGAAGCTTTAGGGCTTCTTTTTTTAGAAAGGACTGTATCTCCTGTGAACGCATGAGAAAATTAACCGCGAATCTCCGCGAATCCTCGCGAATCGCATTTTTCTTGCGCCTGCGTGCTCTGCTCCGGCTGATCGCCTCCGCAGGAATCGCACGCCGTCTGGAAAAATGCTAGGGAAAAACCCGCGTGCGGGTTTTTCTTTTTTCTTTTATTCTCTTGGGAGATTGGCATTACACAGATATCGTTCATCGGAATATACGACTCGTCTCCACTCGAGTTTTCTCCTTTTTCCAAAATTGATAAGAATTCCAAGTCTAATTCCGGTAGCTTTCAGATAATTGATGAGCTGTGCCTCATCCTCTTTGAGTAATTCCGTCTCACATTTCAGTTCAAGGATGATATTATTGTAACAGACCACGTCTGCCTGATAATAACTCGGCAGTTTCACGCCTTTGTAGAAAATATTCAGATGTTTTTTGTGTTCAAAAGGAATTCCCTGCAATTCCAGTTCAACTTCCAGAGCATCATGATAAACAGCTTCCAGAAACCCGCGTCCCAGAGTATTATAGATGGTCATGGCACAGCCGATTATTTTATGCACTTCATCTGGATAGATAATCTCGGGGTTTTCCACAATATGATCCATGATTCTTTTTATTTTCGTTCAAAAATATATGATTTTCCCCAAAGAAAAACCGGCAAGCCGGTTTTTCCTACAGCATTTTTCCAGGCGGCGTGCGACTCCTGCGCAGGCGATAAGCCGGAGCAGAGCACGCAGGCGCAAGAAAAATGCGATTCGCGAGGATTCGTGGAGATTCGCGGTTGGTTTTTCTCATAAAGCCGCACCCAACCATACACTTCCCGAATTGGATTGAGATCACACCGCGTAACTCCCATTCCAATTACTAATCTATTACTAATATCTGTCAAATTAGTAATTGGACACCCTCCTCCCCAACCCGCCAAAAAAATAGGAACAACACTACCCGCAAACACCCCCATATAAACCCACCTTTTTTGAGAAAAATCCGCAAAAACTTTACCGCTATCCCCCACCCCCTCTAAGAATATAATCAGAGGTTGGACGGGGCCCCAGCTGATCTCGGGACAAAACCATGACAGCAGATTTCATTCAGACAGCAGTCTCGAAGTCCTCGAAGAGGACCTTCACCGCAGAGTTTACGAACGCCGCCGCGTATGATGCGATCGTCGCAGAAATTACGGGCGAGACAAATCCTCTCGGCCTTGCGGAAGTGGAACTTGGGAAGGAAACCTACAAGACCTATGTCGGCTACTTCGATCCAAACACTTCCGAGATGAACGGCAAGGTCCAGGTTACGGCATTCAGCAGAGCTGAATATACGGCCGCAGTCACCGCCCTTACCGGCAGTGCGGACCTCAAGACCGCATTCGGGAACGGCGGTACCGCAGAGACCTCCGAGATCGGTACCGAAGCAACGTGGAACGTCCGCATTTCCGCGAAGCTTGGGACCGACACGTTCCAGATCAGCTTCAACCGGGATTCGATGATCGTCTCCGGCTATGCTGACGACGCCACCCTCGCCGCAGTCGAGACCTGGGCGGACACGATGCCCGGCCTCTGCTGAAGGGAGGCGGAGATGCAGATCTCCCGCCGGCTTAGGAAGCTGATCCTTGTGTTCCTCGGGTTTCTCATTATGCTTTTTGGGAAGATGGTTGAGGAAGTGGGGACCTTTAGGTCCCTTAGCCGAGGCAGGTTGGCGACGAAGTCGACGACCTCAGCCGAGGCGGGGTGGGCTGTCAGGCCCACCCTTAGCAAAGCAAATCTCGGATTTGCGACCAAGTCGCCAGACTTGCGATCAAATCTTTGATTTGCGAGTTTGCGAGTGAGGGTGAGCCGTCAGGCCCGCCCCCTATCTTTTTTCGAGGATGCCCATTTTCATTCCCTCTTTCCCTGTACCCGCTCCATTCATAATTCCTCATGCCCAATATATATCCGCGTGAGAGGGAGCACACGGCTGACGGTGGTCAATTCGAGACCGCTGAGGAAAGTCCTCCCACCGCTCAGGTACACAGCCGTATGCAAATACGGGTGGCGAGAGTCACAGCTCTGGAACAGAAACGACACGTCCTCTTCTGAGCAATGAAGCAGCAGTTGAAGCTGTTGAGCGTCGAGGCTGAGGGACCGATGGAACGGCGAATCTCTGTGGGTGCAAGTTGGAACAGGGTCGCTACGGGTGCCTGACCCAATGATCCGGGTACAACGCTAAGCCGAATGCCGTAAAAACAGGAGGAGGCTTATTACTCCGACTCACGCATCTTCTTCTTTTAGTCCATTTCCGGTATCACTAAATAGCTTCGGCGCCGATTAGAGGTTGATAATACATGGGAGGGAATTTTGAGTGCACCCAGTGCGGACTCTGCTGCCTTGGGATCGGCGAGGTCGTCAGAATGGACAAACAGATTTCCAAGTACGGGTTCGTCGTAAAAAACGAAGTGGTCCGCGAGATGCGTCAGGCCCTCATCACGCCCGAATATCGGGAACTCTTTGATAACGACCACTCGGTTCAGGAGGAAAACCGGGCCGCCTGCTTTTTTGTCCGGCGAAAGCCCGACGGAAAATACGTATGCACCATCCACCCGTACAGGCTTTTCATCTGTAAAGACTACCACTGCTGCGCCGCCCGGATCTGGAAAGGCGGCGAGGAAAAAGGCCGTGTCAAAGGCCGCGTCTCGCTTGTTACAAAAGACGAGGATCTGCACGGAATCTGGCTGGAGCATGTCCAGAAACATCCCGACCCGTCCCGCGAACACATTGAATCCGTGATGGGGGAACACGGTTATTCCATTCTGTTCTATGACGGTGAATGAGATCCCTGTAAAAGACGGCGTCCTCGTCTGCACCGACGGAAGGCTCGTCAGCCCGGAAAAATGCCGGATGTGCATGCATTCCCGCTACTTCGTGATCGACGGAAAACAGGAAAAATCGCCGGCTCTCGCTTTCTGTCAGGTAGAGCGGGTCACAACAGTGCCCGATATCCCCCGCTCAACGGCGGTCGGCTGTGCGGAAAAACGCGGAGACGGATTCCACAACGTCTCGAATATCTTCTCCTGAATCTAGGCGCCGGCAGGCTTGACGCCCGTGATCCTCTCGATCTCGGCACATGCCTTATTCAGATCGTTCATATAACAGCCGACCGACTCCTTGAATCCTGCATAGCCGTACACCGACTTCAGAGCGAACGCAAGCGCCCGGTCGCCGTCCTCTTCGGCAATCTTTTTCAGGAAGTAGATGATCATCTGGTCCCCGCCGGACTGCTTGAAGATCCTGCCGTACCGCATATGGATATACATCGAGAAAAATACCTTGATCGCTTCCGGGCTCTGCTCAATGATCCCGGCCAGCTTTTCCGCAGCTTTGTTCGGGGCGATCTCTTCCCGGTACACCATTCTGGATACGAGATAGATCTTCTCGAGATCCTCCTCGTTCCACCTAAAATCCTCAGCAGCCATTTATATCTATTTAGTGGGCGGTGCCCGATATAGCTTTTGACTCTCGATTCGATATCCCTAAGTATTTCCGGGTGAGATGTGTATTCAATGCAGACCCTGCTCTCCGCTCCGTTCAAAGCCGTCCTTTTCGATATGGACAATACGCTTTTCGATTTTGTGGAGGCGATGAAAAAGGGCTGTGATGCGGCCGCCGCTTCGGTCGGGGAAGGGACCGGGGAGGAGCTTTTGAGCTATTATCTGCGGTGGAAGTATCATTTCGAGGACCACACGAATCTGCAGGATTTCATGATGGCCCACAACCGCTTTTCGGTGGAGAAGTATTTCGAGGCGGTCGGCGCTTTCGACGAGGCAAAGATGAACTGCCTGACGGCATACCCCGGGATCGAAGGGGTCCTGACCGGTCTGCGGGACGCCGGATACCGCCTTGGGGTCGTAACGGATGCGTTTTCCTACGCGGCCGAACTGCGTCTCGAACATCTGGGTCTGAAGTCCTACTTCGATGTGATTGTGGGTTACGACACGACCGGGTACAAAAAACCGCATTTCGCTCCGTTCGAGTGCGCTCTGGATCTTCTCGGTCTTGCCCCACACGAGGCGGCCTATGTCGGCGACTCGATCCGGCGCGACATCGAACCGGTCAAGTCTCTGGGTATGACGGCCGTTTATGCGAAGTACGGGGATCGGAACTTTTTCGATCATCCGTCGCTTGCCTGCCCGCAGAAAGTTCTCGTGGCGGACACACCTTTGGATATTCTGCGGCTTTTACGACCATAAATATAGTAATGGTTCATTGCCAATATGATAAAAACACATGATGCTTGATACAGATTTTTTAGAACGTATCGCTCCTTATATTGAACCCCTTACGGCCGAGGAACGGGCCGAATATATTGCGGAAGGCGAAGTATCGGTACAGATCCGGGAAGGCGAAGGTATCACGCCGAAGGATTATCTCCAGCTGGTGGAAAATATCGGCCTCTATCTTGGAAAGACGAGCGGCGAAGGCTTCGAGTCGAATTATCAGACGATCCAGCTTAGTAACGGCAAGACCCTGCTCGTTATCCAGCTGCCGGGCGGCGGCAATCTGAACGTATTTCTGACCCCCGAGGGCAAAATGATCCTTGATACCGGTTACGGCTGCTATTATAAAGACTGCGAGCGGATGATCAAAGCCCTCAACGCAGGGGATTTTTCCGATGTGAAGTTCGTGGTCTGCACGCACGGTGATGCGGATCACTGCGGGGCGTCGGGGTATTTCCCGGTGACGCCTGTGATGCATCCGGTGACAAAAGCCCTTCTCGAGAGCGGGACGCGGGGCTATGCGTCGCCGAACGGCCGCGAGATTCTGGAGAAGTTCTACACGACGACGATCAACACCTACTCCCGCATGAACGTGCCGGAGACGGTAGAATATTGTAAGACCGAGCCGGTCGGCACACGCGGGCTTTTCCCGGTCATCGACTCGTTTTCGTTTGCGGATATGCAGTTCGAGGTTTGGGCAAGTCTCGGCGGTCACATTGCGGGCCAGATCTTTTTGTACGAGCCAAACGAGGGACTGCTTTTCACAAGCGACGCTCTGCTGAACTTTGCGACGCTCTCCAAGGCGCGTGCGGATTACAGTTCGATCGCGGATTCGATGATCGGCTCGGTGAACGTGAACAGCGAGACGGCCAGAATCGAACGACGCGAACTCCTGAGGATCGCCAAAGAGTTTGACGAACTGCAGAAAGCCGCCGGCAAGCGTCTTCTGATCTGCTGCGGCCATGGGGCGGTGTCCATTCTGGATGAAAAAGGCATGCTCTCTCCTTACAGCGAGCCGCTCTACTACGCGGCAGACTCCTGCTGATCCTTTTCTCCCCTTTTTTCTCGCTGTTTTCCCGGATGGTGTTTCGGCCTTATGCGGCCGGCCCTCTTTGTTCGTATATCTTCATATGGTTTATCGGCTTCGCGAAAAACCCTGCTATGATGTGAAACTTATTATACTATCGCACCTTACTATTAGTAAGCGAGTGTAAACAGCCCGCGAGATAGATTGCGGCAGCTTCGGTTGCCGGCACAGATCCAAGAAGGATGCGTAAAAGCGTTCTGATACCAACAGAGTTCACCACCTGTCTGGTTTACCCAGAATAAACACCACACCAACAAAATTTTTTCATACACAAGGGGGTGAATCCAACCCGCGAAAGTACCCCATGCTTTCGCCCGGCACGGCCGAAAGGCTGTGCCGTTCCTCCTAAATCCTCAATTTCGCAAAAAAGTATTTTGGGTGATTGCTCTATTTTACTCGGTCTTTTCCGCAAACAGGAACATGATAGACGAGATCGCGTCGGGTTCTCCGATCACAACCGCGGTGTCGCCTTCGTTTAAGATCGTGTCTCCGTCCGGCGAGACAACCGCGTCCGCTTTGCCCGCACACCGCACGGCAATGACCGAGACGCCGTAATTCTTGCGCATCTGGACCTCGGAGATACGTTTGCCGGCGATCTGTGCTCCTTGCTCGACGCGTATCTGCTCGACCCTGCTCTTACTCTTGGACATCATATCGTTTGCCTGCTTTGCCCGAAGCCGGATAACATCCAGTTTGCCGCCCTTCGGCTCGGCTTTGGCAAGGTTCGAGTTGATCGGCAGATCGATGTATTTGTCGTAGATCTCGTTTCTGGCCTGTTTGGCATACAGATCGAAGTCCTGCACCGGCACCTGCTGGTTGGAAAGGATACGGTGGAAGATCTGGAGGGCCGCCTCCTTTTCATCGACGATCACTTCGTCCGCTCCGAGGCGGTACAGTTCGGCGGTCTCCGAGATGTATCTCGATCTCGTGATGATGCCGATCTTCGGGTTCATTCTGCGGGCGGTCGTTAAAATCGCCTTGATCGTGTCCATCTGCGGGATGGAGACCACGATCGTCTGGGCTTTCTCGATTCCGGCGAACTCCAGGACCGCTTCACGCGATGCATCGCCGTAATGGATGTTTTCTCCGAGCTTTTTCTCGTTTGCCACGGTCTCCGGGTTCAGTTCGAGAATAACATACGGAATATCCACCTTTTTCAGGGCTTTTGCGACGTAATGGCCGGTCAGCCCGTATCCGACGATGATGACGTGCCCGATCGGCAGTTCATCCTCCACTCCTTCTGCCGATCCGCTGTATCCAACGCCTGCCGGGACCGGCATCGGGAAGAACCGGTCGACGAACCGGGGCGCCATGCTGATCACGCTCGGCGTCAGGATCATGGTCATGATCGAAATTGCGAGGAATATCTGGTAGACATTATCGCTGAGGATACCGCTGGAATAGCCGGTCGCTCCAAGCACGAAGGAGAACTCTCCGATCTGGGCGAGGCCGAATGCCGAGAGGAATGCGACGCTGGTTGCTATTCCCAAGGCCTTTACAGAGACGAAGTTGATCACGAGTTTGAGCATGATCAGGGAGGCTGCAAGGACGAGGAGGAACGGCAGATGTTGTGTGAGAAAGCCGAGATCTAAGAGCATACCGATCGAGACGAAGAAGAAACTCGTCAGAAGATCCCGGATCGGCATGATCTGTCCGATAACCTCGTGGCTGTAGTCGGATTCGGAAATGGCGACTCCCGCAAGGAACGCTCCTAATGCAAGGGAGACGCCGTTTAAGGACATCAGCCAGGCAATACCGAGACAGATCGTCACGATCGAGATGATGAAAAGTTCATTGCTCCGGGTGAGGGCGACCTTTTGGAGGAACTTTGGGACGAGATAGATGGCGGCGATCAGGATGACGCCGAGCATCACTAAACCGAACACGAAGTTCAGTACGGTTCCAAGAAGATTGGTCTCTTCGGGGCCGGCGAGGATGGGGGCGAGCATCATCATCGGCACGACGGCGAGGTCCTGGAAGATCAGGATACCAAGAGCGATCTTGCCGTGCTTGGTCGCCATCTGGCCTTTGCTCTGATAAATGTTGAGAACGATGGCCGTCGACGAGGACGAGACCATCATTCCAAGGAAGAGTGCGGTGTTGGAGGGAAGGCCCGCCATCTGGAGGGCAAGCCAGACCAGGACCGTTGTTACGATCACCTGCAGCCCGCCGCCTATCAGCACGACCTTCTTCATGGAGAGGAGGTTTTTGAGCGATATCTCAAGACCGATGGTGAACATCAGAAGAATAACGCCGAGTTCTGCGAGCACGGCCACCTGTTCTTCGGTGATTAAGTGGAGACCGAAGGGGCCGACGATGATTCCAGTGAAAAAATAGCCGATTATGAACGGGATATGGATCTTTTTCCCGATAAATAACACGCCGATCGCGCAGGCGAGCACGATCACTACTGCCAAAAGCATGTCTGTCTGACTAACCATATCCGTTTCCTATTGTATCTAGCAGAATAGTGCTCTCTGATTAGTAAAAAATGTACCTATATATCGCGAGATTGGCCCTTTCGGTATTCTATCCGGGACATTTCGGGATGATTCAGGATATTCGGCCGGTGTTTTCCCGACGGAAAAGCATATATGGCAAACAGGGGGGATATGTACTCCTTAGTATGCCGGATGCATTTCTCACCACCTATCTGAACGATGCGATCAAAAAGCTGATCAAAGATGTTCTGAAGGGAACGCTTTCGAACCGGAAGGAGACGGCGTTTCTTCTCTTTCAGGCACGTCAGCAGCGTGAGAATGCGAAGAGGCGGAGTGCACACCCGAATATGCCGGTTTTTCTTATCGCAAGCATCACGTCGGCCTGCAATCTCCATTGTGCGGGCTGCTATGCCCGGGCCACGGGTATGTGCGGGGATGAGAAACCGGCGGGAGCGGAGCCTATGAGCGTTCCCGAGTGGGAGAATATTTTTCTGCAGGCAGAGGGGCTTGGGATCTCGTTTATCCTTCTTGCCGGAGGGGAGCCTCTGCTCCGCCGTGATCTGATCGAGGCGGCGGCAGGGCATTCGTCGATCATCTTCCCGATTTTTACGAACGGGACGCTGATCGATGATGCATATACGAAGCTTTTCGATGAGAACAGAAATCTGGTGCCGGTCATCAGCATCGAAGGGGGCATCGAGGAGACGGATGCCCGCCGGGGGTCGGGGACGTATACGTCGATCCTTGCATCGATGGGCCGCCTTCGGGAGGGAAAGATCCTGTTCGGTGTTTCGGTGACGATCACGACGGAGAATCTTGCCGAGGTGACGTCGGCGGCGTTTCTGGATCTGCTGCGGGATCAGGGTTGCCGGCTCGTGTTCTATATCGAGTATACGGCGATCGATCACGGTTCAAAGGAGATGGAACTGGACGCGGCGAGGCGTGAGGAGCTGGAGGGCAAAATGACGGGGATCAAGTCGGCGTATCCGGGGATGGTGTTTATTTCGTTCCCGGGGGACGAGAAGCATATGGGCGGCTGTCTTGCGGGCGGGAGAGGATTTTTCCATATCAATCCGTACGGTTCGGCAGAGCCGTGCCCGTTTTCGCCGTATTCTGACCGGAATCTCCGGAACGTTTCTCTGCTGGATGCGGTGAACTCGCCGTTTTTTGCGAGGCTGATCGATGCGGGTCTCGTTGGGGGAGAGCATGACGGCGGCTGTGCTTTGTTCGAGCACGAGGCGGAAGTCATCGCCCTGATCGATAAGGAGTAAAGAATAAGGAAAAAGGAATAGGGGGAGATCGGTTACTGGAGGCTGCAGGTGGAGCAGCTTCCATGCAGGTTCCGTTCGGTGAGCTGGCCGACCTGGAGTTCGAGGTCGCGGACCCGTTCCATGAGGTCGGCGTAGTCGCGTTCGAGTTCTTCGAGGCGTTTTTCGATGTTTTCCTGGGATGTCATGTATAGGAGGTTGGCGTTTTGGGGTTTATATGTTAGGGCGGGTTGGATGCTGAAAGCAGACGACCTCAGCCGATGCGGGCTACCCGTAGGGGTGGCCTCAGCGGAGGCGGGATGAGCCGAAGGCTCATCCTTAGTTGAGCAAATCTTTGATTTGCGAACAAGGCTTTGCCTTGCGAGGACATGGATTCGCCAATACTATTATCTCATCTGAGTACCCATAAAAAATAAGTTGTGGGTTTCATCACATAATTTGTGAAAATAATGTGATGTACATCACATAATTTTCAGTCTGCTTGGGAGAAGAAGATGTATCGAACTGCAATAGAAGAGCTTAGGAAGTGGAAGTCGTCAGAATACCGCAAACCGCTGATCGTAAACGGGGTCAGGCAGGTAGGTAAAACCTGGCTGCTCAAAGAGTTCGGCAGGCAAAATTATCAGAACACCGTGTATGTCAACTTTGAGGAAAATCCCGAATACAAATCGTTCTTCGACACCACAAAAGACATAGAAAGAATTCTCCCGAATCTCGCCGTTGCCAAAAAACAGACGATACAGCCCGGGAACACCCTCATTATCTTTGATGAGATCCAGGAGTGTCCGGATGCCTTGAATTCTCTCAAATATTTTTATGAGAACGGTCCGGAGTATCATATCGTGTGTGCCGGTTCACTTCTCGGCGTTGCCCTCTCCAGGCCGACCTCATTTCCTGTGGGAAAAGTTGAGTTTTTCACTCTCCGCCCCATGACCTTTTCCGAGTTTCTGATCGCCGTCGGAGATGAAAATCTGGCTTCCTATCTTGACGGCATCCGGGAGATCGAACCAATACCGGAGGCATTTTTCGGTCCGCTCTGCGAGAAGCTGAAGATGTATTATATTATTGGAGGCATGCCTGAAGCAGTGTATGCGTGGACGAAGGAGCATGACATAAATCAGGTCCGTAAAATCCAGCAAAATATCCTGAATGCCTATACCCGCGATTTTGCAAAACACATTCAGCCGTTGTCGGATGTTCCCAAAGTCATGTATATCTGGGAATCTATCCCCTCTCAGCTGGCAAAAGAAAACAGGAAGTTTCTGTATAATGTGGTGAAGGAAGGGGCACGGGCGCGGGAGTATGAGAACGCTCTTCAATGGCTTTGCGATGCGAATCTCTTGCGCAAAGTGTATCGTCTGCGTTCCCCGGAACTGCCGATATCATCTCAGAAGGATCTCTCCGCTTTCAAAATTTATCTGGCTGATGTCGGCCTGCTTGGCTGTATGTCGGTCCTTGATCCTTCTGTCATTGCAGAGGGGGATGAAGTGTTCAGCACGTTTAAGGGTGCATTGGCGGAGAATTATGTTCTGGAAGCGATCATTGGGCAGTTTGACGGATCGCCTGGATATATGTCGTCGTTGAATCCAAAGTTTGAGATCGATTTTATTGTCCAGCGGAAAAATCTGATTATCCCAATAGAAGTGAAATCCGACCGGAATGTTACGGGGAAGAGTCTGAAAAAATATAAAGAGCTGTACGGCGATTCGGTCAAAGTCCGTGTCAGATATTCTCTGTTGAATCTGAAGCTGGATGATGATGTGTTGAATATTCCTTTGTTCATGGCCGATCATTCCGCACGGCTTGTTGATCTTGTCCTTGGAAAAGAATAAGAGAAAAAAATAAACATGGTTCTCTCTGCCTTGCGGGCTACTCTTTGCTTTGCGAGTTGTCGGGGACAGGTGTTCGTTTTTTCCACATTTTGTCGGTGAAGACGAAGATGACTGCCAGGATGAGGAGGAGCACATTAAATATATTCCCGGCATTGGCGGTCTGTGCCGGCAGGATCTGGGGAAATGCATCGATGGATGCATGGAACAGGACTAGGATCAGGAGACTTCCTCTGCTGCGGTTGTAGAGCCAGGTTACAATAAGGACGCCGGGGAGGAACCAGACGAATCTGGCTATGATATCGGCCATGTCGAAGGGATAGAATCCGGTGAAGTAGAGGGGGACATGCCAGAACTGCCAGAAAAATCCGAGGATGATACTGGCAACGATCGGGTTGAACAGGAACTGCAGTCTAGGGAGGGCGAATCCTCTCCATCCGGGTTCTTCCTGCAGGGGTCCGCCGATGAGGAGGATCGTGAAAAACAAAATCACGGCGGAGAGCGGTCGGATGCTTTCCATGCCCGAGATGTATGTCGAGAAGGATTGTCCGCTGTACAGCAGATCGATTACACTGCTGAGGATGAGGAGCAGCGGCCATACGGCGAGAGCGAAGAGATACCATACCGGTTTTACCCGCCACTGCCCCAGTGAACGCATGAGATCCTGAACACCAACGGTACGGGAGAAGATCCGGGTTATGACGAAGGCGGAGAGGGCGGCAAGGATACTGCAGAGGAGAAGGAAGACGGGGTCAGCGAGACTGCCGTTGAGCATGGGCCAGAAAAGAGCGAACGGCAGGATGATACAGAAGAGGACGGCGAACCGGAGGATATTTTTCCATCGTGGGACGGCGATTTGTGCGGGTTTCAGGAGTTTGGCGATGAGTACGGCGCTGAGTGCCGGACCGAATGCACCTATGACGCAGATGAGCATCATATATGCGGGTGTATTGAGAGGAATGACGAGGGGTATGCTCCAGATGATCCAGGAAATGGCAAAGGCGATCAGGAAAAATGCAGTGATCGGATGTTTTTTGATGTTCTCTATGTAGGGGTACACGATCTTTTCCTTTACAGATTCATTGATGGAATGATTGATGTAATGATATTTAATGGATTGCCTGCTTGGATGAGATGTCTCGGATATTTTCAGAATCTTTTCTGAGAATTATGCAGATTATAGATGTGTTTTTTTGAGGATTTCCGTCCGGTCTTTGTTGAATGGCCTCTTCGCGAGATGGGAATAAGAAGGATTTTGTTTATTTGAGGATGGGGGGATGGTTGTGCTTTGTTTAAGCAATAGGTTAGTTACATGGAACGGAGGTATGTGGGATATTTTACCGCGTTTCGGGAAGGGTATGGCTGGGTGCGGACACAAGAGAAATCCCACCGCGAATCGGCGCAAATCCGCCCTTCGGGCGAGACGAATCGGATTTGCTGTTCCTCACTCTCGCAAGCCTGCTTTGCAGTCTTGCTCCTCCCTCATCGGGAACGTTCGGGCAAATCCTGTCGCCGCCCCGGCGGCTCCTTGCTTAGGGAGTAAAGATATCTCTTATTTTTGATTCAGGATGCGGGGCGTGACTGCGGTGGAGAAATCTTATTTTCGAGGTATATGAACGGTTATGGGAATTCATCCGCACGTGAATATTCGGTCTTTAAAATAATCGTGTGGGTTTCATCACATAATTCGTGGAAATTATGTGATGTACATCACATTATTTTTAGTGTGGCTGGAAAAGTTCAAAAACGAAATCTTATTTTTTACTGTTACTAAGGATATATTCCCCGAATACCTCGGCGAGTTTTACGGGAACGGCATTTCCGATCTGTTTTCCAATGGATACATTGTTGCCGTAAAAAATATAGTCGTCTGGAAATGTTTGAAGTGCGGCTGCTTCACGCAGAGAAATTGCCCTGTCTTGTTCCGGATGACCGTATCTCCCGTTTGAAAGGCTCGCACAGCGGCTCGTAAGCGTCGGGGCAACGTCATCCCATGCCATTCGTCCGTATACATCCGTATGACCGGTTTTTCCTTTATGACAATCGAGGACTAATTCGGATGACCAAGCTCGTCTATCCCCTCCATCGTGAGGAGTTGCCCGAATACGCGTCAAGTTTTTGTCGTTAAGGCATGCGGCTGAATGATTTGGCACGCTATCTGCCGATTCTCCTGCCTGTATTGGCGGATAGCAAAGAATAGCATCTCTTACGGTCACATATGGTTTTTTACCGGAATTATTCGGACCATATTCTCCATCGGGAATCTTTGGGATGAAGAATCGAGATGCAATAATAACCAATCGTTTTCTTTTTTGAGGAACGCCGTAGTCATTTGCATTAACTACTTTGTAGTCGTATGAGTAGTTGCACTCATCCAGTATTTTTAAGAAATTTTCGAGAACTGAATGACCCTTTTTCATCAATCCCGGAACATTTTCTATAAGAAGGTGAGCGGGCAATACATCTTTTACTATACGTCCGAATTCCGTGAGCAAATCCTTATCGACGTGTTCGGTATTTGCTCTACGCTGTTTACTGAAGGGTTGGCACGGAGCACAGCCGGCAAGAAGCAAATTATCTTCATCTCCCTCGATTTCAGGAAATTCTTTGTATATATTACTACCGGAGATCGTTCGAATATCAAAATTTACGAATTTATTATGATTATTTTCTTCATACGTTCTCTTTAAATCGGGCGAGATGTCGATACCTCCCAGTACTTTAATCCCGGCATCGGACAACCCTTTGGTAATTCCGCCCCCGCCACAAAAAAAATCAATTGCAATTAACTTGGTGCTATGTGATTTGTCCATGTCTCTAGATCTCTCTCTGGAATTCCGGGTCTACATGAATTTAACATATGTGCCCAAACGATCTGTTCCCTATATGGACTATCAATTGAGGTTATTCTGTAATATTTGTGTTGCTCGGAATTAATGTTCATCTGACTGAGAGCAATTTCAGTTAGTGGGATGAGCATAATCTGTTTCAGATCGATAGTGAGATGCGGCAATATTCTCGGCATTTCTGGAAGAGCAACACGGTATTCATTTGTATAACCCATTTTTAGACTCTTTTCAACGCTTGCGGCTATTTTCTTTCGTGATGTACCTTCTTGAAACTGACCATTTTGATAATACCACTCTTTCGGACAACATTGTGCGCATAACACATTTTTCACCTTCGGTGTTTGGGTCTTGGAATCCACCATATCACAAGATGCTGTAAGGATTACGAAGTATTCTTCCGGTTTTCCTATCGGGTTGCTATTCTCATTGATACATCTAACTACATCACAGGTGCACAAGGATGTAGATATTGGGGGGCAGAGATATTGAGTCCAAGGCGGTAATTGAGCATCATCTATCTTCTGACTGAAATGCGATAAAACACGTTTTGCAAAGACATATTTTTGGACTCGCTCCTCAATATTGGGAGTCTGATCAATTGCATCAAAAATATTCAATGCATGAGTCATCGCGTCGTTAAAATCTGTTCTAATTGTTGAAAGGACGGGAGCGGTGGTCTTAATGTTCTCGAGATATTGAATAACCGGCTCCTCATCTCCTTTTTGTATCACTTTAATTAAACGATGATTGTACCTTCCCTCTAAATCGCTGAGCGGCATTGCTGAAAAAACTATAACCGGTCTGAAACTATTTTCCCATATGTTTTTAAGAATATCTTCTCCATCATAACTACCTGTTTCCTGATTTTTCCAATCAAGGATGACAACATCGGGATTGTAATCGGTAAGTTTTTCATAACTATTCTCGAATGTCTCTATAATGCAGCACATCCACCCCTGATCCTCACAATAATCCCGGATTCCTTTAACGGTTGCCTGTTGATCATCAACAATAAGAACTTTCATTATTCAGCTCCTTTTGCAAGCGGGATGCAAATTTCGAATGTCGCTCCGCTTGATAAGCTTGGAAACAGAACCCCAACTTTCCCGCCATAATAACTTAAAATTTCAGTCACAATAACCAATCCCATACCGAATCCCTGGGATTTTGACGTTTCTCCTGCTTCAAATATACATTCAGACTCTTCTTCCGAAACCCCAACGCCGGTATCACTAACAAATATCTTTATTTTTTGGTTGTCATCTATTATTTTTGCCGTTATATCGATTGTTTTTTCTTGACCATTCTGTTGAATCCAGTAGCAGGCATTGTCGAGCAAGTTGATAAATATCGTTTGCAGTAATCCTTCATGGATTGGGAGGAGAATGTTATTAGGGAGATAATTATTAATCACAACTCCTTGTGCATTATCTCCGGCACGAATAAGACGGATGCTCTTATCCACCGTTTCACGCACAAGGCATTTATATTCTGCCTTATACAAATCTTTTCTGACCAATGGGGAAAAAGTCCGTGCTAGATCAACCAACCGTGCGTGACTCTCTGAAGCATCATTGAGGGCCTCACGAGTCTTGGTTTCTAATGGGGAACACGTTTTATCAACACGCTTGATAAATCTTATAATGGCATTCATTCCATTAAGTAATTCATGGAGAATAACTGTTGCCACAGAACCTAACGAGGCGGTTTGTGCATAATACGTTACTCTTTTCTGCAAATCATCTAAGTTCTCTCTGTTCTCATTGTTGAATTCATTGACGTATTTTAAAATTTGTTTATTATCCTCCCCTTTTTCTACTGCAAGTTCGACTTTCCCGACCAATCTTTCTGCAGATAAACTCGTGAAAAGATTCACTAGGGGTTTTTTCCCATTACTGCTTGTTTCCGATTCCCTGGTTTTGTCCAAAGATCGTAAATTTTCCAGTTCATTGATGACTGAGCCAAGAAGATTGATGAACTCCTTGTACTCTTTTGTATCCATTAATTTTTCACGATCGGTTGTGTCTTTTAGTTCTGGATTATCCTTTGAGTTTATGTTTACTATGCCAATGATTTGATTCGTGCTGATTCGTTTACCGATTCTGCTAACTCTACGTAAATCGATCCCCAACCAATCTTTTGAAGCATCGGATTTAGGAAGAACGAGAATATTGTCCCGATAGATTGACAGCCCTTTGTATTGTGCTAGAGCACGTCTGATATCATTTTTTCCGATATCATAATGTGCGGATATCTCTCCTCTGCTTTCCACATCTAAATCCCAAACTCTTATTTCAAAACTGAATGGACCGCATGAATAATCCATTTCACCACTACATTCCTGGAGAGAGAGTTGCTCCTGGTAACCCGTAAATCCTAATTTACCTTCATTCCAGTTTATTATTCCAGTTTTGGTTTTTGGATTATGGTTAATGTTTGTCGGGGAATATGTGTATTCCCAATGTATCGTCCCTATTGCATCGACATTGCCGGTAATTTTGTATGGGGGTTTTTCAATAAATTTAGGGGCAGTTATATTAACAGGCCCTTCTATAGTGGATGATCTGAGTTGGATAGTAAAATTATCAATATTTTTAAACGGGGCAATTAAACGGGATAAACTATCCTTTGTCTCCAATATCTTCTCAGGACTCCATATGGAATTTAGATCACCAATTCGGATAACGGTACCGGGATTCTGGAAGATGGCTGTATCGTTAAGTTCTTCCATTGTGATTTGACACTCACCCAGATCATCGAAGTCTACGAGGTTTTTCCAGTTTATTTTTATCTTTAAAAATCCATCATCAGGACTTTTCGTCCAAATATCCATAGTGTTCCCAAGTTTTGCTGCGGAAAAACGACCAAGCCCTTTGTTTCCCGAGACTTTCCTTATTTTGCCATCGCGTTCAATAAGGGGATTTTTAACTTTATGTTTAGTAGCAAGAACAGCCCATACCTCTTTGATTACCTGACGCGTCATTCCAAGTCCATCGTCGATGATTTTGATGTACGCTCCTCCTTCATCTTCGCCAAATTCTACCACAACATTGTAGGCAAATGCATCGTAACTATTTTTCACCAATTCGGTAATGGCTATATTATCATTCGTTACGAGATCGGCTCCAAATGCAGTGAATGCCCTTGGGCTGATTTTTAGGGGGATTGTTTCTTCATTTATCATTTAAATCATCGGATTCAGTGGGAATATATCAATCGACAATATATGTCGATGAATAATATTTCATTCTATCTCTAATTTCATATAGATAATCGGTTGTGGTCAACACACTTATGTTTGGAAATACGAATATTATCAGCATAGAGTTTAATGGATATATGCATTAAGCTATGATGAGTTGGGAAATCCCGGCTTACGTGGTTATGTTTGCAGCATAGTAAAATCAAACAAATCGATAAATAATTCACCATGGATAGAGTAACTCCCGAACACCGTAGTTGGATGATGAGTCGAGTTCGGTCAAAGAAAACTAAACCGGAACAACTCGTTGCTTCCTATCTGAGGGAATCTCATATCGGCTATCGACGATGTCGGACCGATCTTCCGGGAAAACCGGACTTCGTTCTTTCCAAATATCGAGCCGTCATTTTTGTGAATGGATGTTTTTGGCATGGTCATGCGGGGTGCAAACGTGCCACCATTCCCAAAACGAATACGGAGTGGTGGATTGCTAAATTTCAACAAAATAAATTACGCGATGAGAGAAATTATGCACAGCTTCGGGAAATGGGGTGGCGGGTTTTCGTAATTTGGGAATGTGAACTTGGGAACGATGTGGAATATAAACTCAAGGAATTAGTGAAGGAAATGCTGCTTTGGGATGATTATCCTGCTGATGACTATCCAGACGAAATATTCTACTAATCAAAAATCCATAGGTCGGTTTCCATTCCTGCATCCTATAATGAGGATTCTCCACCGCGTCGGGCTCCACGCCGGAGTCGCCTTCCCGCACCCCAGTCAGAAATAAAAGATATCTTTACTCCCTAATCAAGGAGCCGCCGGGGCGGCGACAGGATTTGCCCGAACGTTCCCGATGAGGGATGAACCGGCGGGACGATAAGACCCGCCGAGTTCAAGTGAGGAATAGCAAATCCGATTCTTCTCGCCCGAAGGGCGGATTCGCGCCGATTCGCGGTTGGTTTTTCTCATGCGTCCAAAAATAGAATATCCCCCCTCTTTGTTTTTTGTGCATTTAGTTGATTTTAGATAGTTTCGTGTTTTCGTCTTTACTTTCGTGCATTTCGTGTGCTGAAACTTAATGTCCCACTCCCCAAAACCCCAATCGAAAAAAAGTATGAATTGATTCAGCCGACTGTTCACTTAACCCGGACGAGAAGCTCCGCATTCTCGATCCCGACATCGGTTTTCCCGCTCATCTGTGCCGCCGCGATAGAATAGGACCGGGACTTCTCCGCGAGCGGGTCTCCCTCCACATCGACATCCACACACACCGTCTTGATACCCACAAGCTCATCGGAATACCGCGTGATCTCGAACGTTCTGAACTCCTGCGGGAAATCCCTCAGCGAAGCCGTCTCCACGACCCAGAACCCGTACTC